>CALDSR010000021.1 GCA_937924505.1 uncultured Granulosicoccus sp. | reverse complement strand
GGGTCTTACGCTCGGAGCAACCAAAGGTTAGAACAACAATACTTGTCCGTGTTGCCCCGGCCATATTTCTGCTGCTATGGTCAGGCGGCTTCACGGTTGCCAAAATCGGCATTCACAATGCGGATCCCCTTACACTTTTAAGCCTGCGGTACTTCTGTGTCGTTGTATTACTGCTGCCGTTTGTGCTTTATATACGCCCTGCACTACCCGCCACTCGACAGGATTGGTTAAACCTTGTCATTGTCGGTTTTCTGATACAAGTCGTCTACTTCGGCGCTTGCTGGACGGCATTCCGTCTCGGTGGTTCCGCCGGCACCGTAGCACTTATCACATCATTGCAACCCATACTCGTCGCATTGATAATGCCAGGCCTGTCCAAGGAGACTGTTTCCCGACTACGTTGGGCAGGGCTGTTGCTTGGACTAACCGGTACCACGCTGGTTATCACCGGAAATAGCGGTATTCAGGATGTCTCTTTAGCAATTGTTCTTTTTTCTGTTACCGGATTACTAGCTATCACGATCGCCACTGTTTGGGAAAATCGCTTTGGCGTAGCGCATCATCCCTTGACCAGCAATACCGTGCAATATGTAGTTGGATTTGCTTGCACACTGCCTTTGGCGTATTTTTTCGAAAATATGCAGATCACGGTTACGGGGCCATTCCTGTTCGCCCTTGCCTATCTCGTTATAGGAAACTCGATCCTTGCCATATCGCTGTTGTTGCTGATGATCCGACGTGGCGAAGCAACCCGTGTCTCAGCACTTTTTTTTCTGGTGCCACCATTGTCGGCACTCATCGCCTGGTGGGTTCTGGATGAAAAGATGACACCACTCGCCTGGTCAGGCATGACAGTGGCGGCTATCGGAGTGTGGATTGCTCGGCGACGTTGACAAGCCGCGGAAGTCGGTGCTCTGGATACACAAACACCAAGTGCTACTTTTTCGACAACTTCTCCCAAGCCGCGTCTGAAGCGATTTTGTAAGTCGCCCAGTTTCCATCCATCCAGCGTGTTCGGCCAACCGGAGCGTAAAACAGATAGAGCTTGTCCTCGAATATTTCCCAGGTTTCGCCATTGGTCCGAACCAGTCCTTTGCCGAGGCTCAAGGCATTCGCGCAATGTCCGTTGTAGGCAGGTGAATAGCGTTCAGGGTCGGCTTCGAATAAATCTGCACTCTCTTTGGAGCCAAAACGCCATTTGGCACCTTTGTACTCAACTATATATGTCTTGTTGCCCTCGACTGCATCGGCCTGAGGGTCACGATCTATCGAGTGATAGGCGACTGAGTCATGCCCGCCAATCGCGACTCCGCGCCGGGATTTGGATACGGGTTCCGCAGCATGCGCCAGATTCATTATCATCACGCTGGCCAGGAAAGCCAGAATAGCCGTAGTGCGAGTGAACAAGCGTGTCATGCGTACCCCTTAGCCTGTGAAAAAGGCGAATTTCTGTCTAAAAGCCGTCTGTCTGATGAATGACCATCACATCAGAAATTAGTTTCCGCTGATCGGATCCAAATCGCCGTATCGTGATACACCGCTCCGCCATTGGGCTTCCCAGGCTCACTACTGATCAGGGCATTGATGCCAAGGCCCTGCTCGAAACAGTAATTTGGCCAGAGACACTCGACGATAACGGTACCGGTCTGAACGCCATCTGAGACCCGACAATCGAGCGTCACTTGCCCCAGTCGATTACCCAATGTCACTTTGTCTCCTGACGCCAAACCCAAGGCATTGAGCGTATCCGCATGGATTTGCGCTTCCGGCTTTTTTTCCATCCTGCGGGCCGATTCAGTTTCGGTAAAACTGCTATTAAGAAACTGCCTTGCCGGTGCCGCTACCAGTCGAAAGGGATGCTCTTCAGTTGCCTCATCAATCGATGCCCAGTGATCAGGCATCGCCGGCATATCCTGGCTATTCGGTCCGATACTTTGCCAGTCCGGTGCAAACTTGAATTTGCCGGTATCAGTTGGAAACCCCTCCAGAAAATTTGCCTGCTCGAATGTTGGAGCGCACTCATGTCCGTCACTCGACCAGGTACACACCGGGGGTAACCCAGATGCCTGCATCGTCGCGTCGATCAACTCACGTTCATTCATCGTGTAAGCCGGATGATCGATTCCCAGCCGACAGGCAAGGCCTTGCATAAGCACATGATTGCTTCGACATTCGCCTGGTGCATCAATCAGCTTTTCAGCAAACTGCAAAAAGGTATGCCCACTTGAGGTATAGATATCGTCATGTTCCAGAAACATGGTGGCCGGCAATACGACATCAGCGAGTGCCGCTGTTTCAGTCATGAACTGTTCGTGTACGACCGTAAAAAGATCATCACGAAACAAACCTTGCACCACTCGCCGTGTATCAGGGGCGACTACCGCTGGATTGGTGTTTTGAACAAAAAGCGCCGATACCGCAGGCCCGCCGGCAAGGTCCACCGGGTTGCCACATAGCACCTCACCGATGCGCGATTGATCCATGATCCGTGTTTCACATGGCAAGTCCAGGCCACCGATCAAGGTTGTATCCAATGGATAGATATGCTTGTTGCCATACAGTGCGCCGCCGCCCTCAACCTTCCACGCGCCGGTAACAGCGGGTAGGCAACTCACTGCATGCATATTGACCGCGCCATTGCGCGAGCGCGCAAAGCCATAACCGAGCCGTATGAAACTTTTTCGCGTGCTGCCATACAACTGCGCAAAGTGTTCAATATCTTGTACAGATAATCCCGTTATCGATGCTGCCCATTCTGGCGTGCGTGATTGCAAATGAGTCTCGACGGAGGCTGAATCGTCAGTATGCTTTTCAAGGTATTCACGGTCGGCTCGATTATCCCTGAACAATATATGCATGACAGCACAGGCTAATGCGCCATCGGTTCCAGGGTTAAGCATCAAGTGTAAATCTGCCTTGTCTGCCGTGCGCGTTCGGTAAGGATCAATGACCACAAGCTTTGCATTGCTTTTGCGTTTGGCTTTGGCGATGTAGTTCATGACATTGACCTGGGTATTGACAGGATTGCCACCCCAGACAACAACCAATTCACTATTTTCCATTAAACGAACATCACTGCCCATGCGCTTGCCAAACCCTGCAAGCCAACCTGCATCGGGCAAGGTCGTACAAAACGTTGCATGCATGCGAGAGGTCTGGAACGCGTGGCGAAAACGATCAAGACCATCGCGTTGCACCAGCCCCATCGTGCCCGCAAAGTGATAAGGCCAAATTGCCTCGCTACCCTGATTCGAGGCTATCGCTGCAAAGCGCTCAGCAACAAGATCAAGCACCGAATCCCAACTGGCAGCTTCAAAGTCGTCGAGCGACGGCTTGACACCGAATGAAGCTTGTTTGGTTCGAGCTGATTTGCCACGTTTGCGAACCAGCGGTTGCATCAAACGGTCCGGATGATGAATCCGCTGAGCGTAACGCGACACCTTGGCACAAATGACACCATCGGTATAAGGATGATCTTTGGCACCGTAGACACGACCTATCGTCTGACCATCAAGCACTTCGACATCCAGTGCGCACACACTAGGACAGTCGTGCGGACACACGGACCGTTGTCGAGTTACTGTCATGGTGAATTCGCCCCAGCTCTGAACTAGAGCTTGACCCAATTACCACCCTTTGCCGATGACGCAACAACCGCGCTCACAAAGGTAACGCCTTTCAAGCCATCTTGCACAGTCGGGCATAGTTCCGGAGTCGAGGATTGATCGCCATCACGACGAGCAACAATTGCAGCCGCAGCCTCCGAATACAGGGTGGCGAACGCTTCAAGATAACCCTCCGGGTGACCACCGGGAATGCGTGAGACTTGAGTTGCTGCATCATTGGCACCAGCGCCGTTGCGCGTCAGCAATCGCTTCGGTTCTCCCAACGGTGTGAACCACAGGTAGTTGGGATCTTCCTGACTCCACTCCAATCCTCCTGCACTGCCATAGACACGGAGCTTCAAGGCATTTTCGTTTCCAGGCGCAACCTGACTCGACCACAACATGCCTTTGGCACCATCTTCAAACCGCAACAGCACATGCGCATTGTCGTCAAGCTCACGGCCTTCGACGAAAGTGTCGATATCGGCGCACAGTGACGTCGCTTCAAGCCCTGTGACGAAACAGGCGAGGTTGTAGGCATGCGTACCGATATCACCGATACAGCCGCCGGCTCCCGAGCGTTCCGGGTCAGTCCGCCAACCCGCCTGTTTCTGACCACTGTCCTCGAGTTTGGTGGACAACCAATCCTGCGGGTACTCGGCCTGAATCACCCGGATATCGCCAAGATCTCCCGCTTCAATCATTGCACGGGCCTGCCTGATCATTGGATAAGCGGTGTAGTTATGCGTCAATACAAACAAAGCGCCCGAATCTTCCGCCGCTTTCACCAACTTTTTCGCATCCGCCAGCGTCGAGGTCAGTGGCTTGTCACAGATGACGTGTATACCGCGCTTGAGGAACTCCCGTGCAACCGCAAAATGCAAATGATTTGGTGTCACGATACTGACCGCCTCGATACCATTCTTTAAACGCGCTTCTCGCATCGCCATATCTTTGTATGTCGCGTAGGCCCGTGAATCGTCCACACCGAGCTCTGCAGCTGACGCCTTGCTTTTCTCTTCAGTTGACGAGAAGGCGCCAGCGATTAGCTCATAGTGATCGTCAAGTCGAGCGGCCATTCGATGAACACCACCGATAAAGGCATCGCGACCGCCACCGACCATGCCAAGTCGTATGCGCGGTGGTTTATTGTTATCAGTAGCCATGCCTTACCCCTCGATACCCAGCATACGACGATTGGCTGCATCGTCCGTACCGCCGTCAGCAAAATCATCAAAGGCTCTTTCAGTCACACGAATGATATGGTCGCTGACGAATTGCGCTCCTTCACGGGCGCCATCCTCGGGGTGTTTCAGGCAACATTCCCACTCGACAACTGCCCAACCATCAAAGTCATAGGCGGCAAGCTTCGAAAAAATACTTTTGAAGTCAACCTGCCCATCACCAAGGCTACGAAAACGCCCTGCTCTATCCACCCATGACTGGTAGCCCGAGTACACGCCTTGTCGACCAGTTGGATTGAGCTCCGCATCCTTGACATGAAACATACGGATACGCTCATGATAAATATCGATGTTGTCCAGATAATCAAGATGCTGCAAAACGTAATGAGAGGGGTCATACAACATGTTGCAGCGTGCATGATTACCCACGCGCTCAAGAAACATTTCGAAAGTCACACCATCGTGCAAGTCTTCACCCGGATGGATTTCATAGCAAACGTCAACACCGCACTCATCGGCCTTGTCAAGAATCGGTTTCCAACGCTTTGCCAGTTCATCAAACGCGGTTTCAACAAGGCCCGCCGGGCGTTGCGGCCATGGATAAACATAAGGCCACGCAAGAGCACCTGAGAAGCTTGCAAGTGCGCCTATGCCAAGATGTTGTGAGGCTTGTAAAGCCTTCATCACCTGATCAACAGCCCAGGCCTGACGCGCTTTCGGATTGCCACGAACTTCAGGTGCGGCGAAGCCATCAAACGCTTCATCATAAGCAGGGTGCACCGCGACCAGTTGACCTTGCAGATGGGTCGACAACTCGGTAACTTCTACACCATTGGCGGCGGCCGTTCCCTTGATCTCATCGCAGTAATCCTTGGAGCTTGCCGCCTTGTCCAAATCAAACAAACGAGCATCCCAACTCGGAATCTGAACACCTTTGTAGCCACAATCCGCTGCCCATTTTGTAATGGCATCCCATGAATTAAACGGTGCATCATCCCCGGCGAACTGCGCCAGAAAAAGAGCCGGACCTTTGATATTCTTCATAATTGTTCCTCGGTTTTTCTCTTAAGACTATTGCAAATTTCCTCTGGCGACAAGGTTCAGACGCGTGAAAGCTCGCCATTCATCGGGATTGGTCAAAACGGTTGGGGACGTGTGGGGCAAACGGTGTCAACCTTCTTCCCACAGGACGTTTTCATTGTGCGATGCCGCTGCTTCAAACAACTCTATCAAGGGCGATGCTCGCGTGTGCAATGACACAGGACGATCCTCGTCGTCATCAATGCCGTCGGCACCCGTCTCTTCTTTCGCCTCTTGTTCAAGCTGCTGCTTCAGCCGTTCAAGAGCGTTGGGTATATCTGCAGCCAGCAGGGCGCCAGGTACATTGCCACTTTGCCCCATCATCTTGAGAATGGCAGTGGCCGCAGATCCGAACATAGTGATGTCAGACCAGGCACTTGTCTTGAACGTTACCAGCACGGTTATCTCCACATTGGACTAAGCTTTGGCTTCAGGCAAGTTATTCGGATCGCACGGGCTTGCTGCAAATTTATTGCTACCGCAAAGTCTGCAAACCGTTCTATAACTTCGCCAATGGCTGACTTTAACACACACATTTTCAGTGCCGCAGCGCTGGCCAGCCTGTCTGCGACAGCCTGCACCAAACTGCTTGATCTGGGTATTGCAGATGGCCTGATGCTGACCGTGTCCGGCATTGTCGGCGGCATACTCCCCGATATCGACTTGAAGTATTCGCAACCATCGCGTGCGCTCTTTACCGGACTCGGCGTCATCGCAGCGCTGGCATGGTTGTTCTCACATATCGACGCCTATACCGCGCTTGAACTCTGGCTGATGGCCATTGCCGTATTCAGTTTGGTCCGCTACCCACTCTGGTGGTCTTTCCATGTCATCGCCAAACACCGCGGGCTCATGCATTCAATAACAGCAGCGCTGCTCGCCGGTATCATGATGTGTGCAACCGCATGGCAGTGGCTGGACACACTGCCGCTGCAAAGCTGGCTGCTGGGCATCTTCATGACAGTCGGTTATCTGCTGCATCTCATTCTCGACGAACTCTATAGCGTCGATTTTATGGGTGTACGGATAAAACGATCCTTCGGCAGCGCATTAAAGATATTTGATAGAGGTCAATATCTGTTGAGCCTGGCTTTGTTGTGCATGCTGATGTTCATATGGATTTTCAGCGCTCCTATCGATGAGGCCTGGCAGGACTGGGAATCTCGATTGGCGGCACTTGAAGGAAACTGGCGGGCAGCACTGCTGCCCAAACATTGGTTTGCTTTTACAAACTAGGCATCTTCCTGATGCCTGGCCACATTGATCAGTGACTGACCTTCAGGCTTTTCAAAGTCTCGTGGGTAAGCCCACCTTGGTCCAGACCATTATCCTCTTGATACTGTTTTATCGCCACCAGTGTTCCGCGCCCGACAACCCCATCGATTGGACCAGGGTCGTATCCCTCGCGCACCAAGGCGCGTTGCAACGATGAAATGACCCGAGGCGTCATGTTGATATCACACAGAACCCGACGCCATTCAAGTCGTTCAGGTGAACTCTGCACCTTTGCACTCACCGTCTTCGTCTTCGCCGGGATCAACGTGCGTTTCTCAGACGCTGGGGATACCAGTTTCTGTACTTCGATGGTTTGATACTGCGCAGGGACCTCGGTACTCGCAACTGATGCCGGCGCTGCGACAACAGATACATTTACGGAAGTGTGCTCCGCCGGGCGTTCAGTAAGGCAGATTTCCCGACCCGTATATTTGGCGTTGTCGTCTACCGGTACACCTTTCGCCACCCAGAAAAATTTCGCATCGGACACCTTCACTCGAGTTTCGACATTTGTGTATTCCGCAGGAACATCTGTCCGTTGTTCAGATGCAGGGCGTACCAGCCTTTGTACTTTGACCGTTTTAAAAATTGCAGGAATATCTATGGTTCGAGTGGTCGCCGGGGTCTCAAGAACCGTCTTGGTGACAGTTTCATAACGCGCAGGCACTTCAACAAAACACAGGACTTCTCCTGTTGCATTATCAATTTTTTGTATAGGACCACAGCCTTCACTTTTCCAGACACCGCGTGCTGGTTCGACCAGCACTGATTCCGTTTCACTGCGAAAGACAGCCGGCAAATCGACAACTTGAGTAGAGGCCTCCTTGACCATTACGCGTTGCTCAACCGTTTCGTATTCGGCCGGATTAATGGTAATTTTTTGCGATGCCGGTCGAGTTACGACTTGTTGAATTTCCGTTTCATATTGCGCCTCGGTAAAGTATTCGCGGAAACAACTTCCCGCCTCCACTGCATCGAGGTTCACTCCTGAGGCGGCAATACCTTCCAAGGCACCCGGACTTGCTGGAATAAGTTGCCTGGAAAGTTTACGCGTCCAAACGAGTTCAGCGGGACTCACCTCAACCTTTTCAACCGCCGCTTCGAATTTCGTCGGTGTCACACTGAGCGTCTGACTGCTTTCCTTGACGACGATTGTTTGCTCGACAGTTTCGAACTCCGCAGCGATGGTCTCGATGCGCTCCGAGGCAGCCTGAACAATGATCTCTTCGGTTGTTGTTGAAAACTCGGCCGGAATAACTACCTTTGCATAACATTCGCCTGGCTTGGCATCCGGCAAGGCACCGGTGTTGTCGACCTGTTGGGCGATAGCAGACAGCGAAAGGGTTAATGAACTACCAGCCAGAAAACAGGCAAGCATACGAATCGGTAGAGGCACAGTAACACTCCGGAATCTTATGGTGGCAGAAAGCCATTTTAGATTCGCTATTGTCTAACTGTACGCGGGAGATTACAACGGTCGTTACCGACAAGTTTTACCTCAACGACACATTAAAGATGCATTGCTTGACGGTTCTTTGACGAAATGTCAGCAGAATCATCATGAACAACAAGGCAAAGGAGATTCCACCACCGCCACTCAAGGCTTGCAGCGGAGACTCGTCCTCCCCATCAATGATGCCATCACTATCGGAATCGTCATTTAAGGGATCCGTGCCTATCTCAAGTTCCACACCATCCAGCAACCCATCCTGGTCACTGTCATTTTCCAATGGATTCGTACCATGCTCGTTCACTTCAGCCGCATCGGAGAGTCCGTCCTCGTCCGTGTCAAAGACGTTTGGCAAGGTGCCACGATCAACCTCATCCTTGTCTCCGAGGCTGTCACCATCACTATCAGGATTACTCGGGCTAGTGTTGTGGGTGTCAAGTTCTACACCATCGATTAAACCGTCGTCGTCTGAATCGGCGTCCAGAGGGTCTGTACTGTGCACCATCAATTCAGCGTAGTCATTTACACCATCCGCATCGGTATCAGCACTTAGCGGGTCGGTACCATGGATATTCACTTCCTCCCCATCGTTTAACCTGTCCTCGTCAGTATCAATGACGTTCGGCAAGGTTCCGCGATCAACCTCATCGCCATCGTCGAGACCATCACCATCGCTGTCAGGATTGTTTACGTCCGTGCCGTGGACATCGATCTCATCTTCATCATCCAAACCATCGTTATCGGAATCAAGACGATTATTGATATCAAGTTGGAGGGTTTCGTGAGAGTCGGTCTGTCCGCCACCACGATTAGGGCTACCCGATACGATATGAAATTCATCGCCGAGAACAGATCCGCCACCGGAGTGACGACCAACGTTCAGGTCTTGCAACGTTCGCCAGTTATTGGTGGGCACATGGTATGCCTCAACCGTTTTCAAGGCCTGTGCAACTTGATCGACCTCACCACCAGCGACAATAACTTCACCTCCCACAGCCACGGTCATCGCGCCAGCGCGATCAGTAGGCATATCTGCGCCGCTTGACCACGTGCCGGTTGTGAAGTCATAAATGTCCGTTGCGGATACGGTGTTTATGAAGGGGTTAGGCTGCGTCGACTGTCGACCACCGACCACAACGAGCTTGTCTCCCACCAGAGCCGCCTGCATGTGATCACGTGCATGCGGTGCATCAGGTAATTCTTCCCAAATGCCGGTGGCAGGATCGAATCGATCAAACCAGCTGACTGCACCGCCGTTATGGCCATTAGTGTTACCGCCAACAATATAAATTTTTCCACCGTAATAAACTGCCGCTGCCCCACCCCTTCGTCGACTGACCGGTATCACGCCGTCGGTAGACCAGGTTTCCGTCGCTGTATCGAATACATGCACATCCGGTACATTGGTCTCGTTGGGGTAACCCCCGGTGAAAGCGGCGACAAGGTAGATCTCGGTGCCCAGGACGACTGGCTGGAAATGATTGATCTCCAGCGGAGCAGGACCAATGTCCCGCCAGGTTCGGGTTGTCGGGTCATAGACTTCGACAGGGCGATCACCGCGACCACCCAACAGATACATGCGACCATCGACCACAACCGAAGCAGCTTCATGACGAGGTGTTACGGTGCTGGCGTCAGAGGTCGTCAGTTGTCGCCAGGCTTCTGCGGCATCAGGCGCGGCGAGCACCGCTGTCGAGACGGCGACCGTAGCGGCGAGCATCCATTTGGGCAATTGCATGATAGGAGCGAGTTTGGAAAACACCCCCTACTATCGGAATATACCTCTGTCAGCTGAACGCGCAATCTGTCAAACCGCAGCCACGTCCACTCAAAAAACGAGAACTAGTTCAGGTTTTTGGCTTAGGTAACCGCGCCAGCAACGAACTGGTGTCCCAACGATTTCCACCCATGTCCTGCACATCCGCGTAGAACTGATCGACCAACGCGGTGACAGGCAGGCTCGCCCGATTACGTTTCGCCTCATCAAGCACAATGCCCAGATCCTTGCGCATCCAGTCAACCGCGAATCCGTAGTCGAATTTCCGATCAAGCATTGTTTCGTAGCGATTTTCCATTTGCCACGATTGGGCGGCACCTTTGGAAATAACGTCCACAACTGCACGGCCATCAAGACCCGCACATTCAGCAAAGTGCAAGGCCTCAGACAAACCCTGTACCAGGCCAGCTATACAAATCTGGTTGACCATCTTGGTCAGTTGTCCTGCACCGCTTGGCCCAAGCAGACGTACTGATTTTGCAAAGTGCTGAATCAATGGCTCTGCCTTGTCAAAGGCTGCCTGATCACCACCGACCATGACGGTAAGCTGACCATTCTCCGCGCCGGCCTGACCACCCGATACTGGCGCGTCGAGAAACTCGATACCAAGCTTGCCGCCCTCAGCATAAAGCTCCCGAGCAACAGCCGCGGATGCCGTCGTATGATCGACAAACAATGTGCCCGACTTCATCCCAGCGAAGGCTCCGTCGTCACCGAGTACGACGGAACGAAGGTCATCATCATTGCCGACACAGGCAAACACCGCATCAGCGCCGTCGGCTGCTTCTTTGGGAGTAGCGCAAGCGGTTCCGCCATTCTCCTTGACCCAGCTCGCCGCTTTGGCAGCCGTACGATTGTAGACACGCACGTCGAGGCCGTTCTTTGCCAGATAGGCTGCCATGGGATAACCCATGACGCCGAGACCAATGAATGCAACTGACATGGTAATTGGTAAGTCCGAGAGAGCGGGAGCTCGATATTATCACCAGAGCGAGCAACACAAAACGGGAAAAGGCGCCCATCGGGCGCCTTTTCGTCTAATTCAGAATCCAACTTGACTGTTGTCGAGTCACTCTATCAGACGTAGTCCTTGTACTTGGCCAGATGACGAACAGGCTTGGACAGCGCGTCGCGGCGGAAGGGATCACCCAATTCGCGGTTGCACATGATTTCAACCACAGTGGTCTTGCGATCATTCATCTGCATATCAATCGCCTTTTTCAAGGCCGCTCCAACATCTCCCATCTCATCGACCTGAATGCCTTCAGCGCCCATGGAACGACCAATTTCCGCAAAGCTCGGTGAATCAAGTTCGCCTGCAACAAAGCGACGCCCGTAGAAATCCACCTGATTCTTTTTCTCGGCACCCCATTGGCGATTGTGGAAGACGACCGCCGTAACGGGGATATCATGGCGAACCGCCGTCATGATTTCCGTCATGCTCATCGCCCAGGCACCGTCTCCCGCGTAAGCGATAGCAGGGCGTTCAGGAGCAGCGCACTTTGCACCGATCATGGTTGGCAGTGCATAGCCACAGTTGCCAAAGCTCATTGGCGCAAAGAAACTTCTTGGTCGGTCAAAACGCAGATAGCTGTTGGCAACCGAATTGATATTGCCAATGTCAGTCGAAACCATATGATCTTTGGGCATGGCCTTTTCGAGTTCACGCAAAACCTGCCGTGGTGCCAGCCAGTTGCCTGCCTCTTTCTCGGCTTCGGCAATCATGTCCTGACTGAAATCATCCTTCTCGTGTTTCCACTCGTCGAGCTCTTTCTCCCAGGCAGCTTTTTCGGCAGCCACTGTCTTGGCACGTTCAGCTTTGTTCGCATCACAGACAAGATCACGGCCTTGCATGCGAGTTACCAATGCCTGAGCGGCTGCACCCGCGTCGCCGCAGATACCGACAGAAATCTTCTTCACCAAACCCAGCATGGTGTGGTCAGCATCGACCTGAATGATCTTGGCGTCTTTGGGCCAGTAGTCCATTCCATGCTGTGGCAAGGTACCGAAAGGTCCAAGACGTGAACCCAACGCCAACACAACATCAGCCTGACTAATAAGTTTCATCGCGGCCTTGGAACCCTGATAACCCAAGGGCCCACACCACAACTCATGGCTCGCCGGGAAGGAATCGTTGTGCAGTTAACTGTTAACCACAGGCGCGCCCAGACGCTCGGCCAACGCGATGCAATCCTGCACAGCCTCAGCCATGACGACTCCACCGCCAGAGAGAATCACCGGAAACTTTGCCGTTGACAGCAACTCAACCGCTTCGGCAAGCACTTTCTCACCGCCAGGTCCCCGATCCAGACGCATGGGCTCTGGTATTTCTACATCGATATCACCATAGAAGTAATCACGAGGGATGTTCAACTGCGTCGGGCCTATTTCCGACATGGCACGATCAAACGCTCGGCCAGTGAATTCAGCCATACGATTCGGGTTGTTTACATGTGCCTGATATTTGGTGAATTCCTGAAACATGGGCAGCTGATTGGCTTCCTGAAAACCACCGAGCCCCATTCCCATCGTGCCTGTCTCTGGAGTCACGATAACAACCGGCGAATGCGCCCAATAAGCCGCCGCCATTGCCGTCACACAGTTACTGATGCCCGGGCCATTCTGACCGATGATCACACCATGGCGGCCACTAGCGCGTGAGTAGCCATCAGCCATATGGGCTGCACCTTGTTCGTGCACAACGGGAACCAGACGGATACCTGCCGGTGCAAAGATGTCCATCGCGTCCATGAACGCGGAACCCATAATGCCAAATATGTCGGTGACTTCATTGGCGACCAATGTTTCTACAAAGGCTTCACTTGGCGTCATTCGTGCCATTACACAATCCTCTTTAAGTTATCTCTGCCACAGTAGTGACACAGCTGAATTCGGGCTAGTACCAACACCAGCAATGGCGCCGTACCAGCGGTATGGACTTCACATCTTCACTGCAATTGCGCAATCAGGGACGCAAGACGTTCCAGTCCGGGAGCAATTCGATCATTCCTGATGGATGAGAAGCCTAGCCGACAAAAATTACGGGGCCCTTCGCGACTGGCAAAATAATTATCGCCCGCGTTGATCACGATGCCGTTTTCTGCAGCCAGCACCTCGAGTTCACGGGCTGAAACCATTTCAGGCAGACGCACCCAGAACGATGAACCACCAAACGTCGGTGCCGTCGCTGAAAGAGGCCGGTGTTGCTTAAGGGACTCGTCCATCAATTGCCATCGAGTTTTGAACGCCTGCGTCAAACGCAGCAAGGCTGAATCATGATGACCCAGAGCCAGAAAATGTCCCACTGTGCGTTGCGTGTTGGTTGGCGGGTGCCTGTACATCAATCGGCGCAGGGCTCTTGCCTGCTTGATGAAATCACGCGGCCCCACCATAAAGCCGACGCGCAATCCGGGTGCCAGCGTCTTTGACAAGCTACCGACATATATCACTCTGTGTTCGTTATCAAGGCTCTTTAAGGCAGGCGTGGGTTTGCCAACGAAATTAAGTTCACTTTCGTAGTCATCTTCGACAATGGTCACATTGTGTTGCGATGCTTGTGACAACAAGGCCATGCGGGCATCCATCGGCATGGTCGTGGTTGTCGGGCATTGATGACTCGGGGTGACATACATCAACTTGCATTGCTGAAGCCGTTCATCGGTAATGACGCCTGAATCACCGACAGGGAATGCGACACGTCGCTTGCTAAACAGGGAAAAGATATTGCGCGCATCGACATAACACGGATCTTCAAGCCCGACAACTGACTCCTGATTCAACAAAAGCTGCGCAATCAGGAACAAGGCATTCTGCGCACCAGTGGTAATCAGAATTTCTTCTTTGTCTGCCCACACCCCTCGCCTTGGCAATACACGTGTATGTATCTGCTCGACAAGAAGATCGTCATCGTGATCAACACGATCTTGCGCCCAACGACTGATCGCATCGACACGCAGAGACAATCGGCACGCTTCACGCCAGTCATTCACGGGAAACAGATCAGGATCGATTTGTCCATAAATGAACGGAAATTCAAACTGCTGCCAGTTGTAGGGCCTGACAATATTGCGCTGATCGAGAAGGTCCAATTCAAGCCTTGGCCCGGCATTGGTATCAGTGGTGTCAGCTGACGTGTCCGTTTTTTCAGGTGGCGTTGAATCAACGCGACCATCGAGCATTTCCGGGTTGATGAAATAACCGCGCCGCTCATGCGACAGCAAATAGCGCTCATCAATCAAATGTTGATATGCGAGCACGACGGTATTACGCGCAACGCCAAGTTGCTTCGACAATTCACGTGAAGAAGGCAAGGCGATATCAACAGGAATGCGCCCATCAAGGATGGCCTTCACCAACACTTGTCTGAGCTGCGACTGCAAACTTTGACCGCTGTTGGAATCCAGCTTGAAAAGCTGGTGCCACATTGGTTTCTCGTGGGCCTTACCCACTCGACACAACCTCTTCGTCGCTATCGAGCAAGGCAATAATGTCCGAATCATCGGCAGTGTCTGGTAACTCGGATTCTGCAAGCCTTGGTATTTCTGTGTCTGATATCGCCGATGCAAAGCCAGCCGTGCTTGCAGAGACAGGCTCTCTGGAAACGCGTGGGCCGTCACCACTGCCTGACCAGCGGCTCGCCAGGCGTTCAGCAATCGGGGCCGCGCCCATTTGAGCATTACGTGCTCCGACACGCTTGCTTAACACCGGCACGCTCTCGGCAATCCCTCCCGCAGTACCGGTCGTACGCGCACCGGGACGTTCCGGTGTGCTCGTGACATTGCCATGAAGGGAGCTGCGGAGTACATCAATCTCACGTTTTTTATTGGCCTTGTAGCGAACCAAGTCACTTTGCAATGCCAGGTTCTGCTCTTCAGTAGCGCGAAGCGCTACTTCAATGCTTGCAATCTTTTTCGCCTGTACATCAGCATGCGCTTGCAAGGAATCGCGACGAGCCTCTGCCTGTTCGCACTCCCCCCGAGCTTGGGCAGATTTTTTTCTTTCTGCTTCCATGATCGTCCGGGTGAATGTTCTCTGTTTTTCGACGGCAGCGTTCAATTGCGCGCGCTCCTTCTCCCAGCCCGCAACCAGATCCGCTTCTCGTGAAGACGAGCGCAGCACTTCAATGCAATAGCCGACGGCAAGCCCGAGGACTGCCGCAAACGCGATCAAGGCCAGTACCAGATGATGATCTTGCAGATCCACGGATTCTCCATCGAGTGTCGCTCACGGCGACACCAGGCTACTCAGGCAGTGATTACCTGCGATTGAGCATATTACCGTGAATTTCACCACTGGAAGTGTGGTGTCCCGTGATTTACATCGGCCAGCTTTGCGAGAGGCTCCACGGAAAAATCATGCCCAACCCGTAAGCTACACGGGTCACACTTTCGAAGCGGCTTTTAAATCTTGAATTCCCTGCAAAAATTACCACCTCTAGCGCTTCTGATGGTTTCGATCAGCGCCTGCAACTGGGTCGATTCCACGGGTCTGCAGCGCAGCAGCGCAAACAATCCACTCGATGATGGGGGCTCCCTGGTGTTAATCGAGGAGCTGCCGACAACGGCACAGCTGATCGGCACGGGTCAACAACTGCGCGGCTGGGAGTGGCGCGCGGACGGTGCCGGTAATCTCGATGCCTGTACCGCCGAGCCCGGTTTCGATGTGGACACGGCCCAACGGACGCTACTCGAAGCCTGCGCCGACACCAATCAGTGTCAGCTTGAGATTAACGAGTCTTTCAATGGCACTGCTACGGAGCTCACGGTGCGGTTACCGCCTTTGCGCTACTCCATGGCTGCGCAATACTTGTTGCTTGCAAGAGACGACAACGGTCAGGAGACTTTGCGAAGACAGACGCTGTGCGGCATCGCGATCAATGACCCACCTGTCGCTGTGGATGATGAATACCTTTTACGGCTGGACGAGGGAATATTCGTCGCAGCGGATTCAGCAGACAGTATTATTGCAAACGACTTTGACGACAACGACGCCCGTAACCAGCCCCTGCAAGTCGATCCGGTGGCAGCGCAAGCACCGCAATTCGCCGAGCAATTCGAGCTTGGCGCTGACGGCAGTTTTCTCTACCTGCCACGTGAAGATGCCCCATTCAGCGATGACGGTTACATCAATGATTCCTTTGTGTACTCGATCAGCGACGGCAACGCATCAACTCAGGCGACCGTACAACTCCGAGTCGTTGTCGCCAATTCAGCGCCACAACGCATCGCCGAGATTCCTGACATCACCTTAAAACTGGACGAATCCCCTTTTGATGATTTCGATGTCGCCAGTTTTTTTGTCGATCCTGACGGCGACGCACTTACTTTCTCAACAGCACCAATGTCATTACCGTCGTCGGGTAACATGAATTTGCTTGCCGACGGCACGCTGCAACTTGCACCCGCAACAGACGAGACCGGAACCTGGCAAGTCACCGTGATTGCATCAGACGGACTGGCGCAAATCGATGACACCTTCCTTATCCGGGTGCAAACCGGGCAACCAGAAAACGCTGCCCCGCAAGCAGAAGATATTCCTAATCAAAGAGTGTCCGGCGACTTCGAGTTTGACATCAGCGAATACTTTTTCGACGAAGATGGCGATGTATTAGTCTTCGAGGCCACAGGCGTACCTGATGACGTCTTTCTTACCGGCGACGGAACCTTTTTCGGGGAATCAAGCGATGACAATGAGGGTCGATGGACAATTACTGTAACGGCCAATGATGGCCGCGGCGGTGAAGTCAGTGATACATTTCGATTACGGATCGATTGAGCCAGACAACTACCGAACACCTAATCGCCACGCAATAAGGCCAGTACTTCAGCATGCAAGCCTGGAGATCCACTGGCAACCACTTGACCACCATCAACGGCATCGCCACCTTGCCAATCGCTTACCACACCGCCGGCGGATTCGATAATCGGTATCAAAGCAGCGATGTCGAAAGGTTTCAGGTCGGTGTCGAGAACAACATCGACAAAACCCATCGCCAGTAAGGCATAGGCGTAACAATCACCGCCGTAACGTGCAAGTTTTACGCTATCACGCAGACGCCTGAATCGCGACGCCGATAATTCATCGCTAAACATGTCCGGGGTGGTGCAATAAAAGGTCGCATCTTTCAATTGCTTGATCTGACGCGTCTGAAGCGTTTGCGACGAACCAGCTGACACCATTGTCGCCTGCTGTTCGTACGCAACATACCGTTCATCGAGGACTGGCTGATCAAGGAATCCCATCACCACTTTTTGCCCATCAAATAAACCGATGAGCGTCCCCCACATTGGCATGCCACTGACAAACGCACGTGTTCCGTCGATCGGATCAACCACCCAAAGCAAGCCACTGTCACCAAATTCAGGTGCATGTTCTTCACCGTAGAAACCAATTTCTGGAAAATCCCTGGCAAGCACTTCACGAATGACCAACTCGGCTTCACGGTCCGCGACCGTGACAGGATCGAACGCCTTCCCCTCCGCCTTGTTTGAAACATCGACTGGTTGGCGAAAATAACGCAGTGTCACCGCTCTGGCAGCGTCCAGCGCAGCGTGGGTTGTGCATAGCAAGGCTTGAGTGTGATTTGCGTCAAGCGGCACGGCGGGCTTTCTTGGTAGTGTCATGGGAATAGTCTAACGGTCTATGTGGCTTGAACGGACCTTGATGGCAAAATTCCGAGACAGTAAGTTGACATTAATTCACCTCACAAAATTGTATTTATGCGCACTTGGTGCCACTAGCTGATAGCATGATTGCGTGATAAGATTGCGTGTGACAAGAACATCGTGCCAACGGTCAACAATGTACTTGATTTGAACTTACAGGCTACCTATATCTCTTAGCCCTTTAAGCAACTGACCGTTTTCAATGAGCATTATGGAAAAGTCGCATTACTACATACCTTTGATGATGGTTGCCACCTTGGGTCTGACCTCCTGCAGCTCATACCATGTCAAGCGTTTGGCTTATCAGGCGCTTAGAGCGGAAGATTGCCGAATCAATAACCTTGAGGATTTCTGCCAGCGCACCTATGCATTGGAGTTCAGCGAATACGAACGCTTGCGCCGGGAATATCTAAGGGACCAGCAAAACGACGTCTGGCGCACCACACCAGTCGATCACCAGCAAACTGCTGATCAGCAACAGATCTGATCATGGCTGGTGACAAGGCCAAAACAGCGGTCGGTCACGAAATCGGACGTAGTCCGCAAAACTCCCGTACCGGCGCCTCTCGCAGCGCCACACTTGCCAACATCATCGCCCACCGTGGCGCCTCTGGCGATGCCCCCGAAAACACCTTAGGCGCTCTGGCACTGGCCGCTGAACACGGCGCCGTCTGCGTCGAGATCGATGTCTCTATCAGCGCGGACAATATTCCTTTCGTCCACCATGACGATACGCTTGAGCGATGTACCTCCGGCAGCGGCTTGCTCTCGGCGTTAAATGCAAGCGATCTGGACTTACTGACGGCCGGAAAAGGAATGGCTGGCTACGAAAACGAACCCTTGCCAAGACTCAGCGCCGTGATCGAGCTGCTGGTTAAACACGACCTTGGGTTGAACCTTGAGATCAAGCCGCAAAAGGGCCTCGAAGAGCGCACCTGCCACGCCATTACCGAGATCATGCTCGACCAATGGCCTGAGCACTTGCCACTTGTGTTTTCGAGCTTTAGTGAACAGTCTCTTGCTTGTGCCCGAGACATGGCCCCGGAAATTCCCAGAGGCTTGCTGGTCGAGGAGATTCCACCCAACGTTGAAGAACTGGTGGATCGCTACCGTTGCCAGAACGTACACTGTGACGGCAAACGGTTGGATCGTGAAACCGCCACTCGCATAAAATCGCTAGACCTCGGCTTGTACTGTTACACCGTCAACAGTATCGATAAGGCAAAGACCCTGTTTGAATTCGGTGCCGACGGTATATTTACTGACTACCCAAAGCGTCTGTTATCTGAGTTTTCGATTTGAATTGAACACCGGGCATGGCCGCTGGCGTTTCACCCTCGAGTTTTTCCAGAATATCTGGCCATATATCGGCCCAACAACAACCGTGAGTAAATCCTGTCAAGGCAAATCCTTCAGCCTGTGGCTGTCGCATGATGGATTCGCGCACCAGTTCGGGGGGTATGACGCCATCTGCGGTTCCAACGAAATGCCACTGCGATACGGATTCAGCCAACGGCTGCTGACGCGCCGGATTAAGTGAACTGAACAATGGCGTATATCGGTGATGCCGTGTCCACGCATCCGTATCAAGGTTTCCGGCAAGCGTAACAACGCGGCTGACCATCGGCAATCTTGCCGCCAGCAGCATTGCCAGAGCACCACCCCCACTATGGCCATACAAACGAATATCCGTTGCGCCTCGTCGTTTCGCAAGCGCTCGAATGGCTGATGCCATACTGTCAATGACCGTCACCGAATATCGACCAAAGGTCCAAAGGTTACTTTCACAGCCATCGTCGTCATGATGCCCGTTGTAACAAGGACGGCCCACATAGATGGCCGGCTGTGTATCCAGACTCATCAAAGCCAACATCAGCGGACGTCGCGGGGTTGGATCCCGCATGACGATGGTTCGGAACATCCAGGGTGAGCCATCGCCTTCCAGATACACATTCAATACCTTCGACTGATCAATATCGGCCTTCTCGTTTTGAAACACCGCCAGGGAATACCCACCGGCCTTGACCTCGATTTCAGTAAAGCGGTTGTCTGTAGCAAAGGTTCGTAACTGTGACACCGGAGTAGCGCAGGCATGCAACACGGCTATTGAAAGCAGGGCCAATGCCGCCCGCTTGAGCTTGTGTAGCAGACAAGGGGGTCTGCCCAGCGGATTTTCAATCAGTTCTCTCACGAGTTTCCACGAACGGTTGATTCAGCGCAATATACTTTACCTTTGAATCCCGCTATTCGCGTAAAAAAGCGTTCAAATTGACTTGAAGATGACGATTTACTCGCAACCCGCATCCGCCAAGAACCCGAATCGCCCGCGCCCGTACCACAACCACGCCTGGCCTCTTACGACCGGAAAGTTGTTGATCAAAGGCTAACGCGGACTATCGTAACGCTCAGCCACATAGGGCTTACTGAGAACCAGTTGAAACAATTGGTTGTAACGTGCTCGAAAGGAGGCAGCAGTGACGTTCAGATAGTACATCCACATTCGGTAAAAGCGTTCGTCGTAACGATCACTTAATGAATCGTAACTGGCAATGAAATTCGCCTTCCAATGCATTAGTGTCCGGTCATAATCGGGACCAAAATTCTGCACATCTTCAACCACAAAGTGTTTTTCAAGAGAAGACGATATTTGCGCAAGAGACGGTATCTTCCCACCTGGAAAAATATATTTCTTGATCCAGGGGTCAGACATTTTATGTGATCGGTTCGTGCCGATCGTGTGCAAAACGACAAAACCCCCAGGCTTTAAAAGCTCGTAACACTTGTCAAAATAATCAACATAATTTTTTAAACCTACATGCTCAAACATCCCGACCGAGAGGATGCGGTCATATTGGCCGACAAGGTCACGATAATCCTGCAATACAAATTCTATCGGCAAACCGGCGCAACGCTCTTCCGCCAACTTTTTTTGTTCTTTTGACACAGTTATACCAACGACTTCCACATGATAGTTTTCAACCGCGTGACGAGCGAGCGAACCCCATCCACAACCGATATCAAGCACCTTCATGCCTTTTTCAAGTTTGGCCTTACGACAGACCAGATCCATTTTCGCGATTTGAGATTCCTCCAGCGTGGCGGCATCTTTCCAGTAGCCGCAGGAGTAACACATCGTCGGGTCCAGCATTTTTTCGAACAGGTCATTGCCTATATCGTAGTGCCTTTCCCCTACTTCAAAAGCGCGCGATTTTTTCTGAAAGTTGAATAAGCGGGCTTTCAGAATGTGGATTACCATTTTGCGCTTGTTCCATAGCCGTGTATGGTTTCTGTCTACCATCGCACGTGTGACCATTTCGTCCATAGCGTCACAGTCCCACCAGCCATCCATGTACGATTCACCCATCGCAATCATGCCTTCGGAAAATATCCGTTTTGCCAGATCCGGATGATAGATTTTTGGATCAAACTCCTCATCCCCGTTAATGGTCAAGCCTGACGCTTCCATTATCTCGGCCAACTGCTGAAACATCGGATCATTCAAATCAGGACCCGCGTCCAACGATCCCACAGGGGTAGAAGTTGCCATGATCAAAACTCTCCTCTGGGTGACACACCAAATGAACTCATCCTGTTCGACAAAAACTCATACCGGAAATTCAAATTTGATACGAATATCGCTAACCGGCATGAATTTTCCTGATCCGCCATTATTAATATTTTTGTATACATAAATCGAGCGCAAAGATATTTTTACGACGGATGCAGGCATTGTCAACTTAATTATGCTGGATCATTTCCCCAGACAACTACACGCCAGCATGCGCATGCACGATACAACCGAAACCATGAATACTGATCTACCTCAACCCTCAGTACAACCTATTCGGCGCGCTCGCCCAGACTGCCCCAACGCTCGGTTTTTTCAGCAAGCTATACTTAACCAGAAATAAAGGACTTCGCTAAAAGAACATGCGCATATGAAAACGTCGTGGCTAGCAGCAGGCGCAGTGGTAATCGTTCTTGCGCTATGGATGGCCAGTGGCATGCTGCGCTCCGAGGACGCAGCGCAAGAAGACGCCTCAGATAGTCGCAATTCCATCATGCGCGTCGAGGTGCGCGTGATAGAGCTTAGCAACATGTCACGCGAAATCGTCCTGCAAGGTCAGCTCGAGCCCATTCAACATTTACGCATCCGCGCTGAAACCAGCGGCACGATCAAAAGTCTGGCGATAGCCAAAGGCAGCAGGGTTGCCCCAGACACCTTGCTGGTGACGCTCGACGTCGGCGGACGAGAAAACTCACTCAAAGAAGCCCAGGCCACAGTAAAGAGCGCGGAGAGCGCCTATAAAGCCGCCGCATCGCTGAAAAGCCAAGGCTTGCAGTCAAAGCTGCAACTGGAGCAGTCCGAAGCCCAACTCGAAGCAGCACGCGCCGTCCTCGCGAGTGTTGAACTCGACATCGCCCATACACAGATACGCGCGCCGTTCAGTGGCATCGTCAACGACCTGCCGTTGTCAAAAGGTGCGCTTGCCGACCATGGCGATGTCGTTGCCGAACTGGTCGACGACAGTGCCTTCAACGTTACCGCGCAGGCGGCACAGCAAACCGTCGAGGCCTTGAAAGTCGGTCAGGAAGTCACGGTGAAGCTGATTACCGGCACGACACTACCCGGCAAGCTCACGTTTATCTCATCGGTAGCAGATCCGGATTCCCGCAGTTTCAAAGTCGAGGCTCTGGTCGGAAATCCAGGTGGTTCAATCGCCGCTGGTGTCAGCGCGTCCGTGATTGTTCCGGTAGCGAACATCGAGGCTGCCTTCCTGACCCCGTCAGCACTCGTCCTTGATAACAACGGCAGGCTCGGCGTCAAGATCGTGAACGAAAACAACCAAGTCAACTTCCTCCCTGTCGCACTGGAAAGTACCACCCTTGACGGGGCGTGGGTAACTGGTATTGCAGCGGGCACCCGCGTCATTACGCTGGGACAAGGATTTGTCAGCAATGGGGAAGTTGTTGAAGCACAAGTCGCCGACGACTCGAGCACCTGAGAAGCCGCGTCATCATGGAAACATTGATCAAGGCCGCGTTCAATCGCAACCGAGCTGTATTGATGGTTCTCATCTTTCTGCTCGGCGCCGGAATCGTCGCCTACAACAGCATCCCGAAAGAGTCAGAGCCCGATGTGCCGATTCCGATCATCTACGTGTCGATGAATCACGACGGTATTTCACCCGGCGATGCCGAGCGCTTGTTGATTCGACCGATGGAAAAGGAATTACAAGGGATCACCGGCATCAAGGAGATGAGCAGCACCGCGACAGAGGGCTTCGCCTCAGTTCTGTTGGAGTTCGATGCCGGATTTGATGGCGACACCGCGCTTGCAGACGTACGCGAACGCGTCGATGCAGCCAAGTCGCAGCTCCCTGCATCAACCGATGAACCCACCGTCGACGAAATCAATATCGCACTCTTTCCCGTGCTCAATATCAGTTTGTCAGGTCAGTTGCCTGAACGCACACTGATCCGGATAGCCCGCGGACTCAAGGACAAACTCGAGGCTCTTCCAGGTGTACTGGAAGCGGATATTGCGGGTGAACGCGAAGAAGTACTCGAAGTCGTTATTGACCCCATCGTCATGGACACCTACGAGGTTGACTTCAACACGCTATTCGGTCTGATCGCCAACAACAACCTGCTGGTCGCAGCAGGCTCGATCGATACCGGCGCCGGTCGCATGGTGTTGAAGGTACCGGGTGTTATCGAAAACATAGAGGACATCCTGAAACTACCCGTCAAAGTGACCGATGAGGCAGTTGTCACCTTCGGCGATGTGGCGAGCATTCGCCGCACCTACAAGGATCCAACCGGCTTCGCTCGGCTCAATGGTCAACCAACATTGGTTCTCGAGATATCAAAACGACTTGGCGCCAACATCATTGAAACCATTGCAGACGTGCGAGCTGCCATCGATGATGAACGCGAAAGATTGCCGCCATCACTCGAGATCGGCTTCCATCAAGACAAATCTGAAGAAACGCAAGTGATGTTGACGGACTTGCAGAACAACGTGATTTCCGGTGTTGTACTGGTGATGATCGTGATCATGGCAGCACTCGGCATACGCTCCTCTGTGCTGGTTGGTTTTGCGATACCCGGATCGTTCCTGACAGGCATTCTGGTCATCTATACCTTGGGCTACACCATGAATGTCGTTGTGCTGTTCAGCTTGATTCTGGTGGTTGGTATGCTGGTCGATGGCGCCATCATCATCTCTGAACTGGCCGACCGCAACATTGACAAGGGCATGAGCACCGAGCTCGCTTATCAAAGTGCCGCAACAAGAATGGCCTGGCCAGTCATCGCATCGACCTTTACGACGCTGGCCGTGTTTTTCCCACTGCTTTTTTGGCCAGGCTTGATTGGTCAGTTCATGCGCTATATGCCTATCACGGTCATCAGTTGCCTACTGGCCTCACTGACGATGGCATTAATATTCATTCCCGTTATTGGCAAGACCATTGGCCGCAAACCTGGCGCTCTCAACACTGCGGATGAAAATGAATTACTCAGCGCTGCCGAATTGCATCGAAACGCAAGCGGCGCGAAGGCCACGTATCTGAAGTTTCTACACACATCCCTTCTTCACCCGGTTGCTGTGTTGTGTGCGGTATTGCTGTTCACCGTTGGCAGTTACGTTGTATACGGCGTACTCGGCAAAGGTGTCGAGTTTTTCCCGGACGTCGAACCACAATCAATCGCCTTGCAAGCCAGCGCCCGCGGTGAATTGTCGATCCACGAGCAAGATGCCATCATGCGTCGCATCGAACAACGCCTTATTGGTATGACTGAGGTCGAGTCGGTTTATACCCGCACTGGCAAGGACTCGGACTCACAGTCCAATGAAGACGTGATTGGCACGATCCAGATGGAGTTTATCGATTGGGATCAACGCCGCAAGGCTGTAGAGATTCAGGCAGAAATGCGGGAATTGACAGCCGACATCGCCGGCGTCCGACTCGAATTCGTGGCCAATGAGGGAGGCCCTGACGGCGGCGGCAAACCGATCAACATTCAGGTCAGTGCAAGCAGCCAGGACAAGCTCTACAACGGCGTTGACGCGATTCAGAACGCGATGCGTGAAGTTGGCGGCTTCCGCGATATCAGTGACAACCGACCGCTGGCGGGCATAGAGTGGCGTTTGCTCGTTGATCGCCAGGAAGCCGCACGGTTTGGCGCTGATATCGCCATGATCGGCAATGCAATTCAGCTAATCACCAGTGGCATTCGAGTCGCTGGCTATAGACCGGATGATGCGACTGATGAACTGGATATCCGCGTGCGTTATCCAATCGCGCAACGTAACCTTGATCAGATCGCGAATATTCGTGTTGCGACAAACCAGGGCATGGTGCCCGTATCCAACTTCATTGATATCAGCCCTGCTCCCAAGACCGGCATTATTCATCGCGCCAGTGCCAGGCGCGTGATCACCATACAAGCCGATGTGGAAGAAGGCTTCCTGCCCGATACTCAACTGAAGTTACTGCGAGAAAAATTGGCGACTGGCCCGGTCGTTCAGGACATCGATGTGGCATTCAAGGGTGAGGCCGAAGAACAGCAAGAGACCATGACGTTTCTGATTTCGGCATTTGTCTCGGCGATCTTCCTGATGACCTTGATACTTGTCACGCAGTTCAACAGCCTCTATCAGGCATTCCTGATATTAAGTGCCATAATCTTTTCGACATCGGGGGTCTTGATCGGCTTGCTGATCACCGGCCAGACCTTTGGCATCGTCATGGTCGGTATTGGCATCATTGCGCTTGCTGGCATTGTCGTAAACAACAATATTGTTCTGATTGACACCTACAACGGTTATCGGGGTGACGGTGCCAGTGCGATCGACGCCGCCCTTCTGACCGGTTCGGTTCGAGCACGGCCAGTCTTTCTGACCGCCATCACAACCATCCTCGGTCTGATGCCTATGGTACTCGCCATGAATGTCGATCTACTTGACCGCGAGCTGTCTTTCGGCGCGCCGTCGACACAATGGTGGACGCAGCTGGCCAGTGCCATAGCCGGGGGGCTGGCATTCACGACATTGCTGACACTCTTCTTGACCCCGTGCCTGCTGGTATTAGGTGCGAAGGTGACTGCTTACAGAACCATCAGGCGGTTGCAGCACAAGCAGGCGCAAAGTAGCTTGAGGCAAACCAGCTCCACCATTTGACACGGCTTCGAGGCGGGATAGACGGACGGTAGAATAGAGAAGAGAATGTATCGGAAAGGTGGCGTCCCCTAGGGGACTCGAACCCCTGTTACCGCCGTGAAAGGGCGGTGTCCTAGGCCACTAGACGAAGGGGACGTGGTATTCATCAGGGATGCCCTGAAGCCTTCGAGCCGCGAAGTATACCCGAAACGAAAACCGAGTGTGGGGATTCGTTGTTTTATATGAGCAGAACCGCGATCAAGCAGCGGTGGGACCACCGCTCGCTTCGGGCGCCGGCATTGAACACACCTGATTGCGCCCGACCGTGCGGGCACTTTTCAGCGCATCACGCGCGCGGTTCACCAGTGTATCCGCATCATCCGAAGTGCCTAATTCTGTGACTCCCGCACTCGCTGTCAAGACAAATTGCACATTGTCGTAACTGACACAGCGATCGACCTTCTGTCGCAGTCGCTCGGCCAGGGCCACGGCTCCATCGAGTGGGGTCTGGGTCAAAACGATGCAGAAGCAATCATCTTCAGTGCGAAAAATATAATCTGTCTGGCGCAGGCGCATGGTCAAAGCTTCAGACACTGACTGCCAGGCTTGTTCACCCACATCACTACCGTGATGCTCACTGATGGACTCAAGATAATCCACTGACACCAGTAACAGCGAGAGCGGTTCTTCGATACGTCGAACCAGACGAATCTCGCGCGGTAACTGTTTATCCAATGCCGTCTGGTTACGCAGCCCGGTCGCGCCATCAGTCATTGCGCGAAGGACCGCATTGTAGTGATGCAGCGCATTGTCGAGGGGATACACGAGACTTTCAACAAGGCGTTCGGCATCACGCTCCTCGCGAGAGCTGAACTTCTTGCCACGCATGAGTATGACTTCACCCAGACTGCGATCTCCAAGCTTCAGCTCGAATCGCTGACGATGTTGCCGAGAGGCACCCAGCAACAGATCATGTCCTGCATCCGCGGCAATGTATTGCAAGCCATCAAAAGCCACAAATGTCTGCCCTTCGGTCAACAGGCATTCGAACAAAAGATCCAGATCGAGCTTGCGATGCAACAAGGCATTGAATTCGAGTTGGCGCAACTGCACGTCAAGCCGTTGCTCGCGCAGGACATCTTGTGATGTCAATACAGATTGATCAATATTTGTGGCGGTCATGACAGCCTCCCGGGTAGCGGTTAGGCTCAAGTTGCAAGGCACGGACCAATCGAAGGCTTGATAGCCAAAGATCAGGTGAGACGTCAACTATTCGACGTCAAATTTTCCGAAAATGTCGATTCCGAATTACTCGACCAACCGCACTTAAGGCGTAAATCCAGCCGATGTGTTGAGATACAGAACAACACCCAGTGCCGCGAGCGTGATGCCCAGAAGCGACCATGGCAGGAGGCTTGGCGGGGATGGTGCAGGCTCGACATGCCAGTCGTCACGTAATTGCTCGACAGTCTCATCCGGAACGGTGCGCCGTTCAACCATGACGTTCGCATCAATCTCTCGTTCATCGGTTCGTGTTCGCGCATGAAGAAATCGCTGCCATCCCTGATCGGTATCCAGATCAAGCAACTCTTCCGGGATCAGCTCCGGTACCTGGGTCACCGGTTCCCATAACTCGCCATCACGACTGACCCTGTCAGTGTTACGAACACGACCAAGAAGCAGAAAGCGTCCAACTTCATTGGCGGAAAACGGCCCCTGCACTCGCGAGCCCTTTTGCACATACCATTGTGATTCGTCGGTCACCATCAGCGATGCCCCTAGCGTTGCGTCCACTCATTCAAACGCGCCTTCAGCCTGACTAGCGCCTGTCCATGTATCTGACAGACACGCGACTCACTGACACCGAGAATGTCGCCAATTTCGCGAAGATTCAGATCTTCGTCGTAGTACAAGGACATCACGAGGCTTTCACGTTCGGGTAAATTCTTGATCGATTCAGCAAGTGCCTTGCGAAAAGACTGGTACTCAACCTGCTCACCCGGTGTCGCTTCATCACTTTGTGGCAGTGCGATGGTTTCACCCGTATTTTCATCCGGTTGATCGAAACTGAACACATGCGCCGCTGAACTCTCGGTCAATATCAAATGATAAGCGGACAACTCGATGCCAAGACGATCAGCGACGTCCTGTGGTTTTGCTTCACGACCAGATGTTTGTTCGATATCGCGCAACACTTCAGCCGCTTCACGTGATTTTCGATGGACCGAACGTGGCGTCCAGTCAGAACGGCGTATTTCATCCAGCATGGCACCGCGAACACGGATGCCCGCATAGGTTTCAAAGCTCGCACCTTGTGATGGATCATAGTGCCGTGCTGCCTCCAGCAGACCTATCATGCCTGCTTGAATCAGATCTTCAGCCTGCACACTCGGCGGCAATCTATTCATCAGGTGAAAGGCAATTCGCTTTACCAGGTTGGCATTCGCGGCAACCAATCCATCCGGATCGACCGTCTCAACCTCGTTGTACATCGCATGTGCATTCATGTTGCTGCAGTTCTCACCCAGTGTTCGCGGCGGCTTGTATCAGCCGCTCGACAAAAAATTCGATTCGTCCACACGGCGCATCAGGTCGAGGCCAGCGAGAGATTCGCGAGCTCAATTTCCGAAACGCCATTGCCGATGGCGACCTCGGAAAAGCCTCAACTACTGTGCGCTGCTGACAAACAGCTTGTTTCAATAGCGGGTCAAACGGAATCGATCCGCAAAAGTCGAGCAATACATCCAAATGTCGATCCGCATGTCGCGTTAACGTTGCATACAGATCCAATCCGTGTCGAGAAGATTCCGTCTTGTTCGCCACAATGCGAAACCGTCGTACCTGACAGCTCTCGTTCAGGATACGAATCGTTGCAAACGCATCCTGGATCGATGTAGGTTCGTCGGTCATAACCACGATTACTTCTCTCGCAGCTCGTGAAAAGCTCAACACACTCTCTGATAACCCAGTCGCGTTATCTATAAGAAGTGTGTCGGCATCAGACCCGAGATCACTAAAGAGCCTTATAAGATCAGTGTGCTGGATTTGTGACAGACGTGCCATTTCCATGACGCCCGCTGCATTTGGAATAACATCGACTCCAGCAGGCCCCTTGATGAGAATGTCTTCGAGGCTTCGTTCACCACCAATCACGTGCGACAGGTTGTGCGCAGGTTTCAGGTTCAGGAGCGTGTCGATGTTGCCAAGTTCGAAATCACCATCCATCAACAGGATGGACTTGCCTTCGCCACCCATTGCAGCGGCAAGATTGACAGCTACATTGGATTTGCCTACACCACCCTTGCCTCCGGCAATGGAAATGGTCTGTATGGGAGCGGGTCCAGTGTTGCGGCTAAATTCCATACGCGCAGCACGGGCTGTTGCAGGCATATTCACCTGATCACACCGCTAACTTGGAAAGACAATAAAAACAAAATTCGCGTCCAGTAAAGCATGTCGGCGCACCTTGGTGCATCACACCTGAGAAGGGGCGCCGTTCCTGGAGCTGGAGGCGAGCAAGCATCGAACCACAGGCAGGACCAAAACACCTGCCACCGGCATTTGGTTCCCGCTGATCGATAGAATTGGGAAGCGGGCCGCAATTTAAGTGTGACGAAGGTCGCTACTGCCCCTCAACACTCAAAGTTGGCCCGCACTTATGTCACTTTATGACACGCGGCGCTTAACGCACTTGACGCTATGAAACTTCTTCGGGGCGCTGAATCTGATACTTGCGCATCTTCTCAACCAGAGTCGTGCGACGGATCTTGAGTTTGTTCGCTGCATGCGCGACGACCCCAGAGCATTCATCCAAGGCCTGCTCGATCAGGCTGATTTCGATATCCGTAAGATGCTGTTTCAGATCGACACCATCACGTGGCAGCCGCGGCTTGTTGTTCAAGGCAACCTGAGGCATGCCCTGCACCATTGGCAACGGGCTCTCGCTCTCACTGCCACTCGATTGGCTCAAGGCCCGACCGTGAGGCGCCATTTTCGGTGGTAAATCGGACGCATCAACAACACCGTATGGATGCAGAATGGTCAATCTTTCCATCAGATTGGCCAATTCACGAACATTTCCAGGCCAGTCATAGTTGCACAGCGCCATCATCGCCGCTGGCGTCAGACGTACGGATGACTTCTTTTCGTGCTCAAGACGCGTGATCAGCTCATTGACCAGCAGCGGCAGATCCTCGGCGCGGCTACTCAGCGGTGGCATCTCGATAGGGAACACATTAAGACGATAATAGAGATCCTCACGAAAACCACCGTCCTCGATCAAGTGTTCAAGATTTCGGTGTGTAGCTGCAACGATACGTACATCGCTCTTGATACTCTTGTTGCTGCCGACTCGCTCGAACGATCGTTCTTGAATAACCCGCAGCAGTTTCACCTGCATGGTCAGCGGCATGTCGCCAATTTCATCCAGGAAGATCGTGCCACCCTCGGCTAATTCGAAGCGACCTTGACGGGCACCCACAGCGCCCGTGAAAGAACCTTTCTCATGACCGAAAAGTTCGCTTTCAAGCAGTTCGCCTGGAATCGCCCCGCAGTTGATCGGTACGAAAGGCTTGTTGCGACGATTCGAGTAGTAATGAATGTTACGGGCAACGACTTCCTTACCGGTGCCGGATTCCCCGAGTATCAGCACCGTCGCCTCGGTTGGCGACACCTGATCAATCATCTTGCGCACGCGCTGCACGGATCGACTGTTACCCACCAGGCTGCGAAACAGTTCGGGATTCTGGGTACCCTCTTTCGACGGGACGGAATTGGCGGTGCCACGAACCTCGGACTTATGTAGTAGATCCGACAAAGCGCTGTAGCGGATATCAGCCTTCAGGCAACCGACGAACGTCGACTCGATTTCCTGCGCCGACAAGTCTGCTGGCTGGTCACCCAGCAACAGAACCATCGGTGGACAATCCTCATGTTTTGCCTTGAGCGCTTCGGCCCAATCGACAATGCCATGAAAATTCGCTATCAGAATACTCTGGTAGCCTGAGACTCCGGGCAAGTTATCCAAAAGCTCTGGCGAACTCAGGACTTTTGCTTCGTAGTCAATGAATTGCAACTGATGCGACAGACGTTTTGCACTGTCTGCATCCTGGTCGACAATCAGAATTTTTTGGGCTTCTTTCTTGGTACTCATTGTGACGCTCTCCGCACCGCGGCCAATGTCCGAATTGAAATGGTAACTAGAGGATAGAAGAAGCTTTCAATAAGACAAAGTTTTGACGAATAAAACGCCAATATGTCCCTAGTCTGTCTAATCTGCAATCTTTCGCTCCGGGTTAGCCGTTGAGACATTCAACACTCAATGTATGGGACTCCAGTGGCATTCACAGCCCTCAAAAAAGGATGGATTGTGACAAAGGCGGCTGTCCTGCCACATTGCGTTACATTTCCGGCCCCTGGCGCCGATCCCAGCAGTATCCGGCGAGAAGCTGCGTGACACTGGGTATATCGGCAGTCGATATACTCGTTTTCAGCAGTTTTTCAGACGGTAAACTATAAAAACGAGAATAATCCGGTGATCATCCTTGAGGATGGCGCCAAAGGGTTACGAAAGAGGATTTACACCATGGCTCTCTCTACGAGCGATTCGGCAAACGGAAATGTTACCGATATTGCCGAAGCCCGCCGCAATCGCGGGCAAGCCCAGACCGATGCATCGGGTCAATCCAATGCTCCACCCGGCGATACGTCTTTATCCGACGGCTCAGATTTGGCGTTTGAACGCAGCGGCGATCCCGAGCCGGCCAAGCCAGCCAAAAATGGCAATCGACGGTTTGACCGAGAAAAGGTCGAGCGCATCAAAGCGGAACTGGCGGAGGGGACTTACAAAATTGACCCGATGCGAGTGGCCGACAAATTTATCGAGCACGAACGCAATTCCTGAATTCTCATCCAGAGATATCGGTTGAGTGTGCTGTGCCGGACTTTGTAGCTTTAAGCGGTAGCATTACGCGGCCATGTTCGGTACGGCGCACTCTCAAACCCACCTTTCGATGTTGTCGTTCAATCTCACTGCGTAAATCAGCGTTTGCGAGGGCTTCTTCGCTTCGATGCCGCTTGCCCGCGATGATTGCGATGTGTCACGTCCACCTCACGATTCGACAAATCAGCTGGGGAATGCGAGCCAGCGTGATCGACAACATCGACTGACCGCAGAATACTATGGGTGTGCAATGGGCTCTGTTGCCCCGGCTCCACAACCTCGGCAACCAGTTTCAGCCGGACCTGACGTTTGCCAAGTCGCCGCACGCCAATGATATATTCACTTTTGACATTACCGCGAGAGATGGCTTCGAACAGAGTGGGAATGCGCAAGGCAAGCTGCTCCAGGAAGGCACGCTGGGTTTCATTCATCAAATTGCAGGTTCAGGGACTGAACACACGGCTCCGATACCACTGATTGTATTTACAGTTACTCTACTGTAGCATTGTTTTTGCCGTTCAACACCTCCTGACTAGATGAGCTGAACAAGAACGGGCCACATGATGTGGCCCGTTCGGCACTACGTCGGTGCGTCTATGGCACAGCGGTGGCTGCCCAAGAAGACTAACAAATCAACCATGGACACCTGTGCTCGACCTGGTTGATCGCGATGCACCTCGCCTTTCAAGTCGATCAAGCTTCGACAGTTGCGTTATCAATGGCCGGTGTATAAGAACTGACCGGAATCTTCCGAGGCTTCATGGCCTCAGGCAATTCCTTGACCAGTGCAATCTTTAACAGGCCGTTATCCATTTGCGCGTTCACGACTTCGACATGATCAGCGAGATTGAACTTGCGTTCGAATGAACGTGTCGCGATACCACGGTGCAGATAGCGTGAATCCTTTTGCGCGTCTTCTTTCTTGCCACGCACACTCAAGACGCCCTTCTCGATTTGCACGTCAACTTCACTCTCATCGAAACCCGCAACAGCAAGCGTAATAGCGTATTTGTTCTCACCTACAAGTTCGATGTCATACGGCGGATACCCCGCAGACTGACGCTCGGCGTTCATGGCTGAGTCGAGCAATGATCCAAAACGATCAAAGCCAACAGTGTTTGCATACAGCGGTGATAAATCGAATTTCATTTTGATATTCTCCAGTAGAAGCAATATGTGATGTGCGTCCGACTCTCTCGGAGACGCCGGCGCACTAACAAACTGAGGGCTTGCAATTAATTTTCAAGTGTCGTTAATTTTTTTACACGAAAGTGTGGATTTGCGACGGCTATGGCGGTCTTGAACCACGCAGAGCGCTAGTATTAATTAACGATTCGCGTCCAGGGTTCGGATGCGCAAATGGAATCAAGGACAGGATTTCTGCACATGCAGCAAGCATATGTAAGGACGAAAATGGATTTTTCAATAGCTGTATTCAATCAATCTCTCAGGCGAAAGCACAAGCATCTGCGATACAGATTTATAAACGCAGTCTGGCTGATGTTATTCACACTCGCTGCCATGAATCAGACTGTGGCAGACACAGGCGATACGGACGCTGTACCTTCAAGTACCTCACTACCTCAATCAATTGTCCTTCCGACAAACCAGACATCAGCACATTCTGCCAGCTGCGCGATCCCGCACGCAGGTGCTCCCTCGTGTGAGGCGGAGTCGAATCCAGGTAGCTCAGCCATTACACCTGATATTCCCTATCACGTTGGCAACCCTATAGATGTCGTCAGCGGTAACAAGTACCAGCGAGACATCGACTATAAAGCGTTCAACTCCGGGCTAACGCTGGTACGTCACTACAACAGCTCGCTGGGCGACTATGACACCGGCTTCGGACAGGGCTGGCGACATACCTATCAGGTGTTCTTGACTCGACCGGAGCCAGGCAAACTTAATATTGTGCAAAGTGACGGACGGTTGATTGAATTTACTCAGCTTCCAGGAACACAAGAACCAAACGTATACATCCCACACAACCGCTCAGACGGAGTTCTTGTCACCGCAGAAAAAAGCGTTTGGCATCTACAGGACGGCAGAGCATTCACTTTCAATGGTTCATATCTGACGGAAATCGACTTCGGTGATCATCGTGGCAGTTTGACTTTGCAGTACCAACAAAGACGAGTCGATACAGTCACTGACTCGCGCGGAGGCGTATTGAAATTTGTCTACACGAGTAGACAATCAAGCCTTCCCCGGTTCGGTAGTGATGATGCAATAAAGCCCGTCGGTTCAATCGAATCGGTTGTCATGCCAAATGGGGATGCCATTCGCTATGAGTACGGGCGTAACAATAACCTTGTATTGGCTGATTACCCTGATGGCGACAGTGTTGTCTATCACTACGACGATTCAAGCTGGCTCAACCACTTGACAGGTCGGCAGTCTTCCCTGGAAGAACGAATCAGCGAGTGGGCCTACGATGACAACGGGTATGCCGTTTCGTGGTTTGATAATCATGAAGGCAACAGTAACGGAAATGGCCTGCGCATTGATCGGAGTAACAACGAGGCAGGCGAAGACAAAGCCGCACAAGTTATCTATTCAGATGGGCGTGTCGAGAACTATCAATGGATTGAGAGAAAGCTCGACGAATCTACCCATCAACTGGATGTAGACATCAGCTGCCAAAACTGCCCCGATTACCACAGGAACACAAGCACCTCGTCACGCAAGATACCGACCGAAACAGTGGCGAATCATGCGACAGCTGATCCAACAAGCGCAACTGATCAAAGCCCGGCACTTTCCGTAGCAACTACCCTGCAACGCACGGCAACGACCAACCGGCTTAGCGGGCAGGATAGTTTTGAAGGCGCGCTCATCGATGCGACCAAGTCAACGGCCATACGGGTAACAGCCGATCGACTTGGCAAACTATCAGATCTAAAAATTGGCAAGACATCACTGAGTGAAATGGCAGGTCAGCTACTGTCAAACGAACTACAGCCTTGCAAGCCCGGTGAGTTGACCGGCGCAGCTGACGAGATCACGCGAAGCCGGATCCATGCTCTAGGTAGCGGTCAGGACCCATGCGCTGATGATCCATTAGTGATACTCGACTTCGCCGATCAATTGGAACAAATTCAACAAGGCGGCGAATCCACGCTCCAACTACAACAACGCTCAGTCAGTAGCTTCGGGGATGGGGTACGACGATTTTTTGCCGGCACGCTACGTTACTGCAGAATGCCGCAAGGTAAAACCTGTGACGAGCTCGTTGATGATCTCCGCATGGCGGAACTATCTCGCTGCGCCTACGGAACACATAGTTGCGAACCACGATTTCAATTGGTGGACCCAGCAACCCTTGGGCTAAGCCCAACAAGATTCAGCGACAATGGATTTGATGCTCAATTATATTTTGATCCGGTGGGGCAAAGACACGTTTTGTCATTTCGCGGGACTGATGGTGTAGGTGACGATTGGACAACAAACTTCGCGCAGGCCAGAGGCCAGTATGCTCGGCAGTATGATCTTGCTCAAGAACTCGCCCAAGATTTAGAGAGAAATGCGAACGTACAAAATCTGACGTTTACCGGACATTCACTCGGTGGCGGGTTAGCGACAATCGCCGCTCTGGCAACACAACGACAAGCCAGCATATTCAATGCAGCTGCGGTGCAACCTCAAACCGCAACAAATTACGGATTGGACTTCGAATATGCAAATTCCGACTCGTATATCAATCATGTACATACACGATCAGATCCGCTGACACGCGTACAAAACCTGGCTGATGATGTGGACTACTCGCCAACAAGCCGCGATGCGCACGGAAACACGATTGTCCATGCAGATATACAATCCGTGCATGGCAACAATACCCGAATACCCAACCCTGACATTCCGTGGGTAAACAACCAACATGCAAATGCGCCGACACCAGTCCAAGGTATTATTTTCGTTATCAACCATTCGATCGATGCCGTAATTCATACACTTGATAATCTCGTTAGTGCAAATTGCCCGCAACAGAGCACAAACCCATGAAAATCCAATCAAACCAAGTCATCATATTTTTAGGCATGCTGATTTTTTCATTGACTAGCTGTGCCGCCACACAACCTGACCCCAACGTGCCAAAGTCTCTTGA
>CALDSR010000020.1 GCA_937924505.1 uncultured Granulosicoccus sp. | reverse complement strand
CTTGCGACACGTGTAGCTTATTGCTGCCGCACACCCTAATATTGCAGTAACAATCACACTTCCCGATCCAGGATCAACATAGGCATGCGATACCGATGGTGTAAGTAACGCTATTAATAACAACGGTAGATATTTAGTAATTTTCATTGCTCTCTATCTCTTTCAGTCGTGCTTTATACCGAACAATCGGATCGGCACCAATTTATCGTGAATTAATTATCTGACAGCTCTACCCAGAGAAAACTCTCGTTATCAGCCGCTTGCTTAACACCATCAGGTGAATAAGTATTTATCTTTCTCCATGTGGCACTATCCGCAGCATCTCCCAAAATACGGAATTCTTCCATCACGCCCAGATGGTTGTCTACCCATTCACTTTTTTTGTAATGATAAAACGCAAATAACCTCTCACGTGCAACATCAGACGATAGATCAAATACAGATTCACCATTAAACTCATTGTCATAATTCTTGATACTGGCTATTGTTTTTGCAAAGTCGGTGATTGAGCTTGGCGCATCACTGTATTTGATAGCTCCTGTATCACCAGGACGTTTAACAGCAAAAAATGGAGTCGCAAGCGCGACTACAGCAGGGTTAATCACCTCATGGAAATCTTTCTCCGGGTTCAGAACGCCCTTCAGATTCTTAGGCTGCACCCAGGCACCGTGATCTCCCATGACAACAATCGTGGACGACTCATACACACCTGAACTCTTCAACTTATCTAAAAATAATGCGATTTCATTAAGTCCACACCGAGCTTGAACTATGACATTCTCCCGAGCAGTAGGAAGAATTTTGTTTGCCGGTCGACAGTCATTCGTTGTCACCATTGGGTTATGGCTGAGCATCAAGTGAAACAACTTGTAAACCGGAGTTTTACGATCTACTGTCATTTCCTTCGACGATTTTCTGAGAAATGCCATATGTGCAAAATTCTGCAAGGCGACGGGTATCGTGTCTTGGCTCAAGGACTGAAAAATCCATTTCTGATCGTTATAGACGCGAGCCTTCAAATCATGAGGAACACCTCGAAATAATGATAAATCAAACAGACGCGCCGCCTCATTTCTAATAATGTTGTCATGAACAAGTACCCCACCATTATCAACCGGAAACAAATTGTCCGGTTTGGCGTAGTCGTAGACATCCATCAGCACACCACGAGAAACAGCTATATCAACTTCATATCCGTTTTTCCTGACAAGGCTAATTATCGAATCCTCACCAAATGATTTTTTCATATATTCGTCAATCGGCATTTGATTGCGATATACGTTACTCGACAAAAACGCCGGAACGGACATATGGGTATACGGAAAAGCGCCAAGATTCTTGCTAAAAACAGTAAATCCTGAAAGGGCTTCGGACAGCTGCTTACCCGAGTCGCCAGTGTTGAGAATTTCATCCATAACATCTGCCTGAAACCCATCCGCGACAATATGAATAATATTCTCTGTATTGGAGTATCTGAATATATTATCAGCAGCTACATTTTCTCTTTCTATGTCGATTGTGGCTTCTAACTGCTCTTTAGAATTCCATGCATTGAAGCCAAAGAGCGAGAATTGCAACAACATCAATGTCATCGCTATGCCAAAAATAAATTCCCCTACTTGCTCTGATTTCCATATCACAAAGAAAATTGCAGACAGCCAGATCGCCAACTCTACCCAACCGAGCAGTCGATTCTCATTCCAATCGATAGCCGCCCCATTGAGAAGTCCGTAACTCCAAACAAAAAGGTTCCCTTGCACCCAAATCAAAATACTCAGAACACCTAGGATTACCGCAAATGTACGAAATGCTTTTTTGGGGAGTAGCATTGAGACGATGGCTACAATCGCGATCAAGGTAATCGCAGGGGCAACATACGTTACCAATATTGAGCCGAATGAAACGGAAAATTCTTTTTCATTACCCAAGAACAGAGTGAGCGGCAAAAATAGGAATATATTTGCTAGAAGGGCGGAACCAATAGCCGTGCCAGACACCAATTGTGCAATGCGCCCACTAGTCATTTTTTGAATTACTCACTGGAGTTACTAAGGCGTATGAGCAAGGTGTGTGCCAGCTAAATGATCAGAATTGGCCTATATCTCGCTCTGAGAAGCCACTACGAACCGTCAGGGAATCTGATATCAGGCCAATTCAATCAACCAAACTAAGGGAGAGTTCCGCTTTCGCGGTTTGATGCACCATCAATGCATGAATGCATGCAATTATCGGAAGACCACGGCATATACCTTCCGGGCCTGGTTATCAAATATGTCGCTAACTCCGTTTTTGGGCCACGATAAATATATTATGAGGCATGAAATCATCAGAAGGACTCAACTTGCCTAGCAACCAGCCTGACAGATTAACGACGGGTATTACCACAGGTAGCAGCACGGCAAACAAACAGAAAAAATGCTTTTTCCCTAACGCGGTTATCACCGATTTAGTAAGCGCAATATTGACCATAGCAGCCGCAGTTACGGCAGGCTGACCAATCGAGACAGATTTTTCCACAACCATGCCATTCGCAGAAAGCAGTAATTCAAGCTTGAACCTGGTAAATCGCTGATAGTCAGCTGGTGCATCGTGAACAGGATAGAGAAATGGCATCGATAGTAGCAAAGTGCCGTTCACCTTTATCAATTCACAGCACTCTCGCAAGGCCGCTTCGGGGCCGGTTACGTGCTCGAGTACTTCCAACATGGCAACCGTGTCAATCGAATTTTTGGCAAACGGCGGTTGATGCGCATCCCCAAAAACGGTCGGTTTCGTTTTGTACATGGTGTCGACAGTCCCCGGATAGTCGAGCCCAATGTACGTGCAATCGAGAGGCAATTTATTCCTGAGCGATTGGTCCGCACAACCAATATCCACGACAACTCCGCTCGCTTCAGCTTTTATCCACTCGTCGACGGCACGTTCAGAACCAAAGATTAACCATTGTGGATGAAGCGGTGTGTGCCGTAGCGAGTACAGCAGATCCTTGACTTTTTTCATAGTAACGAGTGGCGTTACAGTATTAGGTGGCGAAAGAAGTGTAGCTAAAAATACGCACTTGATAGATAAGCGTAGCCTTAATAAACTACCTAGACAGCTCTTCAACAATAGAACGGTTAGCAGCGGGAAAGCTGAACTGCGCCAATTCACCAGTAAGCACCCACTGAAGCACCTGCCCTTCACACCCCTTCGGCGCTCCGGTAAATGAATTTACATCCCAGAAATGCAAACGCACAGCCTTGTCGTTATAGCAGTGCTCGATACTACGACGGAATTTTATCGCGTCTGGGCGGATCGCGATCTCTTCATAGAGCTCTCGCCGCAACGCTTCCTTCTGCGACTCACCCGACTCCTGCTTACCACCGGGGAACTCCCACAGCCCTCCCTGATGTTGTTTCGGTTTTCGCCGTGCCAGGAGTACAGAGTGCCGATTCTCGTCGAAAATGATTCCGGCAACAACATCAATGTAGATCAAGTGCGATAGTCTGCGTTGATGGTTACATACTCATGCGAAAGATCGCTCGTATAGATCTCAGCGACCGACTCACCCCGCGCCAGATCTATATTGACGAGTATTTCGTCTTTGGCCAGTACCTCGGCGCCGCGCTCTTCAGTGTACCCAACTGCAATGCCACCATTTTCAAAAACTGTGGTATCACCGAGTGAAACCCGAACTTTGCTGGAATCGAGAGAATCGATATCAGCCTTGCCAATGGCCATTAGCAAACGGCCCACGTTTGCATCACTGGCAAACATCGCCGTCTTGACCAGGGGTGAATTAGCAACCGCATAAGCGACAGCTCTGCATTCAGATACAGTTCTGCCACCTGAAACACGAACAGTTATGAACTTGGTCGCACCTTCACCATCTCGCACAATCGCTTGAGCAAGTTCTAAACACAGCGCACTCAATGTACTGATAAAAGCCTGCCAGGCAGAAGAATCAGCTGGTGTCAGTGAGATGTCTGAAGCACCGGTCGAACTCAGCACGACCGCATCGTTAGTCGATGTATCACTATCGACCGTAATTGAATTGAAGGATATCGCCACGGCTTGCCGCAATGCGGTGTCAAGATCGTCGGCGCCGATACGCGCATCAGTAAACACATAGGACAACATCGTCGCCATATTCGGTTGGATCATGCCAGAGCCTTTGGCCATCCCGGTAATCGTGATGGTCTGGCCATTGATGTCAAACTGACGGGTTGTCAACTTTGGCACCGTATCGGTTGTCATGATGCCGCGAGCAGCGGCTTCCCAGTGTTCTATCGATGCGTTCGAATCCAATGCGGCAGCAGCCGCCCGAATTCCGGACTTCATTTTTTCGTCGGGCAATAGCTCACCGATAACGCCTGTCGAAAATGGCAGCACGCTGATAAGGTCAACGCCTAGTGAGTCGGCTACCGTCGCGCAATGGTCAACGGCCATGTCGTAGCCCGGCGCACCCGTACCGGCGTTCGCGTTACCGGAGTTGATGAGCAATGCTCGAATAGCGCCTCGAGACGCAGACATGTGCTCACGGCACAGCGTAACAGGCGCCGCGCAAAAGGCGTTCTTGGTAAACACTGCAGCGGTCACAGCACCTGCCGGCAACTGCATCAGTACCATATCGCTACTGCCGTCAGACTTGATGCCCGCCGCCACAGTGGACATAGCCACACCAGGCACCGGGGATGCCGCTGCCAAGGCCAAATTGACCGGCATTTACGATAGCTTCCCGTGGCAGTTCTTGAATTTCTTGCCAGAACCGCAATGACAAGGTTCATTACGTCCGATCTTGGGTTCACTGCGACGAACCGGCTGTGTGTTCGCTTCAGCCTGTTGCCGTGGACGATTGATCGCCGCCTCGCGTGCGGCGGCAGCGGCGGCAACTGCCGCAGATCCTGAATCAGCTCTCGCACCTGGTTCATCCGCAGATTCACCAGACAAGGCACTGGCAGCATCTTTATGTTCGTAGCTGATGTCTACGGCCGGAGCCGCTTGCGCCTGCACCCGCGCTTGCTGCTCCGCTTGCTCGACCTGCTCCGGACTTCTCACCTGCACTTTGCTGAGTACGGACACGACATCCGTCTTGTACTCGTCAAGCGTACGATTGAACAATGCAAATGCCTCTTTCTTGTATTCCTGCTTTGGGTTCTTTTGCGCATAACCGCGAAGCCCAACACTCTGGCGCAGGTAGTCCATGCCGGCAAGGTGTTCTTTCCAGTGCTCGTCAAGCGCTTGCAGCATCACGTACTTCTCGAAATTACGCAAGCCCTCTTCACCGGCTGCCTCTTCTTTGAGCGCATAGCTTTCGACCAGTTGCGACACGATGCGATTGGAAAATTCTTCTTCAGGAATATTTGGCTCTGCTTCAAGCCAGCCCTTAACATCAAACTCCTCATTGGTCAGTCGCTTCAATTCGACCTGCAAACCATCGAGATCCCACGACTCCTCCAACGAACCCGGCGCAATATATTGGGCGACAACTGACGGGATGATTTCTTCACGAAAATCATCAACGGTGTCTCGCACACTTTCAAGTTCCATCAGCTCATTGCGTTGTTCATAAACAACCGTACGCTGATCATTCGCGACATCATCGTATTCGAGGAGATTTTTGCGCATGTCGAAGTTATGACCTTCAACCTTTCGCTGGGCATTCTCAATGGCCTTGGTCACCCACGGATGCTCGATCGCCTCGCCCTCCTCCATACCGAGCTTCTGCATCAAACCGCTGACACGTTCGCTGGCAAAGATACGCATCAGATTGTCTTCAAGAGACAAATAAAAGCGAGTAGAACCTGGATCGCCCTGGCGTCCCGAACGACCACGCAGCTGATTGTCGATGCGTCGTGATTCATGTCGCTCGGTACCAATGATATGCAAGCCACCTGCTTTCAATACTGCTGCATGGCGCTCTTGCCAATCACTCTTGAGAGCCGTTGACGCCGTTTCATTTTCAGTCTCGAATGCTCGCACCGCAGCCGTGTCATCGAGTGAGATTTCTCCCGCTGTCATCAGAGCCGCAAGCTCCGCCTCGAGACTGCCGCCGAGGACGATATCGGTACCACGACCGGCCATGTTGGTTGCGATGGTAACGGCCCCCGGTCGGCCCGCGTTTTCGATGATGCTCGCCTCGCGCTCGTGCTGCTTGGCGTTAAGCACTTCATGCGCAATATTTTTTTGTCGCAGCAATCCTGCAAGGTACTCTGACGTCTCGATAGAGGTCGTGCCAACCAGCACGGGTTGCTTGCGTGCCGCACATTCTTCGATATCTTCAATAATGGCATCGTACTTTTCACGTTGCGTCAAAAATACGAGATCAGCACGATCATCTCGAACCATCGGACGATGTGTCGGAATGACAACGACTTCGAGACTGTAAATGGACTGAAATTCGAAGGCTTCCGTATCAGCCGTTCCGGTCATACCTGCCAACTTGTCGTACAAGCGGAAGTAGTTCTGGAACGTGATTGACGCAAGCGTCTGGTTTTCGCGTTGAATCGTGACCTTTTCCTTGGCTTCAATCGCTTGATGCAAACCTTCTGACCAACGTCGACCAGGCATGGTACGACCGGTAAATTCGTCAACGATAATGATTTGATCGTCGCTGACGATGTAATCAATATCTTTCTGATACAAGGCATGTGCTCGCAACGCTGCGTTCAGGTGATGCAGTACCGCGATGTTGGACGGATCATAAAGACTACCGCCTTCACCCAGAATGCCGTGCTCGATCAGCACGTTTTCGACCGTTTCCATTCCGTCTTCTGTCAAATGGACCTGCTTGCCTTTTTCATCGACAGAGTAGTCACCTTCGCCGTCTTCTTCGACTTGACGTGCGAGCTTAGGTACGACTTGGTCGAGTGTTGTATAGAGCTCGCTGTCACCATCGGCAGGGCCAGAAATAATCAGCGGTGTTCGAGCCTCATCGATCAAGATGGAATCGACCTCATCAATGATCGCAAAATTGAGACCCCGCTGAACTCGCTGCTCGGGCAAGTGCGCCATATTGTCGCGCAAGTAATCAAAACCAAATTCATTGTTGGTGCCATAGGTGACATCACTGGCATAGGCAGCCCGGCGCTCTTCGTGTGAAAGGCCATTGACAATGACACCCACGGTGAGACCGAGAAAGTTATAGAGTTTGGCCATCCACTCGGCGTCACGACGCGCAAGGTAGTCGTTTACTGTCACGACATGCACACCTTTGCCGGACAGTGCGTTCAGGTAGACCGCGGTGGTCGCCACCAGCGTCTTGCCCTCACCGGTACGCATCTCGGCAATCTTGCCGGAATCGAGCACCATCCCACCAATCATCTGCACATCGAAATGACGCATGCCGAGCGTACGTTTGCCAGCCTCACGGGCTACCGCAAACGCTTCAGGTAACAGGCTTGACAAACTGGCTCCTTCCTCCAGGCGCTGTCGGAACTCAGGAGTCTTGGCCGCCAGCTCTTCGTCTGAAAGCGCAGCGAGAGCCTCTTCCGGTTGATTGATCCTTTCAACCTCCTTGCCAAGGCGCTTGACCATTCGGTCGTTACTACTGCCGACAAACTTCTTGACGAGATTTCCTAACATGGATACCGACCTTTTAAACTTCCCTTATTATGGCACTGATGCCGGAATAAACGCGTCATATTGCTCACTAGCGCAGCTTTTGCCGCAAGTGCACCAACACGCTTGTGCTGAAATGATTCGAGCAACGCGAATGCGTTAGCGAATGAAGTACTGTGGATCCAGCGCCTTGCCATGCTGGCGGACCTCAAAGTGCAGGTGCGGACCGGTCGATCGTCCTGTAGAGCCCAATGTGGCAATCTGCTGACCTTTGCTGACCACCGCGCCGAGCGCCACCAGAATTTTGTCATTATGCGCATAGCGGGTTCGGTACCCATTTGCATGCTCAAGTTCCACAAGATTGCCGTATCCCCCGTTTGCGCTGGCATAGGTCACGACACCCCTGGCAATTGCCAGTATTGGCTCGCCGACAAAACCTGAAAAATCGACCCCTCGGTGCAAGCGGCTCTCACCCGTATTCGGGTCAGCCCGAAACCCGAATCGCGAGCTGACCATTCGATTCGCGACAGGTGTTCCTGAAATCCGGTTTTCGTACCGCGCAACGCGCTCCCTGAAAATTCGCTGCATGCGTAATCCTTGATCCGACATATGGTCGAGATCCAGTTTTACAAGCTTCAGGGTGTCTGGCGTACCCGGCGCTTGGCTGGACAATGGCTCAGAGTCAAGATCGAATTCTCCATCATCGAGTCCGGCAATTTCCGCAAGGCGCAGAAACAACACTTGCAAACGCAGTATTTCCGCCTGCAGCCGACCAACTTCCTCCGCGCTGACGGCGTCGGTGGCAACGGCATCACCGCCGGCCGATGCCTCGTTTGCCCTCGAGCCGTGCTGGACAAAATTAGCCGGAAACTCAATCAGCTGACTTTGGGCGTCGAGATCAGTGCTCGTCTTGAGCGTTCCCAGCAAAAACCCGAAACCGATGCTGACAAGAACGACAAGACTCAGCATCACACCGGGTAGCGCGTTAGGATGTGTCCTTATGAAATCCTTGGAAAAAATCATTCAGCCCAAGCTCGGCGCGTCTATTCGTGGAGCGATCCAAAAGGACCGTCAGATCAGGGACTTGATTTCACGGATTGTGCCAGTCAGCACCGCCGTGCACATTGTGTTCTGTCGACTGGAGGACGAGCGGCTGAGAATTACCGTAGACAACGCTGTCTGGTTGCCAAGGCTACGATTCATGGAAAGGCAAATAATTGACACTTTGCGCGCTGAACGCCTCGCTGTCGACAGCGTCAGCTGTCACGTCATGCCGCAGGAGAAGGAGCCGACACCCACCCGTCGCACACCGAATCCCGCCTCATCGAAGGCGGCCAGCATGGTGCAGGCAACCGCCGACGGCGTCGGCGACGAACGTTTGGAGAAAGCCCTGCAAAAAATGGCACGGCTGATGTCAGACTCAACGGGCAGCGGCGATTGATTGATATCGCCGACACCCTGTGAAATGCGAAAGCTAGCCGGTCGCTTCTTGTGGCTGCACGTAGGATATTGGCGCTGTTTCGACATCTTCGAAAACAACTTCTTCCCAGGCAGACTGCTGAGACAGCAGCTCGCGCAACAGCTTGTTGTTCAGGGCATGGCCAGACTTGTAGCCGGTAAACGAGCCAATCAGGCTGTGGCCAAGCATGTACATGTCACCGATGGCGTCGAGTATCTTGTGGCGAACAAATTCGTTCCGGTAACGCAGCCCGTCTTCGTTCAGCACGCGATAGTCATCAACGACAATGGCGTTTTCAAGGCTGCCACCCAAAGCGAGATCTTTCTTGCGCAGTGCCTCGATATCACGCATGAAACCAAAGGTTCGGGCGCGACTGATTTCACGGACAAAAGAGGTGGTGGAAAAGTCCACTTCGACTGACTGATCTTCACTGCGGAAAACAGGATGATCGAAATCGATGGTGAACTTTACCTTGAATCCATTGAACGGCTCAAAGCGCGCCCATTTGTCGCCATCACGCACTTCAACTGCCTTGCGGATCAGTGTGAAGCGTTTTGGCGCACCCTGCTCGAGAATGCCAGCAGACTGGACCAGGAAGACGAATGGCGCCGCACTACCGTCCATGATCGGCACTTCGTCCGCACTGACGTCCACGTAGCAATTGTCAATTCCAAGGCCAGCAAGTGCTGCCATCAAATGTTCGACCGTCGAAACTCGAACACCGTCTTTGCCGAGCGATGTCGCCAATTCGGTGTTGTGCACATTAAGCGCCTTGGCGGGAATTTCAACCGGAGGATTGCTATCCACCCGACGAAATATAACGCCAGAGTCGATGGGGGCCGGGCTCAGAGTCAGATAGACCTTTTTGCCAGTGTGCAATCCGATTCCCGTCGCGCGAATCGTGTTTTTTAGAGTTCTTTGTCGAATCAACTTGTTGTCCTACAGCAAATCTCGAAACCGGCCCCTTTATATAGCAGCTGGTAGCGACATTTACAGTGGCCGCTGTGCATCTGACCTCGGCGTGCACAAAACGCCGGTCAGCCAATAACTGTATTTGTATCGTCCGGAGACCACACCAGATTCAGGCTGAGCAAATATAGGAAAATCGCCTGAATGGGACACCTTCGAGCAAAAGCAAGAAGATGTCCCGACAGGAGCGCGAAATACTACTGGATTATCACGTGGCTTGCGCAAAGCTTCCACACGTGTAATCTCTTTTTAGTCGGCTTGTCGACGTAAAAATGCTGGAATATCGAGGTATTCCACATCGTGACTGTTATTCCCAGCACTTTTTCCCTGACCGCCATGACCTGACCCCTGGCTGACACCCTGGGCATTTCCACGCGCAGTCTTGCGAATAACCGTCGGTTTTTCATAGTTGCCATACGGAGACGGCGCGGTCTGTCCAGCGGGACCACCCGCAGCAGAACCGCCGCCGTACTGTGCACCACCGTACTGAGCACCACCGGCCGCTGCAACCCGGCTTTGCACCGCTTGCTGAACAGTTCGCAGCTGCGCTTTCTGTTCTTGACCAAGACCCGTTGCCACTACGGTCACTCGCAGCTCGCCCTCAAGCCCCTCGTCAATAGCCGTGCCGACAACCACTGTCGCATCATCTGCAGCAAATTGTCGAACCACATTACCGACTTCTTCGAATTCACCGATAGCCATATCGAGACCCGCTGTGATGTTGACGAGAATGCCACGCGCACCGGCAAGATCAATATCTTCCAGAAGCGGGCTGGAAATAGCCATCTCGGCAGCTTCCGTTGCACGGTCATCACCGCGGCCAATACCGGAACCCATCATTGCCAGACCCATTTCACTCATGACAGTGCGCACGTCCGCAAAGTCAACGTTGATAAGACCAGGATTGGTGATAAGTTCAGCGATGCCCTGAACCGCACCACGAAGTACATCATTGGCGGCACGGAATGCATCCAGCAGGCTGATATTCTTGCCAAGCACTGACAATAACTTCTCGTTGGGAATGGTAATGAGTGAATCGACCTGACCACGAAGCTCTTCAATACCAGCCTCCGCCGTACGCATACGCTTGTTGCCTTCGAACGGGAAAGGCTTGGTGACAACCGCAACTGTCAGAACACCCATTTCACGCGCGATCTGAGCAACGACTGGAATGGCACCCGTACCAGTACCACCACCCATACCAGCGGTAATAAACAGCATGTCAGTACCTTCAATCAAGTCCTGAATGCGTTCACGGTCTTCCATCGCAGCCTGTCGGCCGATCTCCGGATTAGCGCCAGCGCCAAGACCTTTTGTGATGCTTTGACCAATGTGCAAAACAGTCTGTGCTGCCATGCCCTTGAGTGCTTGAGCATCTGTGTTGGCACAAATGAAATCCACACCTTCGATGCCGGACTGCACCATGTGTTGCACAGCGTTGCTACCGCCGCCACCAACACCCACCAATTTAATCACTGGTGCGTCGTTTATTGAATCTACAAGTTCAAACATTGTTACGTCTCCTGTCAAACATTTAAATTGATTACTACGTTCTCAATGCGGCTGGTATGGCTCAAAGCCCCCATCGCCCCCTTTTTTACAGCTGTTTCTACATCTAGAAATTCTTTTGAAACCACTCGGTCATCCGCTTCAACAATCCCTTCTCGGAATGCGTATCAACGGGTTCGCTTCGTGGGTTCTGACGTCGTTGCTGCCCATAGAGCAACAAGCCGACACCAGTCGCATGAATAGGATTTCGCGCTACAGCTGCTAATCCGGTTACATGTTGAGGAACTCCTAACCTTACTGGCATGTGAAAAATCTCCTCGGCCAGTTCCACGACGCCTTCCATTTTTGACGTACCACCGGTCAACACCACTCCGGCCGCACAGGCGTCTTCAAATCCGCTGCGTCTGAGTTCACCTTGAACCAGACCCAGCAGCTCTTCATATCGCGGCTCTACAACTTCCGCGAGTGTTTGTCTTGCCAGTCGTCTGGCGTTACGGTCACCAACACCTGGCACCTCGATCATGTCGTCAGGGCTTGCCAGTTGTGTCAGCGCGCAGGCATATTTGACTTTGATCTCTTCAGCGAATTGCGTCGGCGTTCTGAAGGCAACGGCAATGTCGTTGGTGACCTGGTCTCCTGCGATCGGTATTACCGCGGTATGGCGAATCGCGCCCTCGGTAAAGATCGCGATGTCGGTCGTACCGCCGCCCATATCAACCAGCAGCACACCCAGATCCTTTTCATCAGCTGTCAACACGGAATGCGATGAAGCCAGTTGTTCAAGGATGACGTCTTCAACTTCGAGATTGCAGCGACGTATGCACTTGGCAATATTCTGTGCAGCGCTGATCGAACCTGTCACCAGATGCACTTTTGCTTCAAGGCGCACACCAGACATGCCAATGGGTTGATGAATACCATCCTGGCTATCAATAATGAATTCCTGTGGCAGTACATGCAGGATGCGCTGGTCAGCTGGTATCGCAACAGCCTTTGCAGCATCAACTACACGTTCGACATCGTCAGCCTCGACTTCGGTGTTTTTGATCGCGACAATGCCGTGAGAATTCATGCTTTTTATATGAGAACCCGCGATACCGGCGAAAACCGATTTGATTTGCACATCCGCCATGCGCTCCGCTTCCTGTACGGCTTTGGTTATCGCGTTGACAGTGCTGTCAATATTGATAACCACCCCTTTTTTCAGTCCTTGCGAAGGATGAGAACCGAGTGCGATCAATTCGACACTGCCATCCTCGTCAATCTCGGCAACTATCGCGACGATCTTCGAAGTTCCGATGTCCAGGCCGACAACCATCTGCTTGTCTGCTACGCCCACCATTACGATCTCGCTCCTGAATAGGCAAACCCATTGCTGTAACGCATGTCAAAACGCGCACCTCTTCCGTCGAGTGGTGTAACCAATCGTTCGTACACGTCAAGAAATCGCGCAAGTCGCAAGTCATGCTCTTCATAACCCAGACGCACCAGCACCTGATTCGACAACTCCATGGTTTGCGAATGACGCTCATCTTCCGCTAGCACTTCAATGCTCACACCATGAACATCAAGGGCGCGCTGATATTCGCGATAACTGTCGAGGACTGCGGTATGACGCCCATCGGCGCCACGCAGAAGAGGCAATCCACTGAAAACATTAAGCCACTCGGCATAGCGAACATTGTCAGGATCAAGTTGCGGTGGCTTAAAGAGCTCGAGGCGTTTGCTGATAAGGCTGTCATCATTCCAGCGCGCAGCGGGCTCATGCTCTTCAACTTCAACTGACACCCGACCAGGCCAGATACGACTGACGCGTGCTTGTGAAACCCAGGGAAGCGTCTCAACGGTACGCCGAATCAGATCAATATCCAGGCCGTAGAACCCGTCATTGGTATGTTGTTCGATACGCAACTGCAGGTTCTCGCGATCGGTGTAGTCCAGCGTCCCGAGCACATCAACATTGGTGACCGGAAATCGCATGGGATCACTTGCAAGCCGTGATAAAAGCAATGCAAGTGCTATAACCGCTATCAAGCCACCGACACTGATCAGCAAGCGAGTGATCGGTGAAAAGCGCGGCTCGACAACCGGCAGTATCGGCTTTCGGTTCAGCATTGCCGAGCCGTTTGCTGAGTTACTGGCCAAGCTCATGCTGCAAGCTCCTCGGCATCGAGCGTGTCGGACAGTATCGTCAGACACAAGGCATCGAAATCCATCCCTGCTTCTTTCGCGGCGATTGGCACGAGACTGTGACTGGTCATGCCCGGTGCTGTATTGCATTCAATAAATTGCGGCTCACCGTCCGCATCAAGCATGAAATCAACCCGTGCCCAGCCACGACACCCCAGTACAGCAAAAACTTCAAGAGCATACGTTTGAATACGTGTCGTCAGTGCTGCTGGCAAATCAACGGGGCACTGATACTCAGTATCGTCAGCGACGTACTTGGCATCGTAGTCATAAAACTCTCCCGTCCCTTTCATGCTGACAAGCGGCAAAGCCTTGCCGCCAATTATGGCTGCGGTAACCTCGCGACCAGTCATGCGTTTCTCAACCAATACAGGCCCATACCGCTTGGCTTCATGGAAGGCTGTGACTAACTGATTGTCACTATTAACCATGGTTACACCGATACTGGAACCTTCCATCGTCGGTTTGATAACAACTGGCAGACCGATCTCGCTCGCAGCAGCCATTGTGGCATCGGGCGTCGATACCAACTTCGCTGGAGGCGTTGGAATTCCATTTAAAGAACACAATTGCTTTGATCGCCACTTGTCCATGCACAAGGCAGATCCGAGAACGCCAGAACCGGTGTAAGGAATACTGGCCAACTCAAGGGCACCTTGCACATGACCGTCTTCACCACCACGCCCGTGCAGGATCAGGAAGGCACGATCAAACTTACCTTCACTCAGTACCGAAGCAATGTCACGTCCAGCATCGACGGCGTGTGCGTCAACGCCGAGAGTCAACAGGGAGTCGAAGATCTGGCTGCCACTCATCAGTGACACTTCACGTTCGGCAGACCAACCACCCATGACGACGGCAACTTTGCCGAAACGAGCCAGATTGATGGCGTAGCCATTGGACAAAACATTACTGACACCGTTAGCCATTGGGTGTCTCCGATCGCGCTTTATCGTCCGCTCGACGGTTCCGGTTTGCAGCACTTTCAGGCGTGAAGAATTCAGGCAACGTCATTGCAAGACCACCGACACTCCCGGCACCCAGGGTCAGTACGATGTCACCATCACGGAGCACATTGACAAGTGTTGATGGTACATCGTTGATGTCTTCGACAAAGATCGGATCCACCGATCCGCGATTCCTGATGGCTCTGGCCAGTGCGCGCCCATCGGCACCGGTAATGCGCTCTTCTCCTGCGGCATAGACCTCGGTCAGCAACAAGACATCCGGGATCGAAAGACTTTCAGCGAAGTCATCAAAAAGATCCCGTGTGCGACTGAAGCGATGCGGCTGGAATATAACGACCAGTCGACGATCCGGCCAACCACCGCGTATCGCTTTGAGAGTCGCTGTGACTTCTGTCGGGTGGTGACCGTAGTCATCAAGGAGTTCAGCTTTGCCACCTTTGAAGTGCAAGTCCCCATGAGATTGCGCGCGTCGACCAATGCCAGCGAACAGTGACAAAGCACGCTTGCTTGATCGCACCTCAACGCCCAATTCCAGCGCAACGGTTATCGCTGCCAGTGCATTCAGTACATTATGTCGACCCGGCATGTTCAACGCGATATCACGAATTTCGCTTCTGACATCACCGGCGTCAATACGCACGTCGAAGTACATGCGCAGACCTTCCTGCCTGATGTTAAGCGCTCGAACATCAGCATCCTCGCTGAAGCCATAGGTACGTACCGGCCGACCAACTCGCGGCAACACATCACGGATGTGTTCGTCATCAATACAGACTATGGCAAGGCCATAAAACGGCAAATGCATCAGGAAATCGACAAACGTCTGCTTGAGTTTTTCAAAGTCACCGCCGTAAGTACCAAGATGATCGGCATCGATATTGGTAACAATCGCCATGACCGGTTGCAGGTACAGGAATGAGGCATCACTCTCGTCAGCTTCAGCAACCAGCCATTCCGACTGACCGAGATAGGCATTAGCGGAAGAACTGTTCAGCCGGCCACCGATAACGTAGGTCGGGTCCATGCCACCTTCGGTTAGTAGACTGGCAACGAGGCTGGTGGTCGTGGTCTTGCCATGGGTTCCCGCGACAGCAATTCCTTGTTGGAAACGCATAAGCTCTGCAAGCATTTCGGCACGACGTACGATCGGTAATCTCAGTTCACGCGCCCGCACAAGTTCAGGGTTATCTTCCGGTACAGCAGTCGAGATAACGACAACATCGGCATCTTCGACATACTCCGACAGATGCCCGCGCTTGACCGTGATACCGATCGTTGCCAGCCTCGCCGTAAGCGCATTACTGCCCAGATCCGATCCGCTAACGCGGAAGCCAAGATGATGCATGACCTCGGCAATACCACCCATGCCAACCCCACCGATACCGATGAAGTGCATCGAACGAACGCGACGCATCTGGCTTTTTACCACTGGCGAGATATCGATAACCATTTATTGAGATACCTCGATAAGTGCATCGGCGACGCGCTCAGCGGCATCCGATAGAAATTGTTGACGAGCGTTAAGGCTCATGGTGACAAGCACGTCCCTGTCTCGTGAAAAACGTTTGAGCTCGGCCACGAGCCGGGTAGCTGTCAGTTCATTTTGCGGCAACAATATTGCGGCCCCCTTGTCTGACAAACGTCTTGCATTAGCCGTCTGATGATCATCGACAGCATGCGGAAATGGCACGAGAACACTAGGCTTGGCTAACGCGCTGAGTTCAGTCACCGTCATCGCACCTGCACGGCAAATGACAAGATCTGCCCACTGATACGCGCTAGCCATATCGTCGATGAACGCTTCTACCGACACATCGATACACCCATCAGTCTGGTTTAGCGCCTTTACTGAATCACTGACACTCGCCTGATTGCCCGCACCACACTGATGACGTACGGAGATTGGAAAATCAATTTCTTTCAATGCTTCGGGTATGCAGGTGTTCAGGATCGATGCTCCTCGACTACCGCCAACGACCAGCACCCTGAGTGCGCGCACAGGCTTGTCATCGACATGTCCGGAGACGAACGCATCTTCAGCGAGTCTTTGATCTCGTGCCAAAGATGCAATGGACGCCGGCACGGGATTGCCAACAACTTCAGCACCTACATTGCTACCAAATACATTGGCCCATGCAGAAAACACACGTGTGGCAAAACGACTCAGATGCCGGTTGGTCATTCCCGGTATTGCATTCTGTTCGTGCAACACCAATGGTTTCCGGAGAATCAATGCAGCAATACCTGCAGGACCTGAGACAAAACCTCCCATACCGAGAACGGCACGCGGCTTGAGTTTTGTCAAAAGTGACAGACATTGCACACAGGCGCCGAGTAGTTTCAGCGGAGCAACAAGAGTACTGACCAGGCCTTTTCCACGCAGCCCCGCGACATCAATCCAGCGAATATCAACACCGGCGGCTGGCACCAGACGCGCTTCAAGCCCTGATCGCGTACCCAGCCACACAACCTTTACATCGCGTGAGCGTAGTACATCGGATACCGCCAAAGCCGGTATCACATGACCGCCGGTACCACCCGCGGCGATGACGACGCAGGCGCTCATAGCTTGTTCCTCTTGAGGGCCCGGCTTGACGTCCTGACCTGTCGGTCAGCGTTTTGCTTCAGTTCCCACTCGACACGCAATAGCAACGCAAAGGTCACCGCGAAGACTACGGCGCTACTTCCGCCGTAGCTCATCAATGGCAATGTAATTCCTTTGGTCGGTAATACGCCTAGGTTCACGCCCATATTGATAAATGATTGCAAACCTATCCAGACTCCAATACCCAAGGCAATGTAACCGGCAAAACGATTGCCTTGCTCTTCAGCAATACGGGACAAACGAAAGCAACGCCAGACAATAAACCCATACAAGGCGATTAACGCAATGGCGCCGACCAAGCCAAGCTCCTCACACAGAACGGCAAACAGAAAATCGGTATGCGCTTCCGGCAAATAGAACAGTTTTTGCACACTGCTGCCAAAACCGACGCCAGTGAAGCCGCCACTACCAATCGCAATCAACGATTGCGTCAACTGAAAACCCGTGTCGTAAGGGTCAGAGAACGGATCCAGAAACCCAATGAAACGACGCATACGATAAGGAGACATCATGATCAGTAAAGCGCCGATGACACCGAGAAAACTCATCAAGGCCATAAATTGGGTAAAACGCACACCGGCAACGAACAACATGATCATGGCCGTCAAAACGACTACGACTGCTGCACCGAAGTCGGGTTCCAGAAGCAACAAGGCACTGGCGATGCACATCAGCACCAGTGGCCGCAAGAATCCACCAAAGGTGTTTTGCACCAAATAACCACGGCGCACCAGGTAGCCAGACAGATACACGATGATGAACAGCTTTACCGTCTCCGACACTTGCACCGTAAAGACACCCAGATCTATCCAACGCCGACTGCCATTGACCTCTTTACCGATACCGGGAACCAGGACCAGCAACAAAAAGAACAAGGACAGAAGAATCAAATGCGGTCCGTACTTCTCCCACACAGACAACGGCAAGCGGAAAACAGCGACACCGACAAAAGCACCTATGGCCAGAAAGAACAGCTGGCGACTGACAAAATAGAAGGGAGAACCATAGGTTTCAGTCGCAAAGGCCATCGACGCCGATGCAATCATCACAGCGCCAAAGAGTCCGAGACCAATGATAGCGAGCAGCAGCGAGTAATCTTCAGACGTTGAGGCCGAGGATTCGAGCTCTGGCAGCTTGTCGATTGACACGCGACCGGTCGCAATTCGAGAGACCAGCGAACTCATGCGGCTATCACCTCTCTGACCAGAGTTTTGAATCGCTCACCCCGATGTTCATAACTGTTGAACATGTCAAAGCTTGAACACGCAGGTGACAACAGAACCACATCGCCATCGGATGCAACTTCCGCTGCCAGATCAACGGCGGCTTCCAACGAGTCTGCTCGCAGGCAAGCGGTGAATGGTGTCAATGCAGAGGCTATCGCATCGGCATCTCGACCTATCAGTACAACCTTGCTGACATGTGCCTGTACTGCGGGTCCGAGTTCGGCGAAGTTCGCATCCTTGCCTATTCCACCAGCGATCAGAATCACCGGCCCTGGCATCGCCTCAATGGCCTTGATGCAAGCATCAATATTCGTACCTTTGGAATCGTTGTACCAGCGAACCCCCTCGCGCTCACCCAATAACTCTGTACGATGCGGAAGACCGGTAAAATTCGGCAGGCGTTCAAGCACAGAGTCAATACTGACACCCAAGGGTTCAATGAGCGCAAGTACCGACAAGGCATTCAGCACATTATGCTCACCTGGCACTGACAAGCATGCCTGATCAATCAATGGCTCGCCATTGCGACACAGCCAGATACTGTTCTCATGAATTCGCCGATGCCAACGTGTGTCGGGATCGGCATCCGTAAATAATTTCGCTGACTTGTCGGTGGCTAGACTGATTGCTGACACACAACGAAGCGCTCGAGTTTCCAGCGCGTCGTTGTTCTCACCTTTTTGAGTGGCGAAGTTCTCGTGCGCATTATCGTTTTGCGCAACCGGCCAGGTTCGTGGATCATCTTCATTGATCACTATGCTTTGTGCATGGGTCAACACCGACCTTTTGACCGCGGCATAGTGCTCAATCGAGTCATATCGATCAAGATGATCGTCACTGACATTCAAAACGGTCGCAGCCAGTGGCCTTAGAGAACGAGTTGATTCCAACTGATAACTCGACAACTCGAGCACATAACACTCCGCATCATCACTCAGTGAATCAAGTGCAGGCATACCGATGTTGCCGCACAGAATTGCCCGCACATCAACCGCGTTCAGCACATCCGAAATCCAGCTGACGACCGTGCTCTTGCCGTTTGATCCGGTCACGGCAATCACTGGAGCATTGGCAGCATCAGCGAAGAGTTCAATATCGCCAATGACATCAACCCCGCGTGCCAACGCTGATTGCACAGGTGCTAGATTTCGTGGCACACCTGGGCTCAAAACAATGACATCAAAATCGTTAAACAGTGCATCACTGAACGATTGGTACAAGGTTTTGCCTCTGAGAACTTCAGGACGTTGATCTTCGTCACTGACAATACTATCGACAAGCGCGCTGTCTACGAGCTCAAACGAGATATCGTTTCGATCAAGAAAGCGCGCGACAGACATACCGGTGACGCCCGCACCGACGATCAACACACGTTTGTTGTCAAGAGCGCTGATCATCAGCGTATCTTCAAGGTCGACAATCCGACCAGGACCAGAATGACGGTAATGATCCAGAAACGCACGATGATGCGCGGCTCCGGCCATCCCTTGAGTTCAAAATGATGATGTATTGGCGCCATACGAAAAATGCGCCGACCGGTCAAGCGAAAAGAGGCAACTTGCATGATCACCGATACCGCTTCAAGCACGAAGATACCGCCCATGATGAACAGCACCAGCTCCTGTCGCACAAGAATGGCAACCATACCGAGTGAAGCGCCAATGGATAAGGCACCCACATCGCCCATGAAAACTTGTGCAGGATAAGTGTTGAACCATAGAAAGCCCAAACCCGCTCCAACCAATGCACTGCAAAAAACAGTCAGTTCACCAGCACCCTTGATATTGGGTATACCCAGGTAACCGGCAAAGATCGCGTGACCCGCAAGATAAGCAATCAAACCCAAGCCAGCGGCAACCATGACCGAGGGCAGAATAGCGAGCCCATCCAGTCCATCAGTGAGATTCACAGCATTACTGCTGCCGACAATCACGAGAAACGCGAACGGTATGATTGCCCAGCCGAGATAGATCACAAAATCCTTGAAAAACGGCACGATCAGTTCGACCTCTGCGGGGTCTTTCGCCGTTATGTACATGATCACCACCGCGATCCCGGCCACCAAGGTTTGCCAGATCAATTTCTCACGGGCGGTAAGACCGACCGAATTTGCCAACACGACCTTGCGGTAGTCATCAACCCAGCCAATCAAACCGAACCCGATGGATACAAACAAGACGAGCCACACCTGACGGACAGACAAGTCAGACCACATCAAGGTGCTCAACGCAACGGCTACGATAATCATTGCACCGCCCATGGTCGGTGTACCTGCCTTGACCAAATGCGTTTGCGGGCCATCATCGCGAATTGATTGGCCAATATTTTCACGAGTCAGCCAACGAATCAGGCTCGGCCCCACTAACAAACAAATAACCAGGGCTGTTAACGCGGCAAAGATTGCGCGCAAGGTGATGTATCTGACAACCTCAAAGCCAGCATCAACACCCGATAACCATTGACCAATCAGAAGCATCATGACAATGCCTCGTTGATACGTGCGCTGGTGCCACGCACCTTGGTCGACGGTATAAGACCTTTGACTACCCGCTCCATACGGGCACTGCGTGAACCCTTGACTAGCACTGTCGTATCGCCAGCCAACCAAGGGCGCAATGCCTGAATCAGGCTCTCCTGATCTTTAAAATACCCACCTTCACTGACGCGCATTGCGCCCTTGCTCACAGCACGCCCCTTGCGGATTTCTGGCACCTCTCCACCAGCAAGCGAAGGCACCAAAGTATTTTGGCTATCCGAATCCCCTACCACTTGCGCATAAGGTTGTGCCATGCGCGGTGTATTGCACAGACCGAAGCCCATGTCGGTATAAGACGCGAGCTTACCGACCGTCCAGACACCATCGAGCTTGGCCTCGCGCGCATAAAGACCCAGCTCACGATGCAAGGTTTCCGCATCCTCACCGAGTTCAGCCATATCACCGAGCACGAGATAGCGCACACCCGTTTGCCTGGCGAGCACATCAATTGCAGCCTTCGCCGACACCGGGTTCGCATTGTATGAATCATCAATGATCGACGCGCCATGAATACCTGCTTTCTTCTCAAGCCGGCCAGCCACCGGACGCACACTTTCCAATCCACGCACTATGGACGCGGGTTGCACGTCCAGACATTGCACAGCAGCGACCGCCGCCAATGCATTGATACCATTGTGATCACCGGCCAACGGGAAACGTGGCTTCAGTCGCTTACCCGTTGTCTGAATAACGAGACCTTCACCCGGCATACCTTGGACATCAGCGTCTTCAGTCAATCCGAAGCTGCGAACATGACAATGCGACGCATGGCCACGAAGCACATCGGCATAGACATCATCGTTGTTAACGACAGCCCAACCGTCCTTACTCAACCCGGCATAGATTTCCGACTTTGCGTCAGCTATTCGATCAATGCTGCCAAAACCTTCAATATGTGCAGCACCAATATTGGTAATGACCGCAACATCAGGTTCGGCAATTGCGACCAAACGCGCGATATCACCCGCCTGACTGGCACCCATCTCGATCACCGCGTATTGATGCTCGGGCCGAAGACCCAACAGAGTCAACGGAACACCAATATCATTATTGAGGTTGCCACGGGTGGCCAGTACCGGTCCGAGTTGCCTGAGAATACTGGCAATGATCTCTTTAACTGTTGTCTTGCCGTTGCTACCGGTGACCGCAATCGTCGGCACCTGGTGGCGACGCGCCCAGTAACGCGCAAGGCTACCTAGTGCACGGGTTGTGTCAACCACCCGCATTTGCGGCACCGACGTGGCAATTCGGGAATGTACAAGCACAGCTTTTGCACCGGCCTTTACTGCAGTTTCAATAAATTCATGCCCATCATGATTTTGCCCTTTGATGGCAACGTAAAGATCACCTGGCTTCAATGTCCGTGTATCGATACTGACGCCACTGACTGAAACATCATCACCGAACAGGTTTGCATCAAGCGCCGACAGGCAGTCGCTCAATTGTAGGGAGAAGCTCACGAGGCCTCCTTTAACAGACTTTCGACTTGCAGACGATCGCTGAATTCGCGGCGCTCCGTCCCGACAATCTGGTAATCCTCATGACCTTTGCCCGCGACCAGCACAATATCGGTGGCTGATGCAGCACGGATGGCGTGCTCGATGGCCATAGCGCGGTCACTGATCACGGTGACCAGATCGTCCGCGATGGTGTCACGAGCAAAGCCCTGGAGAATATCGTCGATGATGTCGGCTGAGGCTTCGCTACGTGGGTTATCGTCAGTCACGATCACACGGTCAGCGGCAACGGCAGCTTGCGCCATCGGTACCCGTTTGCCCTTGTCACGATCACCACCGCAACCAAATACAACCCACAGCTCACCATCGCAGTGCGCACGCGCCGCTGTCAATGCCACGGATAGTGCCTGGGGGGTATGGGCGTAGTCGACGATAACTGTCGGCATGCCTGCACCAGTAAAGCGCTCCATGCGTCCGGCCACCGGAGCAACCGCGTCGAGTGCGTGTACTGCTTCATTCGCAGCGACGCCTACCGCCTTCAAACTGCCATAACAGGCCAGCAGGTTGTCGACATTGAAACGCCCCATCAAAGCGCTGTTGATTTCATGCGACAGGTTCGAATCAATCAGATTGAACTTCAATCCGGTGGCTACCGACCGAACATTGTCAGCACGCACTGTATCAAGCAATTTATCTTCCTGCCGTGCTTGCCTGTCTGACGCTCTGGAATTACTCGTATAGGCAATACGCTGGATGTCCGAATGCGTGGCTCGGCAAAGTAATTCGATGCCAAGCTCATCATCGGCGTTGACAACAATCGTCTCCAATGAAGGAAACGCAAACAAGGCAGCCTTCGCTTCTCGATAAGCTTCAACCGTCTTGTGATAGTCCAGATGATCACGCCCCAGGTTGGTCAGGACAGCAACCTTTACCGACAGATCTGTCAACCGTCCGGTGTCAATGCCGTGTGATGACGCCTCCAATGCAACCGCCTCGGCGCCTTGTGCCTTGAGGCTTGCCAGCATGCGTCGCAGCGCAATGACATCCGGCGTGGTCAATGCCGTGTCCTGTAGTTCGTCACCGAGACCCCAGCCAAGCGTGCCGATATAGCCGCAGGGAGTACCGGTCGCCGACAAGGCACTGGCTATGAACTGACACACTGATGTCTTGCCATCAGTACCGGTAACCGCGATCACGTCGAGAGCTTCATCAGGTGCATGATAAAAACGGGCGGCAAGATTAGCGCACTGTCGCTCAAGCTCGGGTACCGGTATGAAAGGAGCGCGGCCTGCACCGATGTATGCGTCCAGTTCCGAGGCGTCGTTTAGCACTGCAGGATTGAAAGCAACAGCAACTGCGCCACGCGCTATCGCGTCTTCGGCAAAACGCAGGCCATGAGTAGTGGCGCCACCGACAGCGAGATAAAGATCCCCCGCTTGCACCAGACGACTATCGAGTGACAAACCATGAATTTCAAGGCTGTATTGATCGTCACTACCAAGCGATGCACGCACCACCTCGTCAGCGACCAGGCCGTCGAACAACTCAGCCATGGACCAAACCGGCATGGTCATGAACGATCATCTCCACGCTCAACACCACCAGGCCCTGCATCGCGCAGCATAAGACCCGCATCCGCTCGCCTGTCATCAATGTCGTCGGGCTCAACACCACCCAGGCGCAAGGCATGTGACATGACATCGGCAAAAACAGGCGCCGAGACCACGCTACCGAAGTGCTCACCTGCTTTTGGATCATGCACAACAACAACGGCTGCCAGCTCAGGATCCGAAGCTGGCGCAAATCCCGCGAAAACAGATACATATCTGTCTTCGGCATAACCGCCAGACTGGGATTGGTGTGACGTACCGGTTTTACCGGCGACTCGATAGCCGGGTATTGCCGCACGATGACCAGTGCCATCAGTGACCACTGACTCGAGCATGCTGTTGACAGCACGCGCAATGTCACCATCAATGACTCGCTGACCTGCTCCAGGCTCATCAAGGGCCAGAAAGGAAACGGCTGGCATGATGCCTTCATTGGCCAGTGCCGAGTAGGCCCTTACCAACTGCAGTGCCGACACCGAAATACCGTAGCCATACGACACACTCGCCTGTTCAACGTGATGCCAAAGCGTCGGATGATTGAAATAACCAGCGACTTCTCCCGGAAACTCACTACCCGGTGGTCGACCAAAACCGAAGGAATCAAATACAGACCACATCTGCTCTGGCTCAAGCTGTGTCGCGACTTTACTGACGCCGACATTGCTCGATTTTCTGACGATACCGCGAAGGTCGAGCCAACCATGATCCTGGGTGTCACTGATTTGATACTTGCCGATCGTGTAGTAACCCGGTGACGTAAAAACAATATCTTCCGACTTGAAGTCGCCCGAATCGAGTGCGGCGGCAATCGTGAATGGCTTCATCGTGGAACCCGGCTCGAAAACGTCAGTAATGCTGCGATTCCGCTGCCGCCCGCCACTTCGATCCCCCATGTCATTCGGGTTGTATGACGGGAAGTTGGCCATCGCCATGACCTCACCGGTATGCACGTTCATGACCACCACTGAAGCTGATTCAGCGTTGTTTTTGTTGACGGCTTCGACCAAGGCGCGATCGGCAAAGTACTGCAACTGCTTATCAATGCTCAGGCGCAGATCCTTGCCAGGGATTGCCGATTCGACAATGTCCATACCGGTGATTTCGCGTCCGTTAAGATCGCGCACAACACGCCGTGTACCGGGCTTGCCGGACAACCATTGGTCATAGGCCATCTCGAGGCCTTCTCGCCCATGATCATCAATATCGGTAAAGCCAATCAGGTGAGATGCAGCGCTACCGCTCGGATAATAGCGACGATACTCACGTTTGACCGATAGATCGGCGATACGTAACGCCATCACCTTGTCAACAGTCTGCGGCGGCACATGGCGCTTGATGTACATGAATTCGCGTCCACGTGACGCAGACTTGGCAATACGTTCATTCAATGCGCTGCCATCCATACCGAGAATCGCAGCCACTTCGCGCATCGCCGCTGGCTGCGCCAGTAGCTTGGACGGCACACCCCACAAGGTTTGAATCGGCGTACTGATGGCTAATGGCTCACCGGTGCGATCGGTCAGCTTGCCACGATGCGAAGCAATCTCAACAGTACGTTGTTGACGCGCATTACCTTCGCCGAGATAAAAATCATGATCAAGCACTTGCAGAAACATCGCTCGCATGACCAGTACGGTTCCGAGCGCAAAAAAACCGAACAACACAAGACTACGGCGCATGCCCCAGTTGTTCTGAATATCTTGTCGACTACGTTTTTTCATGCTCTCGTGCTCTTCTACCTACCGGGCGATCATGACTGAGCCATCAAGACCCGGATAAACCATGCCCAAGCGCTCTTCGGCAGTGCGTTCAACAAGCCCGTGTTCGGAAAACGTGCTTTCCTCGATTTGCAATTGACTCCACTGCACTTCAAGTTCATCAATGGCTTTCTGATCACGGCTGATTTCTGCATAGGCCTGACGACTGAGATGCTTGCTGTACACGACAGCGACCGCCGTACTGCCACACAAGGCTGCCAACAAGGCAAGCATCAGCACAGAGGGCATTGAAGCGTTGCTCATGCCGCCGCCCTCGATACGCGTTCGGCAACACGCAAAGTCGCGCTGCGTGATCGAGGATTGCGTGACACTTCGTCAAGCGAAGGCTTGGCTGGTTTACCAATCACTTTCCATGGATGTGCTCGTCTCGCGACATCCATATCAACAGGCAGCCCACGAGGAATCCCCGGATCAGGTGGTGGCATGCGAAGAGCGCGCTTGACCAGACGATCCTCCAGCGAATGAAAACTGATTACCGACAAGCGACCACCTTCAACCAGAACATTTGCCGCTTGCTCGAGTGCCTGGTCAATAGCTTCAAGTTCGCGATTGACTTCGATACGAATTGCCTGAAAGCTTCGGGTTGCCGGGTGATGGTGACGCTCCCAGCGTGGATGTGCCGTCTTGATGATCTCGGCAAGCTGAGCGGTTCGCGTAATCGGCATGTCTGCGCGCGCCAGCACAATCGCCTTGGCGATCCGCCGTGCATAGCGCTCGTCACCTTGCGTCTTGAGAACATCCGCGAGCCTTGCCTCATCGACCGAAGCAAGCCACTGCGCAGCCGACTGACCACTGGTCGGATCCATACGCATGTCCAGAGGTGCATCCTCGTTGAAACTGAAACCGCGTGTTGCCACATCAAGCTGTGGTGAGGAGACACCCAGGTCCATCAGCACACCATTGACCTGCCCTTTCCAGCCTAGCGAGTTCACCGCTGACTCCATCTCACCAAAATTGCATTGCACACATGTGAAGCGCGCTTCACCAGCAAAACGCTGATGCGCATCTGCAACCGCATCCGGATCTCGATCCAGTGCGAGCAAGCGACCTTCACCCCCTAACTGCTCCATCAGAAAACTGCTGTGTCCACCGCGCCCATACGTTGCGTCGATGTACCGTCCATTTGCCTGTAACGCCAGAGCTTCGACTGCCTCGTGCAGCAAAACTGGGACATGACCAGGCTCTGCCGCCTTTCCGACGGTCGACATGTTCTAAAACGAAATATTCTGAAGTGCCGCAGGCAGCTCCGAGGCATCAAGATCGCTGACCTGGCTTTTCCAGTTCTCCGATTCGACTTCCCACGTGCGCTCATCCCACAGTTCGAACTTCTTGCCCTGACCTATCAGCACTGCCTTTCGATCGATTCCTGCATATTCTCGAAGCTCGGCTGGCAACAGGATGCGACCCGTGCTATCGAGCTCAATGTCCGTGGCATACCCGACGTACAACCGCTGGAACATCCTGGCTTGCGGCGAGGAGTTCGGAATCGCAATGAGCTTTTCCTCGATCTCATGCCAGATTGGCGTCGGATAAACCAACAGGCAACGCGACGGGTCTGCCGTGACTACCAGCTCCCGGATGCCATCCTTTTGCAGGCGGTCCCGATGCGCTTTCGGCACAGCGACACGACCTTTCGCGTCGACACTGAGTTTTGTGATGCCTCTGAATCGCATCGTTATTCGCGCTGAAGATCCACTTGCCACCACGTTGTTGCACCGGTGCCCACTATACGACCCGCGTGTTGCACGGTCAATGAAAATTGAGACGTAAGTCGGTGTTTTTGCTTGGAAACACAATCACTTAGGAAAGGTTTGACGGGTGTATTGGAATCAATAACTTACGAACACTTGGTAGAATTTATCTTAGCGTAAATCGAAATTTAGCGCAATATAATTCCTTTTTGCCATAGCTGACAAAAAAATGTTGCTGAAAATTTGCAATTGCTTACATGGAAGTCCCTCACATGAGCTAGCGAGGAAAGGAAAAGGAGTTGGCCGTAAGCCGGGTTCTGTCGAGGGTCATCATTCATCTGGACGCCGCGTCGCCACGGCGTTCAAGCAACCTACCCGGGAACAGCGCGGACCACGCATCACGTTCCCCTATTTGGTCTTGCTCCAGACGGGGTTTACCATGCCATCGAATGTTGCCACCGATGCGGTGCGCTCTTACCGCACCCTTTCACCCTTACCGGCATCAACGCGAACTTGCGCTCTTGTTGATACGTAGGCGGTTTGCTCTCTGTTGCACTTTCCGTAGGCTCACGCCCCCCAGGTGTTACCTGGCGCCTTGTCCTCTGGAGCCCGGACTTTCCTCCCCGGCAAACCATTACGGCTACCGGCGCGATGACCTGGCCAACTCCAGGTTCATGGTATCACTCAGGATCGTCAGTAAGGCTCTCATTATCTGACATTGACGCGTCTGCTTTCAATACAAGTGCACGATCATAGGCTTGTTTACGCGTTACCCCTACCAGCTCCGCGGCACATCGAGCCACGGTTTTTACGGGTAAATGCGGTGACAATACCTTTAGCGCCTTGTCCAACGCCTCTAAGTGCTTTTGCCCATCTGTACCATTCTGCGGCTTACCCGCGAGCATCAATACGAACTCACCACGCTGTTGATTGCTATCGTGTTCAACCCACGCTTGAATATCAGCAATCGATCCAGACTTGATCGTTTCAAATTTCTTTGTCAGTTCACGCGCCATCACCATATCTCGGGTGGGTCCGAAACAATGCACAAGATCATCTAGACAACCAACAATGCGATGCGGCGATTCGTACAGAACAACGGTGTGAGGCAGGGCAGCGAGCTCTTGCAGAAACCGTTGGCGAGCACTCGCTTTCGATGGCGGAAACCCCACAAACTGAAACCGGTCAGTCGCCAGACCACTGACACTCAGCGCTGCAGTCAAGGCGGATGCGCCGGGGATTGGGGAAACAACAACACCGTGATCCCGGCAAGCCCGGACCAGACGATAGCCGGGGTCGCTGATCAGTGGCGTACCAGCATCACTGATCAGTGCAGCACTGCCGCCGGCGGCGAGCCAGGCCGCGATGCGCTGCGCCTCAGCCTGCTCGTTGTGTTCATGTAATGCCGACACAGGCGTTGTGACACCATAATGTTTCAGCAAGGCTTGGCTATGCCGAGTATCCTCTGCATAAATCCGGTCAACCGATGACAATACGGACACAGCCCGTACTGACAGATCATCGCGATTGCCAATGGGTGTTGCCACAATGTACAGGGATTGCTCAGACGACATGGGTGCAAGAGTGAATACATATACGAAGGCATGTTGCGCGCTACTGTTAGGCGCCACATTACTGATTTCTGGTTGCCGCAGTTCTGGCCCGACACTGCCCGATGACCCGACGTTCGCGAGGATAACAGACCCGTCAGCGCGTCGACAGCTCAGAAATGGCAAACCGCTGGCTGCATCCGATATCTACACCCGGCGTGCGGAGAAAACATCAGATCCGGCAGAACGGCAGGATTATCTGCTGGTTGCTGCCGAGATCCTGTTTGATCGGGCAATGATCGAACCCGGCGTGCTCAAACTCGAGCAGGTTCCCGCGGAACTTGAAACGCTCGAACTACAACAACGACGCGACATTCTTGTCGCCAAAACCCGGCTGTCTGAGGGCAATGTCGAGGACGCACTACTGGCATTGCCAGATCCGGAAACGGTTACGTCTTCACTGCACCGTGCGCGCATCTTCGAAACCCGCGCGCAGAGCTATAACGCCTTGCAGGATCCGGACAACGAACTGATCGCACGTATCCAGCTGGAACAGCAAATAGCGGAGCCTGCGATAATCGAACGCAGTCATGAACAGATCTGGCAAATGCTCAGCACCCAATCACTATCGACCTTGCGCGGCATGACCACGAATGTGCGAAGCGACGTTTACCAAGGTTGGATAGAATTGGCCCTGGCCTATTCCAGCGAAGGAAGCGATCCGACAAAACGCGCTGAAGCCCTCGGCGGATGGCAAGAACGCTTCGCCGATCATCCAGCCAACGCGTCCTTTCTTGCAAGACTTTATGAGCCGAACGAATTTGGCGGCTTTACGGTTGCTGGGGATTCGATCAACCAGATCGCCGTTCTGTTACCACTTTCCGGACGCAGCACGGCGACGGTCGCCGCAGCGATTCGCGATGGCATGGTCGCCGCCTATGAACAATCCCGCAGTCGCCAGTTGGTCCCAAGCCTGCGATTTTATGACGTTGGCGAAAACGCGGCATTTGCCCGCACGGCCTATCAGAACGCGATAAACGATGGCGCCGATGCGGTCATTGGACCGTTACGTAAACAAGCCGTTTCGGCCATCGTGACGCAGCGGAATATTCCAGTACCGACAATCACACTGAATACAGTAGACACGCAAACCGCGCGTGCTGAGACCAGTAATGTCATCCAGTTCGGCCTGTCGCCAGAGGATGAAGCGCAGGCCGCTGCATCTCGTGCGGTCGCGCTTTCGTTGACCAATGCCGTCGTGTTTCAATCCGATGACTCACGCGGTGACCGCGAAGCACAAGCATTTCAAGACGCGATGTTCCAGTATGGCGCTGATGTGGTTCACGTCGCTGTACTCGAAAAGGATAAATACGACTATTCTGAAGAGATAAAGGATGCGCTGAAAATTACTGCAAGCGATGAGCGATTTCGAACGTTGAGCAGCGTTCTTGGTGAGCGACTTTTCTTCGAACCCTCTATCAGAAATGACGTTGATGTCGTTTTCCTTGCCATCACTTCAGAGCAAGCGCGATCAGTCAGGCCACAACTGGATTTCTTCCATGCCAGCGGGCTAACCCGCATCGGTACCTCACGTGTCGCTGCTGCCGACGATGATCAAAAAAACAACCGTGACTTAAACAGCATCTACTACCCGGAAGCCCCGTGGATTCTGCGAAAGTCCATGCAGAATGACCCGCTACGCCAGGACATTCTCAATAACTTTGAAAACGCTGACGGCATCTACGCAAAATTGTATGCATTGGGCGCTGACGCGTACCGCGTCATGACTAACCTTGACGCAATCAGTCAGGGCCAACAGCTGGAGGGATATACGGGTGATCTGGAATTGGGCAGTGATGGCCGTATAAAACGGCATCTCGATTGGGCACAATATCAGGAAGGCGTATCCCAGGTGGTGGAACGGCTGGAAGCCCCTGCATTGAATCCGATCAAGTCCGGCACACTGAACTAGCACCCACCATGTAACAGCGTCCAACACTGATGCGACAACACCATCGACAAGGAGGTCGATTTGCACACCCGACTACGCGGCACAGCTGCCGAAGCACTAGTACTCGAGTTTCTGCTGGAGCGAGACTACACAAAACTCGACCAGAATTTTGTTCGCCGTTTCGGTGAACTTGATCTGGTCGTATTGGCCCCTGACAGACAAACCATTGTGTTTGTCGAAGTTCGTTACCGATGCCGGACAGATTTCGGCACGGCGATCGAGAGCGTGGATGCGCTCAAGCGTCGAAAACTTGGCCTGACCGCACTTGCATGGCTACAGAAACACAAGGCCTGCGACAACGCAGTCAGATTTGATGTCGTCGGCGTAAAACCAGACGGATCAGGTTTTTCAATCGATTGGGTGCCAGGTGCGTTCGACCTATCGGATTGAACATGCTAACGCGGATGCGTTCGGCAAGGCAGATTCATTTGACGATCTTGAGATTCGGCTTTTTTGCTTCGGGCGGCGCTTTGAGAATTTCTTCCTTGATCTTGCCAGGACCACCCTCTGGACCGGGAGTTGGCTCCGGTGGCGTGTCATCCTGATCACCGAACATCATGCCCTGCCCATTTTCACGGGCATAAATAGCCAGAACACTGGCCACAGGCACATGAACATCCATCGCTGTTCCGCTGAAGCGAGCGTTGAAAGTAACCGCATCGTTACCCAGTACCAGGCTATGTGTGGCTTCCGGACTGATGTTCAGAATAATGCGGCCGTTTTCAACAAAGGCACGCGGCACCTCCACGACATCCTGCGCGGTGTCCACCAGCATGTACGGAGTAAATCCGTTGTCAACAATCCACTCGTACAAAGCGCGGATCAGATACGGACGGCTTGAAGTCATATTTCCTCTTGTCGCTCGTCATCGGGCAAGCTGACCTGAAACCCCTGCCGCGCAAACTGCCGGCTGGCATAGTCGGCAACAGGCTTTGCCGCTGCCGGCAATACGATGCCACAAGCGGTGAGCCGCCACAACAGCGGCGCCAGTGTAGCGTCAAGAATCGAATATTCTTCACTCAGGAAAAACGGCATGGCCTCGAATACATCTGCCGAGGCAACAAGCGATGCCGCCAGTGCTTCAGGCTCATTCACCAGACTCAGCCACTCAGACTCGATGCGATGCAACGCAAGCCGGGTCCGCGCCCGCGATACCGGATCGACTGGCATCAACGGCGGGTGCGGATAGCGTTCATCAAGATAATCGATAATGACACGAGCATCGTAGAGCGTGAGATCGCGATCAACCAGCACGGGTACCGTTGATTGAGCAGAGGCTTCGACAAGCTCGGGCAGTGGTGCGTCGGGGTCTATCCAGACCACATCGGCTGTAACGGACTTTTCGGCGAGCACTAGTCGGACGCGGTGGCTATCCAGGCTGACCGCATCCGAGTACAACACTATCGTTGTGCTCACCGGATTATCCGCTACACCACGTCTTTCCAGTATTCCTTTTTCAGGAAATACGTCACAGCCAGCAGTCCAAACAGGAACAGCAAGACCCACGTGCCGATGCGATGACGGGTTTGTTTGATCGGGTCACTGACATATGCCATGAAATTGGTGATGTCAGCAGCCAGGGCATCATACTCACGCTCGGTCATCGTGCCTTGCGAATCAAGTGCCAGCTTCTCGATTGGCGCAACACCATTTTTTTCGGTGCCATAAACAGGCACCTGCCAGCCTTGCTGCTCCCACAACACATGTGGCATGGCTGTGCCGGGATAGACGAGATTGTTCACCCCGCCACCTGGCTTGTTCGGATCCACGTAGTAAGACTTGAGATAGGTGTAAATCCAGTCAACACCCCGCGATCGTGCCGTCAGTGACAGATTGGGTGGTACAACACCAAAGGCCTTTTTGGCATAGTCTGTCGTCATGTTGTTAGTCATCAAAGAACCCACCTTGGCAGGTTCACCAGCAGCATCAGTTGTAAAAATCAGGTTGGCCGACACATCTTCTTCGGACAGTCCGAGATCCTGCGCCATACGACTATAGCGCTGGTAACCCATACTATGACAGGCCATGCAGTAATTGACGAAGGCTTGTGCACCACGTTGCAGTGACTTTTCGTTACCTTGATCGATACGCGGCGTTTCCAATGCAATGCCACCGCCTGCCCCGAACGATGCCATGGGTGAAAGCAGTGCAGCACTTGCAAGTATGCTGGCAGTCAACGCCTTGGTGATATTCATCTTGGTGATTTTCACTTGGTGACCCTCTCAGGAACCGGCTTGGTTTTCTCGCCTCGACTGAGAAAAAACAAGGCGACAAAGAAACCAAAGTAAATCAAGGTACAGACTCGGGAAAGCCCGGTAGTAAAAGGCGTTGGCTGTTGCAAGCCAAGGTAGCCCAGAATAACGAAGGAAATGGCAAACGTGAACAACAGAAATTTGAAGGCCAGGGAACGATATCGGATAGAGCGAACCGGACCGCGGTCAATCCACGGCAGGAAGAACAACAGAACGATTGCACCACCCATGGCTATAACACCACCGAGCTTGTCGGGCACTGCACGCAGAATTGCGTAAAACGGCGTGAAATACCAAACCGGAGCTATGTGCTCTGGGGTCTTGAGAGGATCAGCCGGAACGAAGTTGGCGTGCTCCAGAAAGTAACCGCCCATCTCTGGCGCAAAGAAAACGATCGCAAAGAAAACAATCAGAAAAACGACGGCACCCATCAAGTCCTTGACCGTGTAGTAAGGGTGGAACGGTATTCCATCCTTCGGAATACCAGCAGCATTTTTGTTTTTCTTGATGTCGATCCCGTCGGGGTTATTCGAACCGACTTCATGCAGAGCCATGATGTGAGCTGCCACGAGCATGATCAGCACCAGTGGCACAGCAATGACATGCAATGCAAAAAAGCGATTCAACGTCGCATCAGACACGATGTAGTCACCTTTTAGCCAAAGTGTCAGCGCATCACCGATCCCAAAGGGAATTGCACCGAAGAGAGAGATAATGACCTGCGCTCCCCAATAACTCATTTGCCCCCATGGCAAGAGATAGCCCATAAAGGCTTCTGCCATCAGCGCGACGTAGATCAACATGCCAAATACCCACAAAAGTTCACGTGGCTGCTTGTAGGAGCCGTACATCAAGGCGCGGAACATGTGCAGATAGACAACGACAAAGAACATCGAAGCACCGGTTGAGTGCATGTAGCGAATCAGCCAGCCGTAATTGACATCACGCATGATGTACTCGACGGACGTGAAGGCAAGCCCACCATCGGGCTTGTAGTTCATGGTCAGAAAGATACCGGTGACGATCTGAATCACGAGCACCAACATCGACAAAGCACCGAAGTAGTACCAGAAGTTGAAGTTCTTTGGCGCGTAGTACTTGGTGACATGCTCTTCGAGGAGCTTGGTCAGCGGGAATCGATCATCGATCCACGCCATCAGACCACCTTGCTTGTCAAGATTGGCACTCATGCGGCGACTCCTTCATCTTCACCCACGACGATCAACGTGTCGGTGACATAACGATACGGTGGGATTTCAAGATTGCTTGGCGCAGGTACGCCCGCATAAACACGACCGGCCATATCAAATTTGGAACCGTGGCAAGGGCAAAAGAAGCCACCATCCCAGTCACTACCAAGATCCGCAGCTGCGATTTCCGGGCGGTAGCTTGGCGAGCATCCCAGGTGGGTGCAGATGCCGACGACCACAAGATACTCAGGCTTGATCGAGCGATTCTCGTTTTGCGCATAGGCCGGCTGTTGCTCCAATTCAGAATCCGGATCGGAAAGTCGATCGCGTCCATCCTCGAGACGCTTCAAGGTCTCTGCCGTGCGGTTAACGATCCAGACAGGCTTGCCTCGCCACTCCACCGTCAGAAGCTGACCGGGGCTGAGCTTGCTGATATCTGCCTCAACCGGGGCACCCGCCGCTTTGGCTCGTGCACTTGGTGACATTGAGCTGATCAATGGGACAGCGAATGCGACACCACCGAGTCCACCTATGGCTGCAGCGCCGCGAACCAGCAACTTGCGCCGCTTGGGGTCAACATTGGCATCGGTAAATGACTCCTCAACAGGCGCTTTGGCTGCGCCTCCGGATGGGTCGGACTTTTGGTGGTTGTTCGCACTCATGCGAGATCTCCAGAAATATTCATATTTTTAAAACTGGTAGTGAAGCGGCAGGCGAGCATCCAAAAGGGAGGCTTTCTTTCGCCCGCGCTGTAATTTGTAGAGCCGGCGCAACACTGGATTTTATCATGGTAACTCTTTACTTAGGCCGGATTGTCGATGTCAATGAAACGATGATCGATGGCAAATTGCGAGGCAAGATGCGCACCCAGAGCCTGCACACCATAACGCTCCGTCGCGTGATGACCCGCCGCGAGATACAGTAGCCCCAATTCTCGCGCCTCATGGGTTGTCTGCTCGCTGATTTCACCGGACAGAAAAACGTCGCAACCTAGCGCTGCAGCCTCGTGAATATACCGTTGTGCACCGCCGGTGCACCACCCAATCGTCTCGATGAGCCGATCAGAATCGCCCGCGCAGATGACATTACGTCCAAGGGTGTCTGATACATGTTTCACGAAGGCAGCCGCTGCCATCGGGTCCGATAGCCGCCCCTTCCACAAGAGATTCGGGATGCCACTGATCGTGTATTGTGACTCGACGATCAGGCCCAATTGCTTGCCAAGCTGAGCGTTATTACCCAGTTCAAGGTGCGCATCAAGCGGCAAATGATAAGCAAGCAGGGACACATCCGCATTGATCAGCCTTGAGATACGCGCATGTCGCATACCCGTAATCGTCGGCGACTCACCTTTCCAGAAATAACCGTGATGCACCAACACCGCGTCAGCGCCAGCGGAAATCGCAGCATCAAGAAAGTCCACGCTCGCAGTAACCCCTGATATCAGCGTCTGGATCTCGACCTTGCCCTGAACCTGCAAGCCGTTAGGTCCATAATCGTCGAAACGGTCACAATCGAGCATTCGGTTAATATAGTGATTCAGAGTGGCGAGTGTTTCCATGGCAAGGCGTGATCAACAAGCAGATTCAACAAAGACGGGTGTCAGGTATACAGGAGCTTAGCGCGTGATGAAAAGCTTGCCTTTTCTGCTGCTGTGTGCCGCCCTGGGTATCGGCATCGGTCTCGGCTGGCAACAACTGAACCGGCCGTCGAACTCAGCGGCACCGTCGTCGGACGACACCGTCTTTGCTGATGTCGATAGCCTTGGCGACCAGAACGACAAGCCATCGATTGTGCTCACGGCAAGCCGTCCGACCTACTCCAGGCATTCCTATCATGAAGGCATCATGCGGGTGGCTCCTTCCGTCGTGAGCCTGTATGCACGCGGCAGCAACGAAAACGGCAATCAGGGCTCTGGCGTTATCGTGGACTCGAACGGCATTGTCCTGACCAATCTGCATATAGTCGAAGGCAGCACCTCGATAACGGTCGTATTGAGTAATGGTGAACAACATATCGCCAAGATGATCGGCAGCGATCTCGAAACCGACCTTGCAGTCGTTCGAATTTCTCGTTCTGGTCTACCGGCTCTCGGTCTCGACGAAGCCCCACCCTTGCGAGTAGGTGATATCGTCCTCGCGATCGGTAATCCTTTCGGCGTGGGACAGACCGTTACGCAAGGCATTGTCAGCGCAACACGACGACGCTTGGCGGGCGGTACCGCCTGGCAGAGTTTCATACAAATCGATGCGGCCATCAACCCGGGCAATTCCGGCGGCGCATTAATCAATCCTGATGGGCAACTAGTGGGGGTTAACACGGCCGTTTTTCGCGGTGCTGAGGGCGCTACTGGCATCGGTTTCTCGATCCCGGCGGAGCTTCTGGCTCAGGTAGTGCCACAGATCATCGAACACGGTCACGTCGCGCGCGGCTGGCTTGGCATCGATGCAGACGATCTGACCCTGTTTCCGAACCTGAGCGATAACGAAAACGGCGCGGTCATTACCAGCGTACTGGCCGGAAGTCCCGCTCAGGCAGGTGGACTACGCCCGATGGATATCGTGACTCATCTGGGTGAGCAACCGGTGGAGAATGCGACAGAGCTGTTATTGATGGTCTCTGCACTGCCGCCGGGGGCGACTAGCAGTATTGTCATCAACCGTGGCAATCAGCTAGGCATATCCCTGAAATTGCGACTCGGAGAGCGCCCCGGTGTTGGAATATCACTCTCCGAGTAACGCTTTCGCAAGCACTGCGGAGGATCAAGCCTTGGCGAGCATACGTTCGAGGACTATACTGCGACGGTAATCATCAACCCGACAACAAACCGACGGATATGGCACTGTTGTGATTCCGATCAGACCTCTGGTCAAAAATAGCCGAAAAGCCCTGATGCAACTGCATCTGCGCGGAATCAAGAGCCGTGATTTCACGATTATCGCGAGTAATTGCACCGGCACTCTGCCCTATCGCTTCATCGACATGGAGTATCTGACACCAACCGTCAATTTGTTTTTTCACGCGCCGTGCTACATCAAGCTCGTGAGCCATCTCGATCATTATCTGGCGCAACCGCTTCGATTCATCCCTGAGTCTCGTTACGAAAACGGGCGAAAGGTACACGCCGAGCATGGCCGTTACCCCATCGGGATACTCGATGACATCGAAATCCACTTCATGCATTACGTTGATGCCAGCGATGCGGCTGAAAAATGGAACCGGCGCAAACGCCGTATCAACCGCGACAATCTGGTATACGCCTTTACCGACCGAGACGGGTGCACGCCCGAGATAACGCAGGCGTTTGATCGGTTGCCGGGACGCAAACTGATGTTGACGGCAAAACCTTCGCCGTGGATTTCCTGCGCGGTGACCGTACCCCACTGGCATGGACAATCAGAAATTGGTGATGCCTATACCCGGTACGACACACTTCTACATGTGAACTATCGGAATTTCATCGACGGGAACACTGACACATTTAGTGTGTACAGTGAATTACCGACGACAACACCGGTATCCACCAAGTAGCAAGAGGGTCAACATTCCCAGCCCGCCGCTACCAGCACTTCCGCCACTTGCCAGGGCGTCATTTGTCGTGCCGTCGGTTGAACCCGAAGTTTGCGCACCGGCTGATATCGGTAAATGACTATCACTCGCCCCTGCCAATGACGTCGTTGCCGTATTGTCGATCGGTGACAACTCCATCGTGTTGACGGGAACCAGTTGTGCAGTCACCGGCGCATTGCTCGCCAGGCTGTGGGCACTGACGCTGAACGATAATGTCCGCGTTTCCATCGCACCAAGCGAATCGAGGTAACACACGGCACTCGTCGGTGACAAGGCTTGACATCCCGCTGGCCAAATCAGTTGATCAGGGTTACCCGTTTCAAGAAAAAGCTTGGCATCAAGTGTCAGAGCACCGTCTGGGTTTGACGCTTCAAACTCCAGCGTATTCCCGGATGCCTGAGCACCCAGTGACAGATCCACGGTATTCAGCAAACAGGTCTTGGTACGTGATTGCAGCACGCTCTGCTGACTGCAACTGGTAAAGGTCGTTTCAGTGCGTGATGAGATGTTCGGCCACATCAACGAGCGCGAATTGGTGTTACAGCTTGTATCAGTATCATGCAGGGAGCCCAGTGAGTGACCCAACTCGTGAGTCAGTAACACATCGCCAAAACCCGTTGGTGTCGTGACACCGACATCATATCCATCAAGACGACAGGCGGTATCAATCCAGGCCAGCCCAAGCGTAATGTCGGTCTTCGGATTACCGGAAAAAAGATACGTAAGTGCACTGTCCTGAAACAAGGTCCCATAGTCCTGTCGGTAATCTCGAAAAGAACGCAGTATGGTCTCCAGCGATACCGGGCCCAGATTCATCGGATCATTGTTGTCTTCAAAGGTGACCGCCTCATCCAGCGTCAACGCGATCCCGAACTGACGATAAATACCGTCGGCAATATTCAGACTGTTCAGGGCTGTCGACAAGCCCGCGCCACCATAATAGCGATCGTACTGGCTATCGACGACTATCGATACCGGCACCGCCCGCACATCAGTCTGAACTGCGCGCGAACGACGCCCCAGCTGTTGTGCAAATTCTTCCGGTGGCGCTTCAAGGACAACGTCGATACCTGCCAGATTGTCAGCCAGAGCAGAATCACTGCGAGCTGTTCGCTTGCCGCGAACTGATCGCGGCTGATAATAATCGATCGTACCAATCAGATTCGCCGGCGTCAGCCGCATTCGTTGACCATTGATATCAATAACCCCGTTGATCGAATTATCAGCAAGAACAGCACGTACCCAGGAATTGGACATACCTTCAACAGTGCCATGGTACACACCAATAGCAGGAGGCAAGGCATCATCAAGGCTACCAGCATGCCAGGCAGTGCTGCGAGTCAAGGGGCTGGGTGACAGCAAAAGTTGCAAGTCTAGGCCCTCGACATTAACGCCCAATCGTAAACGACCGTCATCATAGCTATCACGACTGGTCAGACTACTGGCTGACTGCATACGTTTCTCGACAATCGCTAATCGACGATCTGCCCGATCAAACCAATAACGCGACAACACAGAACCTACTGGCCAGCGAAAATTCAAAGGTAAGCTCAATGCAGTATGTCGATCACGCAGTTCGATAAGCGCCTGTTTCGCACGTTCGGTTTCGCCCATTTGTTCAAGCGCAATCGCGTCAAGATAATCTGAAGAGTCGCGATATGCGCTGTCCGGGAAACGTGTTCGCAGCTCCGCCAACACGATTCTCGCCATTGCATAATCATAACGATCCATAACCAGAAGATAGGCCGTGACATAGAGCGCATCATCAGCCAGCACACTGACCGGGTGCTCGGATGCTATCCAGTCAAGTGCTTTCATCGCCTCACTGGTCTTGCCAGCATCACGTAAATCGAGTGCGTTCAAGAACATCGACAAGGCCTCACCGGCATCGCGCGCCTCTTGCAAGACGGCAATACGCGTCTGCACAGCGGCCATGCGGCTATAGCCTGGGTAGCGAACCTGCAAACGCCTTAGCACCTTCAGTGCTTCGGTATAACGCTCGGTTTCTATCGACATGAGTGCCGACTGATACTGCATCTCGGCGGTGGTTTCGCGAGTCTGATCGACCGATGCAGCATAGGCTGTCGGGAACAGCACTGGCAGGATAACAAACGCTGCCAACAACCTACAGGCTTTAAGCATTGCGATCATTAGAACGAGATTCAGCCGTAAGATTTGTTGGCAACTTGTCAAAGTAACTCAAGACTTCGCGGCATTCGTTCAATGCCTTGCGAACAGCCGCATCGTCAGGTTCAGGCTGATCTTCAAGTTGCTCGATAACTCGTGTCAGTTCACGCGCGCTGCTGATTCTCTCATGAATCTGTTCGAGCGCTCGATTCAGGGCATCACATAACTCGCTGAACTCATCCGAGTCTCCAGTACGCAAACGTACCGATAGATTACCGCTACCGATCTCGTTCAAGGCACGCTTGATGGCCAGAATCGGATTGCTGAGTTTTCGCAACACATAAACCGCGATCGCGGTTGTCACCAGCGCATTGATCAACAGCATAACCAACAGCCATTTGCCCAATACTGTAGAAAGGTTTGGAATCTGCTCAGAGAATGCTGCAAGGTCTTCGGAGGCAAACAGCAACGGGGCTGTACCCTCGACCAGACTGCCGAGGAAATAGTGATAAAACACACCGAGTACAATCGTCGACTGCGCAATAAAAAATACGGTGAGCAACAGAACACGACGAACCTGCCGCATCTGGAACGTCTTGTCACGAACCAGTGATAATGGAAACGCGGCGTCAGATGAGCGTGCCATGCGTGTTGACCTCTAAAGCACTCAGTCACTCTGAGTTCTCCAGAAATCGGCCTGATCAGCCGGTACTTGATGCAACAGAGCTGCTAACTACCCGCTTACGGCCCGCACCGGGTTCAAGGACAACAGAATTGTGGCCCGGTTAACATAATTCTCAAGCGCGGCGGCGCTCAACCGCCTCAGCCAGTTTTTCCAGCAAGGGGACTGTATCGTCCCAGGCGAGGCAGGCATCAGTCACGCTCATGCCACGAGTCAACGGCTTGTTACTCGGGCTTTGATTACCCTCAAGCAAATTGCTTTCGATCATGACACCCATGATACGTCCATCTCCATCACTGACCTGCGCACAGACATCGCGACAAACATGCATCTGGCGCTTGTGCATCTTGCGCGAATTGGCATGACTGAAATCGATCATGACCCGCTCAGGCAGGCCAGCTTTTGATAACAAGCCACAGGCATCGTCGACACTTGCCCAGTCATAGTTGGTGTGCGTCTTGCCGCCACGCAGAATGACATGACAGTCGTCATTTCCCGTCGTCTGAAAAATTGCACTACCACCTTCCTTGGTAACCGACAGAAAGTTATGTGAGCCGCGCGCCGCCCCTATTGCATCGACAGCAATTTGCACACTGCCGGCAGTACCATTCTTGAAACCGACCGGACAGGACAGCCCGGATGCAAGTTCACGATGACCCTGACTTTCGGTCGTACGTGCACCTATCGCTCCCCAGCCAACAAAGTCTGCAATGTATTGCGGGCTGATCAAGTCAAGATATTCGACGCCAGCGGGCAAGCCCTTGTTGTTGATATCGCTTAACAGACGTCGCGCAATCTCAAGCCCTTGATTGATCTGAAAACTATTGTCCATCAAGGGATCATTAATGAGCCCTTTCCAACCAACTGTGGTGCGCGGCTTTTCAAAGTACACGCGCATGATAATGACCAGCTGATCATTCAACGACTGCTGATACTCGACCAGCTTGTCAGCATATTCAAGGGCCGCTTCCGGATCATGAATTGAACAGGGTCCGACAACCACGGCCAGACGGTTATCATTGCCCGCAAGGATCGTACTGACATCCTCCCGGCACCGAGTGATGGCTTGCGCCGCGGTATCAGTGACCGGAATGAGTGATAACAGTTCCTCCGGGGGGCGCAGTTCACGGCGGCCGGTAATGCGTAAATCATCAGTGTTGGTAGTCATGTTTCAGTAATCATGTCGTGACGTTTTGAGCTTGCACAGCTGCGGCAACGCGCTGAATCATTTCGTTGATCCGGGCATGCTTGATCTTCATCGAAGCACGATTGACGATCAGGCGTGAGCTAATGTCGCTTATCGGTTCAAGTGGCTCAAGACCGTTGGCCTTAAGTGTGGCGCCGGTATCGACGACATCGACAATCAGATCACTCAAACCTGCCAGCGGAGCAAGCTCCATTGAACCATAAAGTTTGATGATTTCGACCTGACGACCGCGCCGTGCAAAATGCCTTCGAGTGCAAGCCGGATACTTCGTCGCAACACGCAACCGATTGCCATCATCGAGTCGGGTATCAGGAAAACCCGCGACCATCAGTCGGCAGCAGGCGATGCGAAGATCTACCGGCTCCAGCAGGCCATCACCGCCATGCTCGAGCAAGACATCCTTGCCGGCAACACCCAGATCCGCTCCGCCATGTTGCACATAAGTCGGGACATCACTGGCGCGAACAATCAGGAATTCGACATCGTCGACTGTGCTTTTCAGGATGAGCTTGCGCGTTGAAGGATCGTCGGCTGGCGCAATACCACAGGCCTCGAAGATCGGAACCGTTTCGTCAAAGATGCGCCCCTTTGACAGAGCAATACGAATCACTGGTCGGGTGCTCGCCGAATATCTGCACCGAGAAGATGAAACTTCTCTTCAATACGTTCATAACCGCGATCGATGTGATAAACACGACGCACGGTCGTTTCACCATCAGCGACCAAGGCCGCGAGTATCAAGCTGGCCGAAGCACGTAGATCAGTCGCCATGACTGGAGCCCCACGCAGGCGCTCCACACCGCGAATTGTGACGGCATTGCCGTCAACCGTCATATCAGCACCCATGCGTTGTAGCTCGTTGACGTGCATGAAGCGATTTTCAAAAACCGTTTCAGTAACTTTTGCCGTGCCCGAAGCCACCGAGTTCAGTACACAGAATTGTGCCTGCATGTCAGTGGGGAAATCCGGATACGGGGCGGTTGTGATACTGACAGACCGTGGTCGCTGTCCGTGCATGTCCAGTTCGACCCAGTCATCGCCGATGGTGATGTCAGCGCCGCATTCGGCAAGCTTGTCCAACACGGCCGTCATATTGGCTGGCACTGTATCCCGAACCTTGATCTTGCCGCGAGTTATCGCCGCGCCGACAAGGAAGGTACCGGTCTCGATGCGATCCGGGACCACATGATATTCACAGCCGTTGAGTTGATCGACTCCTTCAACGGTGATGGTGCTGGTGCCAGCGCCTTCGATCCTGGCCCCCATGGCAGTCAGGTAATTCGCGAGGTCAACGACTTCAGGCTCACGCGCGGCGTTCTCGAGAACGGTCGTCCCCTTGGCCAGCGTTGCCGCCATCAAAAGGTTCTCGGTGCCGGTAACCGTGACAAGATCGAAGGCGATACGAGCACCTTGCAAGCGACCGGCGCGCGCACGAATGTATCCGCCATCGATAGAAATCTCGGCACCGAGCGCTCTGAGCCCTTCAATATGAAGATTGACCGGGCGTGCGCCTATCGCACATCCACCGGGGAGCGATACTTCCGCCTGACCATAGCGGGCGACGAGCGGCCCCAATACGAGAATTGATGCGCGCATGGTACGCACCAGCTCGTAGGCTGCGGTGTAGTCATTGATGGTGGTCGGATCGACATCGACCCGCATATTGTCGCCCATCGTCAGCTGGCAACCCATGCGAGCCAGCAACGACATCGTTGTGGTCACATCGTTGAGATGGGGCACATTGGTGATACTGGAGGTGCTACTACCAAGCAAGGTAGCGGACAGGATGGGCAGCACCGCATTCTTGGCACCGGAGATTCTCACGTCACCCGTCAGCGGTGCGCTACCTTCAATAAGCAGTTTGTCCATACGGACAAATTATATCAGTCCATCCACCTGGCAAACGCCCGCAAGTTGCACGAGCCCGTCCGGGATACGGGCAAAAGAAACATCATGGCCTGATGAACGGCCAATCGCGAGCCATTCGATCATCAGTGCCAGACCGGCACTATTGCTGTTCGAGATGCCATCGAGATCGATGGTCAGCGAAGCTGCGTTTTCGATCATTGGCCGAACCTGTTCGAGAGCAGCGCCCGCTGTCTCGAAATTCAGCGTGCCGGCAACGCGACAGACGTCACCGTCCTGCGTAACCGAAACGGAACCAGAATTGCCAGGAGGAGTGCTCATACTCAGATCAAGACCTGTTGTTACGCTGCTTGAGCGTGTCGAGCAAACCTGCGATGCCGCCTTTTTCGATCTGGTTGGAGAAAGCCGAGCGGTAGCTGGTTACCAAGCTGATGTTATCGACTTCGATGTCGTAAATACTCCAGCCATTTTTGTCGCGGAGTTTGTATGTGACAGGCACATCACTGCCGCTTGTCGGAGAAAAGATGGACCTGACAACCGCACGGTCGTCGCGATTTTCTGGACGAAATGGTTCGAAACGCATGGTTTCACCGTTATATTCAGTCAATGCGCCCGCGTAGGTTTTCATCAACAAAGTCTGAAACTCACTGACCAGCTCAGTTTTCTGATTGCGATTTGCTCTTTTCCAGAACTTGCCAACCGCGAGCTTGGTCATGGTGTTGAAGTCCACGTTGGGTACGATAATTTCGTCGACACGAGACTTCAGATAGGCCGGATCCGCCTTGATCTTGTCCAGATCATTTTCCAGTACGGTGCGCAGCTCAACGATTGCTGCCTCGACCATTTCCTGTGCAGGATGGTCTTCAGCTGCGATGGCAGGCACATTGAGTACGATGAGCCCGACAGCTGCAACAGCGGCCAACAAGGTCTGACGTATTTTGAGTGAAATGATCATGGTTGCTCCGTAAATATTGGCCTAGTTTCCGCCAGAACGACTGAACAATACCTGACCAATCAGCCGTTCGAGCACTAGCGCTGATTGCGTCAATGTAATCTCTGTCCCTTCGACCAGAAATTCATCCTCGGCACCCGGATCGAGGCCTATGTATTGCTCACCTAGAAGACCCGCAGTATAAATACTGGCAGTAGTGTCCAATGGAAATTTCGAAAACTCGCTATCAATGGTCAGAGTCACATTCGCCTGGAAGGTTTCAGGGTCATATGTGATGTCGCTCACTTGTCCGACCCTCACACCGCCCGCTGACACCGGCGCCCGCGGCTTGAGTCCACCGATATTTTCAAATCGGGCGGTCACGGTGTAGCCGTCGCCCCCTGACAAACTGGTCAGGTTGCTAACTTTCATGGTCAGAATGAGCATAGCTGCCAAAAATAACAGCATGAACAGCCCCACCAGAATTTCAATCGAACGTGTCATTTGAGTCGCCTATTTAAATAAATAATACAATTTTCAGACTGTCGAGCTAGAACATGATGGCAGTCAGGACGAAATCGAGCCCCAACACCGCCAATGATGAATACACCACCGTCCGGGTCGTCGCACTACTGACCCCTTCGGAGGTTGGAATACAATCGGCGCCTTCAAAAATGGCGATCCAGCTCACCACCAATCCAAAGACAACCGCCTTGATCAATCCGTTCAGAACATCATGAGTAAAACTGACCGCGCTCTGCATTTGTGACCAGTACGCCCCGGCGTCAACACCCAGCACCTCGACACCGACCAGATAACCTCCCAACACGCCAACGGCACTGAACATCGCCGCAAGCATTGGCAGAGCAATAAAGCCTGCGAGAAAGCGCGGTGCAAACACACGCTTGAATGGATCAACCGCCATCATCTCGAGACCAGACAATTGTTCAGTCGCTTTCATCAAGCCAATCTCCGCTGTCATCGCGGAGCCGGCACGACCGGCAAATAGCAAGCCGGTCACAACGGGGCCAAGCTCTCGTACCAACGTCAGCGCGACCACTGTACCAATGGATTCTTCGGCGCCAAAGTCAATCAAGGTGTTATAGCCCTGCAGCGCCAAAACCATGCCGACAAAAAGTCCGGAAACCAGAATGATGGACAAGGTCATGACACCCGATGCATGCAATTGCTTCATCACCAGTGAAAAACGCGGTAACAGGGATGGCACAGACAGGATCATCTGTAGCAGGAACACGGTTCCGCGGCCCAAACGCTCCAACATATCCAGCCAGAATCGGCCAAAATTGGCGAGAAAACTTGTCACTTGACCGCTCCCGTATCACCGAGTAATTCTGTCGCGTAATCCGGCGCAGGCACTTGAAAAGGCACAGGTCCGTCCGGCTTACCCTGCAGAAATTGCTGTACCCATTCGGATGAAGAATGCTTGAGTTCTTCCGGTGATCCGGTTTCGACCACCACCCCTTCAGAGATGATGACGACGTAATCCGATATCGACAAGGATTCTTCCAGATCGTGAGAAACGATCAGACTGGTCAAACCGAGCGCTGAGTTGACGGTTTGAATCAATTCGAGCAAAACACCCATGGATATTGGATCCTGACCGGTAAACGGCTCGTCATACATGATCATCATCGGATCAAAGACAAGTGCGCGGGCGAGCGCTGCGCGCCGTGCCATACCACCTGAAAGTTCAGCCGGTGAAAGATCACGAGCACCACGTAAACCAACGGCATGGAGTCGCATCAATACCAGGTGGCTGATAAGACTCTCCGGTAAATCAGTATGCTCACGTAACGGAAAGGCGACATTTTCAAACACGGAGAGGTCTGTCAACAAAGCACCAGATTGAAACAACATGCCGAGACGTTTTCGCAATTCGTACAGACTGCTGCGATTGAGTTTGCCGACATTGAGGCCATCCACGGTTATGGTCCCCTTGGCCGGTTTCAACTGCCCACCAATCATTTTCAGCAGCGTTGTCTTGCCAGTACCACTGGGCCCCATGATCGTCGTGACCTTGCCGCGCGGTATATCGACATTCAGTCCACGAAAAATATGCTTTGATCCACGCGAAAAATGCAGGTCGCGAATCGACACGAGTGTCTCGCCATCAGGCGAGATATCAGCGGCGCCAGCGGCGTCGTGATTGTTGTTGAGTAGAGTTGAGCTCATGCGCGTTTTGCTCGCATCATCTATACCAGTTTCGGTTTATACCCCTATTGTCTCGTAATCGGTACGTTAGTAGCTGAACAGAAGCGCCGAATATTTGTCACAGGCAATACGATCCGTACTCTCAGCTACAATGACGCACTTGATCGGCAGGATGAAACTGCAGCCACTCCCACACTAAATCATGTCTCGTATTGCACCCTCGGTATTTATCTTACTGCTTGCCTCATTCCTTGGCGCTTGTGCCACAAATTCTCCAACCGGGCCGGTATACGACCCGTATGAAAACACTAACCGAAAGATCTATAAATTCAATGATGCGCTGGATCGCGCCATATTGAAGCCTGTCGCCAAAGGTTACCGTTTCGTATTACCCGATATCGTTGAGACAGGGGTGTCAAATTTTTTCAGAAACATTGACGATATCAACGTGGTAATCAACGATCTGTTGCAAGGCAAATTTCGTCAAGCCGCCAGTGACGGCACGCGATTATTTTACAACACCACAGCAGGTATTCTCGGCATCTGGGATGTCGGTACCCGCGCCGGCCTGGTCAAACACAACGAGAATTTTTCGCAAACGCTCGGCGTCTGGGGCGTCGGTGAAGGACCTTTTTTGATGCTGCCTTTTTTAGGCCCCAACCATGCCCGTTCAACCGCTGGACTGGTTGTTCAAGCCTCCGCACTGGATATTCCGGGCGAGATCATCGACGATAGTTCAACTGAAACGGCCCTCACGGTTGTCAATGTCGTCAGCCTCCGGGCAAAGCTACTCTCCGCCGGCAATTTTCTTGATTCCGCACTCGATCCCTATCTGCTGCTCCGCGATTTCTGGGTTCAGAACCATCGCCGCAATACCTGGGATAACAAGCGAGAGGTAGGGATCGGCACATCAGGCGGGGATGAATTAGACGAACTGGATGAATTGGATGAGCTGGACGAGCTCGATGAATTAGATGAACTCGACGAACTGGATGAATTAGATGAGCTCGATGAATTGGACGAGCTCGATGAATCTTGAACGCATCGGTTAGTATCAAGGCTCAAAGAGCTGTCAAGATCACATCCTGTGCCACAAGCCGACACTTCACGCAAAGATAGCTTTGATGCCTCGCTGAAAGAACTCGGCGTTGCAGTCATTCAGACTGAAGCCAGCGCTGTCGCGAGGCTTGAATCCCGAATTGACGACGCCTTTGTCAAAGCTTGTCGACTATTGCTCGATTGCCGCGGACGCATTGTCGTGTGCGGTATTGGCAAATCAGGCCACATCGGTGCGAAGCTTGCCGCCACTCTGGCCAGTACCGGCAGTCCCGCATTTTTTCTACACGCAGCTGAGGCCAGCCATGGTGATCTTGGCATGTTGCAGTCGGGCGACGTAATCATTGGTATCTCCTATTCGGGGTCTTCAGCAGAACTGGTCGCCCTACTTCCGGGCATCAAGCGTTTGGGGATTCCGCTGATCAGCCTCTGTGGCGAGATGGACTCCACCTTGTCGAAATCCGCAGATGCAGCCTTGGATACCAGTGTCGAACGTGAGGCCTGCCCGCTCGGTCTGGCTCCCACGGCCAGCACCACCGCAACATTGGCGATGGGCGATGCATTGGCTATTGCGCTACTGAGTGCTCGCGGATTTGACGAAAACGATTTTGCCCGATCTCACCCTGGTGGCCGTCTGGGTCGACGTCTGTTGATGCGTGTTGAAGATTTGATGGTCACCGGTAACGATATGCCTGTTGTGCCAGATTCAGCCGAACTCAAGGAGGCGCTGGTAAAAATCACAGCCAAGGGACTCGGCATGGTAGTGGTCGTGAACGCAGAAAACCAACTGATTGGTATCTTTACCGACGGTGATTTGCGTAGAGCTTTCGATCAAGATATTGATGTTCGATCAACCAGTATCAAAAGTCTCATGACGCCGGCACCAAAAACGATAGAACCCGGCGCACTCGCTGTCGCCGCGATCAATCAGATGCAAGACAATCGCATCACGGCACTACCAGTTGTTGCTGACAACAAACTTATCGGTGTCATAACCATGCATGCAATGCTCAATGCAGGTGTCGTCTAGTGCTGACAACTGCCTGGGCCAGTTTATTGCGCATACTTTCGCGTTACTGGCCTCTGGTGCCGCTTATTATTATCGCCATTGTCGTTCGCGACTGGGTTGAAGATCCCGCGACCATTGCGGACGAAGCCACCATCGACATGAAGGACACCCGCTCTGACTACTACCTGGAAGAGTTCGTCACCCGAAGGTTTACCGACAAGGGATATCTTGAGTATGAATTGCATGGACAGTCGTTGGCCCACTATCCCGAAGATGACCATTCACAAATAATCAAGCCGGTAATGACCATGCACCGACCGGCAGCCAGCTGGCATCTGGTATCCGGTGAGGGTCGTTTCGACACAAACCCTGATGTGCTCACGCTGCAGGGTGACGTCACCGTACAGCGCCTGAGCAATACTGATGAATCGATCACTATCACCACCAGTGATATTCAGGTTGAAACCGACAATAACCTCGTCAGGACTGACAAGGCAATTACCATCAAGGGGCAAAACTGGCGCCTTGATGCGGTTGGCTTGCAGTCCGCGATCGATGACGGCAAGCTTGTTCTGATCTCACAGGTAACCGGACGCTATGATCCACCGACAGAACCTTGATCAAATGAACCTCAAGTCACAAACGTGTCGATTGACGTTGCTTGAACAGCTCTTGTTTCTTGTTGCCGTAATCTGTTTCGCGCTACCAACAAGCTCGGCAATGGCACGCGAAAGCGATCTTCAACAACCGATCGATGTCAGTGCCGATCGCTCTGAATATGACGACAGGGCAGGTACTCAGAAATTGATCGGCAATGTCGAAATTCGCCAGGGTACCATGAGGATCACGGCTGACAGCATAGAAATTACCCTGAAAAACAATGCGCTGGCACGTATCGATGGCAAGGGCTCGCCGATTCGATACGAACAGGAGAACGAGGCGGGAGAGTTACTGAAAGGTGAGGCAAGAGAAGTCAATTACGATGCACTTGACGGCTCACTGGTGCTTTCAGGCGCTGCAAAATTAAGCCAGCCGCAAAGAAACATCCAAAGCGAACGCATCGAATTCAATGTGCGAACGCAAACGGTCAGCGCCGAAGGCAGCAAGGACACTGGCCGTGTGACCATTCGCATCGAACCGCCCAAACGCTAATGTCCCGAACACTCAAAGCCGAGTCTCTCCACAAGGCTTACAAAAAACGCCGCATTCTTGAAGGCGTATCGTTAAGTGTGTCCAGTGGCGATGTGGTCGGATTGCTTGGTCCCAACGGGGCCGGCAAAACCACCTGTTTTTACATGGTGGTGGGACTGGTCAAACCGGACCAGGGTCGCATACTGCTTGACGACACTGATATTACTCATCATCCGATGCACTCACGCGCACGACTCGGTGTGGGTTACCTGCCGCAGGAGGCATCGGTATTTCGGCAACTTACCGTATCGCAAAACATCATGGCGATACTTGAAACTCGACGAGGGCTCGACAAAACAGCAAGACGCGACCGACTCGAATCATTGCTCGAAGAATTACAGATCGGGCATATTCGCGACAGCCTCGGTGTCAGCCTGTCCGGTGGTGAACGACGGCGAGTCGAGATTGCTCGCGCATTGTCCGCTGACCCTGGCTTCATTCTCCTGGATGAGCCATTTGCCGGAGTTGATCCCATTTCCATACTGGATATCCAACGTATCATTACACACCTGAAAGAACGCAATATTGGCGTTTTGATCACCGATCACAATGTTCGCGAAACTTTGGGTATCTGCGACAGGGCCTATATCTTGAGTGGCGGCAAGCTGATTGCCGAAGGCACCGCTGACGTCGTGCTGAACAATGAGGAAGTAAAAAATGTGTACCTCGGCGACAATTTCTCGATTTGAGCCTGAAAACGCAACTTACCCACGCCGCTATACAAATCACTGCTACCAGTTTGTAATCCACTGCAGATCAGCCATACTCGAAAAGGGCCGAATTCTTGCCTTTCGCTATGAGCTTCGGCTTTTAGATCCTTTGTTCCTACCGCTTATCGGGCTTCCTGGACATTCTGAATGAAACAGTCTCTGCAGATTAAGATGGGCCAATCTCTGGCCATGACGCCTCAGCTCCAACAGGCGATCAAGCTCTTGCAACTCTCAACCCTGGAGTTGCAAACCGAGATCCAGAGTGCTCTCGAGAACAACCCGATGCTGGAGATGGAAGAAGAATCCGGCGAACCGCGAGAAGCGGATCTCGCCAATGAATCCAAGGAGACGCGTGAAGCAAAGCGCGAAGAGGAAAAGCAGGTTGCGGAAGCGGCCAGCGCCGAATTTGATGCTGGAGGCGATGTCACCAGCGACGACACGCAGGCCATCGACGTCTCCGGTGCCAGCGAAGATATGTTGCCCGAGGACCTGCCGGTCGATAGTGCCTGGGAAGATATTTACGAGGCCGCCTCACCGATGAGTGCCAACAGTGCCGGTAGCGACGGTGAGTCGCGTGACTTCACGGAGTTTCACAACTCTGGCATTTCAAGTATTCAAGATCACTTGAACGAGCAAATCCGTTTTGCCCCACTGTCGGAACGGGACCAGGTAATTGCCGAGACCATCATCGATGCCGTCGACAATAACGGTTACTTGCTTGACGACGTGGAGACTTTGCTTGAAGGTCTGAATCGCGACTTCAATCTCCCCGAGGAGATGTACACCGAAGATGAATTTGAATCAGTCCTCCACCTCGTTCAGCATCTTGACCCAGCGGGTTGCGGTGCGCGTGACGCCAGTGAATGCATGACCATTCAATTGTCACAAATGACTGATTCGGACACTGTCATGCATGCTCGAGGCATTGTCAAAGATCACCTGGATCTGTTGGCATCACACGACTTCGCACGGCTACGCCGTTTGTTCAAGATCAACGACGAACAGTTACAGGAAGCTATCGCACTCATTCGCAGTCTGAACCCTCGTCCTGGCCGGCAGCTCGTCAATGATCACGACCAGTACATCGTGCCTGATGTCTTCGTCAAGAAGGTCAAAGGGGTATGGCGGGTCGAGTTGAATCCCGATATCGCACCAAAGCTCGGCATAAACGCACTCTATGCGGGCATGGTCAAGCGGGCCGACAAAAGTGCAGACAACAACTTCATGCGCAATCACCTGCAGGAGGCTCGCTGGTTCATCAAGAGTTTGCAAAGTCGCAACGAGACGCTGCTAAGAGTTGCCACGGCCATCGTCGAACGTCAGCGCAGCTTCCTCGAATACGGTGATGAAGCCATGAAACCATTGGTCTTGCGCGACATCGCCGAGCAGCTGAGCCTGCACGAATCCACCATTTCACGAGTTACCACACAAAAATACATTCACACCCCGCGTGGCATTTTTGAATTCAAGTATTTCTTCTCCAGTCATGTTTCGACAGCCAATGGCGGGGAATGCTCGGCAACTGCGATACGCGCCATGATTCGCAAATTCATCGCCGCGGAAGACGCCACAAAACCGCTTTCCGACAGCAAGATCGCCAGTACTTTGGTCGCTGAGGGTATACAGGTTGCGCGAAGAACCGTAGCCAAGTATCGTGAATCAATGGCTATACCGCCATCGAATGAGCGTAAACGTTTGAATTAATTGGTTTTCCAGGAGATTCATGCCTGATCTGAGGTATCAGAACACGGTTCAATCAGCCCACCCGGCAGCATCTTGCCGGGCCGTTACAGCTACGCGTTTTGATCTACCGGCCCCACGCGATCCCGCTCTACTGACATCCGCGGCCCTCCTTCCCTCGATTGCGCCGCCCAAATCCTGCCTGCCCACGACCACCACCCGAACCCGAGCGCTGGGCAGGTGTCATATTTTTACCGTAGTGCCCCCATTCACATCCAAGGAGTTGCCTATGAACCTTATCGTTACTGGACATCACGTCGACGTGACAAGCTCAATGCGCAATTACGTAACCGAGAAAATGGAACGCCTGCAACGCCATTCGGAGAATCTGTTTGGTATCCACGTGATCCTGTCTGTTGAAAAAGTCCGGCAAAAGGCCGAGGCGACCGTCGAAGTTGCCGGCACCAAACTTTACGCAGACACGACTGAACCCGATATGTATGCCGCTATCGACTTACTGGCAGACAAACTCGATCGCCAGCTGATTCGACACAAGGAAAAACAGAAAAAGCACCGTCGCGATAAAGAGCCGGTTCCGATTATTGATTAGCGTCGCTTTTCAATGGCGCGACAAGGGCGCACAATAGCGCTTTAGGGACGAAGGCCCTGCAGGCGACTCTCGTGTAGAGGGGGCCAGCAGGGCCTTTGTTTCGACAGAAACAGAAAATTCAGTCAACGATCTCATGGATTTACCCGAACTTCTCTCCCCTGAGCGCATAAGCTGTAACGTGCGCATCCAGAGCAAGAAACGCGCTTTGCAGACGCTGGCCGAACTTCTCGGTGCTTCGATTCGCGAAAATCTCGGCATACACGAGCCAGCAGCAAATGGGGGTGAAGAGCTGTCAGACCTCGCCACCTTCAAGGCGCAGACACTTGCCAATGAAGCGAGATCCAAAGACGAAAAAGCCAGGAAGGCCAAATCAAAAAATAATGGCAGTTTGGACGGAGACCCACCAGAGTGCCTGTCAGACATGGATATCCTTGACGCGCTGATCAGTCGCGAGCGGCTCGGTGCGACGGGACTCGGGCATGGCGTGGCCCTCCCCCACAGTCGCCTGTGCACGATAGACAAACCGATGGCCGCCATGATCACTCTCGACAAAGGTGTCGATTTTGAAAGTAATGATGACCAGGCCGTCGACTTGATGGTCGGTCTTCTGGTGCCAGAAAACTGCAACGATGAACACCTGAAGATACTCGCCATGCTGGCGAAACGGTTTAGCAGTGAAGCCTTGCGTGCCGAACTCCGATCATTCGAAGATCCCTCTGCCCTGTTCGAACACATCGCCGAACTACCCCCTCTAGAGTAAGCGGAACCACAGCAATGGGTAGTCGCAAACTCAACGTCGCAGAGGCCTTCGAGGCTTTTGCCGAACCACTAAAGCTCAGCTGGCAAGTCAGCGAAGAAGGCGGCAAACGCCAACTGACTCGAGACGCAGCTCCCGGTCATCGACCCCGGCTTCTTGGCCCACTGAATTTCAACAGCCCCAATCGCATTCAACTACTGGGGGCGTCTGAGGTTCGTCTGTTCAGCGACAGCGCGGTGCTTGATCAATCACGCTTCGAATACGAACTCGAACACACGACTGATCTGTTCATCGTTGCCGATAGCTTGCCGACCCCCCCAGCAATCGTGACGCTGGCGATGCGCAAGTCAATCCCGGTTTTTCAGTCAAAGCTCGGTTACAGCGAGTTGCAGAAGAGTCTGCGGTACCTGTTGATGCAACACCTGGCCACCCGCCAGATCGTGCACGGTGTGATGATGGACGTTCACGGCACTGGCGTGCTGATTACCGGCGACGCCAGTGTCGGCAAGAGCGAGCTTGCATTGGAACTTGTCAGTCGTGGACACATTTTGGTCGCCGATGATGCACCGGAATTTACCCGTATCGCGCCCGGCACGCTCGAATGCGAGTGCCCGCCCTTGCTGCAGGACTTTCTCGAAGTTCGCGGCATCGGTGTTTTGAATATTGCGCTGATGTACGGACATGCGCACACTCGCCCGCGCAAGATCCTCCGATTTATCGTGCACTTGCAGCAGGTCGATTCCAATGTTGCCGGCACCGGAAAGGGCCTCGCCGATCTCGTCGGCGACCGCATCAGCAAACCATCCAGAAGTCGTAATATTCTTGATGTTGACGTACCGGAACGCACGATACCTGTAGCCCCCGGCCGAAACCTCGCAGTTTTGATTGAGGCCGCAGTACGTGACCAAATACTGCTTGAAGGTGGTTACAGTGCATCAGAGGATCTCGTCAGAAAGCAAGCTTACGCCATGCGGGACGCATAAAGGATGAATGAAAAAAACGGCGAGGAACAGCCATGAGATGTTTAACCGTGGTCACAGGCCTGTCGGGCTCTGGCAAGAGTGTTGCCTTGCATGCGCTGGAAGATGAAGGCTTTCATTGCATTGACAATCTGCCGGCAAATCTGTCGCTCGGTCTGATCGACAGTCTTCTTGCCAGCCCGGACGAGCACTACGAGAAGCTTGCCATTGGCGTCGATATGCGCAGCGAACGGGCATCGACCGACAACCTCACCACGCTGCTGAAAGCCTTGCGCCAGCGTGACGATCTACGAGTCGATGTCGTATTCCTGGACACCGATCGAAACACCTTGGTCACGCGCTTTTCAGAGACGCGTCGCAAGCACCCACTGAGTAGCAATACAAGAAACAGCCAGAAAAATGGCAAGAATAACGAGGGCGCAAACACCAGCCGACACCGGTCAAGTGATACCGCCCCCGGCAGTCGCCCCTTGATCAGCGCCATTGATGATGAAGCGCGTCTGCTCGACACGATCAAGCAGGATGCGGATGTAGTTATCGATACATCGAATCTGACCCTGCACGACTTGCGTGACATCGTTAGAAGCTATGTGCTTGGCCACGAGGACAGTGCGCTCGCTGTGACCTTCCAGTCGTTCGGCTTCAAGCATGGAGCGCCGGCAAGCACTGATTTTATGTTTGATGTTCGCTGCTTGCCAAATCCGCACTGGGAGCCCGAACTGCGTCAGTTCACGGGCCGTGAAGAGCCCATCATCGAGTTTCTGCAAAATGCCGATGATGTTAATGACATGTATGAACACATACGCGATTTCCTGACTCGCTGGCTGCCACTGTTCGATGCGGAGAACCGCGCCTACCTGACCGTATCCATTGGCTGTACCGGTGGCCGTCACCGCAGCGTCTACCTGACCGAACGTTTGGCAACACACTTTTCCAACACACGCGATAATGTGTCCATCCGACACCGCGAACTGGCCTGAACACGTGCTGCTATCCCGAGAAATCGACATCATAAACAAGCTGGGCCTGCACGCACGTGCGGCGGCGAAGCTCGTCAAACTCTCATCCACCTTCGAAGCAGATATCGATATCGAAAAAGAAGGCCAGCGTGTCAACAGCAAGAGCATAATGGGCGTTATGATGCTGGCCGCCAGTCACGGCTCGCGAGTCACCCTGTACGCCGAAGGCCAGGATGCAGCGCAGGCAATTAATGCCATCGTCGACCTGATCGAACGACGCTTCGAAGAAGAGGAGTAAGCCGATGAGCCTGATGTTCACCGGTATTGGCGTATCCCGCGGGATTGCCATAGGCAACGCCTACTTACTGCGGCGTAACCAGATCGACATCACCTCGAGAAGCCTGTCGAAAAAGGCAATACCTGCTGAAATACGCAGGCTGAAGCGTGCACTGAAAACAGCTCGCAAGGAAATGCATACGGCGCGCGACAATATTCCAAAGGACGCACCAGGCGATGTCAGCGCCTTCATCGAAACGCATATCCTGATGCTCGATGACAGTCTGCTCTCACAACGCCCGATCGAAATCATCAAATCCGAACTCGTCAATGCGGAAGCTGCCATGCAGCAGCAACGCGAAGAATTAGCCAAGGTCTTCGGATCGATGGAAGACAGCTATCTCGCAACGCGTATGGATGATGTCAATCATGTCATCGATTCGGTATTACGTGGCCTTGATGACAGTGACACGCAGTCAGGAATAGCCGGTGAGCATCTCAAGGGTCAGATCATCATCGCAGATGATTTGACACCAACCGATACCGTCAACCTGCAACACTATGGTGTGGCAGGCTTTGTTACTGAAACCGGCGGACAACTGTCCCACACCGCGATCCTCGCACGAAGTCTCGGCCTGCCAGCCATTGTCGGTGTGTCCAACGTCCGGAGATACATCCAGCCAGGTGAACTGATCACACTCGATGGTCGCAGCGGCAGCCTGTTGGTAGAAGCGACTGAAGACATGCTCAAAGTCTTCCGGCAAAAACAGAAAGCCATCAAATCTCGTCAACGAGAATTGGCCAAGCTTATCGATACAGAAGCCGTCACGCTCGACGGTGTTGCTTTGAACCTGTCAGCCAATATCGAAATTGAAGAAGACTTGAAAGCCCTGAAGCGCGTCAACGCCAGTGGCGTTGGTCTGTATCGCACCGAATTTCTTTACATGAATCGCGATTCGGTACCAACCGAACAAGATCACCTGAAGGTCTACACCAAAGTCTTGCGGGCACTCAAGGGAAAACCCTTGACGATTCGCACCGCCGATCTAGGCGGTGACAAGCAAATGAGTGCTTTGACTCATGGCAACACCCCGCCACTGGCACATAACCCGGCCATGGGATTGCGCGGTATTCGACTTTGCCTTAACGACACTTCTCTATTCATACCGCAACTCCGGGCAATTTTGCGGGCTTCGGCCAAAGGGCCCACTCGCTTGTTGCTGCCAATGCTGACCAATCTCAATGAGGTACATCAAACCCTGGCCTTGATCAATACGGTCAAGGCGGCGCTGACTGAGGAAGGCGTGGAATTTGACGACCATCTACCCATTGGAGCGATGATCGAAGTACCCGCTGCTGCTATTGCTGCCGAGCAATTCGCCCAGGCTCTTGACTTCCTGTCGATAGGCACCAATGATCTCATTCAGTACACATTGGCCATCGACCGCGTTGACGATCATGTTGACTATCTGTACGACCCCATGCATCCGGCCGTTTTGTCACTGATTCGACATACCATTGAAGCCGGAAACAAGGCGGGGATTCCAGTCGCCATGTGTGGTGAAATGGCTGGCGACCCGCGTTTCGTTCGTCTGTTACTCGGGCTTGGACTGACCGACTTCAGCATGCCGCCAAATCTGTTGCTTGAGGTCAAACGAAGCTTGATGGAAACACGTCGCGCATCGGTGAAGAAGAAAGCGAACAGCTTGATGAAGGCGCATAGTGCTGAAGAACGGACAGCCATACTGGCGCGCATCAATGGCAACTCAGTGGACGCCTGAGAAGCCAGCAAGTCATGCTTGAAAACGACATTGACCAACAAAGCGACACGCTGGCGGAGAACATTACCGACGGCTCGCTGAATGCTGCTCGTCAGGTTTTGCAAGCCATGCATCCGGCGGAAATCGCCGATGCACTTGAATCGCTGCCACCTTCCCGTCGACGCGTGTTGTGGGATCTCGTCGACACGGATGTTGAAGGTGAAGTGTTAATGGAGGTTGGTGATGAAGTGCGCGAGAACCTCGTTCGCGACATGGACGTCGAAGAACTGCGCGCGGCAACCGAACAACTTGATCTTGACGATCTGGCAGACTTTGTCCAGTCACTGCCTGAAAAGCTGACACGTGATGTACTCGCCGGAATGCGACGTACCGATCGAGACAGGCTCGATCAAGTCATGGCCTACCCCGAAGACAGTGCCGGTGGCCTGATGAACCTTGACACGATTACCGTACGCGGCGATGTAACACTCGACGTGGTGCTGCGGTATTTACGCCGTCGGGGTGAAATGCCAAGACATACCGACAGACTTTGGGTAACCGATCGTTACGGACGCTATCGTGGTGAGCTGCCGATCAGACGACTCCTCACCGAATCACCTGACACCCTGGTCAGCGATGTCAGCCGCACTGATGTCGATCCGCTGCATGCGCTTATGTCCGACAGCGATGTGGCGAGAACATTTGAAGATTATGACCTCGTTTCCGCGCCTGTCGTTGATGACAACAAACGCCTACTCGGGCGGGTGACGATAGACGATGTCGTCGACGTCATACGCGAGGAAGCAGAACAGTCGGTCATGAGCATGGCCGGCCTGAATCAGGAAGATGATATCTTTGCGCCAATAGTCAAAAGTGCGAGAAAACGCGCCGTTTGGCTGGGCATCAACCTGCTGACTGCCCTGCTCGCTTCATGGGTGATCGCACGTTTTGAAGCGACTCTGGACCGGGTGGTGGTACTGGCGGTGCTGATGTCAGTGGTGCCGAGTATGGGGGGTATTGCTGGCAGTCAGACATTGACACTGGTCATTCGTGGACAAGCCTTGCATCAGGTGAATCGGCGTAACGTTGGAACCTTGCTCACCCGAGAACTCGGCATTGGACTGCTCAATGGTTGCCTGTGGGCGCTGATTGTCGCAGGACTGGTCTGGGCGTGGTTTGGCGATCAACAGATCGGCTTGATCATCGGTCTGGCGCTGATCGTTAATATGCTCACGTCAGCATATGCTGGCACCATGCTGCCCGTCATCATGCGCCGTATTGGAATTGATCCGGCGCTGGCGGGCGGGGTTGCCTTGACCACTATCACCGATGTGGTCGGACTAGTCACTTTTCTGGGGCTGGCCACCTGGTTACTCTGATACGCAATGGACACCGATCCCGCTCCCAAAGCGATTGTTCAGCAACCGAAGCATTGATGTTTTGTAACCTTGCTGAGGCTCTGTGGAAAAACAAATGAAATTTCACACACCACTAAGCGGTTCGACGATTACACTTGAATGTAGCTGGGTTGCGAGGACGTTCAGTAAATCAACCCGACAAATTTAAATCCAGCAGGAGATACCCTTGAAAAAAAATTATTGCTTTCCAGTAACGCCGCTGATGATGAGTCTGGCCCTTGTAATTGGCGGTTGCGGGTTTGACGGACAGCCGATCATTACCGAACCCCTGATTACGACGGTTGATGATTCGGCTGATTTGTCACTTGCCGTGAAACGTGCGCTAAAAAAGTCGCCACAGACATCCATCTACAACATACTGGTTACAACCGTTAACGAAGACACCGTTAAATTATCCGGCCTCGTTCAGGATGATGCAACGCTGTATGAAGCAGAGCGAGTGGCCGGACGGGTTCCAGGCGTGCGGATCGTCCTGAATTCGCTGGCGGTACGCTAAGGCTCGTGTTTTGATCGGAAGTCTTTTACTTTAAATAAAAAAAAGCCCTTGCAAGAAGGGCTTTTTTTCTGACTTGAAAAGACGCTCCTTAGAACGACTTGCTGAGCTTGATGCGCCAGCTTGTCAGGTCATTAGCACTGTTATTGTTGTCAGATTCAGCGGTGATTCGCGAGCTGACCGTCATGCCACCACCAAGGCCGTAGCTAAGGTCGAGACGAATAGCTTCAGCATCTATAGGACCATCATCTTCCTGCGCTGAAATTGTCAGAGTGCCTGAAACACCGGCGTAACCGTAGCCAAGTTGAACAGATACTGATTCCAGATCACCACCAGCTGAGGTTTCATCATCAACGGTCCAGTAGTGCGCACCGAGAGAAACACCGGCAATACCGTATGTTGCGCCGACTGCGAATGCATCACGCACATCACCGCGATCTTCATAGCCTGCACCGATGCCAAAGCCTGCAAAGTTGATTTTGCCGCCAATACCGATAACATCTTCGTTTTGCTCTGGAGCAAAGTTGGCAACCACAGTAGCGGGACCGAAGCCACCTGTGTAGCTGATACCGCCATTTACATCGCTAGCAACGTCGAAGATGTCGTTAGCAACCTGGCCAAGCTCGACAGCCACTGGAACTTCGCCGAGACGTACATCACCAAACCCGCCTTTAACACCGACATATACCGAGTCAGCAGAGCCCAGGGTCGTGACTTCGACATCATCCTCGTCATTTCCTGGTGTATTCGGGTCGATAGTTGTACGACCTTCATTAGACAGGCGATTGATATCGACACGCAAACTACCGTAACCCGTCAAGCCAACGTTCAAGGCGTGTTCTGCCTGAATGCCGAAAAGAACATCATCAGCGGCAAAACGAGCATCGCCGGCATCACCGTCCGCATCGGAACCGTTTAACTGTATTTCTACTACACCTGACAATACCGTGTCAGCGGAAGCAATCATGGGAGCTGAAGCAATACCTGCGATTGCTACCGCGACAGCTGTCTTAGTGAATTTCATAGTTGTTTTCTCCAATCAGATATTTGCTGTGAAATCT
>CALDSR010000019.1 GCA_937924505.1 uncultured Granulosicoccus sp. | reverse complement strand
ATTTGGAAATTCTTGAATTACTCGAAAAAGGTGATGTTGTAGACGCTTCTTACAAAATGCGCCAGCACCTAAGTGGTGCGTTAAAACGAAAATCACCCATTGCGTGGAGTTGGGCGAACGATTCTGATATGTAGCTTACGGGCCAACTTCGTTAACAGATAACAATTCCAGACAGTGACCCACGACCTGCCATTCGATGGCGACCAGACATATGGCTTCGTCGACTTACTGGCTGCAACCACCTAAATTTCGAACTGTCAGTCATCAGACTTACCGGCCAATGCTGCCTTGAGAGAAAGCGCTAATGCAGAAGGCGCGTCCGACTGACTAGCTTGCCGTGGTTGCTTGCCTGGACGGTCTCGATTGTTGCTGCGACGAGCAGCATTTTTGTCACTGCTCTTGCGTGCTGTCGCATTACTATTTTGTCGTGCCGTCGGCGCATGTTCAGTTGTGGACGACGCACTACTTTCATCAGTTAATCGCATCGACAAGGCTATTCTATTGCGCTCCACATCCACGCTCATCACCTTCACCTTAACAATATCACCAGCCTTGACCACCGAGCGTGGATCCTTAACAAAGTTGTCGGCCAACGCAGAAATATGCACCAAACCATCTTGATGAACCCCGACATCAACAAAGGCGCCAAAAGCGGTGACATTGGTTACCTGACCTTCCAATACTTGATCGTTCTGCAGATCATTGATTGACTCGATTCCATCTGAAAACTTCACCGCTTTAAATTCAGGACGGGGATCTCGGCCGGGCTTTTCAAGTTCCAGCAGAATATCTCTAACCGTGGGTTCACCAAATTGCTCGTCAATAAATTGCTGAGGGTTCAGAGAGCTTAGGTAAGCGCCATCACCCATTAGCTCATTGATGTCACGTCCAGCATGTTTGATAATGCGTTTCACCACGGGATAAGCCTCAGGATGCACACCAGACGCATCCAAAGGGTTTGAGCCTGAAGGTATTCGGATAAAGCCAGCGCATTGCTCAAACGCCTTTGGCCCCAGTCTGGGCACTTTTTTCAATTGAGCTCGTGTATCAAAAGTGCCATGCTCGTCCCGGTAACTGACAATATTCTCGGCAAGCGTGGTCGACAAACCGGCAACACGCGATAACAATGCCGCTGATGCAGTATCAAGATTGACTCCAACAGAGTTTACACAGTCTTCAACCGTTGCCTCCAGACTACGTTGCAATGCAGTTTGAGACACATCGTGTTGATACTGGCCGACCCCAATCGCTTTCGGATCAATTTTGACCAATTCAGCCAACGGGTCTTGTAGGCGCCGGGCAATTGATACAGCACCTCGAATTGTGACATCTAAATCTGGAAACTCCTCTTCAGCTATCTTTGATGCGGAGTACACAGACGCTCCGGCCTCTGAGACGAGTACCTTGGTTATACCCTTGACACCTGATGTTTTAATAACTTCTTCGGCGAGTTTTTCTGTTTCTCGGCTCGCTGTTCCATTGCCAACAGCAATCAATTCGACGTTGTACTTTTTACACAGCGCATTCAGGGTGAGGACCGCCTTGTCATATTGTTTCTGCGGTGCGTGTGGGTAGATAGTGTCGTGCTGAACAACCTTGCCATTGGCATCGATGACAGTCACTTTGACACCAGAACGAAACCCAGGATCTAGCCCCAAGGTTGGGCGCGCACCGGCTGGCGCGGACAACAGTAAATCTTGCAGGTTGGCAGCAAACACACTGATAGCTTCGGCATCTGCTTTCGTTTTTAGTGCGGTAAAGAGTTCGACTTCCAAATGCGACTGCAACTTTACCTTCCATACCCACGAAACCACTTGTTCACGCCAAGGATCGCTCGGTAATTGCTTGTTTGCAAAGCCCAAATGGCGCGCAACTGTATCAACACAGCGGCTATCGCCGAACCCTTCAGGCTCTTTAAGTAACAAACGTAGCGATAACACACCTTCCTTCCTACCTCGGAACATGGCCAAGGCTCTATGCCCTGGTACTTTGCTGTAATGCTCCTGATGATCGAAATAGTCCCTGAATTTCTCACCGTCGGTGTCTTTACCAGTCGCCATGCTCGCGCATAGATAAGCGTGGCTTTGCAATAGATCTCGTAATAGGCCAATCAATTCTGCATCTTCCGCAAACCGTTCGACCAATATCGAACGTGCGCCATCGAGAGCTGCCTTAACGTCCGCAATACCTTCGGATTCCTTTACGAATGCTGTAGCTTCACTGTCGGGCTGTTTGTCGGGTGAATTCCATAAAAGATCAGCCAACGGCTCAAGGCCAGCCTCAATGGCCATCTGCCCTTTGGTTCGGCGTTTCTTTTTATAGGGAAGGTAGAGATCTTCCAACGCCGACTTTGTATCGACTTGCATAATTCGACGTCGCAGTGCGTCTGTTAACGCGCCCTGTTCATCAATAGCAGCAAGGATGGATTCTTTACGGGCATCAAAATCACGCAGGTAGGATAGCCGTTGTTCGAGATCGCGCAGTTGGGTGTCAGTTAGACCACCAGTGGCTTCTTTACGGTAACGCGAGATAAACGGCACTGTATCACCGCTATCAAGCATATCAACGGCGACTTGAACCTGCTGAGGGGATGCCTTAATGAATTCGGCTATTCGTTGAAACAGCAGCCTATTGTCAGATTTCATTACTTAATGCAGCGATAACGTCAAAAATGTAAGACGCGTATCGTATCATCAATAAATCAATAAGATTGACGTCGATCAAAAAGTGAGCCTGATTGTGTTTAGCATGTGTAACCAACATGTGCTGATTACGCGAACCAAACTTAATTAAACCAAACTTAATTAATTGTAAGCCGCCTCAACTTCAACGCGTGCGATTGCGTTGTTGCAATTGCCGTAAAATGTAACAAGCTGTACGAGCGACTGAACATTACATTCGCATTCTGTTGCGCAGGCAATGAGAGAATGCTTTGCTGGACTTGTCCGCCAACCCAAATCAACCCACTACATCACCCATCTGGCACCTGATCATCCACCGCAACGCATCCTTAGAACATCCGTAGCACTTCAACGACCCAGCCAACCACTGGCGGCGGCACGCGATCCCAGAGCAACGAGTCGCTGACTCGACGTGAATCCCTCTGCCCTCCAGGTGCGACTCGATCTTGCCGAACACCGACGGGCTTCGATGCCGTCGATAATTCGGAACGCCCGGATTTCGTCAATCAGGCACTCTCACAGCAAAAACTCAACAAGCATGGCTATAAGAATTGCCCTCATCTAACCTCTCAACACAGTAATAACGTAAAGAACCATTGAGCGAGTGCCGCTAGTTTACTAGCTCGACGTTATGACTACCCCCTTCATCTATATGGATATGTTACTCACGTGACTGATATTTTCGAATCGATTGACAATCGTACCAACCTTGCCGGTACCAATCGTCTCGAGATACTGATGTTCAGCTTGGGGAAACAGGACCAGATCGAAAACGAAACCCGTTTCGGCATCAATGTGTTCAAGGTACGCGAGTTGATGACCGTACCCAAACTGCTGAAAATTCCAGAGGCATCTCCCAGTCTTCGTGGAGTCGCAAATATTCGAGGCAAGGCAGTACCGGTGATTGATCTGAATCATTTTTGTGGTTACGAATCCAGCGTTGATTCCAATATTCTTATCATCACAGAATTCAACAACAGTACTCAGGGTTTTATGGTGAGTGAGGTTGATGACATTACTCAGTTGGCATGGAGTGAGATTGTCGAACCCAGCGGGCTGTTATCCAGTTCGTATGACAATATGTTGACCGCGATGAGCAAGCTCGAGGATGACAGGATTCTTTTACTCATTGATGTAGAGAAAATTATTGCGGAGGTACTGGCAACTGATCTGGACCTCGATGTCGGTGTGCCCAAACAGGAAGATAACGAGTCTAAGTTTGTATTCTTTGCCGATGATTCTGGCGTCGCTCGAACACAGATATCACGTCTACTGGATAGCCTGAACTACAATCACAAGTGTGCGAAGAACGGTCGCGATGCCTGGATTGCGCTGGACCAGTTTGCGAAGGAAGCAGCCAACAACGATCAGAAACTAAGTGACACTTTGCAGGCGGTAATAACTGATGTTGAAATGCCTTATATGGATGGGTATGTACTGACAACCAAAATCAAGGAGGACCCCCGGTTTGCCGGTATACCCGTCATGATGCATTCTTCCTTGTCGGCATCAGAGAACAAGAGAATGGGAATGAAAGTCGGCGCAGATGCCTACGTACCCAAATTGATCGCCAAGGAATTTGCGGCAAGCCTGAACAGACTGGTCGGTAATGTCGATCCCGTGGGTCTCACACAGTCAAGCGAAGCTGCTTGATTTTCACGCTCTACTGGGCCGTCGCGCAAGCCAGCCACTTTGCCCGCTGATCGTCACGAGAACGACTTGTGAATCCGCTGTGGGAAACCTAATGAATCGCGCTGCGATTACCGCTTCTGATGTTTTGCCAGCCCGTCGAAAAGTCGATGTCAGCAAGCCTCTTCCGAGCGCCCAAATTCTTGATTTGTGAACGTGCGACCAACTCGAGCATGGTTTTCAGGCTTTCCATGAAGCTGACGCACAAAAACGCCTGTACCGTATGCCAGCACTCACCTGCCGCCCGGCTTCGTAATATTGGAGCCGCATTCAAACATTGACATTGAGGTGATTGCCGCTGTTATACTAGCATACCAGTCTTAATCAAGCGACGAATGTCGTACTACTGAGGAAGAAGCGTATGTTCAAGAAGTTTTCAATGGCGACAGCTGGTATCGTCGCGTCACTCACGGTCTTGAGCCCTGTAAATGCGGCTGAAAGTTGGCGTGCCTGGAATATCCATAATGACGGTCACCCTAACACCGCCGCGATGGATAAGTTTTCGGAGCTTGTCAACGAGGCGACCAAAGGCGAAGTAAAGGTCGAGGTATTCCACGGTGGTGTGCTTGGCTCACAGCCGGATGCACTGGAGCAGGTTCGTCTTGGGGCGATCGAAATCGGCAACTTCAATCTTGGGCCAATCGGTCCAATGGTAAAAGAAGCCAACCTGGTTTCACTGCCGTTTATCTTTAAAAGTGTGCCACACATGTTCCGCGTTCTTGAAGGCGAAGCAGGCGAAACTATCGCAAATGCCATGGCCGGCGCAGGTGTAAAACCACTTGCTTGGGTTGATGCAGGCGCGCGATCTTTCTACAGCCAGAAGCCTATAAACACACCAGCAGATGTAGAAGGTTTGAAGATTCGAGTTATGAACAATAACTTGTATACCTCCATGATTTCTGCAATGGGCGGAAACCCGTCACCAATGGCTTTCTCGGAAGTGCAGCAAGCGCTAAAAACCGGTGTTGTTGACGGTGCAGAGAACAACTTCCCATCGTTCAAGAATGTCGGTCACTACGAAGTGACTACTCACTACTCGCTGAGCGAGCATCTCATTATTCCTGAGTGCATTTGTGTAAACACAGCAAAATTTGATGCACTGTCCCCGGAACTTCAGGATGCCGTGCGTGGCGCAGCAGAAGAAGCAGCGCTTTTCCAACGTGAACTCTGGGCAGTTCAGTCTGAACAGGCTCGCAAAGATGTCGAAGCGGCAGGTATCAAAGTCAATGAAATCGCCGACAAGGGACCCTTTCAGGATGCCATGGTTAAGGTCTATGATGACTACCTGGCAGCCAACCCTGATATGGCAGATCTAGTAAAGATGGCTCAGGAAACGGAATAATCATCCGTTTGTAAGAAGTAGGAATTAAGGCAGATTCCTCTCCTGCGAAAAAGGATCCCCTGAGTGTCAGGGGATCCTTCTCGCCAAAGACCTGGTGGGAATTCCGGAACGTTATCGACTCAGCACCATCCGGCGTCACACAGATTTAAAACGAAAATCATCAAGATGCTCGCTCCTCATCAGGTGCGGGCATTTTCAAATGGGAAACTGCATGAGCAATGCACCAGAATCGACGGCATTCCTTAAAAGAATGGATACCGTATTCGACTTGCTTACCCGTATTTGCCAGCTGATTGCCGGCATCGCCCTGGTTGCGATGACAATAATGTTTGCATGGCTCGTGTACGGTCGTTATGTAATCAACGACACCCCCACCTGGGTAGAACAGGTGTCACACTTGTTGTTGATGGTCATCGCATTTCTGGGAGCGGCGGCTGGTGTCAGACAAGATACACATTTGTCTGTCGTCTTGTTTCGCACGGCAGTCCCCCCCGCAGTACGCTCCGTCTTTGTTTGTATAACCGACGTACTGATGGCAGGATTCGGCGGCTTTATGTTCTGGTACGGCCTTGAGCTGACACGATTCAAGTGGAATACGTTGATACCGTTGATTCAGGTTCCGGAAGGCTTCCGCTCACTACCTCTGACGATCTGCGGTGCGCTGGTTTTTATTTTCTCAATCGGTCATCTTATTCGCCTGTTACTCGGGCGGGATGAGCGTACAGACTCCATCGAGTAAGCCTTAGCACGGTGGGCCATAAAACACGCCTTAAGTAAAAAAAGAAAATTCATTACGCGCAAATGAACCATACAGTGAGCGGGGATTAAACAACAATAATGGGACTACTGCTTCTACTCGGAGTATTCGCACTCTGCGTCATTATCGGCTTACCCGTTGCATTTGCATTGGGCATTTCCGCACTCGTAGCGTTCTGGCATGAAGGCTTGCCGTTACTCATTGTATTTCAGCGCATTGTAGCGGGCATCAATGTCTACTCGCTCATGGCTATTCCGTTTTTTATTTTTGCTGGTGAGCTGATGTTCCATGGTGGCATCGCGATGCGTCTGGTGCGTTTTGCACAGAACGCAGTCGGTGCTGTGCGTGGCGGCCTGGGCATCGTGAATGTATTTTCATCAATGTTGTTCGGCGGCATCTCAGGCTCAGCTATCGCTGATATCTCAGCACTTGGCTCAATTCTTATCCCGGTGATGAAAGACAAAGGCTACGACGCTGATTACGCCGTGAATGTCACTGTCACATCCTCCATTGCAGGCATCATCATTCCACCCAGTCACAATATGATTATCTATGCGCTGGCAACCGGTGGTGCAGTTTCAATCTCCAAACTCTTCCTGGCAGGTGTCGTACCGGGCATTCTTATGTGTATGTGCCTGGCGGTTGCTGCTTATGTAATTGCGGTAAAACGCGGATATGGCGCGGAGAAATTCCCCGGCTGGACGGTATTGCTCCTGAGCTTTTTCAGTGCCATCCCCGGACTGCTGACGGCTGTCATTATTGTTGGCGGTGTTCTTTCTGGCGTTTTCACGGCAACCGAGTCCGGTGCTTTCGGCGCAATGTATGCTTTTGCGGTGACATTCTTCGTCTACCGCAGCATTACCTGGGAGAACTTTAAGATCGCGGTTATTTCATCGGTCCGGACAACGTCGATGGTGATGATCCTGATTGCCTGTGCCGGTGCATTTGCTTACATGCTGACGTTCTTCCGTGTACCAACCCTGACCATTAACTTACTGACGGGCCTTACAGACAATCCGATATATATCCTGCTGATGATCAATGCTGTGTTATTGATGCTCGGCATGATCATGGACATGGCAGCATTGATTTTAATCTGCACGCCAATCTTCCTGCCAATCATGAATGCGCTGGGTATTGATCCATTGCAGTTCGGCATGATCTTACTGGTTAACCTCGGCCTCGGCCTATGCACACCCCCGGTCGGCTCCTGCCTGTTTGTTGGTTGCGCCGTGGGTAAGCTGCCGATAGAGAAAGCCGTACGAACAATATGGCCGTTTTATATCGCCATATTCGTCGCCCTGATGTTGATAACTTTCGTACCCGCTATCTCCCTAACACTGCCTAACTTGTTGGAGTAAGCTGCGCGCACCTGAACTATGGGTACTTCATTGGATACTGAAACCGGCATGAGTCAACGGAGACAGTGCGCATTGACGTGGGATGCACCGGTCACGGAAAAAATAATAGGCTGCGAGCAGAGCCCGCGGTCGACGTCAGTCACAATGACAGGTCGACGTTCGAATTTAGCGTCCTGAGATTCCAATTTGTGACTTTAGGATTTAGAATTGGGTCATGGTACCAATGAAGGTCAGTGTTCATGGATATAGTAAAGGGGTATAAATTCTTTACGCCTGAAGAATGCGAAAAAATGCGCGCCTACTGCGACAAGAAAGAGCGGAAGCTCGAAGCAGTGCTCAACAAACAAGCCAGTGAGCCTGCTGCAGAAGGAAAGGCCAAGATTCCGCTGACGCAATCGCACCACTACCTTTACAATTTTTTTGCTGAAAATCAGAAGTATCAGCCGCGGCTTATCAAATGCGTTCTGGAATTAGTGCCGCATCTCGAATTTCCCATTGCCGTCCAATCCTGGGTCAATATCTATCGAAATGGAGAAGGCATCAAATGGCACACGCATGGAGGCAAGAATGGTTATTCCTATTCTGCCAATATATTTCTTGGCGGCCACACAACTCCCGGTATTTACTACTCAGTTGATCCGGAAAACATATTCAACGTCGAAAATGATTTAGGCGCCATGCATCTTTTTCCTCACAGCCTTAACCATATGGTGCCGGCTAGTGAAAACAAAGCGAAACGATACACTGTTGGCATTACTATTCATGGTTATCAAGCACTGGACAAGTCGTTGGTGCAAGGCGTGGCGGTGAACAACGAATATCAGGAAACTATTTTTCTTAATGATCCCCGTTAGTCAGGAAAATTCACTAACGATTGAACTGAATAAGCGTGACGGATAGTTCAATCGAACGGCAAACAACAAGACACTGAATAATTTTTGCTGATCCACAGGAAATTGCGCCGTGAGCCAGGGCCTTTTTATATCGCTTTATAATGCGGGCAACCCGTTTGCGCTAATCGATACACGCGAGCGTCGCGACCACGTAAATGGACACTGGTTCGGCAGCACCAATATCCCGCTTTCCGTATTAGGGCTGCAAATCAACCGGTTTGTGCCAGAACATGACTTTCCGATTCACCTTCTCGACTGGCGAGATGCACCAAGTGCTGCTGCCGCATATCAATTGTCCGAGTTCGGATATTCCAACATTGTGCGCCACCCGACGTCCATTCCCGATGCGTTTGGACATGGTTTTGTTAAGGGCGAGTTTGTATGGTCAAAAGCGTTTGGTGAAGTGGTCGCACACACATGTGGACTGCAAGAAATCACACCCGCGGACTATCTTGATCATTATAAAGACGCCCAATTGTTTGACGTCCGACCTACGGCTGAATACGCACAATTCACGATCCCAGGCTCGCATAGCCTACCCAACAGCCTGCTACTGGCGAACATGGATACGCTTGCACACTCAGGTAAATGTGCACTTCTACACTGCGCTGGACGCACCCGCTCCATCATCGGTGCCTGCACCTTAAAAGCGGCTGGATACAACGGAAAGTTCGTCATATTCAAAGGCGGCACTCAGGCATGGCAGCTTGATGGCCATGAACGGGAATTCAATGCAAAACGATTGTTCGCAACAGAATCCGACAATGCAAAACCTGTTAAAGGCTTTCTAAACAAGTGGGATATCAGATTCACAGAACTAGATCACGCCAGCCTGCGGCCTTTTATATCCGAACATGCAAACCACCTTCTGTTCGATGTATCAGATGACGCAGCTACCGGGCAGCTGGGCAGTCACAATATATTGAAAATCTCCGGCACAAACCTGATCCAGCAAACCGATCGATCAATTGCACGCTATCACGTTCCCGTAATACTGTTTGATGTTGGGTCTGGAAGCCGTGCCGCATTTGCCGCCTACTGGTTGCAATCGATGGGCTTCAACGTGAGTGTCGTTTATCTGGCTGATGCGCTTACCGGTTCCACAAGCCAAAAACCACTACATCAAAAAACCGAAGTCCCCCACTCCGTATTCTCCATTGATCAGCTACTAAAACACAGAGACCGTTCAGGCAAGATCTTCGATTTGCGGGCATCGCAGGCTTATACCAAAGGCCATCTCAAAGGATGTCAGTGGCAGAACCTCAGTGAGCTCATTGTTAGTCATGTTCGACCATCAGAGCCCTTTGTGTTGATCGGCAACGATCTCCCACATGCAAGTTCGACCGCAAACCTACTCGAACAGCACGGCTGGAAAGTCGCGGGGTTGTATTGTTGGGAATCAGATGATATCGATCCCAGTCAACTTCAAACTGGAGCCCTTGATTCGCCTGTAGATCAATCAGCACTTTTCGCCGGTCGACATCATGGCAATATGCAGGATTCACGCGACTATCTGGCCTGGGAAGAAGCGCTGCCAGAGCAAATTGACCAGGCACTCCATCAGTCATGGCTTGCGCTTCTAAGTAAATCTCATCGTTAAAAATCCGAAGGTCTTGAAGCACCATAGTAATCAAGTGGACCAGGAGCTGGTCATTTTCAAGACGTATAAGAAATGAAAATACAGAGGAACACACGCTAGCCAGAATTACTTTGGGTGCATTGTTGCCGGCCTCGTATCACCTCATTGGTTTGATACACTACAAACGAACACCGCTACCGAAAGATGTCACCGATGCAAGTTCGCTATAATGCCGATTCACTTATAAACTGCGCCAAAGCACTGTGTGTAGAATCTGGTATGAGTGAATCATGCGCCAACGATGTCGCAACCGTACTCACAGAAGGTGATCTGCTTGGGCACGATACCCATGGCTTGATGTTGCTAAAGCCTTATATTGATGCGGTCAGAAATGGCGACATGTTAGGGCACGGCGAGTTCAATGTGTTAAGTTCCAGACCAGCCGTTGCTAATTGGGACGGAAATTTCCTGGCGGGTCCGCATTTAACATTACGCGCAATTGACACCGCAACATCAATGGCCCAGAAATACGGAACCGGCCAAGTTGTCATCCGACGAAGCTCGCATATCGGTGCACTGGCCGCATATCTGGAGAAACCAGCCAGAGAGGGTTTCCTAGTCCAAATAGTTTGCAGCGATCCGTCAGTAACCGGGGTTGCACCCTATGGTGGAACTGAACCTGTGTTTACGCCCAATCCGATGGCATGGGGAATACCCACATCGACCGACCCAATAATGATTGATATTTCAGCATCAACTACGACGGTTGGCATGAGTGCCCGACTCCACCAAGCGGGACAAACATCAGAGCACGACTGGTGGTTAGACTCTGATGGCAAGCCTTGCAACAATCCATCTGTCCTGTTTCAAAAACCACAAGGTAGTCTTCTACCATTAGGCGGATTAGACGCAGGCCACAAAGGCTATGGGCTTGCATTATTCGTTGAAGCGCTCACATCCGGTCTAAGCGGTTTCGGTCGAGCGGATGGTATTGATATTTGGGGTGCGAACGTGGCCGTTCAAGTAACCGACGTCGAGGCGTTCGGCGAAAAAAAATCGTTTTTCAAGCAGATGGATCATTTGGTTGAACAGTGTGTCAACAGCAAACCAGCAAACCCATCGACACCGGTGCGCGTGCCAGGTCAACGAGGTCTTGCTTTAAAAAGAGAGCAACTGAAACAGGGAGTATTGCTGCATGAGGCTATTATGCCTGCGTTGAAAGAATTGCTGGTGCAGAGCAGTATTGAAGGTCCATTGGTGATTTAGTAGCAACTATCAATTCCCACCAAACGTGCATGCAAACACCTGAGGCAAGCAGACGGGTTGCGATGAAAGCGGGTGATCCGATTCGGTAATGACTAAGATAGTCCGGCCGGCGAACCCTGCTCTCTTCTTTTTGGGCTAGCATTGAGAGTCTACTGCAGACAATTAACATCGAATCGACCTCTCATGACGATGCTCAGCGATAAAATCGAACAAGGAAAATTTGCTATTACGGCAGAAATCGTACCGCCGCTTTCTGCAAGCAAAACCCGTCTGTTGGAAGAAGCTGAAGTGCTACGAGGGGCGGTCGATGCAATCAATGTTACCGACGGTGCCGGGGCCGCTACCACCATGAGCAGCTTCGCAGCCTCGGCAATACTTGCAGAGGCGGGCCATGAACCGGTGCTACAAATCACCTGTCGCGATCGCAACCGCATCGCACTCACGGCCGATCTACTCGGTGCTGCGGCTCAGGGATGTTACAACCTGCTCGTATTGATGGGAGACGATCCGGCAAAAGGTGATCAGCCGGAGGCCAAACCCGTTTTCGATCTCGACTCTCGCGACGTGATGCGGATCGCCACGTCATTGCGAATCGACGGAAGCATGCCTTCAGGCAAAACGATCACTGATCGTCCGCCTTACTATGTGGGAGCTGCCGACATGCCACTTGACCCACCGGCCGATTGGCAGCCAACCGGATTGCGAGCAAAGATTGACGCGGGCGCTCAGTTTTCACAAACACAATTCTGTTTTGAACCTGAGATCGCTCAGCGCTATATCGCACGATTGCGCGATGAAGGCATTACCGAAAAACTCGGGGTCCTGCTCGGAATTGGACCGATTTCGTCTGTCAAATCAGCTCGTTGGATGAATGAGAATTTATACGGCGTGACCATTCCAGAGGGCACCATCAAACGACTCGATCAAGCATCCGATGCCAAACGTGAAGGCAGAAAAATCTGCGCCGAGTTGATCCATCAATACCGTGACATACCCGGGCTTGCCGGTGTGCACATCATGGCACCGGCACAAAATACACAAGCTATCGCTGATTCGTTAGCGCTGGCAAAATAACGCGGCGCAAAAGAACGACCAGAGTGCAGTTTCCATAGCCACCTGACAGTGGCCTTGAATCAGCGACATCTTTATTTTTCGGGCATTATATACTTCAACGTATACTCATCAAATGACGTAAACCATCCTCAGTTCGTCACAGTCAGTGCATGGCTACGATGGATCGATCCGCGTAAGCCTGAATACATGAACAAAGACAACAATGTACGGGGCATTTTTTTCATGATTGCCTCTATGAGCGCATTTGCGGTAGCCGATACCTTGGTCAAGCTCTCAACATCATTTATCTCACCCGCACAGGTAATGTTTTATCTTTTTAGTGGCGGCTTCATACTTTTTGCGTTGATGGCAATACTGCAAAAAGATCGGTTAATTGACCCGAGAGCGTTCTCTCCAATCCTTTTGCTTCGCTACGTCGCTGAAATTGCGGGCATGATTGGAATGGTTATGGCGCTCGCAAATGTTCCCATTTCGACCGTTGGAGCAGTCACTCAGGCCTCACCCATGCTAGCAGCAGTGGGCGCTGTTTTATTCTTGGATGAGTACGTCGGTTGGCGGCGCTGGTGCGCCATCATTATTGGTTTTATTGGCGTGCTACTTATTGTTCAGCCGGGCGGGATCGAGTTTGATTTCGCCGTGCTCTGGGCCGTACTTGCCCTGGTCGCGCTATCTATCCGCGATTTGACGACACGGATCATACCGGCAGACATTCCATCGGCCAGTCTCGCGACTTATACCATGGCGGTAGCAACACCCTTTACGATATTGTGGGTCTTTTATAATGGTGAGGTCTTGATACCCGAACAAACCAACTGGTTGGTAACCATACCAATGGTCGTGCTAGGCGCAATGGGTTATAGTTTTTTAATCGCGTCAATCCGTTTGGGTGAAGTATCGGTTGTCATGCCATTCCGTTATTCCCGAATTATATTCTTGCTCGTTTTAGGGGTTTTGGTGTTCAATGAAAAACCAAGTGCGATGATGCTAGTGGGTGCTTTTTTGATTATTGCATCGGGCACCTACATGATGTGGCGGGAGCAGCTTGCACAAAGAGCGATTGAACTCGAAAACTGACCGGCATCGGAGTGGCTGTCTGTTCATCGCAGAAAACGACGGAAAGCATAGTTGGCTACAAGCCAGTGTCTACAACCACTTTCCCATAGGTTTCACGAGTACCCGTCAGATAACGCCATGCATCTATATAGCCTTCCATCGGATATACCCGATCTACATTAGGGCGCAGCTTACCTTTGGACAGTGCACTGTACACAAATGCTTTACCCCGTTCGCAAGATTCTTTGTCCTCAACGTAATTGAACAAAGAATAGGCGTGAAACCAAAGACTGTTTTGAATCATCGGTAAAAACGGCGGATTAGAGTATGTGCCGCTTAATCCACCATACAAGAACAACATGCCACTTTTGGCCATGGCATTCGCGTAACGCTCCATAAAAGGACCGCCCACGGGATCAAACGACGCGTGCACACCCTCCCCATCAGTAACATCGCGTAAGAACGCTTCGATATCGCTACCATCATCGACGAATACATGATCAGCACCATTGTCCAGCAGAACCTGTCGATTCGCCTCTGAACGTGTAGAGCTAATAAGCGTTGCCCCATGCATCGCCCCAATTTGCAAAGCCGCAGAGCCGGCAGTGCTGGTTCCGGCCGGTACAAAAATATTGCGTCCCGGCGCGGCTTTTGCCAGCTCCACCATCGGAAAGTATGCGGTCATGAACTGCATCCACACGGAAGCCGCCTCAACTGCGGTTAAACCTTCCGGCGCTTTGGTGACATAGGCTTGATCAATAATCAATGTATCGGCACTCGCACCTTGCCGGTCGTAAAAATACGGCAGTGTGCAATAACGATCTCCTAGTGCAATGCCCTTAACGTCCGCACCAACAGCCTCAACAATGCCGGCTGCCTCGATGCCGATGCGTGCTGGCAAATCCGAGAAACTAAACGAATAGCGATCATGCATCAGATCGTTGTCGCCCCAGTTAAGCGCAAAGGCTTCAATGCGTAAGCGGATGTCGGAAGCTTTTGGCTCTTGCTGATCGCACGCTTGCAGCTGCAGCGCCTCAAAGCCACCATAGTTGTTGATCACCCACTCTCTTGGCATTAGCTCGCTCCTCCATTGATATGTTGACCGGTAGCTTGTCGTGCTAATTTTTTAGCCTGACTAAAAATAGTTTGACAGATTCATCCCATTTGGGGTAATTTTTTAGTCATGCTAAAAAAACGCAAAGAGAGTAGCGAGACGACCGCCACTGATCTCGGCGTTGCATTGCGCAGGCGCCGCAAGGACCTCGGCTTGACAATGCAAAGCGTTGCTGACTCTGCGGGGCTTTCTGTCGGCTTTATCAGTCAGGTCGAACGTGGCATAACATCCCCTTCGCTAGCCTCTCTGGCATCCCTGGCCGCCGTGCTGAAAACAGAGATCAGCAGCTTTCTGCAAACACCACCAGCCGCGGAACACATCACCCACGAAAGCAGCCGTCTGCCCTATTCAGTCGCTGGTGCTGGCGTTTCGTATGAACGCTTGTCGACAACCTTCCCCGGATCCGAGATCCACTCAGTGATCGTGCATGAACCACCCGGTCATCGTGCTGAGCCCATTAGTCATCGAGGGGAAGAGATGTTCTACATCATCGATGGTGAGATTACGGTCGAAATTGAAGGTGAAATTGAAATACTGACCAAGGGCGATTCAATTCATTTTGATAGTCGACGGGTGCACTCAACCTGGAACCACTCTTCCGAGACAGCTTCGATTTTATGGTGCGGCACAATGGATGTTTTCGGTGATGCACCTTCGCCCATTCACAAAGAATTCAAAACAGAACAGCCAACAGATAATTCCACAGGAGATTCAAAATAATGTTCAAGAAAACAACAATTGCGGCGACGATATGTGCGGCAGCCATGACGGCTACGCCAGTCCTCGCAGAAACGGTATTGCGACTCGACGAAGTCGCCGTAGGTGAAATCGATCCGGCCAAGGCATCCGATTATGCTGACAGTATTTTGATGTTCAATATCTACGACACACTGATACTGCCGCAACAGGGAGGACCAGGTCATGTCCCCCATCTGGCATCGAGCTGGGAAGTCGATGGCTCAACGTACACATTTAAATTGCGTGATGATGTGAAATTCCAATCTGGCAATTCAATGAAAGCAGCGGATGTAGTTTATTCCCTTGACCGAATGCAAGCATTAGGTGCAGGTCTTTCGTATTTATTTACGGGAGTAAAGGCAGAAGCGGTAGATGAATCAACCGTAAAGTTCGTGTTGGAAACACCTTCTGCACCATTTTTAGCTTCCTTAGTGCGATTACCAATTGTTGATATGGCACATGTAAAAGCTAATTCTGATACCGAATGGGGTGAAGAGTATTTATCAGCCAACGGCGCCGGCACCGGTGCATATAGCGTGGCCTCTCATAATCCTCAAGAAGAAACTGTCATGGCGAAGTCTGACAGTTATTTTCTTAGCATAGCTGATGCGGCACCCGATACAGTGCGCCTGCGCTACGGATTGGAAGCAGCAACTGTACGTACGCTGATCGCGCAAGGTGAGCATGACATTGCCAGCCAATGGCTACCACCCGAGGTAGTCAAAGCGCTAGCCAATGACGGGGCACAATTGCTGACCGAAAGTGGTACTGGCGGGTTTTATTTCAAAATGAATACCACCAAAGCACCTCTGGATGATGTCAATTGCCGACTCGCCTTGAGTCACGCATTCGACTACGACACCGCCATACAGATGATTGCTATCAACGACGAAGTATCTGCGGGAAGCCCGGCAACCGGGGCGATTCCAGTAGGCATGCTCGGTGCAAATTCTGCTGACAACGCAATGTCACAAGACATGGCGAAAGCAAAAGAATATCTGGCCGCTTGTAAATACGACGTGGCTGATATGAATATTGAAGTGACATGGATCGCTGAAGTACCACTTGAAGAGCGTTTTGCCCTGCTGATGCAATCCAACTTCACAGCCCTGGGTATAAAGTCTGAAATCAAGAAACTGCCATGGGCACTATTTGCTGAGCAAGTCTCGACCCCCGAGAACACACCACACATCAGTCAATTGTTCGTAAACGCAGTAACCGGGGATCCAGATACATTGCTTTACGGCATGTATCATTCATCAACGCCAGGCACGTGGCAATCACCTGAATATTTGAATGATGCAAAAGTAGATGAGTATCTTGCTGCCGGTCGAATTGCTACAAACGACGCTGAGCGTGAGGCCGCCTACCAATCATTAAACGCGCGCCTACTGGAAATAGCCCCAACCATTTACGGTTTTGACCGTCAATCAGTCTATGCCGCCTCAAATCGTGTCAAAGCTCCCGCATTGTCCGACCCCTCCAAAGCATTTGGTCTTGATGGCATGGGCTTCAGCTTTCGTTTGATGGAAATGGTTGAGTAAAGCCACGCAAAGAACTAGACCAGGAGTGTCGAGTCATCTGACTCGACACTTATTGCTTTCTCGCCCTTTCGAGCACTAATGGCATGTCCGCTGTAATCCGTCTGCTACTACGGCGACTGAGTATTTCCATCATCGTATTGATCGGCGTTTCAATGCTGATCTTTACAATCGCACGCGTTATTCCCGGCGACCCGGCACGCATCGCATTGGGCCCTAACGCCAACGCCGAGCAGATCGCCAAGCTTCGCGCGCATATGCATCTTGACGAATCCCTGCCCGTGCAATACGGACATTTCATTGCGGATTTGAGCCGAGGCGATCTGGGCACGTCGCTCTATACCAACCGACCTGTAACTAAAGATATCGCGCAATTTTTACCAGCCACCTTGGAGCTCGTGCTATTCGCAGGCTTGATTATGGTCATGTTAGGACTGCCTCTGGGTATCATGGCCGCACGTTATCGCGGCCGTTGGCCAGATCACATAATTCGGGTTTTGTCATTGCTTACGGTATCGGCGCCGGGATTTGTCTGGGCCGTCATACTCATGCTGTTGTTCGCGTTCTATCTGCCTATCTTTCCAATTGCCGGCCGCCTGACTGACACCTTCGATATCGCCCGTGTAACAGGATTTCTCACCATCGACACATTGTTGGCCGGTGACTTCGCAGCCTTTCGCAATGCACTTCATCACTTGGTGTTACCGGCCATTGCATTATCGCTGTCAGGTATTGGACAAGCCGCTCGCCTGACTCGTGCAAATATGGTTGAGACTTACGAAAAGCCCTACATCGAAATGGCACAAGCGTATGGATACGCACCATCCAGAATAGCCCGCATTTACGCGTTCAAGCCATCCTTGATTCCCTCGCTGACGATAATCGGACTTGATTTCGCTGCCATGCTTGGTAACGCATTTTTAGTCGAAGCGGTGTTTGCCTGGCCTGGTCTTTCACGTTACGGCGTGGCGGTAATCCTTCGCAAAGATTTAAACGCGATCATGGGTACGGTTCTGATTATCGCTATCACTTTTCTCATCGTTAACATCATTGTCGATATGATGATCGCATTTCTTAATCCCCGTATTCGCTATTCTGCGCGAGATTCAGCATGATTCGGGCGTTTCGAATTCTGGCGCACAATCCACTATCCCTTATTGGGCTGCTGCTCGTTTTACTGATCATACTGGCCGCAATACTCGCCCCTTGGCTGGCCCCATTTCCAACCCATAACGGCGCTATAGTCGACTTTGCATATGCTAATAAAGGACCAACGGCGCGCAACTGGATGGGTACCGATTTAGTCGGACGAGATATTTTCAGCCGCATATTATTTGCCTATCAGATCAGTTTGACGTTAGGTGTAGTCGTATTAGCCATAGCGACACCCATAGGAACCGCCGTTGGATTGATTGCCGGTTATCTCGGCGGCTGGATCGGCTCTGTTTTGATGCGCATTGTCGATGTATTCCTGTCCATACCGCCTCTGGTTTTGGCCATCGCCATGATGGGTGTTTTGGAGCCGACACTGACCAATGCCATGCTGGCGGTCACCGCTATGTGGTGGCCGTGGTACGCGAGGCTCGTTTACTCTATCGCGCGTTCGGAAAGAGAAGAAGGCTATGTACTGGCCGCTGAAGTAATTGGCGCTGGCACGACACACATCACTTTTCGCGAGATATTGCCGAACTGCCTGCCTGCGATCATCACAAAAATGACGCTTGATATGGGCTTTGTCATAATCATCGCATCATCTTTGTCGTTTCTCGGACTGGGTGTGCAACCCCCTACAGCAGATTTGGGATCGATGGTAGCCGAAGGCGCGCGATATTTACCTGACAGTTGGTGGCTAACCGTATTTCCAGGCCTGGCCATTTTACTCGCAGTCTTTGGTTTTAATCTACTCGGTGATGGACTACGTGACGTACTCGGAGTGGATGAGTGAGCGCTCTTCTCAATATTAAGAATCTAAATCTTGGCTTTAAAACGCTAAACGGTCGTATCGATGTATTACACGGCATAGACCTGACAATCAATGCTGGCGAGAAGGTCGCCTTGGTTGGAGAAAGTGGATCAGGTAAATCGGTCACCGCACGTATTGTGCTTGGATTACTCCAGGAAACACGCAACGCGAAAATTTCCGGTGAAGTTTTGTTTGACGGTCAGGATATCAATACAATGAAGCGGCGCGACCGTGCGGCACTTCGCGGCACACAAATGTCGATGATATTTCAAGACCCCACCTCCTCGTTGAATCCCGTGATTACGATTCGACGGCAATTTACAGAAGTGTTACGTCGTCAAGATCTCAAACTTGACCAAACAGACTGCGACAGTCGCGCTAGCCAGCTTCTGGACGATGTGGCTATTTCCGACCCACAGCGGGTGTTGAATGCTTACCCTTTCCAACTCTCAGGCGGCATGAATCAACGTGTAATGATCGCAATGGCTTTGGCGAATCGTCCCAAACTACTACTGGCGGATGAACCCGGGACCGCTCTGGATGTATCTGTACAGGCGCAAACGCTGACATTAATGCGTGATCTAGTTACTGACTACTCGACCGCTGTCTTGTTTATTTCACACAACTTAGGCGTCGTTCGAGAGTTCGCCGACCGAGTCTATGTCATTTATCAAGGCCGAATTGTTGAAGACGGGCCAATGTCCGCCCTGTTTGCCAACCCACAACATGCCTATACACAGGCGTTGCTGAAGGCCGTACCACGTATTGTGGGTAATGGTCTTGCAGAAGTGCCGGAAGTCAGCGATGCCTTTCTTGCACCGAGAATCAGCCATTCGGAGCTCACATGAGCCTGTTATCGCTAGATCGATTGACAAAAACATTTGTCACCTCAAACGGTCGTGTCGCAGCGGTACGCGATGTGTCACTGGATGTTACCGAGGGTGAGTGCCTGGCCATTGTTGGTGAAAGCGGTTCAGGCAAAACGACGTTGGCCAATATGATACTCGGGATACTGCAACCTACCGAGGGATCGATCCATTTTGATCAACAGGCCCTGGCAAAAAATCGGACATCCGCACAACGGCGGGCCATTCAATTGGTACAACAAAATCCACTGTCGTCCTTGAATCCGAAACGCTCCATTGGTGCATCCGTGCGTCTTGGCTTGGATACCTACAAAATTGGCAACAAATCTGATCGATGGACTGCAGTCGAAGACGCACTAGAAGCGGTCGGACTTGATCGTGACATGCGTCGACGCCCCCCCGCAGCTCTTTCGGGAGGTCAACGCCAACGTGTTGGCATTGCGCGAGCGTTGGCCTGCAACCCACGCCTACTGGTACTCGATGAGCCCACCTCTGCATTGGATGTACTGGTGCAGGCACGGGTTCTACGCCTACTCAACACATTGAGAGAACAACGCGGTCTCACCTACATCTTTATCACTCATGATCTAGCGGTTGTTCGGAACGTTGCAGATCGAGTTGCCGTCTTTCAATCAGGACAGCTGCAGGAACTGGGTAGAACATCTGATATTTTTTCCAGACCTCAGTCCATGTACACACGTCAGTTGATCGGAGCCGTGCCGGTTGTGGATGCAGCTGAGCTGTCCCTTCGGAACAAGCTTGCGGAGGCTCCATGATAGATTTTACCCAAGCGCTAGCAGCCGACAATCAACCTCATACAGCATTTGCAGCTCTGGAAACACTCGTTGATAAAACCATCGGGATAAAACTGTTTACGCTCATGGAAATTGATTATCAACGAGGGGTAGCGCGCCGAAACTACACAAATCAACCTGATTCCTATCCTGTCAGTGGGGAAAAACCGATTCAACAGAACAGCTGGACTGAACAGGTACAAGACAGGCAGGAGATCTTTGTTGCCAACAGCATTGATGAAATAGCGAAAGTGTTCCCCGATTACGAACTAATTCAAGCCCTAGGGTGTGAGAGTTGCCTGAACTTGCCAATCGTCGTCAATGGCACGGTCATCGGCACGTTGAACTGTTTGCATGATGCGGGACACTACACAGCCAAACGTGTGATAGCGGCAGAGTCATTGAAGCAACCCGGCGCATTGGCCTTTCTACTAGACGCCTATATAAAGCGGAGCAAATTAACATGAGTGATTCTACTCGTCGTGTCGCCACCGATGTCGGCGGTACGTTCACTGACCTTGTCGCTATCGAAAGCCTACCCGATGGCATGAAAATCACCACGGCCAAAACAGACACCACACCACCTGACTTTGAAAATGGCGTACTGAATGTATTAGCCAAAGGCGGTATCAAACCGGTCGATGTCGATTTTATGGTGCACGGTACCACGGTCGTAATCAACGCGCTCACAGAACGCAAAGGGGTAACCGTCGGGCTTATCACCACGGAAGGCTTTCGCGATACTTTAGAAATAGCGAGAGGCAATCGCCCCGATTTTTTCAATCTGCACTACGAAAAACCCACACCATTCGTGCCACGGTATTTGCGCGCCGAATTGCCAGGACGTATGAACTATAAAGGCGAGGAACGTACACCGCTTGACGCCACAGCACTTCCAGAAATTTTGGATAATTTCCGTACCGAAGGTGTTCAGGCTATTGCCATCTCACTACTGCATTCTTACGCCAATACGGCACACGAAGAAGACTTGCTGCTCGCTGTCGAAAAACTGTGGCCTGAAGTCTCGGTCGTCGCATCTCATCAGATTACACGTGAATGGCGTGAATACGAGCGTTCAAACACAGCCGTCCTGTCTGCCTACGTACAGCCTGTCGCGGCTCGTTACCTGGGCAAACTCAATGACGGATTAACGTCTCAAGGATTAATCAACAGTCCATATATCATGCAGTCAAACTGTGGTGTTGATAGTCTTGCCGCGACCTCGGCGGTACCTATCACCATGGTAGAAAGTGGACCCGCATCAGGCTTCTGGGGTGCGGCTGAGCTGGGTAAACTCATTGATGAACCGGACATACTCGCGCTTGATATCGGTGGCACCACAGCCAAGTGCTCGTTAATAGAAGGTGGTGAAGTTCGCATCATGACCGACTACTGGATTGAGCGATCTCGAAAATCCGCCGGATACCCCATTATGGTACCCGTTGTTGATCTGGTCGAAATTGGCAACGGCGGTGGGTCGATTGCCTGGGTTGATGAATTCGAAAAATTACATGTTGGGCCGCGATCTGCAGGCGCTCTCCCAGGCCCTGCTGCCTATGGCAAGGGTGGTGCCGATGCCACCACAACCGATGCGAATCTTTGGCTGGGTAGAATCAACAAGGACTATTTTTGCGGCGGGGATATAAAGGCCGATATGAAAGCGGCAGAAAAAGCCTTGAAGATAGTTGGCGACAAACTAGGCGTATCGATAGATGAAGCAGCGCAAGGCATTGTACGTATCGCCAATAACAATATGGTCAATGCATTAAAACTGATTTCTTTAAACCGAGGCCACGACACACGCGATTTTACCTTACTCGCCTTCGGCGGCGGTGGTGCAATGCACGCCGTCGCACTCGGCCAGGAGCTGCAAGTAAAAAAAGTAGTGGTGCCCGCCGCAGCTTCTGTGTTCTCGGCTTGGGGCATGATGATGTCTGACTTGCGTCGCGACTACTTCGTAACCCATCTTGCCGATCTAGAAGAAGGTGCTGGCGACAAAATTGAGTCGGTATTTTCCGAAGCCGAAGAAAAGGCCAGAACAATATTCTCGGATGAAGGCGTTGACATATCTCGACTAAGCTTTCTGCGTTACGGAAAATTCCGCTATCAGAATCAGGAACACACGACAGAAGTTCTACTGGAAGATGAGATCAGTGACGCGAAGCTGGATGTCATTGCCGAGCAATTTCGGGCAACCTATGAACGTGAATACACCTACCGCCTGGACGCGCCCGTCGAAATGGTTGGTATTCACCTGGTAGCAAGAGCCGAGATCGGCAAATTAAAGATGGCCCCCGCGCCGCTTGGTGATGCCGATGCGGCATCTGCCATTAAAGGCAGCCGCAACGTCAACTATGCACTCGATGGCAATCATGAGGCAACAATTTACAACGGCGACCAACTCAACCCCGGAATGCAGTTTGTCGGCCCGGCCATTATTGAGGATGCTGGTTCTACCGTTGTAATTCATCCCGGGAACCAGGTTTCAATCGACGCTTATCGCAATATTCACATAGAGCTGGAGCAGCAGACATGAGTGACGATCCCATAACACTTGAAATCATCCAGAACTCCATACAAGCGACAGCCGATGAGATGTTCGCTGCCATGCGCAAGACGGCCATGTCGTCAATCATCTACGAAGTGCTCGATATGGGTACCGGTATCACCGATGCACAAGGGCGAATAGCATCCTCAGGTGCAGGCATACCAGCGTTCATTGGTGTTCTCGACAAAGGCGTGCAATTCATCGTCGGTAAATTTGGTGACGATATTAAACCGAATGACGTATTTATCACCAACGATCCATGGCACGGCGGCGTTACCCACCTGAATGACCTTGTTCTTGCTATGCCGGTGTTTGTTGGAGATGAATTGATCGCATGGACCGCCAACATTGCGCACAACTCCGATGTTGGCGGCATGGCACCAGGTTCGCTATCTGGAGAGGCTACGGAGATTTTTCAAGAAGGCTTGCGCTTACCCGCTGTGAAATTGATTCGTGAAGGCGTCACCGACCAATCTGTGATGGACATTATTACCTGCAACAGTCGTATGCCCGATTTTCTGCTTGGCGATGTGTGGGCGGCGATCGCATCGGTTCGCATCGGGGCAAAGCGATTACAAGGGCTGGCACAAAAATACAGTTTGCAAACCTTTGAAAATGCTATGGACAGTTTTATGGATTTTGGCGAACGATCAGCTATCGCAGCGCTCGCAGCTCTGCCAAAAGGTAGCTTTGAACTATCGGAAGCTCAAGACGATGGCCGCGTCTACAACGTCAAGATCACCATAAACGCTGATGAATTTATCGTTGACCTTACCGATAACCCGGATGAAGACAAAGGGCCGACCAACACCAGTCGAGATGGCACCATAATATGCGCACAAATGCTGTTCAAGTCACTCGTCGATCCCGAAACCCCTGCTAACGACGGATCATTTCGACCAATGAAGGTGCTGACCCGAGAAGGATCAGTTTTCCATGCGCGAGAACCCGCCGCCATCGGCTTTTACTTCGAAACAGAAGTTCGCGTCTACGACCTGATCTGGCGTTGTCTGGCACCGCACATTCCGGACAAGTTGCCAGCAGGACATTTCAGTTCGATATGCGGCACCTTCGTTGGCGGGATACACCCGGATACCGGTCGTCAATACACCATCATAGAACCACAGATTGGCGGTTGGGGAGCATGGAACGGGCGTGACGGCAACCCGTGTATCTTCTCAGGCTTTCACGGAGAGACATACAACACACCTGCTGAAATTTCCGAGGCCAGAAATGGCTTGTATATTGATCGTATGGCGCTGAACACCGCTCCCGGTGGAGAAGGACAATACAATGGGGGGCGAGGCCTTTTGCTTGATTACCGTATTCGTACCGAAAACGGCTTTTTAACTGCTGGCTATACGCGCTCGAAAATCAAACCCTGGCCTTTGCAAGGTGGCGAGGAAGGCTCAGGTAATAGTATTGAGGTAAGCAAAACAGATGGGGTGACAGAACAATATTCATTTGTCACCGGCTTAAGCCTGACCACTGACGATGTCATACATGTGATTACGTCCTCGGGCGCCGGCTATGGCGATCCAAAAAAACGTGACCCGGATGCGGTCCGCCTGGACATCAAAAATGGATATATAACAGCAGAACGCGCGCGTGACGTTCATGGCGCTTAATTGGCAATCATGCAGATATAAGGAGGGGCAGTGATGAATCGACTTACCATGCTACGTGAATCGATGCGAGCCAACGACGTTGATCTTGTGGCTTTGGGCCCCGGCGCGCATCTGGCCTGGTTGACCAATGTACGACCACATGCCGATGAGCGCCCACTGCTTTTCTGCGTAACAGAACACTATGCCGGTTTTCTGATGCCGGCACTTGAAGCCGAAAGCGCACGCCAACAAACAGACTTACCGTTTCACACATGGAGCGATGCGGAGGGGCCAAACGCAGCGTTAACTAAATTAGTGACTGCCGCAGCTGCTATAAATGTGAAAGGCGTTGTTCTTGATGAAACCATGCGTGCCGATTTTGCAGCACTGGTGCAGACTGCTCTGCCGGATGCAAAATATCAATTTACTGAATCTACTATCGGTGCGCTTCGCATGCGCAAAGACAAAAATGAATATGACGCATTGAAGCGTAATGCGGCATGTGCAGATATCGCAATGCAAGCGGCATGGTCGGCCATGAGAGTCGGAATGACCGAGACAGATGTGGCCGTGATTGTCCGTGAGTCATTCAAAGCACAAGGGGTTTCGCCTCTTTTCACCATTGTTGGCGCAGGCCGCAACGGTGCTTTCCCACATCATCACACTGGCAACACCACACTGCAACACGGAGATATTGTGGTGATGGACATTGGCGGTGGTATGGACGGGTACTCCAGCGATATCACCCGCATGGCATCAATGGGCCCTGCCTCGGCTAACTACCATAAAATTCATGCCATTGTGGAAGCCGCCGTCCAGGCTGCTATGAATGTTGCCAAACCTGGTGTAAAAGCACATGTGGTTGACGATGCAGCAAGAAAAGTCATCACCGACGCTGGCTATGGGGAATATTTTGTTCATAGAACCGGCCACGGTATGGGCGTTGAAATTCATGAGACGCCGTACATAACCTCATCATCGCAAGCTGTATTGGATGAAGGTATGGTTTTTTCTATTGAGCCCGGTATTTACCTGCCTGATCAATTTGGCTTGAGACTGGAAGACATCGTCATTTTGAACAAAGACGGCCCTGAAATCTTCTCGCAATTGCCACGTGATCTTCATGTCATCAGTGACTGATCGCTTCACATCCGATGTGATTGCTGCGGGTCTCGATTCAGCCGCAGCCGAGATGTTCGATGTGCTGCGAAAGACCGCCATGAGCCCGATAATTTACGAAGTATTGGATGTTGGCACCGGCATTACGGATGCTCATGGCGCACTGGTTAGCTCTGGGGCAGGGATTCCCTCTTTCGTCGGTGTGCTGGATAAATCGATCAATGCGATTCGCGCCAAGCTCGGTGACTCGATCGTAGAAAATGACATTTATCTAACAAACGACCCTAATTACGGCGGTGTAACGCACTTGTCTGACATAGTTGTCGCTGAGCCAGTTTTCTGGGAAGGAAAGTGTATTGCATGGGTCGCGTCTATTGCCCATTGGGGAGATGTCGGTGGCCGGACACCGGGCTCAATGTCTACCGATACTACCGAGATTATTGCTGAAGGCTTACGCCTCCCTATTGTGCGTTTAATTGAGCAAGGACAAAAAAATCAAGCGGTTTTCGACATCATAACCACCAACAGTCGCCTGCCGACATTTGTTCAAGGTGATTTGTGGGCACAAGTTTCAGCCGGACGACGAGCCGCTAAACTGATTCGACAACTGTGTAAACGCTACGGATCACAGGCAATCAGAGGTGCAATCGCTGATGCGAGATTAATTGGAGAAAAGCGAGCTAAGGCTGGATTAAGAACCCTACCACGAGGCGAGTACGCCATAACGGAACCGCAGGACGACGACTCTACATGGTCCGCCAAGATCACAATTGATCACGATCGCTTCACCGTCGATCTGCGCGACGCACCGCCTCAAGCTGAGGGGCCCTACAATACGAGTCGCGACGGTACAGTGGTCGCTTGCCAGGTATTTTTTAAAGCACTGACCGATTCTCAGCGTTTTGCAAACGCGGGATCTTTCGCACCATTAGAAGTACTAACAACACCTGGAACGATTTTTCACGCAGGCCCCACCGCAGCTCATGCTTATTACTTTGAAACACGCCTCAAGCTGATTGACATGCTGTGGCATTGCCTATCCAAGGCCTTTCCGGAGCGCTTGCCAGTCGGACACTTCGCATCAATCTTTGGAACGGTTATCGCTGGTGTGCATCCTGACACAGGGCGACGCTACACGATGGTTGAACCTCAAATGGGTGGTTGGGGTGCAACCGCTAGTCGTGCGGGGCAATCCGCAATGTTTTCAACAAACCATGGAGATACCTTCAATTGCCCGGTTGAAATTGCAGAGGCGCGATACGGGTTTGATGTACTTGAAAAGAAATTGATACCGGCTCCAGTCGTGACCGGAGAATATCAAGGTGGTGCCGGTCTGAATCTGAAGTACCAGATGCGCGGTAAGGGCGTACTCTCAACCGGGTACTCGCATGCCAAGGTACCCGTCTGGTCAGGACCACAATCAACAGCCGGGGGGGTGAATCAACTTAGTGTTACGTCAGCGTCTGGAAAATGCTGTGTATATCAGATGGCCAGCGGTATTGAGCTTTATGCGGGTGATGTGGTTGAGCTGCAAACAGCCTTTGGCGGGTCGTTCAAAAAATTTGAGCGGCGTTGAAGAAATTCTCAATTCTGGCCCATTGGTGGCAGATAAGGGATTCAGCAAGATTGATGTCGCTGGCAGGCCAAAAAATTCAATCTGTAAATGCAGTCGTCTTATACGGCCGCATGCATTGCGCCTTTCGAAATATTCAATATATTCTTGATATTCAATAGTTTAAATGTTATTCCTACAAGATGAACCACGACAGTGTAGACATTTTCAATCTCTTATACCTGTCAGATTGCGTACGACTATCAAACTGGCATTACAATACCTTTCAGTGGCTGCTCAGGCATCTGACTTGACGCTGTCCATCATCAGTTCAGATTGTTACCATCAGGGGAATACGTTGGCGTAAGGCACTGGTTTATAACCTGTAGCCTGGAAGCGCTTTACATTCCCAAACGTGTCCTCGAGAAAGCATGAGAGCGCGAGATCGCTGTCATAACATACGCTTTGCTCAGCAGTATCTGCAAGGCAACAACAACAGGAGTTTTCATGATCAGAACTATCAAGATAGCCGCAATAGGAGCGGCATTAGCCTTGGGCCTGGCAGGTACAGCCTCAGCCCAGGACCTCAAATTCTTCACCATCGGTACAGGCGGCACCGCCTACACTTATTACCCTGTTGGCGGCGTCATCGCTAACGCGATCTCCAAACCACCCGGTTCACGTGAGTGTGGCGAAGGCGGGTCATGCGGTGTTGATGGCTTGATCGCATCAGCAGTGTCATCACGCGGTTCGGTCGATAATGTCAATGCAATTATTTCTGGCTTGCGTAATTCAGGTTTCGCACAATCTGACGTCGCGTACTGGGCCTATACCGGTACCGGCACAATGGAAGGCAGTGAGCCAGCAACTGACTTGCGCACAATCGCAGCCCTTTTCGAAGAGCACATTCACCTTGTCGCTTTGGCCGACAGCGGTATCAACTCCGTAGCTGACTTGGCTGGCAAGCGCGTATCGCTTGATGAGCCGGGTTCAGGTACCTATGTCGATGCACTGCTGATTCTGGAAGCCAATGGTTTGTCTGCAGACGATCTGACAGCCGAAGCTCTAAAGGGCAATGCAGCCTCCGAAGCTCTGCGTAACGGCAAGATCGACGCGTTCTTTGTCGTCACGGGTTACCCGACAGGTGCACTGGTTGAGCTATCTTCCGCTGCAAAAATCAAGCTGGTCCCCATCGACGGCGCGGGTGCAGATGCGCTGACAGAAAAGTACGGTTTCTTCGCGTCTTCATCCATTCCTGATGGTGCTTATGAAGGTGTCGCTGGAGTCAATACTGTCGCCGTAGGCGCACAGTGGTTCACGTCTGCGAAAGAAGACGAAGAACTGATCTACAACATCACAAAAGCGTTATGGAACGACGAGTCTCGCAAGCTGCTTGACGTCGGCCACGCAAAAGGTAAAACAATCACTCCAGACACAGCGTTGGCAGGTGTGGGTGTTCCCTTACATGCAGGCGCCGAGCGCTTCTACAAAGAAGCTGGCTTGATCAAGTAAATCCAGTGTGTTGAAGATGGCCTCGGGTGCGTACGCGCCCGGGGCTTTTTTATTTCAACATTAAATTAGTGCACTCTTTCTACCTTACTTTGCGAACTTGGCCATGAGCACTGATACAACCCCTGAGCTTACGCCTGAACAGCTGGCTGAAATCGAACGCAAATATGACCCGGAAATGGCGTTCCGCCCTACTGGCAAGGCACTCGGTCTATTTATAGCCGCAGCCCTGGTTGCCATGTCGGTTTACCATTTTTATGCATCCGGCTTTGGATTGATCCGCGAGATTTTGCATCGTGGTATTCATATTTCTTTTGTCCTCGGATTGGTTTTCTTGCTGTTTGGTTTCCGCAGAACCGATCCCACGATGCCGCCCCGCGCCTGGTATCGCTTTGACGGGGTGCCACTGATTGATCTGCTCTTCGCCATTCTGGCAGTGGGTGCTGCGATGTATCTTCCGCTTCTTTCACCGGAAGCCTTGGCACTGAGAGTCGGTAACCCCTCACCCACGGACATATTCATGGGGACTGCTTTACTGCTTCTCACGCTGGAAGCAACCCGCCGAAGTGTCGGCCCAACACTACCGATCATTGCCTTGATATTCATTGCTTTCGCCTACTTCGGGCCATTGATGCCTGGTGCGCTGAAACATGGTGGCTCATCATGGCTTGGCATCATCAATCATCTCTATATGACCAATCAAGGCATCTACGGCATAGCGATCGGGGTTATGGCGCAGTACGTATTCTTGTTTATTCTGTTTGGCGTGTTGGCGACACGCATCGGTCTGGGGCAACTCTTTATAGACTTTGCGATGGTCATTGCCGGTCGTTATTCCGGTGGACCTGCAAAGGTCGCTATTTTCTCGTCCGCATTCATGGGTACGATTTCCGGTTCATCCATTGCCAACACTGTAACCACCGGCGCGCTGACCATTCCTGCAATGAAAAGGGTTGGTTATCCGCCACACTTTTCGGGCGCGGTTGAAGCAACCGCTTCTACTGGTGGTCAAATCACACCACCAATCATGGGTGCTGCGGCTTTCATCATGGTGGAGTATCTGGAAATTCCACTCAGGGACGTTCTTGCTGCCGCATTGTTCCCGGCCCTTTTGCACTACTTCGGCATTTTTATCATGGTGCACCTGGAAGCGAAGAAACTCGGGCTTCGCGGATTGCGCGCTGAGGAACTTCCGAAGATGGGTATTGTGCTTAAAGACCATTGGCTGAGCCTCATTCCGCTGCTGATCCTTGTGTACCTGATCTTGTCGGGCAAGACCCCGGATTTTGCAGCTGTTTATGGAATCATCGCCTGTGTCGTGGTCGGTTTCCTGAACCCGACAAACCGTTTGAGCATCAAGGATCTATGGGACAGTCTGGCAGCGGGTGCCAAGAATACGCTGGCAGTCGGTGCGGCGGCCGCAACCGTCGGTGTTGTGGTTGGCGTGGTGACGCTCACCGGTGTTGGTTTTCGCCTGGGATTTGTCGTCGTCCAAACCGCCACAGAAATAGGCACCATGCTGAGTTCGCTACCGGTTCTGAGCTACTTTACGGTAACGCAGTGGGCACTGTTCACATCCCTCATCCTGGTTGCAGCGTCTTGTATCATCATGGGCGCAGGCATACCCACAACGGCCACTTATATCATCCTGGTCGCGGTCGCAGCCCCAGCACTTGCTCAACTGCAGGTTGAACCGCTCGTCGCTCATTTCTTTGTTTTCTATTACGGGGTGCTTGCCGATATCACGCCACCTGTCGCTCTGGCGGCGTATGCGGCGGCCGGGATCGCCGGGTCGAACCCATTCAAAACCGGTAATACCGCCTTTCGTCTCGGCATTGCAAAGGCCCTCGTGCCATTTGTCTTCGTCTATTCACCAGCATTGTTGCTGGTTGCAGATGGGTTTACCTGGTGGGCATTCACGGTGACTTTGCTTGGCGCCATGATGGGCATCGCCTCCCTTGGCGTTGCGTTTTCCGGGTACTTGTTTGCCACGCTCAAAACATGGGAAAGATGGTGGGTCGCGCTGGTATCTTTCCTGTTTATTGCACCCGGATTACTCACAATGGGCATTGGCATTGCCCTTATGCTGCCAATAATGGTCCTTCAAGTGAAACGCGGGAAACAATCGTCCCAGTTAGCTTGACTTGAAAAAGGTAACTACTGATGTAATCCGTGTATTGGATGCTTTTCTAAAACAATCGGCTCTGCCTGGGCTTGTCACTTTGCCCGGGACCAGACCATTGATACTCATCAAGATCTATTTTTTCTTTCGCAAACAGCACGCCCTCCTCCTCCAGTAGCTTTTTTTGCATACCGGCCGCCGGATGGCTAATTTTTCCCTGTGCGTTTACAACCCGCTGCCAGGGCACATCGTTTGGACAAGCAGCCATCGCCAAACCTACCCAGCGAGAAGCAGACAGCTGATAGTCATCCGCACTGATGTCGTCGGGCTGCGGCAGCATCTTCGTGATTTGCCCGTAGGTCGCTACCCTTCCCGACGGTATTTCGCGCACGAGTGTCCAGACTTGTTCGAAGTAGAGCTGCTTGTTCCGGGGTGGTACATAGCTCATAAGGTTCACCTCTTCTCTTGCAGGAATGACTGTCAACATACTTACCAGGGTTCTGTCTTCCAAAATTCTACAGGTCACAAGTAAATAGAGCGACAATACCAATGCACATAGCCTCCGCTTTTACACAGTAAGCTCTGTCCTGTCATGGCACGTAATTACGCGCCTTCGCGTATCCTACCCCTATGAAAGAACACTACGATGCCATCATCATAGGCGGCGGTGCCGCAGGGCTGATGTGTGCCTGGCAGGCCGGCCTGCTTGGCCAGCGAGTTGTGGTGCTCGAACGCAGTAAAAAGATCGGCCGTAAAATTCTAATGTCTGGTGGCGGACGCTGTAATTTTACAAATTTGTACATCGAACCGGATAACTTCATTTGTGGTAATCCGCATTTCGTCAAATCAGCTTTAAGCCAGTACACCGCTTGGGACTTTATCGGTAGCGTGCAGGCTCACGACATTGCCTATCACGAGCGAGATCACGGGCAACTGTTTTGCGACGACAAGGCGCGTGACATTGTCAATCTACTTCGAAGTGAGTGCGAATCGGTCGGCGTGGATATTGTTTTGCAATGCGTCATCGATCAACTCGATTTCGATGCGTCAGCTAACAGCTACCGCCTTCGTACCAGCCTTGGCAGTGTCGCGTCCTCCGCTGTCGTTGTGGCAACGGGCGGATTATCCATACCCAATATGGATCCAACGCCGTTCGGCTACGAATTAGCCAGGCAATTTGGCCTCAACGTGCTGCCAGTGCGAGCCAGCCTTGTTCCCTACACCTTCACCGGCCAGCTCAAGGACATGTTCGCGCGGCTTTCCGGTAACGCAATACCCGCAACAATCAAAGCGGGCAAAACCAGTTTTCGAGAAGCCTTGTTGTTTACGCATCGCGGTTTAAGTGGCCCGGTCGTGTTGCAAATATCAAACTACTGGCAGCAAAGTGATCCGATACATATCGATCTACTGCCAGACAGGGCTATGCCCAGCGTTTTGCAAGCGGCAAAGCAACACCAACCCCGAAACCTGGCACGAACCGTTATCTCGCAACTATTACCCAAGAACGTGGTGCTGGAATTTGAAAAACTATGGTGGCCGGACTTTCAGGATCGCCCCATGGCTGATTGGCCAGATGCGCAAATTGAACGCGTCGGTCAATTGTTTAACGGCTGGGAAATCGTTCCGGCCGGCACGGAGGGCTATCGCACAGCGGAGGTCACATTAGGCGGCGTGGATACCAAGCACCTTTCGTCCAAGACCATGGAGGCAAATGACCAGAAAGGACTGTATTTTATCGGTGAGGTGGTTGATGTAACTGGACATCTGGGTGGCTTTAATTTTCAGTGGGCCTGGTCATCAGCATTTGCCTGCGCTCAATCGCTGGCAAAAACAGCACCCGTAACATGATGTCGTCATCGCTGTGTTACTGCGCATGCAAACAAGCCGTAGGTTGAACGCCCATGCGACCAAACCCTATGCTGCCAAGACTGGATTAGCGCGAATGATCCTTTATACAGAGCCAAGCCAATCGATAATCTCTGCACTGTGCTCACCCTTGGTCGGTGCGTTTGAAACCGGGCGATAAGCCTTCACTCCGCCAATTCGAAACGGCAATGTCGGGACGTCGACGCCGTCATCAGTGGTTTGCACATAGCCGCGCGTCGTCACCTGGTCAGACGACAATGCTTCAGGCAGGCTGCGCAATCGTGCGGACGGAACACCCGCAGTTTGTAAAATCGGCTCCCAGTCTTCTGCCGTCTTTTTGGCAAGCTCTACTTCAATCTCTGACCCCAGTTCAGACGCATGACGTTTTCGCGCATCACGCTGCGCAAATCTTGGATCGCTTAGCCAGTCTTCCCGGTCAAGCGCACTGGCAAGACTCTTGAAGTGGGATTCCTCGTTAACACCCAGTGACATGACACCTTCTTTGCATGGGAAACTCCCAGCTCCCGGGGATCGACTGTTCGCCAAATTACCACGACGCTTTGGCGCATTGCCGGTTTTCAAGTAATCCGTGACCGTTGAACTCATCAAGGTCAATCCGGTCTCCAACATGGACACATCAATGAAGGTGCCTTGCCCTGTTGAAGTACGTTCGTAAAGCGCTGCTGAGATCGCAAAACTTGCAGCCAGTGCGGTGCCATAGTCCAGTACGGGAGCGCCTGTTCTAACAGGACCACTTTCCGAAGTGCCAGTCGCCTCCATCAATCCGCAGGACGCTTGAATGTTAACGTCGTAGGCTGCGGTATTTTCCTGCGGACCACCACGACCGTAACCGGTCATTGCACAATGGATCAGGTGCGGATGTTGGTCAGCAAGACTTGCCTCGTCCAGACGCAATCGGTGCATGGTTTTTGGCACGTGGTTTTCAACCAGTACATCTGCCTGCGCCAACAATTGATGAAATTGTTGAATGCCATCGGGTGACTCGAGCTCAAGTGCAATGGACCGCTTGCCCGCGCCCTGAGTGAGATAAGACGTACTCATTCCGGCGCCGGCGGCGACCGTATCGGTCCCCCCCCGATGCCGTATCGCATCACCTTTGGTGACAGATTCGACCTTGATGACCTGCGCCCCCAACAGACCGAGATAGTAAGAGCAGGCCGGGCCCGCCAGAACATGTGTGAAATCGACGACCAAAAGTCCCTCAAAGGGATGTGTTTTTGACATTAATGCCCCGCTTTCAGTCAGAATTTATGAATGAGGAATACTCACGTCTCGCAAGACGTGCATCAAGCACCGAATTTCGATTGAGCAACGTGCACATCGGGTTTACAATTAATATTCAAGCAATTTATGCACGTTAGAATAATTGCACCATATTGGAGGAATAAATGACTTTTGCAAAGAAAATAGCCACCGGATTCGCCGCAACAGCGATGCTCGTGGGCACAGCAGCTCTGGCTGACTACCCCGAGAAGCCTGTAAAGATTATGGTTGGCTTTTCCGCTGGCGGCGGTACCGATACCACGGCACGCGGGTTTGCATCTTATATGCATGAAGCACCGTCCATGAACGGGCTACCAGCCTACATCGTGAATCTGCCCGGTGCATCTGGCCAGAAAGCAGCCAAGGCCGTTCTGGACGAAGACGCTGATGGTCACACGCTGTACATGATCAATATCGGCACCTTCATCGCCGGCGAACTGGCCAAAGGTGACGATCGCCCTTACCACATCCCTGAAGACTTCGTGAACCTGGGCTGTGCGTCGCAGTTGGTGACTTCGCTGCAAGTGCATGCCTCGAACCCGGCAACAACCATGCAGGAGTTTATTGAAAACGCTAAAGCATCGGGCAAAGAAATTACATGGGGCACCTCGGGTGCAGCAACCATGCACGCAACGATCGGTCATATCTTTTTTGACACCCATGGCATCCCTCACAAGAAAGTGCCTTTTAAAGGTGGTTCAAAAGCACGTGCGGCTCTGGTATCACAATCGGTTGAAGCGGTCTTTGGCGGTGTGAACACAGTCGTGGGTTTTGAAAATGACATCCGTGCACTTGCCTCGGCAGGCGCTGAACGTGATCCGATGGCAGCGGACCTGGCAACGTTTAAAGAGCAAGGCACCGACGGCATCGATTTCACCGGTCTCATGTGCTTGTTTGGTAAAAACGGTGTACCTGACGAAGTCAAGGAAGATGTCGGCGCCGCGATTGCGCATATTGCCGAACTCGACGGCTACAAGCGTTATATGTCAGGTAACGATCTGGCGTCGTTCTACACCGACTCAGCTGCAGCCACTGCCGCTCAAGACACCATGTTTTCAGTCATGGGTCCTGTCGTTAAAGAAATTATCGCAAATCAGTAAGTTGTGATCCGCGGTTGGGGCTTACCCAGCTGGACCTGCCTGGCCGGACCTACCGTCCGGGCAAGTCCGGCTCGGTAGGCCGAGCCGACTGCCTTTTTTGTGTCCGGTGTCAGCTTGATCGCCGGTGTCGGATCGATCAAAAGAGAAGGACACATGAGTAGCCCCCAATACAAAACCAAAGTGGAATATGGTGTCAGCGCCGCAGTTCTGTTGGTTGGCATTTTTTTCATCTATCAAGCCTTCACCATCGAAACGTCACGCGAATCGGTCGGACCGAGAACGTTACCGTTAATACTGGCCGCATCACTGGTGTTCGGTGGGCTTTGGCTTGCGCTGAGAGCGTTTCTTGGTAAAGCCGGTGATTTACAAGATGGCTACGGCTTCCTCGAAAGCGACGTTGCAAGAATCTTTATGATCATGGCTTGCGGTGTTCTGTTCGTCACACTGTTTTGGGGCTTTGGTTACTTCGTTGCGGTGATCTTCACCTTGATTGCCATGCTGTACACGTTTGGTGTTCGCAACTGGTTTGCGATGGTCATCAGCGGTATCGTCCTGGCCATCGTCTTTCAGTGGGTATTTATGGGCATTATGTTGTTGAACGACCCCAAAGGCGCGTTAGTAGACATGCGTCCGTACACGAATTGGATTACCGGAGCAAAGTAATTGCAAAATCAATGTGCGGGTGTTGAAACGTTTTTTGAATCGCTTGGCTTTCTGTCGATTTTTTTCGATATCACTTGTGGCTTTGTCATTCTGTTCAACGATCCTTATGCAATTATATTTGTCGTGCTCGCCGCATTTGTCGGCATTGTTTTTGGTGCGCTGCCCGGGCTGACCGCCGCCGCCGCTATCGCGATGATGCTGCCGATACTCATCGCTTATAACGATGAAATCGGTGGGCTTGCGGGTCTTGCGTTTCTGTACGTGATCGGTAAATCCGGCCGCTATGGGGGCTCAATCGCCGCGATTCTGTTCAATACGCCGGGTACCGCAGCGTCGGCCGCCACCATGCAGGATGGCTACCCCATGACTCAAAAGGGGCAAGCTGGTAAAGCACTCAAGACCGCAACCGTTGCCTCAGCCTATGGCGATTACTTCGGCGAGATCGTGTTGATCTTCGGTGCTGTGTCCATTGCCGCGTTCACCCGTCAGTTTGGCCCGCCCGAGAACTTTGCCATCTACTTGATGGCATTCGTTGTTATCGGCTCTGTCGTCAGCGACAGTATTATCAAGGGCATTATTTCCACGCTGTTTGGCGCGGTGGTCGGTCTGATCGGCGAGGACATCATCACCGGGCAATTCAAGATGACCATGGGCATTGATGAGTTGGAATCGGGTATGGCGCTGGTACCGCTGCTTATCGGTGTATTCGTCATCTCCGAAGTCATCATTCAGGCGGAAAAAGCGGCAAAGGTCAAGATGATCGATCTTGCCATCGAAAAAATCGACAACCCAAGTGCACACTACTTCACCTGGCCCGAATTCAAGCGCTGCGTTCCGCTGATGTTTCGTTCGTCCATCTACGGCTCTTTGATCGGGATGATGCCTGGGCTCGGTTCGTCGGTCGCGTGTTTCGTTGCCTATGGTGAAGAGAAGCGACGCTCTAAAAACAAAAAGGAATGGGGCACCGGCATCGTCGAAGGTATTGCAGCACCTGAGTCAGCCAACAATGCCGTATCAGGCCCATCCATGATTCCATTGCTGACGCTGGGTATTCCAGGTTCAACCATCGCTGCTGTGTTGATTGGTATGTTTCTGGTCAACGGCTTGCAGCCGGGGCCAAGCATCTTTGCAAGCGAGCCACCGCTCTTTATGGGTGGACAGCTTATCAGCCCGCGCGAATTTATCTTTGGTGTCTTCGCTGCTGGCCTGATCGGTATAGCCTGTTACGCCATTATCGGGTATTTTGCTGCCCCGTTTATCGGACGAATGATTGCAATACTACCCACGCAGTATCTCTACCCGTTTATCTTCATGACCGCGCTGGCAGCAAGCTATTCCTCTCGTGCGTCCATTTGGGACGTTGGCTTTGCATTACTGTTCGGCGTAATCGGTTACTCAATGCGGCGCACTAATTTCTCGGCTGCAGCTTTCATCATCGCGTTTGTATTAACGTCAAGTATGGAAGAAGCTTTTCGTCAATCCATGATTATCTCGGACAAGGGCTTTCTGATATTCACAAGCTTCGAGTATCAGGGCAAGTTTTCGTATGCCCCAATATTTTTGATCATTGGGGCGGCAGTCGTGATCTTCCGTGCCTGGTCGACCTACCGTTCTCGACACGCTGACAAGCAATAAGGACCTTCGTGGCCAGGGTAGATATTCGCTTCCTGCCAATCTTCTTCTTCGGTTTACTCGGGGGAATCGGTGCTTACCTGATCGGTGTGCCAATGCCATTCATGCTTGGTGGCATTTTCGGTGCGGCCTGCTTTGTGCTCTGGTACGAGCGTCGCGACAAGCGACTGCCCAAACTGTCGCGTTGGGTACGGTTGGTTTTCATGTCCATCATCGGGGCAATGATCGGTTCGCGATTTTCGCCTGAGCTCCTGACCTTGTTGCCACAGTTCTGGATTTCAGGCCTTGCCCTGATTCCCTTTATCTTGTTAGCCCACGGTGGTAGCTATGCCATCATGCGAGGGATTGGTCGCTACGACAAACTTGATGCGTATTTTGCCTCTCTGCCTGGAGGCATTATCGATTCCGCTGCGTTAGCTGAAGAAGCTGGCGCTGATCTTAGAATTGTCACGGCACAGCATTTCATACGAATCATATTGGTCGTGTCTTCAGTGCCCCTTCTTTTTCTTTTTGTTCAGGGGAATGCGGTGGGGTCATTGGCCGGACAATCAATGGCCACCGTCGACTATGACGTTGTCGACGTCGCACTGATCATCGCGATTGCACTGGTGGGCCTGTTCGTCGGTCGGCTAGCCAGATTACCGGTGTCCCATATGCTAGGGCCCTTGTTGTTGGCATTGACACTGTCGGTCGGCGGTATTGTCGAGATCGATATTCCGCCATGGCTTGGCAATGCGGCTCAGTATATGGTTGGTACAGCGCTGGGTGCTCAATTCTCCGGCATGTCGCGACGACTTCTGGTACGCGGCTTGGGAATGGGTTTACTAGCAGGCGTGTACATGCTTTTTCTTGCCGCCTCCTTCGCATCAGTCCTGGTTCAGTTCGTACCCGCTGATTTTGGTGCCATGTTTATCAGCTTTGCCGCAGGTGGCCTGGCCGAAATGAGCCTGATTGCACTATCACTCAATTTTAGTCCGGTGGTAGTCGCCATACACCATCTTGTTCGAATTCTCATGACGATAGGGTTTGGGAAATTTCTGTCCCGTCGCGTGTTTAAGTTGGTACCAAAAACATGAGAATTTATGAAGCCCTTGCCGACGCTTTTTATCGTGAACGCGTTGAAACCTGTTTTGCTTTATTGGGCGATGCGAACATGCATTGGGCAGGCGCGCTCGCTGAAACTGGCGTACGTTTCATCTATACACGTCATGAGCATGCTGCTGTGGCCGGTGCGACCGCTTATGCACGTGCCGCTGGCAAGGTTGGCGTTGCGAGTGTCACATGCGGACCGGGTGTGACCCAGATCATGACGATCCTGCCAATCGCGGTAAGAGCCCGTATTCCATTGGTGGTGTTCGCTGGTGAAGCTCCTTTGAATAAGTCCTGGTACAACCAAGGTATTGATCAACGACCATTTGTAGAAGCGTGCGGAGCTGACTATCAAGCGCTGCACGATCCAACGTCAATCATCAGCGATATTCATCATGCGTTTGCTGACGCCAGGAAGATGCAAAAACCAATTGTCCTTGGTGTACCGTTTGATTTACAACAACACGTTTGTCGTCGCGAACCAGAAAGTCCAACGTCGGAAGAATTGTTCATCGCACCCCCACCACTTGGCCCCGATCCACAGGCTATTGAACAAGCAGCATCGTGGATAACCAGGTCGGAACGCCCCGTTGTGCTGGCCGGACTGGGCGCTGCAACCGATGCAGCAAAATCAGCCTGTATTGCGCTGGCCGAACAAATTGGCGCCTGCCTGGCCACGACACTTCCGGCCAAAGGACTGTTTCATGATCAGGCGTATTGCCTGGGTGTTGCAGGCGGATACGCAACCGAAGCTGCGAAAGAAATATTTGCAGAAGCTGATCTGGTCATTGGCATTGGCTCACGCCTGGCAGCTCATACGTTTGATGGTGGTAGCCTTACACCCCATGCAAAGGTGATCCACATCGACATTGATCCTCGAGAGCTTGTCCAAGGTCGAAAAGCTGCCGACTTGATGATTACATCCGATGCGTACCTGGGTGCACACGCTCTCTACAAGACACTTAAAGAAGGTGCGACGAGGCGCACGGGTTGGCGCACTGAGGAAATACGAACAAGGTCGGATGCAGCACTAAGACTACCCGAACCCTCCACATGTACAACATCGGATGGTGCCTTACATCCGATGGCGGTGGTGAACAAGCTCAGTGAAATCATTCCACCGAACTGCCATATCGTGAATACCTCTGGACACTGCGCTTACTACACCGCGCAGATGAATAGACACCCGCAGAGTCACTACACCGTTATTCGAGACTTTGGCGCGATAGGCAACGGAACATCATTTGCGATGGGCATCGCTGCCGCACATCCAGACAGGCCCATTGTGTTGCTCGATGGTGACGGCTCCGTCCTGATGAATATTCAGGAACTTGAAACCATCAAGCGACACGGATTAAAAATACTGACGGTTGTCTTGAACGATGGCGCTTACGGGTCGGAGGTACATAAATTACGCGCAGATGGCGTTACTGATGCAGGTTCTGTTTTTGGCCGTCCTGATTTTTCCGGTATCAGTCGTGGCTTTGACCTGGTTGGGGCGACAATCACAGATCTTGAAAATCTGGCGAAACACATGGATGAATTCTTAACGTTGCAATCACCCACCGTTTGGGACATTCATATCTCCGACCAGATTACCTCGCCACAAATCCTCAAAGCGCACAAGGCCGCGCATACAAACCCGTAATCCTAAACACTGGGTACGTCGGGCACGCCTGCGCGCATTACTTTTTCAAGACTCAGAACTGTCGCAGTTGTCATCAATGGTTCGAGACCGAGTTCTGTGAGTTGTTGCGCTGAAGCCTCCATTTCAAAGAACCTCCGGTGTGCGTGAACGCCAGTACCTTGAACAAGTCTTTGCAACATACGTTGATCCATCGCCGTAAACTCATCTACCAGGTTTTTCCACAGCCATTCCTGACAACCTGCCTGATGCGCACCTTCCAATGCTTCGATCAACAAACCGGCAAGCCCTTTAATAACGACACTGCGCAACAATTTACGCTCTGCAGCATCTCCAGCATTTTCGCTGACAATATCTATTGGCATACCGAAATTGACTAAAAGATCCTTCAACGCTATGGCGCCGTTACCTGCCAGCATCGCCGGTGTTTTAATACCGTTGCCTGGCACCATCGCCATCAGCGCTACATCACAGAATTTGAAGCCAGCACTGTTCGCGCTCTTGGCAAGATCTCTCTTTAGTCCAGCGCTTGCACTGGCAAAGTCAGCATAAATGGCAGATTCGGGTATGGCGTCGATAGCCTGATTCAATGCAGTCCTGGCATCAACAGAACCGGTGAAAGACAATACATAGTCGGCTTTTGAAACGGCTTCCTCAGCAGTAGCTGTTCGTATTATGCCGTCAGGTGTTTTTACATCCGCCGGATCGAACCCGAACAAACCTATTTCCACTCCGCTCGCTCTTCCCGAACTGGCTAGATCCGATCCAATCAGACCACCCGCTTCTCCAAGCCCGAATAAGGCCAGTTTAATCACTGCAACAACCTCCTATAGACACAAACCAAGCCCATAAAACCTTACCCCATGTGCGGGATGTCATCCGGGTGCAATGAGAGCTCCATGAGATCTTCACCCCACACTATGCGACCTTTGTAAATCTCCCGCATTTCCCCAAGGCATTTTTCCTTGACGCCTGGTGCATCCATTTGCGGTGTGAAGTGAGTGGTTACCAGCGTCTTTACATTTTGATCAGCCGCCAGCTGTGCACACTCCAGATGCCCTGACGAGGCTAATCTGTTGCCTTTGGTAAACGTGCCTGAAATGAAGTAACACATGTGAATCATCATATCAGCGTCTTTTGCCAAATCCGAGATTCCATCACAGGGCCCGGTATCACCTGAATACACCAGTACCCCTTCGTCTGTTTCCAGACGAAACCCATAAGGTTCGATATGCCCGGGTTGATGGAAAACCTCTCTCACCGTTATCTTCCAGTTGTCGGTTTCAACAATCAGCCCATCATAAAGAGGCGTGACATCGGGGGCTGGTCGTTTTCGCGGTAATACGCCACCGCGGTTCTGATAAACAAGTTGGCTACCTGCCGAATTGAGGCGACCGTCGAGATCACTATGGAAAGCACCTTGGTCACCAAACAACAGGTCAGTCATGCGTTGCATATAAGCAGGTGCATAAACCTGTAGTTCAGGAATTTTCCCCGCTCCCTGATCCCATCGACTGTGGACCAGTCTTGCGTAGTCCAGACAGTGATCAGAATGCAAGTGCGTAAAAAATATCGTGTTCAAGTCTGTTGCGCTATAGCCCGTGCGAAGAAAATTCTCGTGAGCGCCAGCGCCGTGATCAAAGACAAGAATCTCGTCACCAATTTCTACCAGATAGCCCGAGCTCGCCCGATTTTTCATCGGCACCGGAGACCCGGTTCCCAGCAGCGTTACTTTCATAATCGTTATCCCGAGTTGCCATGCGAAATTGTGCGTCAGGTTGTCTATTCAGGTGTCGAGCTTGCTCTCCGAAACCACTATACTTGATTCATCTCTTGAATCAATCCGGCAAGAAAAGCCTTATGACAACTCATCTGTCTCTGCCAACAGACAAAATTCTCGCCCACGTCGACGGCTCTACAGGGCATGTGGTTGTCAACAACCCCGATCGCTACAACGCCGTTTCATTAGAAATGTGGGATGCGGTTGAGATGGCTTTGACAGCATTTACTGACGATGATCAAGTCCGCGTTGTAATCCTGTCTGGCGCAGGCGGCAAAGCATTTGTGTCGGGTGCCGATATATCCAAATTTGAAAAAGAGCGTGGCTCCAAGGAAGCGACTCAGCACTACAACGCTCGGCTCAAAGTGGTTTACGAGACCATCGAAAATTACCCCAAACCAACCATCGCGATGATCAACGGACATTGCATTGGTGGTGGGCTGAATCTGGCTGCCTGCACCGATTTTCGCATCGCCTCAGCCAAGTCGCGCTTTGCGATGCCCGCGGCAAAGTTGGCGCTCGGTTATCCGTTCGATGCCATCCGACGACTGGTAAATGCCGTGGGCGTCTCAACCGCGAAAAAGTTGATGTTTACCGCGACGGCCATTGATGCAGATGCAGCGCTTCAAGCGGGCTTGGTGCAAGAGGTTGTCGCAGAAGACGCACTCGCTGAACGGGTGACTGAACTTGCCAGCAATATTGCTGACAATGCGCCTCTGACTATCCGCGCAATGAAGTTTATTGCCACTCAAGTGATGCAAGCCGATCCATCCAAGCGTGATCTCACCCGCTGTGATGAAATGGTTGCAGCGTGTTTTGCATCAGATGACTACGTGGAAGGCCGGCAGGCATTTATGGAAAAACGTAAGCCACAGTTCCAGGGCAAATAGAGTCTGGCAATTTGTCGGTCCGAACATTACCGATGCACGTCAAACAACCGCTAGACGAACACGCCACCATTTACCTGCATCAGTTGGCCGTTAACAAAACCAGCTTGGTCGCTGCTCAGGTATTTGACCATCCTTGCGATGTCCATCGGCTCGCCGAGTCGGCCGGTGGGATTTTGCTGCTTTAAGGTCTCAAGCTTTTTCGTCGTACCAGGATCCCCATCATCCAGAATGGTTCCTGGGGAAATGATGTTGGCAGTAACACCATTGATACCGTATTCCTTCGCAATGGATTTCGTCAGTCCCCAGGAGGCATGTTTGGATATGGTGACTGCCGTTTTCCCGGGGTAGCCTTGTTGGGCATTCATACCAGTAAAGTTGATTATGCGACCCCAGCCGTTGTCAATCATGCCAGGTAGGCAGGCGCGTGATAGCCAAAGCGCGGAATGGAAGTTGACATTCATGATGCGATGAAAGTCGGCTTCGTCGTCATTGACAAGATCAAACGAGGGGCGAATGGCGACATTGTTCACCAGCACATCAATACGCTTGAAGTGTCGAATGCCGAGTTCTGCAATAGCCAGCGCTTCGTCACGAACTCCCACATCACCCATCGCGATAAGGACGCTGGCACCCGTTGATTCAACGTCACGAGCGACAGATTCACAGGCCGCTCGGTCTGAAGAGCCATTCAGTATGATATTGCAACCCCCGGTCGCCAGCTCAAGCGCAATGGCGCGACCGATGTTTCGCCCTGACCCGGTGATCAGCGCAGTGCGATTGTTTACGTGTGAGTCCATGGCCATACTCGAATGTGGATGAATAACCGTCGCAACGATCTGACTTCACGCAACGCTAGATTATGTGGGCTTCACGCATTCTTTTGAACTCTTCGTTTTTAACCCCGAGTTCACTCAGGATTTCTTCGGTATTGTTGCCGCGTTCCGGAGGCGCGACCTTGACACTGCTCGGGGTTCTTCCGAGAACCACGGGCTGAGTGATCAATGAAATCTCACCCATGACTGGCGAATCCACGGTCGCACACATCCCGAGATGCCTGACTTGTGGGTCTTCAAAGGTTTTGTCGATGGAATAGATCGGTCCACTGGGAACACCCGCCTCACCAAAGAGCTCTATCCAGTCTTCACTACTACGGGTTTTGGTGACGTCATTGATCAGCTGGTTTAATTGATCCCGATTTTCCGAACGCAGCTTCGCGCTTTTGAACTCCGGATGGTCTTGCCATTCCAGTTTGTGCAGCGACTTGCAGAATCGAGCCCAGGTAGACTCACCGGCTACCGCTATATTGATATGGCCATCGGTGGTCTCGAAAACGCCGGTCGGTATGCTGGTCGGATGATTGTTGCCTGCTTGCACCGGAACCTGGCCCTCCACTGTCCACCGTGCCGCCTGAAAATCAAGCATCGCAATCATCGCCTGCAACAAAGACGTGTGAAGCCACTGACCTTTGCCCGATTGTTCTCGCTCATACAGAGCGAGCAAGACACCCTGAGCACAGAAGTGCCCTGCGCAAAGATCGGCTATTGGGATGCCAACGCGCATGGGACCCTCCCCAGGGACTCCCGTTATCGACATAAGGCCACCCATTCCTTGTGCAACCTGATCAAAACCAGGTCGTTTTGCATAGGGGCCCGTTTGGCCAAAACCAGAGATACTGGCGTAGATCAGGCGCTCGTTTGTTTTGGACAAGGTGTCGTAGTCGATGCCAAGCCGCTCTTTGACATCGGGGCGAAAATTTTCTACCACCACGTCCGCCGTATCGGACAACTTGCGAAACAAAGAGATGCCTTCATCTGTTTTCAAGTTCAAGGTAATGCTGCGTTTGTTACGCTGCAGGTTTTGAAAATCTGCTGTGTGACGGGCTGCACCAAGCGCACCATCAGGCTCTAGCGCTTCGGGTTGTTCTATCCTGATAACATCAGCGCCCCAATCGGCCAGCTGTCGTACTGCTGTCGGGCCTGAACGAACGCGAGTCAGGTCCAAAACGCGGACGTTCTCAAGCACGGATGCGGCAGGTTTATAAGGCATAGCATTCCATCCTGATCATTTTCTTTGGATTGGCAGTTCTAATTTAGAGAGTACCTGAATTTCAATTCATAAAACAGTTGCTCGGCCGCTGAGCCTGGCCGTATCTGCTACCAGCGGATTAGCTGTGATATAGGCAAATTCTTACCAGTATCCACAGATGATTTTTTGCCTCGCATTAGCCAATGTACAATTGCCGGATGAGACGGGCGGACACCACATGCACAACACACTGCGGGCAAGGCGATGATTGAAGGCCGCGTACTCGTCAATGGTTCAGCCAGCGCGCCGCTACTCGTGTCGGATACTGGCATCAGTTTTTGGGGTGGTGTCGATCCCGGCACAGGTGAGGTCATTGATCAGCATCACCCACTTTTCGGTACCAATATTTCCGGTTGTGTGCTCGCGATTCCCAATGGTCGCGGATCGTGCTCTGGCAGCGGCGCCCTGCTTGAACTCATTCTCAATGACTGCGCACCTGCAGCATTAATTTTTTCGGAAGCCGAAGACATATTAACGCTTGGTGTGCTAGTCGCCGATTCGCTATTCCAGCGTAGCATTCCGATACTGCGGCTGACCCGTAAAGATTTTACGGCGCTGCGCCACGGAACAACCGCGACCATCCGCGGAAATCAGTTGTTTCTCGATCAATCTAAAATCACTCAAGCAGATGAGCTGCTACTGTCACCGGTGTCAACTGACTCATCCGTGATACTGAACAAACGTGATCAGGATATTCTGGATGGATCACATGGCGAAGCGGCTGCATTGGCAATGAGTGTTCTACTCAAAATCGCAGACATACAGGGAGCCAGATCGCTTATTGATGTAACACAGGCTCATATTGATGCTTGTATATACCATGGACCTTCCAGCTTGCGCTTCGCAGCCGAACTATACAAACGCGGGGCGAAATTCGCGATACCGACAACGCTTAATGCCATATCGGTTGACCAGCGTAACTGGCGAAATCAGGGTATCAGTGAATCCCTCGGCCAACCCGCCAGCGACCTTGGGGACATTTACATGAAGATGGGTGCACAGCTAAGCTACACCTGCGCGCCCTACCTTCTGGATACCGCTCCCGGCTTTGGTGAACAGATTGTTTGGGCGGAATCCAATGCGGTGATGTTTGCAAACAGTGTTCTGGGTGCCAGAACGCAGAAGTACCCAGATTTTCTGGACGTGTTTATTGCACTCACAGGTAGAGCACCCGCAAGTGGCAGTCATTTGGATCGAGGCAGACAACCTACTGTTTGCATCGATGTAGACATTCTCGACGCTCCCGATGAATCGTTATGGCCTTTGCTTGGCTACTATATTGGATTGCACGCGGGCAATGAAATTCCGATGATCACGGGCCTGAGCAACACAAGCCCAAATCCTGATGATTTAAAATCATTCAGTGCCGCTTACGCGACCACCGGCTCATCCAGCATGTTTCATATGCAGGGGATAACCCCCGAGGCTGACGGGGCTATGGATTATTGTAAAAACAGTGGGCTCCTTGACAACTCGCTAACGGTAACTAAGAACGACCTACTAAGCAGTTATCACGAGCTGAACACTGCCGAGGACCCAGAAGTAGACGTGGTCTGCCTTGGAAATCCGCATTTTTCAGTTGCAGAATGTGTCAAGCTGGCAGCGCTTTGCGAGGGTCGAAGCAAGGACCACGACGTCACGATGATGGTAACGCTCGGACGTGCAGTTTATGAAAAAGCCAATAAAACGGGCAGTATCGAGACGCTGAAAACATTTGGCGTGAAGTTTATTACAGATACCTGCTGGTGCATGATTACGGACCCGCTAATTCCGCCCGATGCAAAGGTCCTGATGACCAATTCCGGCAAGTACGCTCACTACGGACCAGCACTTGTTCAGCGTGGCATTCACTTTGGCACACTGGCCGCTTGTGTCGAAGCCGCCTGCACCGGATCACACACCGCCACAACGCCCGCGTGGCTTCGTCACTAGATCTTTTTTTAATCTGTCCTGATAACCAAGCCGAAGCACATCATTGGAATGGCAAAGGAATCGTTTTAGCAATCTGCATGACCTGGCAAGGAACATCCGTCCCGCTCTAGTTCGTCCTTGTTCGCATACCCTATCAGGATACCAGGGGGTTCTTTGCCATCGGTCATGATTTCAACTATTTCTGCACTGCGAGTAATACGATTGTGATGCTGGCGCGTCCATTCAAAATGTAAATCTTTTAACCGCAATAACTGATCGGCGAACGCAGGATCCTTGGACAGATCGACTACTTCATCTGGATCCGTTTCAAGATCGTAGAGCAAGGGGCGCATGTGCTCGACATGCACATACTTCCAACGTCCATCGAAAATCATCACCAATCGGGCATCGTTTTGATCAACCCCTACTGCACGCCGAGCGTCTCTGGTTGAGTAGTCATATTCCGAAACACAGTAGCTGCGCCACTCCGAATCGCGTTTGTGTAATAACGGTTCCAAGGAACGGCCCTCAAAAATATGCGGTTTGCTCGTTCCTCCAAAGTAGCTGAAAAACGTAGGTGCTAAATCAATGCCCTCTACCAACTTGTTACAAACAGTACCCCGAGTCGTGTCTGCTTCAGCGCGCGGATCGTAAACCAACAAAGGCACACGCGCAGAGCAATCGTGAAATAAATCTTTTTCGCCCAACCAATGGTCGCCCATATTGTCTCCATGATCTGAGCAAAACACGATCATCGTGTCGTCCAACCGACCGGTATCTTTAAGAAAGCCGAATAGACGCCCAAGCTGATCGTCAAGTTCTTTAATCAATCCCATGTATACCGGTGCAACCACGTCACGAATATGATCACGTGAAAAACTGTGACTGACACGCATATCCATCCATGCCCGCATCAATGGATGGTCAATCTGGCGTTCTTCGTCAGTGCGGTTAACCCTTGGCAAGTCGCTAGCCGAGTACATGTCATTATACGGAGCAGGAGCAAGGTACGGCCAATGGGGTTTGATGTAACTAAGGTGGCATAACCATGGTTGATCCTTTTGGGCGTCGATATACTCGATACCGCGGGTTGTCAACCAAGCCGTTTCGGAATGCTCTTTCGGCACTCGTGCTGCAAATGGAGCGTTTTCAAGCATCCAGCCTGAGAGTATTTCTCCGTCCGGGCCTATTGCGCTGTTAGCCCATTCTTCCCAGGGATTTTCACCACGCATGCCATGATCACGCAAGTACTGATCGTAGTCCTCGCCATGTCGGCCGGGATATATAGTCGCATTGGTACCATCATCGCGAATAAAGACATCAAATCCACACTCACTCAGCAAAGCGCCAATGGTGCTTTCCGGTTCGATTCCCAGTCGCTGCATGCCATCATAATCAGGCGTCATATGAGTTTTGCCCACGAGAGAGCATTTGACATTCAGGTCTCGAAGATGTTCCCCCAAGGTGGGTTCACCGACTCGTAGTGGAAAGCCATTCCAGGTGGATCCATGACTACGAACATATCGACCAGTGTAAAAACTCATGCGACTCGGCCCACATATAGGGCTTTGAACGTAGGCTCGATTGAAGCGCATTCCTTGTGACGATATCCAGTCGATATTCGGGGTGTCTATATGCGTTGCACCATAACAACTAAGATAATCCCAGCGTAGCTGGTCAGCCATAATCCATAGAACATTCATATATAGACCATCCCTTTAACACGTATTGTAAAGAAACACGTCGCCTCAGGAAATACGCTGCGTCATGCTGACAATGGTTTTGTTTTTAGCGTAGTGATAACCCAACAGGCTGACCGCGAGGAGCAAAGCAACGACATGTATCTCAGCAGGTTTAAACAGTATTAGCAAAGCCAAACCTAAACGAATCGCTATTTCTGAAACGCCAAGCAACTTGCGATCAAATCCAGCCAACGCGCTGGCAACCAAATACAATGCTGCCATCAGACGCAGCAACAACCACAATAACGCACCATAGTGTCGTTCGCCGTCGTAGCCAGGCAAATACTGCTCTGCAGAAGCCAATGCCCCAGGGTCCAGTACCGCTGCCTTTATCAGAAGCAATTCCGGGTAGAACGCGAACACAAACGGAATGATGAACATGACAATACCCGATCGCACCGCCGAGAACGCAGTTGCCATCGGCTCGGCTTTTGTAATTGTCGCGGCGGTAAACGCAGCGATCGCGACCGGTGGTGTTATCGCGGAAGCGACCGCAAAATAGAAAATGAACATATGCGCGGCAAATATGGAAAGACCTAATCCTGCCAGTACTGGCCCCATCAACAACGCAACGTTGATATAAGCAGGGACCGCTGGCATGCCCATGCCGAGCAATACGGCCAAGGTCATGGTCGTCAGCAGAGCAAGGAATTGAAACACACCAGAACCACTACCACCGAGATCGAGGGATCGCAGCCAGCCGAGTATGTCCAGGGCAATAAAATCTGACAGCCCGGTAAAATTAAGGCAGAAGTCGATTATCGACACGGCAAGAAACATCAGGTAGAGCGTTGATATCAACACACCAGAACCTGAGAGCGCGTCAAGCAATCGACCAGGTTGCTTACGAACATCCTTATCGAGAAACAACAGGAAGCACAGTAGAAATACTGCCCACCAACCGGCACTACCAGCATCCCCTGCGGAATTTTGTACCAGCTCCAAAAACCAAGGCAAGTCAGTCGCCAGGCAACTGCTACCCGCGCCCGTTGTCTCGACGCCAAACAACGATGCAATAAATCCACAACCAACCGCTTCTTTGGGAGTAAGCAGGAGAAACAGAATCAGCAGTATCGGTCCGAAAATCATGACCAGATTAAGCTTATCGGTACGCGATAGCATCATGGATTCTGTGACTTCACCAATTGCTTCTATACCCTGCTTTCTGGATTGGAAGACAGCCGATAAAAACATACAGAAAAAATAGGCGATCGCGGGGATTGCAGCGGCAATGATAACTTCGCGATAGGGAACGGCAGTCAGTGCAGCCAGCACAAACGCCGCTACTCCCATTACCGGTGGCATGATGGAACCACCCGACGAGGCAGCCGCCTCCATGCCACCAGCGAAGGTTTTGGAAAAACCTCGCTTGATCATCATTGGGATGGTCAGCACGCCAGTAGACAGGACATTGACGACTGGGCCTCCAGAAATGGTGCCGAACATGGCTGACGAAATAATAGCCGCGTGCGCCGGTCCGCCACGCAATTTGCGCGTCCAAAGAAATGCAAGCTTGATCAGTGAACGTCCACCCGCTGACGCACCAAACAACCCACCCAAAACGATATACGGAAAAACGGTGTTCAAAATGATATCCATGAACCGACCAAGCAGACCAGATGCATTGTTTACTAGAGAATCATGCAGTCGCGGACGCCCATCAGAAAGCAGACGAGGTTCGCCGCCCATCTTTGTCATCAGGTATTTGTTGATGTCATCTGGTCCATAAACGTACCAGACCAGTACGGTTGCGACTGTATACACGGCAACAGCAATAGCCACGATAACGAGTGGCAACCCCCACACTTTTACGTTATATGCAAGGAATATTGCGACAGACAGAAATATAATTGCCGCAAGCCAGGCACCCGTCGTGTTGATGCATTGCGGATCCTCTACTGAATCTGGAATTGGCAAACCAAAGTCTTCTGCAAACTGCCTCTCGTCAGCCAGGCTTTTGGCAATTAATTCAGCACGTTCGCCGGTCACCTGATCGATCAGACAAACTGCCTCGATTTCAACCATATAGGTTATTGATATCGAGACAGCAGCAATTACGAGGGCAATATCCAGAAACAAACCCCAGCGACGAAGGCTCGGCGATCTATTGGCGAGTTCTCGCCACAGGGAATGTTTCAAGGCGACGATGATCATCATCACCGAAAAAGCGATGGGATAAAAATATTCGTATGGGTATTTTCGAATTGAAAAGTCTTTAAAACCGAATAACCCGGAAAACAGACTGTCGATGCCAGGAATACCTGGCATGGCATTTAATAGACCAACGATGACCAAGGCTAATGCCAGCCAATAGACTATTTTCTCGCCAAGATCGACGGGCCTTTCGCGCGCCGGTGATTCGTTTGACATTAACAGACCCCAGCCACCTGCCTACGTTAAGAAAGCGCGGTCGTTCATTGTTAGTAACGACCGCGATTGTTATCCAGCACAGTTAAGACAGTAACGGCTCAGGGTTTCGCACACTCGTCTATCGTGTAACCAGCCTCTTCCCACGCGGCAACCGCGCCTTCATGGTATTTCAACGGGTTGGGCCCACACATTCCGGATTTGACGGAATCGACAACACCGTATCCCGCATATCGTGCAAAAGGCGCCTTTTCCATCAGCTGATCAAGTGTATCGATATGGGCTTTGGTCAGTGCTTTTGCCAAGTCAAAGGGCATATTTTTGTTAACAATATCGCCACCAATTGTCGCCAAACCTCTGAAGGTACCATCTTCCGTTTTTAGCGTTACCCCCTCACCCAAGTCAGCCTCAGCTGCATCGAGCGTAAACGGCGCAGAACCTGGTGCGCGCAAATACTTCTGAAATGGTTCGGAGTCCCATTTTTCTTTCGGAATCGACCATACCGTCATGTTGCCGGAGGCCAGGGATTGCGTTATCCGACTGTCGGGAAACAAGATAGGCAGTACGACTGCATCGGCCGAGCCATCAGTAATGGTTTTTACAGCCTGCCCCCAGTTCACCTGTACACCTTTATAACCGTCACCTTCCTTGAGACCGGCAGCCAGTTGAATGATTGCTCGGGAGTTAGAAAGCGCCGCGCCACGTGGTGGTCCGTTGTAAATCGACCTGCCTTCCAGATCATCCCATCCTTTGAGACCTTTCGAATCGAAGGCATAAAGCGCAAAGATACCAAGTGTAACCGGGTAAAGTGCGCGCAGATTCGCTGCGAGTTCAGCACCTTTTTCTTCACCAAGCTTGGAATACGGGCCCCGACCTTTAGACAACAAAAAAGGCAGGATATAAGGAGTGCCGGCAATATCGGTTTTGCCCTCCGCGACATTTTGAATCGAATTAGTTAGTGTTTGACCATCAGCCACCTGAATATTGGCTACGCCAGCTGCCGAAGCAGCTTCTGCCAAATGCACCATCGACAAGTGAATAGAGCCGCCCGGTGATGCGGTTTCTCCGGTCAGGTTTTCGATGGCATGTACATTAAACGACAACGCCCCAACGATACCCGCTGTTATAAGTGTTTTTGATAACTTCATTTACTTCCTCCCATTTCGGTATTGACTACATAAAAGCAATTGATTTTTTATTAATTCATGAAGCAAGATCATGTAGAACAGCGGCTCGAACCTCCTTCAGAGCCTCGATAACATCCTCGCATTTTTCCGAATAGCGCGATGATGGAATTGGAACGGATATGGCGTGTAATTCCTGCGCGGAATTCATGAATGCGAAGCCGACTGCGGAAATTCCGCTGGTATGGTCATTAAGATCAAACGCAATATTATTTTTTTCTATTTCGCTCAGCATCTTTTTCAACTCTGACCAGTTACCGTTGATGCCAAACTCTTGCCATTCTTCGCTGGCCAGTCTTTTAGCGTGTTCAGTACTCATTTGCGCCAAACACGCTCGGCCATTGGCGGTTGTGGTTACCGGGAATTCTTCTCCTATGGAAGAAATGGTTCGTAGACGGGCCGTACCCTGAATCTGATCAAGAAATATCATACGTTTACCGCGCAAAACCGACAAATCAACGGTTTCACCGGTTCGTTGCATTAGCGTCTCCAAATGTGGACGACAACGCTCGACAACATTGTAATGAGTCGCTACCCCGAGTGAAAGCAGTTCTGGCCCGAGTCGAATCCCACCGCCATTTGACGATGATATAAGCAACCGTTCTATCTCCAACGCTGAAACAATTCGTTGAACAGTTGATCGAGGCAGGTCGATTTTTTCGGCAATCTGCCCAAGACTCATGCCGTTGTTTTGCTCCTTGATCGTGCGAAGTATTGACGCTGCTCGGGATATAACCTGAATACCTGAATTCGTTTCGCGCTGCGTTTCTGGATTTATTTCTTTATTCATTTTTCAGGAGTGTTGTGGCACTAAATTATCGCCCATTCAGTTACGGATCAATGCTTGACGCATAAACGGTACAGTTGTATCGTATCTCGATACACACTCTAAATACAAGCGGAATTTAGGAGAAGCTGCATGACTGTGAACATCAAAGGCATTGATTTTCAAGAGAATTTAAACAACGACATGGGTGTCGAGTTCTACAACCTGTCGCATCGATTCGGATATCAATGCCCCAATTGGCCGTACTTCAAAGATGTTGCTATCGAACGGAAACACTATATGGCGAAATCTGGTGTGCTTAGCCAGACAATCACAACCACCATGCATGTCACAACACATATAGACGCGCCTGCCCATGTTGTACAAGGTACTCCATTTATCGACGAGGTACCGCTGCCGCATTTCTTTGGTACAGGTTTGGTGGTATCAGTACCAAAGAAAAAATGGGAACAAATTACCGGTGATGACCTGGAGAAAGCCTGCGGTCACGCGATTCGCAAAGGTGATGTTCTTATCATCAACACCGGGTGGCACAAGGTGTACGACGATGGTGATTACTTCCCCTATTGTCCCGGGCTCGTCCCTTCTGCCGCCGACTGGATAGTTGAAAAAGGCGTGAAGGTGGTTGGGCATGACACGCAAGCCAATGATCACCCATTAGCAACCGCCATTGGACCGCAACGTAATGGCCCGATATTGCCACACCTCGAAGCTGAATATAAGGAATGGTCCGGCGGCCGTGATTGGGCAGACGACTTCCCGGAGTGGGAGCCTGTTCACAACAAACTGTTCAACAACGGCATTCTCGGCATTGAAAACGTTGGCGGTGATCTGGACGCAGTCACTGGCAAACGTTGCACGTTCTCGTTTTTCCCGTGGAATTGGGATCGTGGCGATGGCTGCATCATTCGTCTGGTCGCAATGATCGACAAAGGACAGGCTTATCGCATTGAAGCTGGAGAATCTTTCTGATGCAAGTCAAACGTTTCAGTGATGCGCAGCAGTATGAAGCGCCCAATCATTGGGGGGTTACAGGACTGCGCCTGCAAGGTTTTGAAGACGGTGGGCCTGAAAATCAATGGGTCGGTTATTCACAGTTTCTTCCCGGGGGTGGGGCTGGTCCGGACGCGACACCGTTTGAAAAAGTGTATGTGGTCATTGAAGGCGAAATGACAATAACAATTGATGGCGAGGTGACCACCTTGGGTTCAATGGACAGTTGCACTATCGCAGCGGGCGAAGAAAGATTGCTGGAAAATCGAAGTAATCACGTTGCCAAGATGATGGTTGTCATGCCCTACCCGGGGGGTCAGCGTCCATGAACTTGTCGGATCCAAACAAGCTATTTGATGTCAGCGGAAAAGTCGCGCTTATCGTCGGCGCATCCGGCGCATTCGGTGGTGTTGCAGCGCAAACTCTCGGCAATGCGGGTGCAAAATTGGTGCTGGCAGCGGGCAACGAAGCGGCGCTCAATGAGATAGCCGCCAAGTGCTCCGAGGTAAAGAAAATCAATGCGCGCCCTGATAGTGAAGCTGCCTGCGAGGCAATGGTTCAGACCGCCGTTGACGCTTTCGGACGGCTCGATATATTGGTGGTAGCGTCAGGCATGAACAAAGTTGCCAAGATTGAGGAAATGGATCCAGCAACATTTACAGATGTCATGGATGCAAACGTAACCCAGAGCTGGCTGCTGGCTCGCGCTGCCACCAAGCAAATGAAGTTACAGGGCGACGGCGGCAAAATTGTCCTGGTGTCCTCAGCACGCGGACTGTTGGGTCACCCTGCTGGTTACACAGCGTACTGCTCATCCAAAGCGGCGGTTGATGGCATGACTAAAGCACTCGGTTGTGAACTCGGACCTAGCGGCATAACGGTAAATGCTATTGCGCCAACGGTTTTTCGTTCACCACTGACCGCATGGATGTTTGAAGAAAATGAACAAGCCAATGCTGTACGCGCCGGGTTCTTATCTCGCGTACCAAAAGGTCGGCTAGGTGAGCCTGAAGATCTTGCTGGCCCTCTATTGTTTCTCGCCTCAAGTGCATCGGATTTTTATACTGGCCACATTCTGTACGCCGACGGTGGCTACACCGCGGGATGAACAAGGTGTCAAACATCACGGTTATAGGCGCCGGGCTGATGGGTCACGGCATTGCATTGGTTTTCGCAAGACACGGGCATCAAGTAATCGTTCAGGACCCAGATGAAAAAGCGCTGGTTTCACTCCATGATCGAGTTAAGGAATCGTTGGTCAACCTGCGTGTACCGCAAAGCGAGATTCCTGCCGTTCTGGATTACATCGCGATTCAGCCAAAGCTCGTCAATGCCGTCAGCAATGCTGAGTTCGTTTTTGAAGCTGCGCCCGAGAATCTTGCACTGAAACAAAGTTTGTTTGCTGAGTTGGAAAAAGCGACACCAGCTAACTGTGTTTTAGCGTCAAACACATCGGTTATTCCGATAAGCAACATCATGAAAGAGCTAAAAACGCCAGAGCGTGCAGTAGGCACGCATTGGTGGAACCCACCACATATCATACCGCTGGTAGAGATCATCCGCACTCAATGGACCAACGATGACATCATCGAACGCACTTATGCGTTGCTTGAATCATCCGGCAAATCACCCGTCCGAGTGGAAAAAGATGTACCGGGATTTATCGGCAACCGACTACAGCATGCGTTATGGCGTGAAGCGATAAGCCTGGTCGAAAACGGCATTTGCACTGCCGATGCGGTGGATCTTGTCGTCAGGGAGAGTTTTGGTCGACGACTGTCCGTTCTCGGACCACTCGAAAACGCCGATTTGGTCGGAACAGATTTGACGTATGCCATACATGAACAAGTGCTGCATGACCTTGAACGCTCACCTCAGCCTTCAGCCCTACTCAAATCATTGGTAGACAGCGGCAAACTTGGAATGAAAACAGGTGAAGGCTTTAGTAAGTGGTCGTCAACAGATTCTAAAAAGACAGCGCAAAGAGTGTCGAAGCATTTACTGGAACTTGAGAAAATTCTGGAATAGACAAAATAAATACTACACACATATTTAATTGAAGTACCACCGGAGGAATCAATGAAAATATCAACTTCACGACGCACTGTACTCAAGGGTATCGGTGCTGCAATCGCCGCCCCCGCGATTCTAAACCACACTAAGGCCTATGCAGCCAACCCGAAAATTCGAGTCGGCTTTGTTAGCCCGAAAACAGGTCCGCTAGCCGCATTCGCCGAAGCTGATGACTTTGTACTCAATGGCGTACAAGCAGCTCTATCGGCTGGAGTAGAGAATAATGGGAAGACGTATGACATTGAAATCATTTCCAAAGATAGTCAATCAAATCCAAATCGGGCCGCCGAAGTAGCAGCCGATCTCATCCTCGGCGAAGAAATAGACATTATGGTCGCCGCATCAACACCGGACACCATCAACCCGGTTGCAGATCAGTGCGAAGTGAATGAAGTACCTTGCATCACCACCGATTGTCCGTGGCAGCCGTACTTTTTCGGTCGAAACGGAAATCCCGCCGAAGGCTTTGAATACACCTATCATTTCTTTTGGGGACTGGAAGATGTCATTGCCAACTTTCTTGCGCTCTGGGACAGCGCAGGTGTAGGTAAAACAGTCGCGGGAATATTTCCCAACGACGCCGATGGCAATGCATGGGGGGATGCAAAACTTGGACTGCCACCGCCACTAAAGGCGAATGGGTATGACTTGATCGATCCGGGTCGTTATCAACCGCTCAACGATGACTTCTCCAGTTTCATATCTGCCTTCAAGGAAGCAGGCTGTGAAATTGTCACCGGCAATATGATACCGCCCGACTTCGCGACATTCTGGTCACAGGCAGCGCAACAGGACTTCAGGCCGAAGGTGGTCACCATTGGCAAGGCTTTGTTGTTCCCTTCAGTTATAGAGTCGCTCGGTGATCGAGGAGACGGTCTGACGTCAGAGATTTGGTGGTCCCCCAACCATCCGTTTACGTCTTCACTCACCAACGAATCTGCCAAGACGCTCGCGGACTCCTTTACCGCAGATACCGGACGACCATGGACGCAACCCATCGGCTTCAAGCACGCCTTGTTCGAGGTGTTGAAGGACGTTGTTTCTCGGGCTGAAGATCTTGAGGACCCCGCGGCAATCGTATCCGCTATTGCTGGAACCAATATGTCCACCGTCGTTGGCAAGGTCGATTGGTCAAATGGCCCTGTCAAGAACGTGACCAAGACACCTTTGGTTGCAGGTCAATGGCAAAAACAGGGTGACAAGATGGAGTTGGTCATTACGACTAATTCCGAGGCGCCTGAAATTCCCGTTGGCGGCGAGTTGAAACTACTTGCTTGACGCGTGAGCGAACTGCTGCAATGTTGTGGGCTGTCGAAATCGTTCGGCAGCGTCACAGTCGCTGACGACATCAGCTTCTCCATTTCCAAAGGAGAAGCTGTTGGAATCATTGGCCCCAATGGCGCGGGGAAAACGTCATTGTTCAATTTAGTCACGGGCACCATGCAGCCAGACTCTGGGAACATTCACTTCCAGCATCGTGACATTACAAAGCTTAGTAGTGCCTCACGTTGTCATGGCGGCATCGCCCGTTCTTTTCAAATACCGCAACCCTTCTCCGCCATGTCGGTTTATGAGAATGCATTGGTTGCAGCTTCTCACGGTGCACGACTACCGATGAAAAAGGCAGAATCTCAATGTATTGATGCCTTGCGAAAAACGGGTTTACTTGATCAAGCAAACACGGTTGCGGGCTCTCTTACTCTTTTGGAACGTAAACGGCTCGAGCTTACGCGCGCACTTGCATCCAATCCAGCACTATTGCTTTTGGATGAAATTGCCGGTGGATTGACAGATAAGGAATGCCAGTCGCTTATTGAAACTATTCAGAGTATTCGCCGTGAAGGCGTTACCATCATCTGGATAGAGCACATTGTTCATGCGCTATTAGCGGTTGTGGACAGACTGATTGTCCTCGATTTCGGGAAGGTAATCGCTGATGGAGAACCCACATCGGTAATGGCCAGCAAAGTTGTCCAGGAAAACTACATGGGCATTGCAGTCGATGCTTGAGACACGTGAGCTTGCCAGTTTCTACGGTGACTTTCAGGCACTGTTTGGCATTGATATAACGGTGAACAGCAACGAAGTCGTTTCGTTAATCGGTGCTAACGGTGCCGGCAAAACAACGGCGATGCGTACGATTACGGGGTTGATACCGTGTGAACGCAATATGGTGCTTTGGCAAAAGACGCCGATCGGCGACATGAGAGCTGATCAAATCGCAAAACTGGGCATCGCAATGGTGCCAGAAGGCCGACAGCTGTTTCCATCACTGAGCGTCGAGGAAAATCTCAGAATCGGCGCTCAAAGCAAACGCCAGGGTTTTTGGAATTTGAAACAAGTGTATGAATTATTTCCAATTCTGGGCGAACGACGATTGCAGGGGTCAACAACATTGTCCGGCGGGCAACAACAAATGGTTGCCATCGGTCGCGCACTGATGGCAAACCCCGACATTATTCTTTTCGACGAGATCAGTCTCGGTCTGGCGCCTATTGTCATCAATCAAATTTACGAGGCCCTGCCCGACATTATCAGTAACGGCCTCAGCGCTGTTGTCGTCGAGCAGGATTTGAACCGGGCGTTGACGATTGCCGATCGGTACTATTGCATGTCAGAGGGCAGAATAACGCTTAGCGGGTCAACTGATTCGGCTAATCGTGACGAAATCAGTCAAGCATATTTCGGAATATAAAAAGAATGGTTTGGGTAAACGCAATTATTCAAGGTGTTCTGATCGGCGGCTTGTACGCCTTGTTCGCCGCAGGTCTGTCACTCATTTTCGGCATTATGCGCTTGGTCAATATCGCACATGGCGACTTGATTGTACTGGCCGCCTTTATTGGATTGGTGGTTACCACCACGCTTGAGATGCACCCACTCCTATCGCTGATCATCGTCATCCCGATGATGGCCTTATTAGGATACGGCCTTCAGTACGTGGTACTCGACAGAACAATGGGCAACGACATCCTGCCGCCATTATTAGTGACATTCGGGCTGTCCGTAATTCTGCAAAACGGATTGCTCGAGGTATTTAGCGCAGATCCACAAAAGCTGAACGCCGGATCACTTGAAACTGCCAGTCTTCCATTGGGTTCGCTGAACATTGGCCTGCTGCCCTTACTCATGTTCATTGTTGCAATAACGGTTATCGCTGGTTTGCAGTGGATCTTTTATCACACCGCACTGGGTCGGGCCTTTAGAGCAACATCCGATAACGCTGATATCGCACAGCTAATGGGGCTTAACAAAAAACACATATTCAGCATGGCAATGGCACTCTCACTAGCCGTCGTTGCCATCGCCGGGATTTTTCTGGGAACTCGGACAGCGTTCGATCCTGCCGGCGGCCCCGCAAGACTCATATTCGGATTCGAGGCCGTGATAATTGGCGGTCTGGGCAATTTATGGGGCACCTTGATTGGCGGCATCATACTCGGCGTCGCACAAGGAATAGGCGCGCAAATAAATCCCGGTTGGCAACAGCTCGCAGGGCACTGTGCCTTTCTGGCAGTTCTTGCGGTGCGCCCGACCGGCTTGTTCCCGAAGGTTTCACATTGAATACCGTAATCACAAGAAATTCTGCCAGTAGCAGCGCTTTTCTGTTGGTAGTTGCAATTGCATTGATCGTACTTGCTACGGCACCTTTGTGGGCTGGGCGTGCAGATTTACGCTTTTTAAGTGAGATCTTTTTGTATCTCGGGTTAGCGTACCTATGGAATCTACTAGCCGGTTACGCTGGGCTGGTTTCCGTGGGCCAACAAGCCTATGTCGGTTTTGGGGGATACCTATTGTTCGCATTGGCCATAAATACCGGCATAACACCCCTCGCACTTTTACCCGTCGTGGCACTTAGCGGCATGATCATCGCAATACCGGTAGCCGCCCTTATTTTCAGACTGCACGGGGCCTACTTTGCGATAGGTACCTGGGTTGTCGCTGAAGTGTTTCGCTTAACTTCGGCACAAATGACGTCCTTGGGTGGTGGTTCCGGTACCAGCCTACCCGTCACCGTTGTCAAATCCATCGCAGCAAATCGATCGGCTCGAGAGAGCTTGAGCTACTGGGCAGCTCTGGCGGTACTGATATTGACGATGGGATTGATATTTTTATTTTTACGCTCCCGGACTGGTCTCGCAATGACCGCTATCAGAGACAATGAACTGGCTGCAGAGTCTCTTGGCATAAATATTTGGCGCACGAAATTCATGGTTTACGTGTTCACAGCTGGTCTCACCGCTGCGCTCGGAGCCTTGATATTCATGCAGAAACTACGTATCAGCCCGGATGCTGCCTTTAGTGTTAATGACTGGACAGCTTTCGTGATCTTCATCGTGGTAATTGGCGGAATCGGCACGCTTGAAGGTCCGATCATCGGCACGCTGCTCTACTTTTTATTGCGTGAAACATTGGCAGATCTCGGCACACTTTACTTAATGATTCTTGGCGCGACAGCGATTGTAATCATGCTATTTGCACCCAAAGGAATCTGGGGATTTGTGAACAGCCGTTTTGGTATTGAACTATTTCCGATGACACGTCGGGTTATATTTAAAAAGGAATGAACAATGGCTCGCAACAAAACCATTATTACCTGCGCAGTAACCGGTGCGATTCACACACCAACCATGTCGGACGCACTTCCCTATACGGCGGACGATATTGCCAGGCAGGCAATCGACGCCTCGGAAGCCGGCGCCTCGATCTTGCATTTGCATGCGAGGAACCCAAACGACGGATCGGTATCGATAAACCCTGATGACTTTACGCCCTTTTTACAGCGTATTAAACAATCCACTGACGCTGTGGTGAATATCTCCACTGGCGGCAGCCTCAAAACCACGATTGAAGATCGCATAGCCCCAGCGAATCGGTTTTCACCTGAAATGTGTTCACTGAACATGGGATCGATGAATTTTTCATTTCATCCGCTTGCAGGCCGCTATGACGAATGGAAGCATGATTGGGAGAAAGAGTACGTTGAAAATTCGGACACGTATATTTTTCGCAATACATTCAGAGATATAAAAACGGTCGCTGAAGCCCTGGGTGGAAAACACGGCGTCAAGTTCGAACACGAATGCTACGACGTTGGCCATCTCTATAACCTTAAATTCGGAATGGATACCGGTTTGTTCAAGGCTCCAGTCTTTATCCAATTTATTTTTGGAATTCTTGGCGGCATCGGCCCGGAAGTCGATAACTTGATTTTCATGAAGCGAACTGCCGATCGACTTTTTGGCAACGATTACCGTTGGTCTGTGCTCGGTGCTGGTGGCGCGCAAATGCCACTGGCGACAACGGCCAGCCAGATGGGTGGCAACGTACGCGTTGGTTTGGAAGACAGCCTGTTTATCTCACGCGGCAAACTTGCACAAAGTAATGCAGAGCAAGTTGCAAAGATCCGACGAATTGTCGAAGATCTCGGCTGTGAAGTTGCATCACCTGATGAGGCAAGAGAGATGCTCGATCTGAAAGGTGGCGACAGGGTCGCGTTCTGACAACGTTCGAGTAGCTGGATGCTGAGGAAAAGACAAACAGGCAGTCCAGGCAATCGACACATACCTTCATTGGATCGGCACGCCAAATTGGCGGCATAACATCTCGCGTGAAACATGTTACCGAAGCCACCCACCGCTAGTGACATCATCGTTTCCACAAGCGATCAACTTGCCATACTGATGTAACAGTGTGAAAGCAGCAGGGTTGGCGTCATTTATGATGTAAATGCCAAGAGCTTAATCAAAACGATCACTGTCGATCCAAATCAAGATGCAGCCAGATTCAGGGTACAGCGCGTGCCCCCGTAACTTTGGCTAGGATGACAATAGTGCTCTCAAGCTCACTGGTGATTCCAAATTGACATTTCAATGAAATAAATAGCAATTTGTAATCAAAAAATCTATTCTGGAAAGGCTTACTCAGGGAAATCCGACATATGCCAAGTTCGAGCGCCTCGGTTGTCAATTCGATCCAACATCATTTAACGGAATATCGCTCTCAAGCGGATTTGAATCTGAATTGGATACAACAGGAAATGAGCCCCTATTTCCTGAACCTGAACAAGGACGAACTAGATGCACTTACCTTGTTAACGATAAGTCTTAACAAGTTAAAATCTTTAGAAAAGGTGACCTTGGTAGATCGAGAAGAGCGGCTGATGATTGCGCAACTCTCGACAACTGGATCAATTTATCGAACTATCCATGACTTGTCGGACAAACCGCTGAGCTATGCGGAAATAACCACATCGTTTAACCCGCTACCAGACATTGATACGGCGTTGGAGGTTATTCGCTGTGATTTTAGATTACCTGACGAGCCGATCGATTCTGAAACTGAGCAGACAACCCTTTCAGATGCCACTCGCGATGAGATAGCGGAATACGTCAGAAAAGATTTCCCAGACATCAGTGACGAACGCATCGATGGCGTTATATCTGTTTTTAGCGACAGCAATATGGATTACGTCCTGACCTCACCTCCTGAACGCGTGGCGAGGGTGATGCGAATCTATATCGAAACTCAAACCAATAGCGGCATTCATCTCAAGGTAGAACCGACTGAATTCAAAGAAAACCGGGTTTCGTTTGGTGTGACCAACCCACCACATGCTGGCTTCCTGTCACAGGTTCTGGAAGTGTTTCAACGACTGGAAATCGGTGTCAGGCGTGCTTATCACTTAAGTGTGGTAAATGGAAAGACACCATATTTTCTGGCAACATTTTACGTAAAACCCAATGACAAATCAGATCTTAGTGAAGATTCCGCGCTCTACGCCAAACTAAAACAGGAACTTTACAGTACGCAAATTACGTCTACGACAGCACCCAGCTACGCGACGCTTATAAAAAGCGGCATTATGAGTGGTCCAGATACGACGCTGATTTCTGCCTTGATCAGTTTTTGTCATACAAATCTGGCTCACAACGCACCGGAAATCTACGAACGCGAAAATATTTCTCGCGCGTTTCATCACAATCCCAGTGTGAGCATGCAGCTGGTGGAATTGTTCTACGCTCGCTTTGATCCCAGTCAGGCAGACAGAGAGAATGCATACACCACGAAGTTGGAAAGCGTGACCGATCTGGTTGAGAATTTTAATTCTGGTCGTCAAATATTGGATAATTTGAGACGAGTCGTATTTCGTTGCGCATTGTCCTTTATTAAAAACTGTCTAAAAAGCAACTTTTTTGTCACCGAAAAGCATGCCTTGAGTTTTCGCCTCGATCCACATTATCTGGAGGAGCTCGGGCCAGAATTTACTGACGACCTACCCACCCAACGACCGTTCCGAATAACCTTTTTTTACGGCCGGCGCGGCAGTGGCTTCCACATCGGATTTTCTGATATCGCTCGAGGCGGATGGCGAACCGTTATCACGCAAAGTAGTGACGACTACGCTAACAATGCCAGCACCTTGTTCAAAGAAAACTACGTACTGGCCCATACACAGCACCTTAAAAACAAGGACATCTACGAAGGTGGATCGAAAATGGTGGCGATTCTGTCGATTGACCCACGAACCACGCATGAACAGCGAGATCAATATCTGTATAAGTTGCAGCATGCCTTCGCCAATGCCTTTCTAGACCTGTTTGTAACTGATGAGAACGGACGAGCGCAAGACCCGAGAGTAATCGACTACTACGGACAGGAAGAACCGATTGAACTTGGTCCAGATGAAAACATGCACAACATCATGATTGAACGCATGGCAAAGCTCGCTGAACGACGTGGCTACTTGCTTGGCAAAGGCATCATGTCCAGCAAGGAAATTGGTATAAACCATAAAGAATATGGTGTCACGTCGATCGGAGTGATTCGATTTGCAGAAGTTATCATGCAGGAGTTGGGCACAGACATGCATACCGAGCCGTTTAGCGTCAAATTTACCGGCGGCCCTAATGGTGACGTTGCCGGCAACGGCATGCGCTTGTTGCTGGAGCGCTGCCCAAAGGTTGCCATCAAACTGATTGTTGATGGTACTGGCGCATTGTATGACCCCGATGGCCTGGATAAAGACGCACTGTCAAATATCGTTTTACAAGACGATATAGAGGGCTATAACCCTGAAGCCTTACATCCAGGTGGCTTTATCTTGTATCGCATGAAAACTCGCAAGGACGGTATCAGTGATGTGTACAAAAAACTCACCATGACAGATTCCGGCTTGAATGAGGAATGGATCTCGACGGACAAATTCTACAAGGCGTTTAACAACATTCTATTCTCAGTGGAAACGGATCTTTTCATTCCCGCTGGCGGACGACCGGAAACAATCAACGAAAACAATGTAGACCGATATTTCAATGACGACGGTGTCGCGAGCTCCAAAGTCATTGTCGAAGGTGCCAATTCATTCATCACCCCTGCAGCACGGCAAACCTTGCAGCAGAGAGGGGTGGTAATCATGCGCGATGCATCCGCAAACAAGTGCGGTGTTATATCCTCTTCCTATGAAATTATTGCGAATTTGGTATTTTCGGACGAAGAATTTTTAGCCAACAAGGATGAATACGTAAACGATGTAATCGCTATTTTGAATCAAATGGCGGAAGTGGAAGCACGTTCCGTGATTCGAAAATACCGAGAACTGGACGGTTGCGAAACCTACACTGAGATTTCCAGCCTGTTAAGCCATGAAATTAATAATCACTATGCGCGTATGTTTGACTATTTCGAGTCGAACCCTGATCAAATCAACTTACCCAAGCAGCAAAAAGCCATGCTTGCCCACATGCCCAACATGATCAGGAATTCTGCTGAATTTGGGCCACGGCTGCAAACTCATTTGCCTGAAAAGGTCAAGTACGCCATTTTGGCCAGCAAACTGGCATCTGGACTGGTTTACGCGGGCGACGACACAAGTCTTTACGGGGATATAATCGACGCTCAGCTAGGGCGCGTAGCTGCCTGACTGCAAGTGGCTGTCAGGCACAATCCGCCAGGGGATTTTCCAACAGCCACTTTCCCATCAATTCAATAGACCCCCGGTTCTCGTTCTGGTACTTCGAGTAACACAGACGAATACAGTGTCCGTAGTGGCCGCGGTGCGAAAACAAGCGACCCGGCGAAATTGCGATACCTTGGCTGAGTGCGTGTTCAGCCAACGCCATCGCACTGTTTCCCGTCGGTAGCTCTATCCACATTTGAAAGCCTCCCGTCGGTTGCGAGATGCGAGTGTGTGAGGGGAAATACTGCGCAATATCAGCACGTAACGCGCGGCCACGCTTGGCATAGGTGTCACGCGACAGGCGAATGTGACGGTCATAGTGCCCTTCTGCCATGTGTCGTGCGATCGCTTGCTGTGGTAGCAATACTGATCGCGCTGAAACGGCTCTTTTGAAATCCAATGCAGCTTGGCGCCACCGTGGTGTTTTCAGCCACCCAACGCGAAGCTCAGGGGCGAGTGTTTTACTGAAAGATCCACAGACAAGAACACGGTCTTCCGTATCGAACGCGCCCAAGTTTCGCTGCCGTTGACGGGCGTAAAGTAATTCACCGTGCGTATCATCTTCAACCAGGGCAACGTCGTGAGCATTGGCCAATGCCACCAACTGTTGTCGACTCTCGTCATTCATGCTGCAACCGAGAGGATTTTGAACCGAACTGCTGACCACGACCGCTTTGACCGACAGCTCCTCAAGAGCCAGACCCAGCGCGGGTAGATTAATACCTGTCGCAGAGTCTGTCGGGATTTCTACCATCTTACGACCGCTCTGCTTTATCGCACTGATCAACCCATGATAGGTTGGAGACTCGACGGCAACCAGGTCACCGGGGTTGGTCAAGATATTAATACTGATAAACAAGGCTTCTTGCGCACCACTGGTGATTATCAGCTCGTTGGCGTCCATTTCCATACCTGCTTTCACAGACCGGCTCGCGATTTCCTGTCGTAGCAAGGCATCACCTTCGACCGGACCGTAATTTTCCAACTCCCGGCGCGCAACGCGACGTATGATGCGTCCCAATTCCCGCGGTCCTGCCAACGTTGTATCCGGTGTTCCGCTGGCAAAAAAAGCGGTAAACCGGTGCGCGTGCCAGGCGCTGCTTTGCAGGCCGTCAATCAGCTCTTTTTCATTTCGAGCGACGGGAATTTCACGAGAAGCCGTGGGCAGGGCCACCTGACGAACTGCCGAACGTCGCAAGAAATAGCCCGATCGCAGGCGCGACTCAACCACCCCGTTGCGCTCCAGCTCTTCATAGACGCGCAACGCGGTGCTCATGCTGACACCCTCTCGGGATGCGAAATCCCTGAGCGACAGTAGTCGATCGCCCGCATTGCCGGTAGTTTCCAGATGACGCTGGGTCTGTTCGGCAAGCTGACGGTATTTGGGTGTATCAAGTCGCATCTGTGCACTATAACAGCAGTTTTTTTCGAGTTTAGAGTACAGATACGGAAGAAAATCCCCATAGCAGATGCCCAAACCACCCCACTGCTAAGCCGTGAAAAATCGCTTATTGCCTCTGCCGCGACAGCGCTGGCCTTTTTATGCTGAGGTTTTCGACATGGCCTAGCCAAGAGACGATGGAATATTTCAACTCACTGGAAAACAGCAAGGTTCTCATCGAGCGATCAGAACCCCCCATTGCCCTCTGGCGGATTTGGCTGCATCGCCACAGAACGCGCAAGCAACTCCACGCACTGCTCATTGGTGACCCAATGCGCGTGAATGACGACCTTGGGCTGAGTACCGAGGTGGCTATGGCGGAAATCAGCAAACCGTTTTGGCGACGTTAACAGTCGCCCCCTGGGCGTCCAGCCTGTTTCAGCGAACGACAAATGCCGTACTACAACCGTAAGCCATGATTCACGAGCTCTTGTTTTTCGTCAACGTAACGCTCAAATTCCAGCTAGTCACTTGTGCGAAAACAGGGTTATCAAGAATTTTGTACTAATGCCAGCTGTGGCGCATTTTCCCTGGCCTCTATCGCCGCATGCACGTTCTGGTGTGCCAGGCGGGCGTGTTCACACATTAATGCAAAGACTCTCGCTCCTTCGCGTTTGGAAACCGCAGATACAATCTGATGGTGATGCTGTTGGCCAACAAGTAAAGACGCTCTAAAACGTTCAGAGTCGCTATGTTGAGTCGGAAACGCCGACGGGCCGGCAAACGGCAGGCGATATGAGCGCTGTACCTCCGTGATCAGTATGTCACTATCGGAAAGCCCGATCAGCTGGTTGTGAAAGTGAAGGTTTAATTTATCGTACTCGTCAACGCGTCCTTCACGGATGACTTCATCCAGGTCACGCAGGAGGCTATTTAATTTTTCTAAATCAGTTTTACTGAGTCCACGTTCCGCGACGCGTTGAACAGCAGCCCCTTCCAGAAGCCCACGCAAGTCAATGGCATCGAGTACGTCATCCAATGCAAAACTACGTACGGAGTACCCGGATTTGTCACGAACCAGCAAACCCTCGCCTTCCAGTTTGATTAGTGATTCGCTAATGGGCGTACGGGATATGCCCATTTCGACAGCCAGATGACTCGCACGCAATTTGGTGCCGCCGAGCAGTTCACCGGATACTATTCTGCTACGCAAAAGGTAAAGTGCTGACTTCCACTGGCGTTCGCTCATGGGACATATTTGCATGCAAATATGCTAGATTGCAAGCGTAATTGCGTTCGTTTTCGGCCTTTTGCATGCACATCAGCATGAGCGAAGTGCTTTGAGTTAACCGACGTACGTGTTCGGACAAGGATTTAGCAATAATGGCTGACAAGAAGCTCTACGACGATATCCCTGGCACTATTGTATTTGATAGTGATCAGGCTACCAGGGGCTTCCACCTGAACCAGTTTTGCATCAGCCTTCGATTGCAAGCAAACCGCGACGCCTACAAGGCCGATCCTGAAGGGTACATCGACCACTATCCCATGACACCCGAACAACGAGAGGCCGCCCTGAACCAGGAGTGGAATCGCTTACTCGAACTCGGCGGCAATATTTACTACACATCCAAACTGGCGGCATTTCACGGCATCAACTTTCAGGAGCTTGCCGGTTTGATGACTGGCATGGGCTCGACCGCCTATCGCGAAATGATGATCTCAGGCGGACGCTCGATAGAAGGCAACCGTTACAAGTCTGAATGGCAGGATAACTGATGGCCTATGTATCTTCAGGCGTAGCCTGTTCTCATGTACCTGCATTAGGGGTAGCGTCGGATACCGGTATAGCTGATGACGACTACTATGGTCCGATATTCAAAGGTTTCGAATTTTCAAAACAATGGATTGAAAGAGAAAAACCTGATGTGATATTTCTTGTGTACAACGATCACTGCACTGCATTTGATGCTCGGGTGATCCCCACCTTTGCACTGGGTTGTGCTGCTGAATACTCTCCAGCCGATGAAGGCTGGGGCCCACGCCCTGTACCAGTAGTCAAAGGTCATCAGAGATTGTCCGCACATATTGCACAGTCGCTGATATTGGATTCGTTCGACATCACGATCATGAACGAGATGGAAGTCGATCATGGATTGACCGTACCGTTAACCATGTTATTTGGCCAACCGGAAGAATGGCCATGTCCGGTAATTCCATTGGCCGTTAACGTCGTGCAATACCCCGCCCCACTCGGCAGCCGTTGCTACGCACTCGGAAAGTCCATCCGTAAGGCGATCGATTCGTTTCCAGACAATCTAAAAGTGTGTGTGTTTGGTACCGGCGGTATGAGCCATCAACTGCAACACGAACGCGCTGGCCTTATAAACGCCAAATGGGACGAGCGGTTTATGAACTTGCTCGTAAACGATCCGGATAAAGGCAGCATGATCGAACACATGGAATACCTGCGCGAAGCGGGATCCGAGGGTATTGAACTTGTGATGTGGTACGTCATGCGCGGCGCGCTCAACGAGAATGTTGAAGAAATACACAGGTTCTATCATGTACCTGCATCAAACACGGCCGTAGGCCATATGATTCTGGAGAACCGCTAGCATGATCAAGATTGGTGTCGCTGGTGCCTACGGCGCGTTCGGGCTAAAACATCTGGACGCATTGGCGAATATAAGCCACGCTCAAGTGACCGCTGTATTTGGCCCTAACGATACGAAAATCAAGGCATTGGCCTCGCAGCGAAATATTCCCGCGGCCTGTACGGACTTTGCAGATTTTCTCAAGCAGGATGTCGATGCAGTCATTCTCTCTACGCCGACACAAGTACATTGTGAGCAATCAATACAGGCGATGAATGCCGGTAAGCACACGTTCGCCGAGATACCGATGGCCGACAGCCTTGCCGATGCCCAAAAGATGGATGCAGTACAAAAAAAAACCGGCGTCGTTGGCATGGTCGGGCATGTGCGACGTTTTAATCCTTCCCACCAATGGATAAAACAACGGATTGATGCGGGTGAATTCAATATCCAACAAATGGATGCGCAAACGTATTTCTTCCGGCGCACCAACACCAATGCAAAGGGCGAAGCCCGTAGCTGGACTGATCATTTGCTTTGGCACCATGCCTGTCACACAATCGATTTGTTCTTGCACCAAACGGGCGAAATTCCCAGCGAAGTCTTCGGCTTGCAAGGCCCGGCTCATCCAGACCTGGGTATTGCCATGGATATGACCATCGGCCTTAAAACACCGACTGGGAAACTTTGCACACTTTCGCTCTCATTCAACAACGACGGACCTTTTGGCTCGTTCTTTCGCTATATTGGCGACAGCGGAACTTACCTGGCTCGCTATGACGACTTGTTCGATGGCAATGAAAATCCGGTCGATTTGTCAAACGTTGCGGTGTCCAACAATGGCATTGAATTGATTGACCGCGAATTTATCGCAGCGATTCAGGAAGGTCGTGAGCCCAATTCCAGTTTTGCACAGGGATTGGCTGCGATGCAGGTCATGCAACTACTCGAAGATCAGATGGGCGTGCTCAAAGTTTGACCACCAATCACAAAGCGGAGATGCAAGCGCTCAAGGCTGAGCAGGCCAAGAAAACCGCGCGCAACGTAAAGCCAGATCGAGGCCTGGTGTTGGTTCACACAGGAAACGGCAAGGGTAAATCAAGCTCCGCATTTGGCGTTGTGGCACGGGCACTGGGCTGGGGACGACAGGTCTGTGTTGTGCAATTCATCAAAGGAAGCTGGGAAACCGGCGAGCGCAAATTCTTCGAGAAATTCCCGGACCAAGTGCACTGGCACACAATGGGTGATGGATTCACCTGGAACACGCAAGACCTGGACAACGACACCAAAGCGGCCAACGCAGCATTGAATAAGGCCTGTGAGGTTATTGCGTCAGATCAGTACGATCTTGTCGTTCTGGACGAAATCAATATTGCACTTCGGTATGACTATCTCGATGTACACGCGGTGATCTCAGGTCTCGACGCTCGCGCAAAACGTACAAATGTCATTCTTACAGGTCGCGACGCGAAACCCGAATTGATTGAATACGCCGACCTCGTTTCGGAAATGCGCGAAATCAAGCACCCATTTCAGCAAGGTATAAACGCTCAGCAAGGTATCGATTTCTGACCTGACACTTTTCACGCGATAGGCTGCTATCATTCTTTCCACGTTTATCGAAAGCCGTCGATGTAGGGTTAGCCAGAATTGAAGCAAGAAGCGAATCAAAAATCACTGATCGTATTTCTGCATATTCCAAAGACAGCTGGCACGTCTCTGTCTCACCTGCTCAGAAAGAAATTTCAAGCTGACTCGATAACACAAATCTATACGCCATCGGACTGTGCCAGGCCGTTAGCAGATCACGCCGCTGAAATGAATGATTCAGTTGACTGTGTATCTGGACATATCAACTTTGGCATACACCAGTATCTGGACCGTGATTGCATCTATTTTTCGATGGTTCGCGATCCCGTTTCGCGAGTTCTATCTCACTATCACTTCACCAGGTCCAAGGATGCCAAAACTCACCCATTGGGTGAAGCGGTGGAGTTTGCACAAAACCATACGATTATCGAGTATCTTGAACGCTTCCCGGCGATCTCATTTGAACAGATAAGCGTGTTAAGTGGTACAAGATCGTTTGATCGTACCGCGCTGAATGAAGCCAAGGACAACGTTTCCTCCGGGAAAATTATCGTCGGTCTGACTGAAGATTTCTTTTTGTCCACTGAGATCATCTTCCAGGATCTCGGGCTTGGGTATCCGCATTTCTCCTTGAAACGAAAAAATACAACAGCTCCAGGAGCCAAGAACCGAAGTAATAAACGTCCGGACAAACTGACGTTGACTGCGATCGAGGAGATATGCGCGCTGGATATCGAACTTTATCAACATATTCAAGAACAGGAAGCGCTGAGAAAAAAACGCTATGAAGAAAAATCTCGATCGCCAGGCGATCAGATTCAGCACGCACTTTTTCGGGCCTACTGTCGCTTTCTCCAATAATTCAATGTGGTCCCGCCCCTGCACAAGCGGCCTGACGCAGGTAATCACCTAGTGGTCAGATCAATTCGTCCGATCGATCATCAGTTTCACCATAACGCTTCAATACAGCGGGCTTTGTGCCTTCGTAGGCTTTCTCGATATTTTTGGCAATTTTGGCGTTTTCACGTTCAAAAAGACAGTCACCAGAAAGATCAGATGCCACGATAAATGGCCCCATTTTATTGCACTTGATGACCCACATTGCCTGCGCCAATCCAAGCTCATCGTGCCAATGCACAGCTTCCACGTTTTCAATACCACGCCCTAACAGCGCACCGGTACCATAACCCACAGTCGACAAATACACCGCACCGTTAGGTACGAAATAATCCTTGTAGTCTTTGGACGTCATGCCGCCCTTGCCCACAATCAACTTTGCACCGGTTTTTTCGAACCACTCAGGAAGCCATTTGGCAAACCGGAAAGACGCTGTGGCAGTTACGGCGCCCATATCAAATGAACCATCTGCATTGATACGGGCTGCCGGCGAGCAATGAAAATTGGCCGCAGATTCCAACGGTAAATCCATCGGTATATTGGCCTTGTCTTCAAGGGCACGCATGTATACGCCTTCTCGCGCCGTGTACATAAGACCATCCAGATAGACAATATCACCCAGCCGCAGTTCGCTGATGGCCTCGTCAGTTGGGGTGGTTGATAGTCGGATTTCACGAAGACTCATGAGCTGACTCCAGTAACGGTTCCCATTCGACAGTCTCACGCCGTTGATACGGGGTGAACCAGTCCGGATCGGTGCGATGTTCTACCCGCCCGTCAGGGAAAACCCGGGCAACCGCGCGTCGCGAAGACAAGCAAAATGCATGGACTGACATCGGCATACCGCCGGTGTGACAGTAGCCCACTTCGATATTGCAATCGACCACCATGTTCTTACCGACAAATCCCATGGCACCCATACCAATAGAATTACCCAGCTCCTTGAACTCGTCTTCCATCTCCGCGATGCGTGCGTCTGAATTGCGGCTTCCGACTGTGCGCAACGTGGAGGCACGTTTACCCAGCGTCATGCAGATATCTTTGGAGCCACCCAAGCCTATACCGATGATCGCCGGTTGACAGGCCAAGCCACGCTTACCGAACGCCATCAGACTGTCGAGGTAGAAACGCTTGATACCCTGCACACCGTCGGATGGAAACAACATGCGATAGTCGGTGCCAAACAGCCCGCCCTTATGCACCGTGATCAAATCGATCCACTCACCTTCTGGTTCGAAACCATATTCAATCTCAGGCGCACCAATTCCGACGTTGTTATTGTGATCGGTACGCCAGAGGGGATGCACACGGTTGGGCCTCAATGGCACACCATTCGTTGCACTGGCCGTTGCCCTGCGCAATGCAGTCTCCAGCGCCACCATACCACCCTCGACCTGCGCCTCGTTTCCAAGTTTGACGAACCAGCGAGGCACACCGGTGTCACCGCACATGGCACAGCGATCCTCTTTGGCTGCCTCATAGTTTTCGAGCATGACGTTAAGGACAAACGATGGCAGCTCGTTTTCCTCATCCTTGGCCGCTTTCTTTAATCCGCCAAGGTAATCCTCAGGAATTTCAATGGCCGCTTTTCGCATTAAATCATCAGCGGTTTTTTGGATAAGATCGATATTGATCATGGTGTCGCAACCAGGGTTTCAGGTTCTGTATCAGGCAAAATGGAATCTCCAGGACTCACTATCGTGAATTTCACCGGTTCACGAGTGACGGCGAGGTCATCGCCATCCATTTTCGCAACCGTGAAATCACTGTCCTTCATCACGCCGGCCTCCGGAAAGTCTTCACGGAAATGCGCACCACGTGAATTCTCGCGAGCGATGCCGGCTCGGGCGATCACTTCCGAGATATCACACAGCGAGCGAAGATTCAGCCAATCGTGCCAGCTCAGATTGAAGGCCAGATTATCGGAAGACACACCAACGTCCATCAATGCATCGGACACCTCAGCAATCCCCTGCAAACCACGTCGCATTCCAATCTCGTTACGCATAACACCCACGTCCTCCCACATGACATCCTGCAGTCGCTGACGATGTGGCAAGACGAGCTCAGGTTTATTTTTCAGCGGATGAATGGCTCTTTCCAACTCAGCCGCAAGTACCGCCTCGTCAGGTTCACGAAGAGCGGGCATTTTACGAATGTCAGTTCCCATGGTGTCACCTGCTATACCACCATAGACGGTTGAATTGGCAACGCCATTGCCACCCAGACGATTAGACCCGTGTGCGCCACCTGCATCCTCACCCGCTACATAGAGCCCTTCCATCGCAGTGCGCGTATCAATGTCCACAACCACACCGCCCATAAAATAGTGTGCGGTTGGTACCACTTCCACTTTACCGGCCGCAAGGTCAAAACCACTGTCGGCGCAACGTTTGACCATACCCTTGAATTTCTTCGCAACCCATTCAGGGCCCAGGTGCGACATAGAAATAAAGACGCCCTCCTGCTCGGGGTTATTGTTCTTGCGCATCTCCGCATATATGCCTCGACTGACCACATCACGAGTGGCACGTTCACCAAGATCATCGTAGTCAAACATAAATCGCTGATCCGAATGATTGATCAGCTGTCCGCCCGCACCGCGCAAGCCCTCTTCAAGTACGGTTCCTGTCATGCGAGTGTGATGACCTGCCAACAATCCGGTGGGATGGAACTGCACCATTTCCATATCCCGCAGCGGTAAGCCGACACGCAATGCCATCGCCAGGCCATCCATTGTCTTGTCACCACTTGGCGTATGGTATTTGTACATGGAAGGGCCGCCACCAGTGGCCATTAACACCGTCTTGGCACGTACCAATCGGAACGTACCGGTACGCATGTCGATCATCAGAACACCGGCCAAGGCAGTACCCTCCTTTGTCGGAACAAGACCAACCGCTCGATGCTCCTGCAGCTTTTCAACCCCACTGGCCAACACCTTCTCCATGAGGCGATTGATGATTTCAATGCCGGTTAAATCACCTTTGTGTACGGTTCGATCAGCTGTCTGGCCGGCAAACGCTTTCTGATGCAGAGACCCATCTGAATTACGATCGAAGAAGCAACCGATTTCATTTTCCAGCTCTCGAATTCGCACGACAGCCTGTTTACAAAGGCGCCAGGCCATGTCTTGATCAGGCAACCACTTTCCGCCTTTAATGGTATCCATGAAGTGTCGCTCAACCGTGTCTCCGCCGCCAAGCGCCACGTTGTACCCACCCTGAACCATGCGTGTGCACCCACACTTGCCGATCAAGCCTTTGACCGCAATAGAGATTTTCGTACCCGGAGGTGCCGTTTGTTTTGCATGAAGGGCCGCAAAAAGCCCAGCGCCTCCCGAGCCCAGAATCAAGATGTCGGTGTCGTGCCGTTCGATGTCAGAAATTCGCATGGGTTACAGCGCCTGCAGAAAAAACAGCATCGCAATTAAAAACGCTGTCGCAACGGCGGAAGCCGCAAACGTTTTCTGAGAAGCTGACCACGGTAACCATTCCATTGCCATCAAGCGCAGCCCACCTAGCATGTGTACCGCCAACAGAAACACCAATACGAACTCCGCCAGCTTTACTATGGTGAAATCAGTCAGATTAAGAAAACCATCCAACTTGGCCGGATCAGTCATGGCCATCGCCAGTACCCAAAAATGCAACGGTAAAAAAAACGCCAGCCCTAACCCCGACACGCGATGCAGAATGTAAGCAAGCCACAGCGGATGAGCTCGCCCGGAAAGGTCTTTCACCGTACTCACGAAAACGTCACTGCCCAGACCGCACGCGCACCGAGTAGAAACAAGCTTAAGCCGATCGCAACAGTGACCACGGTTAACAAAACGCCTTTGATACCAGCCCACTCGTATAACACCGTCCTGACACCAATAGCCGCATGAATGGATACCGCAGTCACGAATACGCCATAGAATGCGAACCACGCGATTGACCCTTGCGTGCGATTCAATATTTCCTCGGTACTGAGCCCTCCCTGGACGGCATAGATCATTAATGCAATATGCCCAATGACCAATGGCGCCATCAATAAAGCCGTGATCCGCTGAGCCATATACAGCCGTATATCAAGCATCATGCACCTCTCTTGAAAAAGCGCTTGGACGTTTCGCGTTTGAGACCCGCAATCGCTGACATCGGATCCAGCTCATTGGGACAATAAGTGGTGCAGGACCCCATGGAATGACAATTATGGCAGCCGCCTGTACCTGAAACTGCATCGAGTATTGCAGTACGCCCTTCATCTTTGGCATCGTTGAGCAAAGTCCAGGCGCGGTTCAACGCAGCGGGCCCCAGGTAATCTGGGCTCCCCGTGACGGTATCGCAGGCGGAATAGCAAACCGAACAATTGATGCATTCGATACCCGCGTTTGCTTTAACGCGGGCGCTGCTGTTTTCATCGATCGGTGCAATCGGATCGTGACGGCTTAGCGTACCGTGGTGGACCCCTTCAGCCGATACCCACTTGTCAAAGAACGGATCCATATCGACAACCAAGTCTTTTATGACGGGTAAGTTGCGTAACGGCCCAATGGTAATCTTATCGTCGACAAGCACTTTTGAAATATGGGTTCGACATGTCCAGCGCGGAACACCATTTACCATCATCGCACAGCTTCCGCACATACCGACTCGGCAGGCAAACCGGTAGCTAAGTGTCGGATCGGTATTCTGCTGCACCCAGGAAACGACATCGAGAACGGTCTGGTTTTCGAAAGCTGGAACTTCGAATTTCTCGGTGTGAGACACCTCTGTCGTACCGCGCTGAATTTCAACCTGAATGACATCGGACGGCATGGGCAAGGGGCGCACAATTCGGTAGTTTCTAAATCTTAGCGGCTAATACAATAAAAGTATATCTTTCATATAGTTATATTATTCCTCGGATTAAATGTAAGCATTTTCGACGTGACCCGAAATGGATTCCTATCCGAGGAAATTCGGATCGCTACGGATGGATTCGGGGCATCTGAACTCCGCCAGTTATGTCACAAAAACGTGTATGAAACGTGATAATTCTGTGACAACTTGTTTTTCTGCAGCGCTTCTTACCTCTGTGCACTCACAAACAACCTTTCAGAGGAAGATCTATGCAACGACTTAAACTTTATTCCGCAGCCCTTGCGACTGCCGTGACTGCGATTTCGGGAACTGCTGTCGCAGCGTCCTACGAAATAAGTGTCACCAACCTGACCAATGGTATGCATTTCACACCATTGATACTGGCCACGCACTCGCCCGATGCTCGGATGTTCTCCGCTGGCAGCGAAGCGTCCGCTCAACTGCAAGCGATCGCAGAAGGCGGCGATACCAGTTCGATGGCGGCGCTTCTTGAAAGTGTCGGGGCAACCGTCGCGAACGGCGACGGGCTTATCGCTCCAGGTGGTACAGCTACTTTCATGATTGATGACGGAGCCGGTTCTGTACTCTCGTTGGCTGGCATGCTGCTGCCGACTAACGACGGTTTCGTTGGTCTGAACTCGGTAAAGCTACCAACCGGTGGCGCGGGTGCCTACGCTGTTTACAACGCGCTTGGGTACGATGCTGGCACCGAGGCCAATGATGAAATTGTTGGCAGTGGCGCTCCGGGCGAAGCGGGATTCCCGGCTCCACCTCCTGTGGTAGCCACAGGTACTGGCGTCGGTGGTAGTGGTGTTCCCGGGCACGTTGAAGGCTTCGTTCACGTACATCGCAACGTTATAGGTGATCTTGACGCCACTGGTGGTATCAGTGATATCAATCAGGCGGTACATCGATGGCTAAACCCAGTAGCCCGCGTAACGATCACAAAAATGGGTGGTGACAGTGCGGTGTCTACCGTATCTGGTCTGAATGGGGTTGCTTACTCAAGCAGTGCGCTGGAGATATTCTGGCAGGCAGCCACATCCACCAGTTCCTACGTCACGGGTTACGAGATTCGCCGAAATGGGAGCGTCCTGGAAACTCGCGAGGGTTTAAGTTTCTTTGACCAGAATCTGGAACCAGATACAGACTATACCTATGAGATCAGAGCCGTCGATGCTGATGGCAATGTCGGCAGGCCGTCCGCTGTAGCCGTGCGCACCAATTCTCAGTAATAGCAATCCGAGGCCAAGGAAGGCCTCAAACCCTTCGCGCCAGTGAACTTATGGAAGGGATACAGTCGAACCAAAGAGTCGTCTCCCTACAGGGGTAATCGCCGATGTATACCCTATCAAACTCTAGCGCCCTATGAACCGACAAATCCTGCTGGTTGAAGATGAGCAAGAAATTGCGGATATCGTCAAATTGCATCTGGAGGATTTGGCGCTTGACGTGACTCATGCGGCCGACGGCATACGAGGTCTGACGCTGGCGTTGAAAAAAGACTGGGATCTGATCATGCTCGACTTGACGTTGCCACAAGTTGACGGCTTGACGATTTGCCAACAAGTCAGGCAGTTCAACCCTGCCACCCCAATCATTCTAGTGACGGCTCGCACGTCCGAAGCCGAGCGAGTATCAGGGCTTGACAGTGGCGCAGATGACTACATCACCAAACCATTTAGCATTACCGAGCTCATCGCCCGTGTTAAAGCGATTTTCAGGCGTATTGATGCGCTGCGTGAGACACCCACGCCAGAACTTATCACTGTAAACGAAATAGTATTAAATCCCACCGCACGCACCGTGTCCGTCAGTGGTGAACAAATATCGCTTACCAGCCGAGAATTTGACTTACTCCGCTTCTTTGCAATGGCACCGGAACGCGTGTTCAAACGTAAAGAGCTCCTTGAGGAAGTTTGGGGCTATCAATACACAGGGTATTTGCATACCGTGAATAGTCACATCAATCGCTTACGTGCAAAAATCGAGAGAGATCCAAGCAACCCAAGATATATTCAAACGGTCTGGGGAGTAGGCTACAAATTATCCGTTCCTTTGCCGTGACTACACTATTTGCCCGTTTATCAATCGCCTTTACCGGGATACTGCTCATTCTGGGATTATCGGTACTGTGGCTGACCCATCGCTCGAGTCAGGACTATTTTTTAGAATTTACCCAGCGCCTCAATGCACCCATCGCCATGTATATGGCTGAAAATGGTGGTTTCATTGAAAATGATGCCGTCAGTCCCGCGTGGCTGGAAGATCTCGCACCTCACGTAATGATGATAAATCCGAGTGTCGAAGTCTATATGCTTGATCGAAACGGCTTAGTCATCGCCAGTGCTCCCGATAATGTCCAACTGACACGCACTAGCGTTGACCTGAAACCAATCAAGGCATTTTTACAGCTTGATAGAGTGTTACCCATCAAAGGCGACGACCCCAAACACATCTCCAAACGGCGTATATTTTCGGCATTTCCACTTTTTGTCAATGACGCATCAACAGGCAATAGAACAATAGCCGGGTATGTATATGCCGTTGTAGCCGGCAAGCAATATCAGTCCATGCTTGACACATTGAAAAGCAGTTACAGTTTTAGAAACCTGGCCATCACCCTGACCAGCGCACTCATGCTCGCTTTTCTGAGTGGCGTTATGGTTTTCCTCACACTGACTCGTCGTCTGAAGATTCTCAACCAGAGAGTAAATGACGACGCGCTGGTTCTGCCCAACTTGTCAAACAATACTATTGAGCTCCCGCCAGACCGAAAATTCGGATTCGATGAAATCGATCAATTAGCGCACTCCTATCAGACCATGGCAAATAAACTGGTTGCGCAGTACGAAGAACTGGAAAGCAAGGACGCAAACAGACGCGAATTCATAGCAAATATTTCCCACGATTTACGCACCCCGCTAACTACGATGCAAAGTTACCTTGAAACTCTGCTATTGAAAAGAAGCTCACTCAGTTCCGAAGAAAAACACGCGTACATCCGCATAGCCTTTCGACAAAGCAAACACCTTCGAAAACTGGTAGCACAGCTTTTCACACTAACCAAACTGGAATCAGGAGAGATAAGCCCGTCGATCGAGATTTTCAGCCTCCTTGAATTAGCAAACGATACAGCGCAAGAATTCCAGATCAAGGCGCACAAAAGTGACATCAATTTGTACATCAAGCCGACTCATAGCCACGGAAGTGACTTCGAGGTTAAAGCGGATATCGGGATGATTCATCGCGTATTTGAGAACCTGGTTGAAAACGCTATACGCCATACCGCCAACGGAGGTGACGTGATTATCCACCTTGAACGGTTGCATAATGACTACGTAGACGTTTCGTTTATTGACACAGGTTGCGGCATGAGCCAGGAACAAAGTAGACAGGTAACGCAACGGTATTTTACTGGAGCTGATACGAAACCAGGCGGCATGGGTGGACAATCGGGCCTGGGGCTGGCAATAGTCAACAATATATTGGCACTGCATGAAACGTCGATGAGCATCGAAAGCAAACCTGGAAAAGGTACGACCTTCAGATTTCGAATTGCGTCGTCTGCGCCATGCATTACTGGTGAAAAACGTCTT
>CALDSR010000018.1 GCA_937924505.1 uncultured Granulosicoccus sp. | reverse complement strand
TGAGGCTGAGGCTGAAAGTGATGATGACACTGAACTGACTTCCTTTGGTGAACAGGCCAATACGGACGTGGAAGACGACCCATCAAAAGATGATGCGTTGGATGAGAACACTTCTGAGTCCGAATCATTGTCAGAAGATAGTGAAGCTGATGATGATATCGAAGCCAGCGATGCGCTTGATGGCAATGTGGAATCAGACGATATGTCTGGCGGCGATTCAGATGAACCGGAAGCCGATTCAGACCCAGAGAATGATGCCCTCGGTGAGCTTGATCCGCAAACAGAACTACGCCGTGTCATAAGTGAATTCGCCGATGAACATCAGCGCGAACTTGATGTGCAAAAGGACCTTGATGCCCGCAACCTGACAACGGTTGACGATAGCCCGGACGACAACGCTGGTGCTGATGGTGCGTCGGATTCAGATATCGAATCTTCAGCGGTAAAAAATAAAGCCCTTGCTGTTGAGCTTGTTGGCGAACAGGATGTTATGTCACCCGATCCGAACCCGGATCTTGGACCAGCCGATGATGTGGTCATTGATGCCGGCACCGATGTCATCTCTGAATCAGCCAACACGACAGAGCCCGAACCTTGAATAACTAGACGGACAGATGCAACGCGATGGAACGCGGACAACCAATCGCTGAATCGGCGTCATAAGGCCACGTCTAGTGGTGCTGTAGCGTCAGCCACAGTGACCCCGGACGAGATACGAGAAGGTCTATCGGCATTCTTTGCCGACGTGGACCCAGCTAGTTTGGCGTCCGATGAAATCAAACCGGAAGAATTGGCCACATCGAGCGAATTTGCGGCGGCAAAGCAACTTGATGCTGCAGATTTTATTATCGACAGCATGGATGTGGTCGATGATGTGCCTGTTCGAGATTATTCAACTGACACAGAGAATATTGGTGTTGATGGGATCGAAGTGTTGCCCGTTGCCAATACCTCGCTTGACGACTTACAGCTTGTTGAGCCGTTGACTGATGAGTCAGATCTGGTTGATGCGTATTACGCCGTGTCACTCGACGATGTTGTTGTTGAAGAAAAGAACTCGGCAGCGGCAGAAAACAACGACGTAATCACTGACAGTGTGGAAACCGTGGATCCTGTTTCCGAGCCGGAACTCTCAGCTGAGAACTCTGGTGCTACTGAGTCAGAAGCAGTGTCTGTTGCAGATACCGCACTTGATAAGTTGCAGCTTGTTGAGCCGTTGGCTGAAGAGTCAGACGTGATTGATGATGCCGCTTCACTTGAAGGTGTTGTCGGTGGAGAATCGGACGTGGGCGAAACAGCCGAGTCGGTAGATAGTGGCGTCGACACCGACACCGACACCGACACCGATACCGATACCGATACCGATACCGACAGTATCGATGCCGATCACGAAATGCATGTTCAAGAAACCTCAACTGAGCATTCTGATGCAACTGAAATAACAGCGGCATCCATTACGGTTTCTGCACGAGTCGACGTGCAGCCAGCTGAATCATTCGTTGATGAATCGGATCAGGGTGAAGGGGACTATACATCGTCGCTCGAAGACGTCCTGGACGATGCGCCGGTTGGGGAATCCTCGGCGGAACGTTATGGCTCTGATGAATCAGCCGTTCTGGCTGATGAAACGCTTGAAGGTGTTGCTGTGGACGATGAAGCTGACCAACAAGAGGTGAGCTGCGAGGGCGGCGATAGCGATGCGCACGCCGAAGACGTGAATCTGAACGATGTCCTTATTGAGAATGGTGTCGATATTGATCTGTTTGAAGATGACGCTGATGCAGCTGGTGCGGCTGATGCGGCTGATGCGACGATTGCTGAACATACTGTTGATGGTCGGGCTTTCGCGGATGCCGGGACTATCGAAACTGATCTGGATCAATCAGTTCAGGTGATTGCGGGTGAGTTGCAGCCGGTGGTCAGCTCGGCTCTGGTAGTTAATCAGAAAACAACCGAGATTGCCGAATACTACCCAGCGATTGATTCCCTGGACAGCACCCAATCTAACTTTGATCTCGATATTCCGAATGCCTCGGCTCCCGGCGGATTTATTCGTCGTTGGTACATCAGAGGTGCAGCCTTCGTCAAACGGGTGTGGCGACGACTCCGTCGCGCTCAAAGTAGTTGATTGATCGAATCCGTAATTCGTCGAATGTGCAGGTCGCTATCAATAGCGATTAGGTGCAGCGGTCAGGGCCTATTGGAACACAGGTCGAGGCCTCATTTCCTGAATCAAATTCTCTCGGTATATAGTCGGATTGATGGGTTCTTTTCGTTTCCAACGTTGCCGTGTCCAACACAAGGATTACACCAGGTCCGTTCCGATAGGTAACGGAACTTCGATGATTAGGTGTCACATGAACAACCAGCTCATTTCTAAGTTGATTCAGGCTGATTTTCTTGACATGATCATCGAAGGTGCGTGTGCCGAGTATTTCTCCTGTGTTGATATCAATTTTAACGACACGTCGATTTTCGTCGTCAGAAGCCCATAGAGTTTCGTCGCGAATATTGATTTCAAATTCGGAAAACCGACTAATTTGCAATTCCCAACTTGATTCTCCAGTTAATATTCGAGGAATGGACATATCGAACGACGTGAAGAAGTTGTCCACTACGCGGCTTATCTGGAAGTGGTTTTCTTCTTCCCATGTAAAATTAACAAGCAGTATTTCGTTCAAAAAACGATAACTTAAAGTGCTCGAATTGCGGTTATCCGCATTGATAAGTCTTAGATGGTTAATTCTTGCAATACCGCTTTCGGCAGAATTGTCAGGAGAAATGGTTCCACGTTCATTTAGTATAGGTAATTTGATCGGAAAGCCGCCCAAACGACTCGAGTCGAAGCCTTTCTTTATCAGTAACGCGTCATGGATACCATTTTGATAATCTTCGTTAGATAATTGAGCTATTTTTAGTGTGTCTGCAAAGTCGTCGGGTTGAGAAAGTGGCGAGTCAAATGAATCGATCTGTATGCCATTGTCGATTGTCACGTCATGCCGCCATGATTTGGGACGCGTGAAGTTGATTTGGTAGTCCTCTGCAAATTCGATACTCGTATGCTGAACTTGGTTGACATTGAGGAATTCAACGATATTCTCCACACCGATTTTAAAGGCGAATTCCATATCAGCGATATCTGGAATTGACATGGATTCGACCGTTTGTATGACCAGAGACTCGAGACTGGGTTGTTCTCTAGCTTCGCCAACCGCGGATACGCTGGCCGTGTACTTGTCGAATGTAAAGTCTGCCTCGATTATCACAATGTGATAAGTCGATGATCCGATATTGACTTCCTTGTTGTAGGTGCGCACCGACACTGCATGCCCGTCAGCTGTTGACGTGTTTTTGGTGGAGGTAAGTTCGAAAGTGTCATCTTTTATGGATTCGACACTAGTGTATTCGATTGTTTCGTAATACCCGATTACCAATGTCTCCTGAAATGTATCAGTCGGGTCAGATTGCGGTGAATAGTAGTGGTGCCCGAAGAACCTTGTTGCAGGACTCGCGTTTACTTCTGTTCGCCATTCAGCCGGCGCCATTACGTTTTGACCAATTGACGGGATGTTCAGGCTTTCGGTGACGGTTGAAATTCGCGGGCTTGTTGTGTCAATTTCCTCTCCGCCACAGGCTGACAGTAAGGTAATCAGTATAAGCAACTGCATGCTACCGAGAATTTTCGGGGACATTTGCGTGCGTCCATTTTGCACGTGTTAGATCAGACCAGATAGCGGGATGAACCGGTGTTTTTAAAACCTGCGCCCGTAGATTCGTTAGAATAAAGAGGCTATCTGACGTAATACCTATCGATAAAAGCGGGCGATACCTTGAATTCCGCATGCCTGGATGACCGATTCGGAGCGAAATTTTGGAGATGTCTCTTTTTTTGGCGTAACGTTGTCCAAATCGCTCAATATTCAGACTCGTGGGCTAGGAATTGGCGCGTTGGAGACGAGGTTGATCTGATTTTGCCCAGGGCGGAATTTTCCAGATATTCGAGCTGATTTCATGTCGCCCGGCTTTATACTGGTAAGTGATGAGGAACCCGGTTAGCATCGGTCTCTATTGTTTTCATTACTACATACCGGAGGAGCTCAACCCGATGATCAGAAAAACCCTACTCGCAGCCTGCATCGCTGCATTGCCATTAGTCGCGGCGGCCGCAGGTCATGGCAATAAGGTCAAGGTCGGTATGATCACCACACTTTCTGGTGGTGGTGCCGGCCTTGGTATAGATGTACGTGATGGTTTCATGTTGGCAGTCAAGCAGTCTGGCAATGATCATCTTGAGGTCGTGATTGAAGACGATCAACGTAAACCTGATATCGCCGTGCAACTTGCCGACAAAATGATTCAGTCGGAAAAGGTCGATGTACTGACTGGCATCATCTGGTCAAATCTGGCCATGGCGGTGGTGCCGAGTGCAACGGCACAAGGGAAATTTTATCTGTCACCGAATGCAGGGCCATCGGCGTTGGCAGGTAAGGGCTGTCACGAGAATTATTTCAATGTTGCCTGGCAGAACGATAATCTGCATGAAGCCGCAGGTGCCTATGCGAATTCGGCAGCTTTGAAGAATTCATTTATCCTGGCGCCTAATTATCCAGCAGGTCAGGATGCCTTGACCGGTTACAAGCGTCAGTACGAGGGCGATCTTGCGGGTGAAATTTTTACCAAGCTTGGTCAAACCGATTACGCGGCTGAGCTTGCACAGATTCGTGCCTCCGATGCTGACAGCGTGTTTTTCTTTTTGCCCGGTGGTATGGGTATTTCCTTTCTGAAGCAATATGCCGACAGTGGTATCGAGCTGCCAGTCGTGGGGCCAGCGTTCAGTTTTGATCAGGGTATTTTGCAAGCGGTCGGTGCCGCAGCGCTTGGCGTCAAGAACACCTCGCAGTGGAATAAGGATATCGACAACCCGACTAACAAAGCGTTTGTTGAAAGTTTTCAGGTGGAGTACGGGCGACTGCCTTCGCTGTATGCTTCACAGGGTTTTGATACGGCAAACTTGTTGTTGTCAGCCATGGAAACGGCCGATGTGAAAGATGCAGATGCGTTTCGTGCCGCTTTGAAAGCGGCCAACTTTGATTCAACGCGAGGTGACTTTTCCTTTGCCTCCAATCACCACCCGGTGCAGGACATCTACGTGCGTGAAGTCATTCAGGAAGGCGACGTCTTCACCAACGAGATAATTGGTCTTGCGCTGGACAATCATTCGGATGTATATGCCGCTGAATGCTCGATGTAAATTTGCCTTGATACCAATGCCCGGATACAAAACTGGTCCGGGCATTTCCTGGTTTTAAATGTCCCTGATTCTGCTCCTTGAGCAGGTCCTCAACGGCCTGCAGTTTGGTGTCATGCTGTTTCTGATGGCAGCGGGACTGACACTGGTTTTCGGTGTCATGGGCTTGATCAATCTGGCGCACGGATCCTTGTATATGGTTGGTGCATTTGCCGCAGCGTTTGTTGCCGCCCAGACTGGATCGTTTCTATTGGCGATTGCCGCCAGCATGGCCGCAGCCGCCGTTGCCGGTACACTGGTTGAGATGTTGGTCATTCGACGCTTGTATAACCGCGACCACCTCGATCAAGTCCTGGCCACCTTTGCGCTAATACTGATTTTTTCCGAAGGCACGCGCTGGCTGTTTGGATCATTCCCTCTGTACCTGAACGTACCGTCTTACCTGGCTGGGCCAGTGAGCTTGCCCGGAGGCATTCAGTATCCCTTGTACCGACTGGTCATCATCGGTGTTGGTTTGCTGGTCGCGGCTGGACTCTTCTTGTTGATTGCGAAGACACGTCTGGGTGTGCAGATACGGGCCGGGGAGAGCGATCGCGAAATGATAGCAGCACTCGGTGTCAACATCACACGCCTTTATACCATTGTGTTTGCACTCGGTGCTGCGTTGGCGGGTCTGGCCGGAGCGCTTGTTGGCGCTATTCAATCCGTGCAAGTGGGCATGGGTGAACCTGTATTGATTCTCGCCTTTGTCGTGATTGTCATCGGTGGCATTGGTTCGATTAAAGGCGCATTGGTTGGCGCGCTGCTGGTTGGCTTGACGAATACACTGGGTGGTGTGTTATTACCCGAGTTGTTTTCACTGTTTATGGACAGGTCGAGTGCAACATCGGTCGGTTCTGCATTGGCGTCGATGCTTATCTACATATTGATGGCGATGGTATTGGTGTGGCGTCCTGCCGGATTGTTCGGGCAACGCACATGAAGCGCGAGATGGCATTGAACACATTGGTTGTCGTGCTGCTTATCGCGATACCGTTGTGGGCCTGGCAGGCGGAAGAAATCTTTTTTGTAACGCTGGCGACCAAGATTGCCATTCTCGCGCTGGCGGGTGTCGGGCTGAACATTGCGCTCGGAGTGGGTGGGCTGGTCAGTCTTGGGCATGCCGCATTCTTTGGTATCGGTGGCTATGCGATGGGCATCCTCGCCAGCCATGCGCAAAACCATGACCCGATCATCGAATCGCCGATTCTGCTTGAAGGCACGCAGTCCATGCCCATCATCTGGCTTGTGGCGATGCTGGTGGCAGCCGCGGTGGCCTGTTTGATTGGTATCTTGTCACTCAGGACATCTGGCGTGTATTTCATCATGATCACGCTCGCCTTTGGTCAGATGTTTTACTACTTTGCGATCAGCTGGCCTGCCTACGGTGGTGAAGACGGCTTGTCGATTTACGTGCGCAACCGGTTTCCGTATCTGAACACACTGGATCCGATACAGTTTTATGGTATTGCATCAACGATTTTGTTTGGCACGTTGTTCATGGCTTCTCGCTTGCGTGGCTCAGCCTTTGGCCTTGCCTTGAATGCCAGCCGCCAATCCTCTGTGCGCGTGGAGACGGTAGGGATCGATACTTATCGCCTGAAGCTTGTGGCCTTTGTCCTGTCGGGTGTTGTCACCGCAGTTGCGGGTGCTCTCTATGCAGACCTGAATCGATTTGTCAGCCCGACCATGTTCAGTTGGCAAACCAGTGGTGAGCTCATGATGTTTATTATCCTTGGCGGTGTCGGGCGTTTGTTTGCGCCGGTTATCGGTGCTGCTTTTTTTATTGTGCTTGAGTACGTGCTTGGTGGTGTCAGTGATTACTGGCATATTTTTCTTGGTTTGATTCTGCTGCTAGTCGTACTGTTCGCTCGTGGTGGCTTGATTGGTCTGCTTGCGCCTGAAACCGATAAAGTTTCGAGTCATCCATCGGGAGTGCCTGATGCCTGAAACTCGATTGAAAGTGGAGGGTATTGTCAAACGTTTCGGCGCCATTGAGGCGAGCCGTGATATCACGCTTGAGCTTGTTGATAACGAGATACACGCGTTGATCGGTCCTAATGGTGCAGGGAAGTCAACACTGATACAACAGATAGCTGGTGGACTGGAACCGGATGCCGGTAGCGTATTTATCGATGGTGAGAACGTGACCGCAATGACTATAGCGCAGCGTGCTCGTCGTGGTCTGGGGCGAACCTTTCAAGTGTCATCACTGGCTTTGTCCGATACGGTTTTGCAAAACACCTTGCTTGGTGTGGTTGGTGCGAAAGGCTTACCCTGGCGATTCTTTCGCTCGGTTGAGCGTGATTCTTATCTGACCGATCGTGCGCATGATGCCTTGCAACGGGTAGGTCTTGCCGAGCAAGCGCTGACACGCACTGCGAACTTGTCTCACGGTCAGAGGCGTTTGCTGGAAATAGCGGTTGCACTGACATTGACGCCGAAGGCGTTCGTCATGGATGAGCCGATGGCCGGATTAGGCGCCAGTGGTACGGAGCGCATGACGCGGTTTCTCGATACCTTGCGTCATCAAGCACCGATTCTGCTGGTCGAGCACGACATGGATGCAGTATTTGCGCTGGCCGATCGCATCAGTGTGCTGGTGTATGGAAAAATCATCGCGAGCGGCACGGTTGATGAAATCCGCTCGAATGATGTCGTGCAGAAGGCGTATCTTGGAGAGGCATCGTGAGTCTGTTGAGCTTGAACGATGTGTGCGCCTACTACGGTGAAAGCCAGGCCTTGTTCGGCGTCAGTCTCACCCTGAATAGTGGCGAGGTACTGGCCCTGTTGGGGCGTAATGGCATGGGCAAGTCCACAACAATCAAGACGATCTGCCGATTACTGAACCATCAAGGTGGAACGATCTTGTTCAACGACCATAACCTTGAGTCGGTCGCCTCTTTTGAAGCGGCACGCCTTGGGTTGGGTTTGGTACCCGAAGGGCGACGATGTTTCCCGAATCTGAATGTTTACGAGAATCTGATTGCGGCGGCTCGGCCCGGGCATTGGGACTACGCGAAGGTGACGGCACTGTTTCCTCGCCTGGGCGAGAGAAAACACCAAGGGGCTGCATCACTGTCCGGTGGTGAGCAGCAGATGTTGGCTATTGGCCGTGCCTTGATGACCAATCCGCGTTTGCTGATTCTCGACGAAGCGACCGAAGGACTGGCGCCCATCGTACGCCAGGAAATCTGGGCGGCGATTACGGCGCTGAAAGCGGCAGGCGATATGGCAATTCTGTTGGTGGACAAGTCGCTGGAGGAATTGGCAGTAATTGCAGATGAGGCTGTTATTCTGCATCGAGGCAAAACGGTTTGGTCGGGTGACTTCGCTGCTCTGGATATGGCCACTCGCAATCAATTTCTTGGGGTTTAGTTAATGGCAAACATACTTTTCGATGCGTTTGTCAAAGGCCGTTCTGACGGCTGCGCTACGCTCATGCGCTATCCTGATGGTTCGTCGCTCGACGACAAGGACTTTTTTACCCAAGCGTCTCGCTTTGCCCATGTACTTGTCGATGCCGGCGTGCAGCCTGGCGACCGTGTCATGGTGCAGATAGAAAAGAGTGCCGCGAATTTTGCCCTGTATGTGGCCGCTGTGCAGGCTGGTGCCGTATTCATTCCGCTCAATACCGGCTACACGGCCAATGAGCTTGAGTATTTTGTTGAAAACGCCGCGCCAGGACTTCTGGTGCTGGACCCCGCTAACGTGGATGCCGCGCAACAGTTGATATCGCGCACGGGTGTAAAGGTTCACACGCTTGACTCTGAAGGTGGTGGCAGTTTGATGGACAAAGCGCAAAACATGGCATCGATTTTCAAGCCTGTGGCAAGAGATGCTGATGATCTCGCCGCGATTCTATATACCTCGGGTACCACTGGTCGTTCCAAAGGGGCGATGCTTAGCCATAGGAATTTATTGAGCAATGCCAACGTGCTGGTGGATTATTGGCAGTTTACAAAAGACGATGTACTGCTGCACGCCTTGCCGATTTTCCACACCCATGGATTGTTTGTCGCGGGCAATACGATCTTGCTGTCGGGATCATCCATGATCTGGTTGGAGAAGTTCACGGTCGATGCGGTAGTTGAGCAATTACCACGTGCGACCACCATGATGGGTGTGCCAACGTTTTACACACGTTTGCTCAGGGATCCTCGCTTCGAGGCAGACAAGGCCAGACATATGCGCTTGTTTATCAGTGGCAGTGCACCGATGCTGGCCGAGACACATATCGAATTCGAACAACGCACCGGACTGAAGATCCTTGAGCGTTACGGCATGACAGAAACCAATATGAATACCTCCAACCCGTATGAGGGCGAACGCATTAGTGGGTCGGTTGGCTTGCCACTGCCAGGTGTTACCGCAAGGGTCATGAATATGGATACCAATGCGGTGTGTGATGTTGAAGAGGTTGGCATGTTGCAGGTGAAGGGTGACAACGTGTTTTGTGGTTATTGGCAAATGCCCGAGAAAACACGTGAAGAATTTACTGATGATGGCTTTTTCATCACGGGAGATCTTGCAACGATTTCCGACAACTGTTATTACACAATTGTCGGACGTGGCAAGGACTTGATAATCAGCGGTGGCTACAATGTGTACCCGAAGGAAGTGGAAATGGTGCTCGATGATATCGACGGCGTTGTCGAGTCTGCGGTCATCGGCGCACCGCATCCGGATTTCGGTGAAGCCGTTATCGGGGTGTTGGTGTTGGAGGAGGGAGTCACGGTTGATGAGACAAGCGTGCTGGAGTTGATCAGTAAATCACTGGCCAGATTCAAGCAACCCAAATGCCTGAAAGTGTTGGATGAATTGCCTCGCAATGCGATGGGTAAGGTCCAGAAAAATGAGTTGCGAGAGAAATTTGGTGGTGAATTTTCTTCGTGATAGTTTATTTATCCTTTCACGTATGGTTATAGAGCAGACATAAAGATGTTATCGATCAGCAATCCAGAGGCATGCCATTGAAGCTTTGGAGCCATGGCAGAACCGAGCTCGCCAAACACAATGGCGAACAGGCGCGGATACTAACCACTCTCTGGATCGGCCTCCCATTGGGTGTCTTGTTTCATGGCGCATTTCTACTTTTGTTCTGGGCGCTGGATTTTCCGGTCCTCGCTTTGTTCAATATTTTCAGCTTCGCGCTGTTTTCGTTCGCTTGTTGGCAACTTTATAATGACAATCTGACGTGGGCTGTGTATGGATGCATTCTGTTTGAAGTCCCGGCTCATGCGATGCTTGCTACCTTGTACCTGGGGTTCGATGCAGGCTTTTGGTTACTCGTATTTATCAGTGTCGCCTTTATACCGCTTTATCCCGTGCTGTCTCGACCGGTACGAATTTTCATCGGATTCTCATTAGTCCTTGGCATTGGCGTGATTGCACTGATCGCAATACGAAACGGCTCTATTTATGATTTATCAAGTACATTAAGCTCAGTATTCCTATTGATGAATCTCGTCGTTTTGGCATTGATCGTGACGATGATTATCGTGTCATACGATGTGGCGGTGGAACGTGCCGAGCTTGCGCAACAGGTGGAGTACGATCGTGCGGAGTCGCTATTGCTCAATGTATTGCCCGCTCGCATTACTGCGCGACTGAAATCGCATGAAGAGCCTCTGGCCGATAATCACGAAAACGTGTCCGTGTTGTTTGCCGACATCGCCGGGTTTACGAATTTGTCGCGCAATCTGACAGCCCGAGATCTGGTCTCGCTGTTGAATGATCTTTTTACTCGGTTTGATGCCCATATTGACGTGGTGGGTGCCGAGAAAATCAAAACCATCGGAGATGCCTATATGGTTGCTACAGGCTTGAGAGGTGAAACTGATCATGCTGAAAAAATAGTTGATCTGGCTATCGCCATGCAACAAGTGTTCGCCGAATTCCGACAAGAAAACAAGCTGGATCTCAAGCTTCGCATTGGCATTCACTCGGGTGCTGTGGTCGCCGGTGTTATTGGCAAACAGAAATTTTCCTATGACCTGTGGGGGAATACCGTCAATGTGGCAAGCCGAATGGAGTCAGAAGGCGTTGCTGATCGCATACAAATTTCTGCCGAGACAAAAGCCTTGTTGCCGGCGCGCTTTAGCGCCCAGTCACGTGGTGAAATTCTGATAAAGGGATATCGGGCGCGGGAGTGTTTTCTTCTGGATTGTTGAAGTTGTGTTAGCGTTGCCGCGGGAAATGAGCTTTACCTCGGCAGTTGTGAATGCTGGCGATTTCTCCCATGGGTTCGCCCATGTGGAAAGGCGAGAGTGCTTGCCAATCGACAGATTTTGCAGCAGTTTTTACAAATTCCCTCGCCATTAGATCGAAAAATTCTTGCGCTCTATTCGCCAACACGAGACAATCTTGTTTTGGACAATTGCAGTGGTCGCAGCATCGGGTTTGATCTGTGATTTCAATGTCGCCTGTCCTTGAGAGTATTTTCCTGCGGTTTGATGCGTATTCCTTGCGATTTATCTCGCAACAGTGAGGGTGCGCCGTGTAAAGGTGTTTTGTTGCACGTTCTATCCGAGGAAGCAAGATTTGTTGGGCCCGGATCTTCGCGCTTGGGTCTATTAGTTTCGCCAGCACTAAATAGTGTCGTATTCCTATCTCTTAACTGGAGCGCTTTAAATGCTTTTACGTTCTTTTGCCGCCGCGGCAGCCCTGTTTGCAGCGGTTAACGCCCATGCGGAAACAGCCATGCCGTTCGCCCTCGACTGGAAATTCGAAGGTCCGGCAGCGCCTTATTTTGTCGCCGTTGACAAGGGCTATTTTTCCGACGCCGGACTAAGTGTGGAAGTGTCTCCTGGCAAAGGTTCGCTCGATGCGATTCCGAAAGTGGCGACCGGTGCTTTTCCAGTGGGTATGGCTGATGTCAATGCCCTGGTGCGTTTTCTCGATCAGAACCCGGGAGCGCCAGTCACGGCCGTGATGATCATCTATGACAAACCACCTTTTGCCATTGTCGGTCGTAAGTCCCTCGGTGTGGAAAACCCGAAAGATCTCGAAGGCAGGATTCTCGGTGCGCCACCACCTGATGGTGCCTGGGCACAGTTCCCCATATTTGCCCATGAAACCGGTATTGATGTCTCGGCGATTAAAGTTGAGCCGGTTGGCTTTCCCACTCGTGAGCCCATGCTTGCCGAAGGCAATGTGGCAGCTGTTACCGGATTCTCTTTTTCGTCTTACTTGAATCTGGTGCGTCTGGGCGTGCCCGAAGAAGATATCTCGACTATTCTGATGGCCGATCATGGTGTTGATTTGTATGGCAATGCGATTATCGTCAATACTGAATTCGCGGAGAAGAATCCGGATGCGGTCAAAGGCTTTTTAGAAGCCGTCGCCAAAGGTTGGGTAGACGCAATCGCAGATCCTGCCGCCGCCATGCCGAGTTTGACCAAACGTAACCCTGCAGCAGATGCTGAGCTTGAACAACGCCGCTTGCAACTTGCGATCGATGCGAATGTCGTTACCGACTACACCAGTGCAAATGGTATGGGTGGCATTGATCAGGACCGTTTCAACAACGCGCTTGAACAAATCAAACTTACCTATGAGTTCAATGCGGAACCGGATGCAGCGTTGTACTTCACCACTGACTATCTCCCAGAAGGTGGCTTCAAGCTAAATTGATATGCCATTTTCTGCATAGCACTCAATAGCGAATCAAAAAGGCGTTGGCAGTGAATGTCAGCGCCTTTTTTCTGGAATTCTTATCGTGCAAAACCTGATTGACATTGTTGATGTTCATCTGTCTTATGAAACAGCGAGTGGCAAGTTGCCCGTGCTCGACGGCTTTAGCATGTCGGTGCCCGAAGGTGGCTTTGTGGCTGTTGTCGGACCCTCCGGCTGCGGCAAGTCAACATTAACCCGATTGATCGCCGGCTTGATGATGCCGGATCAGGGTGAGGTCTGGTTGCACGGGCAGCGAGTTACATCGCCACGTGCGTCGGTCGGCATGGCGTTTCAGAATCCTGTTCTACTCGAATGGCGAAGCATTCTGAAGAACATCATGTTGCCACTCGAAATCGTGCCAACCAAGCTCAGTAAAAAAGATCAGGAAGATCGTGCTCGATACTTGTTGTCGCTGGTGGGTCTTGAAGGTTTCGAACAAAAACGACCCTCTGAGTTATCCGGTGGCATGCGCCAGCGTGCCTCATTGTGCCGAGCCTTGATACACCAGCCCGATGTGTTGATTCTGGATGAGCCATTCGGTGCACTGGATGCGTTTACTCGAGAAGATCTATGGCAAATCATGCACGAAGTCAAAGAGCGCGAACCGTTTACCGGCGTGATGATTACGCATGATCTGCGCGAATCAATTTACCTGGCAGACCAGGTGGTCGTGATGTCGGGTCGACCAGCCAGGACACAGTACGTGCTGGATGTTCCGGTCACCGGCGCCCGTTCTCTGGAAACCTTGTACACACCCGAAGCATCCGAGATGTTGAAAGTACTCAGGCATGAGATCGAGGTTGCGCAAGGTCGCGCGCCCAAAAAGCTTGCGAGAGCAGAGGCCACCAAAGCGACCAACTCACCAAACAACGACAAGGGTGGATCCGCGTAATGAGCGTCAGAAAAGTACTGATTCCACTGCTGGCCATTGTTGTATTTCTGATTTTTTGGGAGGCACTGGTCTGGATCAACAACTGGCCAAACTACAAAATGGCATCGCCATCGGATTTGGTCCCGGCTTTTCAACGATACTGGCCGCTGTTTCTCAGCATGGGTTGGCAAACGTTGTGGCGTACCGTGATCGGGCTGCTGATTGCAATTGTTGTTGGTGTATTGCTTGGCATGGTGATGGGTTTTTCCAGAACCATGCGCGAAGCGCTTTATCCTTTACTGGTCGGGTTTAACGCAATACCAAAGGCCACTGTGGTGCCCATAGTGGCATTGATGTTCGTGGGAGCACACGACTTCAATACGATACTCATAGCTTTCATGATTTCGTTTTTCCCGATTGCCGTATCCATATCGATCGGGCTCTCCACACTTGAGCCCGAGTATCGAGATATTCTCCGCGCACTCGGTGCGTCAAAGACAACAATCTTCTGGAAGATCGCTTTACCCAAGACACTACCTGAATTTTTTGGCGCTTTAAAAGTCGCGGTCACGCTTGCGTTTATCGGCACTAATTTGATGGAGATCGTATCGCCTCACGGGCGCGGGCTGGGTGCCTTGTTTGATTCAGGTAAAACCAATTCAGACTACCCACTGATGTTTGCTGTATTGATTGCACTCGCGTTTCTAGGCATCGTGCTGTACTACATTGTTGTCTTTCTGGAGAAAATATTTGCTGGTTGGGCTGAACGTGAAGCGAGTTGATCGGTGCGTGGCGTTTACTGTAATTATTGAAAGATGCCTCTAAAAGGGTAGGCGGCAGTGGTGCAGCGTCATTTCGTTTTCTTGATTGGCGCTAGATCGAGCGGGCTGGATACGCTGATGCCTGGACGATTCAGCACATGCGTGTAGATCATGGTGGTAGAGACATCGGCGTGTCCGAGCAATTCCTGCACGGTACGGATGTCGTGATTGGCTTCAAGCAGATGAGTTGCGAAACAGTGCCTGAAGGTATGACATCCCACCCGTTTTTCAATTCCGGCACGTGCGGCGGCTCGCTTGATCGCACGTTGTAAACCACTTTCGTGCAAGTGATGACGTCGAATCTTGCCTGAGCGCTGATCAATTGAAAGCCGTGCGGACGGATACAGGAATTGCCATTTCAGTTCACTTGCTGCATTGGCGTACTTCTTCGCCAGTGCCTCCGGCATCAATACCTCGCCATGGCCTGCCTGCAGATCTTCTTGATGCAGTTTGGCCACTGTCGCGATTTGCTCACGCAAGCCATCAATGAGTTGTTTTGGCAATGGCACAAACCGATCCTTCTTGCCTTTCGCCTGACAAACATGAATACGCCCGTAGTCGAAGTCGATATCTTTGACCCGTAAAGTGAGCCCTTCCGTAACACGCATACCAGTGCCGTAGAGCAGGCACGCGATCTGTAACTGCCAACCGTCAAGTTCTGACAGTAATCGATCTACTTCCGGGCGTGTCATCACCACCGGCAGGTTCTTCTTGCGCTTTGATCGGGCGAAATCCTGAAGCAAGCCCAGTGGCAAATTCAGTACGTTCTTGTACAAAAAAACGAGCGCATTCAAAGCCTGGTTCTGCGTGCTGGCACTAACGTTACCCGATACAACGAGGTGATGGAGAAACGCTGCAACTTCATCGGGACCGACAACCTCAGGCGCCTCACCACGACAAAACTCGATGTAACGACAAACCCATTGCTCGTAGACCTGTTCGGTTCGAAACGCGTAACCCCGTGCCCGGATCTCGGTGACCAGGCGCACGATCAGATCTTCATGTTCACGCCGAATATCCGATAGCCCACCCGTACTTTTTTGAATCTTCTGCCGAACAAGTTCCTCAGGCCGAAACTCCCGCGCAGTGGTCGCGTGATCCGCTTTCAAGGTTCGCGCAGAATGGCTCCAATAGGCCCAGTCAAAGCTTGCAGCCGAGTTGGACTTGAGATAGTCAAGAAGATAGATTCGAACGGCATTGACCAGCTCCGCAAATTGCCAGTCCTGCATTTTTTTGCCTTTTTCCTGTGATCGGAAAAACCTGGCGAGTGCCTGCTCATCAAGTGTGCTGGGTTCGCGGGCATCGATCGCTGCGAGGAATTGATTAACGCGCGCCACGTAGAACGGTCTGCGATTGAGCCGAACTGATTTAGTCCCCAGGCATTCAAGATACTTGTCTCGCTCATTACTCGACATCTGACGAGTGCGGGTTTTGGTATCTGACATGGCATTCATCCCTGAATGGAGGGTAGAGGTTAATTAGTTGATGCTAACATTTTGATATTGGATGCCAGGGGCTTGATGGGTGGCATTTGGGTATATGTACTGATATATTATACAGTGGTGATTTTTGATGGATTGCCTGCGGATATTGGTGAGTCTTGTATATTGGGTTAGCAGGTGTTTTGTGGGGTGGGGTTGGATTGGCGATGGGTGGGGGTTATGCGCCGTTGTGCCGGCTTTCGACAAGCGGTACTATTAACTTATTAGTGACTATTGACTAATGGAATATACAAGAGTGGTTGAATATTCAATAGTACGCACTCGATCTAATACTTGTTAGCATCCATAGAATCGTAGATTTTATATAAATGAAGCCGTGGAATAGAAGGTTAAAAGATCTGTCATTTTTACTCCAGAATTGTGAGAAGACGTATTTCAATCCAGAGCTTTTCCGGATGAACGCCAACCAGTTTCTTCAAACATCAAGGACAATTACTTTCCTTATCCAAAAAAATAAAAAAGTGATACCCGATTTCGAAGACTGGTACGCTTCGGCTGTAATAGATCCTTGGCGAAATGATACCGTGATGACCTGGGCAAAGGATTCTAGAAATACGATTGAAAAGCAGGGGGATATAGAATACTTCAGTACTATGATTGGCACTCTGATTTATTCCTATTTTCATAGAGAAGATATTGCCGTCTTCTCTCAAGAGGATAAATATGCTCTGTGGTTGAAAATCACAGCGGCAATAAAATATCTCAAACCCAGAATGACCAGTGAGGCTTTTGAAAATTCAGTAATAAGACTGGAGCGACGTTGGGT
>CALDSR010000017.1 GCA_937924505.1 uncultured Granulosicoccus sp. | reverse complement strand
CAAGGGGGCCAGATTATTGGTGATCTTCCTAGCCTCGATTTAAACGGTCCAGACTCGATCCACAACGGTCGCATACTGCCAACCTTGTCAGCCACTCAATATGCGGCGACCTTATTGCGCTGGGTGGGCCTTGAAGATTCTCAGTTGCACACCGTCTTGCCCAACCTGAACAATTTTGCTGTCCAGGATCTGAACTTCATGGCGTAGTCAGATGGCGTAGTCAGCGTTAGCAGGTGCTGGGATAGCCGATGATTATCAAGATACTTATCGGTAACGCGTAAGACTGCACTAATCGCCTATATTGCTGCTGGAACAACCTTTCCTTTGAACATGGCAACTCCCTCTTGCTTCTCACAATAAGAGCGTTCCATTTATCCTGGTCGGATGTCGAAAAACAGTGACCTGTCTCTCGCCAGTTTAAATATTGACCACGTCTCAAATCTGCCCGCCACCTACGGGCAGCCTTCCTGTTGTCGCTGAATTCGTCGTTTCTGGCACCAATTGAAAAAGTGCGCTGGACCGGCCAAATTCGCTATTGCAACTGCTTGCAAAAGTTTGACAGCTAATCCCATAAATGAGACCATTTGTCCCAGTATCGGTCTAAGTCGACAGAGATACCGGGCGGGGTCTCAACAATCCAACCCACCAATTATAGTGCGGCTTGGCTGCGCAATTTGTACTACCTGATGGAGGGAGACGCATAGCAAGCATGCCAAGCATCGCCACATGCCTCCATCAACAAGACAATCCTTTGGAGGAACTATGAAAATTACAAATCTTCTCGGTGCAACTGCGCTGAGTGCGGCAATGGCAGCTGGTACTGCGAACGCCGAAACAACTATTCGTGTGCAATCGGTACTGGGTGATTCGTCCGACGAAGTAGTCATGCTCAAAGAATTCGCCAAAGACGTCGGCGAACTTACCGGTGGATCGCTGACCATTGAAGTGCTGCCTGCCGGCGCCGTTGTCTCACCTAGCGATATCATTGACGCGGTTGATGCTGGACTTGTTGAAGCGGGTTTTGCGTGGACACACTACTGGGGTGGCAAGCACGTAGCCGCGAACCTCTTTGGCGCTCCTGTTGCTGGCGCAGGCGTTGGCATGGACAACATCGCGTTTCTCAGCTGGTTCCAGTATGGCGGTGGTAAAGAGCTTTATGATCGACTGTGGGACGAAATGGGCGTGAACGTCAAAGGTTTCATGTTGCAGCCTGTGGGTCCAGAAGCATTGGGCTGGTTTCCCAAGCCTATCGAGTCGATGGATGACTTCCGTAAAATGCGTTTCCGCGCACCTCCTGGCATGGTAGGCGCCGCCTACGCTGACATCGGTGTTCCGGCTGTTGCGATGGGTGGTGGTGACATCTTGCCTGCGCTTGAAAAAGGCACAATCGACGCAGCGGAATGGTGCTGCCCGAAGCCTGACTCAGTCTTTGGTTTCCAGAAAGTACTGAAGCACTACTACCTCCAAGGCTTGCACCAGGTTGTTGTTAACGCCGATTTGTACGTCAACGGTGACATATACAACGACCTGACTGATACCGAGAAGAAGGCTTTGGAAGTTGCTGCAAACGCATCGCTGTCCAAGTCGATGTCTTACCGCATCTATGAAAACGGTAAGGCGCTTAAGGATCTGACAGACAACCACGGCGTTATTCTGGAAGACACTCCAGCAGAATATTTCACTGAATATATGGCCGCTGCACGTAACGCGTTGCAAAAAGCCGCAGACGATAACGAATTCTTTGCTGAAGTCTGGCAGTCGCAAAAAGATTTCGCGGATATCGCGGTTCCATTCTGGGCCGGTGCGCAGGCTTCGAACGCAGGCCTGGGTAAGGCACACGCCGACACACTGAAGTAATTTTTTACCTAGTTATTGCCAGTGAATGCGGGCTCCAATTGGAGCCCGTACTTCATTTACACTGCACTGATTCAATTCTTAGCTACCGATTCTTGAAGATACCCTTGCGTTCTTTTTTCCAAGCGCCATCGAAAATGACGCTTTGAAAAACAGAATGTAGATTGCAAATCAACATCTAACGAAGGAAGCACCCCCACATGGCTGAAGAACCGAATCCAGACGATTTGGAAGTCGCAGACGAACTTATCGCTGAACGACGCTCCGAAGCCCCTGGTGAAACGCCCGAAGACATGACCGCTTGGCAGCGCCCGATCACAGCTGCCATCGATGTCATCAACTATCGCGCGGGCCAGATTCTCGCGCTCCTGCTGGTGCCCTTGATCGCAGTGGTTGTCTTCGAAGTGATCTCGCGCAACTCCTTCTCGATTTTGCAAAATGCGGGTTTTGAAGATCTGGCGCGCTCACTCAACCTGGGGCCGACGCTTTGGGTCTACGACATCAGCCGCATGATTGCAGGTGTGCTGTTTATGGCTGCTGCGGGTTACGGGCTCATGCGCGGAGTCCATATTCGCGCTGACTTCATTTATCGGTACTGGTCAGACAAGACACAGGCAACCGTCGATGCATCGCTATACCTGCTGTTTTTTATTCCTTCGATGCTTTTCTTTACCATCGTGACGGCTGAATACTGGTGGCTGGCCTTTTCAACCGGTGAAACCCGACAAGCCGACAGCGCATGGGGCCCACTAGTCTGGCCTGCTCGCTTAGCCATGCCGGTTGGCGCTTTCCTGTTGATGCTGCAGGGCATCCCCGAAATCTTCCGCGCCTTCCACAAGATGGGCAAAGCACGTGAACGCTGGTTCCTGCGGCTTCTGCCAATCTACCTGATTCTTCTACTTTGGTTGGTGCTGGCAGTTTTTACACCTGACATTGTGCCAGGGGGGGCATGGTTCACTGATGTAATGAAAGCGCGGCCAAGCCTTCCCAAGCCAACCATTGGCTTAATCATGCTTGGGGTGATGCTGTTTGTTATCTTTATCGGTTTTCCGATTGCTTTCACGCTGATATTCCTGGCCTTTGTGTTTGGCATCTGGGGTGCGAATTTTAAACTCACCACACTGTTGCTGACGCTGAACACCAACTCGACCATGTGGAACGATCAGCTCATGGCCGTACCGTTGTTCGTCCTGATGGGTATCGTTATGGAAGCAGCCGGATTGATGGAACGATTGTTCGCATCCATCCAGATGATGATGGCTCGAATACGCGGCTCGCTGTTTATTGCGGTACTGATCGTCTCGACCATCTTCGCTGCCGCAACCGGAATCGTCGGCGCCTCGGTGACACTGCTCGGCATCATGGCAGGCGCAACGATGACCCGAGCTGGATACAACGTCAAACTCGCGGCCGGCACCATCACGGCTGGCGGCACGCTGGGAATCCTGATCCCACCGTCAATCATGTTGATCGTCATGGGTCCGGTATTGGAAGTCTCCACGCTGGATCTTTTCCGCGGCGCGTTTATCCCCGGCGCGCTCCTGGCCTCGCTCTATCTGTTCTATACCCTCGGCCGATGCTGGCTCAACCCGGAACTCGGGCCCATACTGGCCGAAGAGGACCAACCGGAGACATCCCGGTTTTACGGCGCCGAAGTTGCCTTGGTCTGTCTTGGCGTACTGACGATATGCCGGGTCTTTGGCCTGAGTATTGGCGGTGCATTCGTCGGCCTTATGCCATTCGGTGGCCTGTTCGTTTTTCTGGCGACCATGGCATTGGCCTACGCCGCCTATCGAAACCTCGGCATTCTGCGGATCGCCGTGCCCATCGCTGTCCTGTTCCACGTTTATATGATCATCGCGAACATGGGCGAAGGCGGCTTGCCAACCTGGTCGATCGTCTTCGCGGCCTTCATCATCTTCCTGGCGTACCTCGGCCGACCGATCTACGACAAGGACAAGGCCGGGGACTTCCACTTCTCGGATCTATGGGATGAATTCTTCGCCGGCCTGATGCCGCCCACCATTCTGATTTCCTTCGCCTTGGGTTCAATCCTGCTTGGCTTCGCGACCCCGGCGGAAGCAGCGGCCATGGGGGCGTTCGGTGCGATCTTGCTGTCGATTGGCTATCGCAAATTCTCTTTTCGCAGCTTTTTTGACAGCTTGGTGAAAGCACTGGAAATCACTGTGCTGATCATGTTCCTGGTCGCGGCCTCCAACTTCTTTGGCGCTGAATTCAGCGCGCTCGGGACGCCGAAGATGATGACGGAGATGCTACTCGGTCTTGATATGTCTCCCTATCTGATCCTGCTGCTGGTCATGGCATTGATCTTTCTCTTGGGTTGGCCATTGGAATGGGTGCCCATTGTGTTGATCGTTGTTCCCATTTTGTTGCCGACCGTCGAAGCACTCTCCGTACATGGCTTGGAACGCTATGACCTGATGGTCTGGTTCGGCATTCTTGTCGCTGTGAATCTGCAAACGGCTTGGCTTTCACCCCCGGTCGCGCTCTCAGCCTATTTCTTGAAGGGCGTGGTGCCGGAATGGGATTTGAAAGACATCTACCTTGGCATGATGCAGTTCATGTTGGTTCAACTGCTAGGCTTGATACTGATCTTCATCTTCCCACAGCTTGTATTGTGGCTGCCGAGAGTGATGGGCGGATAAGATAAATCTCAGTGAGACAATAGCACTTGTTTATGGATAAGCACTGACTAGTCTTCACTTACCCGCTGGTTCGCCATTCGCGAACCGGCATCGCGTTTGTTCCTTTACGTTCTTCTAACCTAATTGCATTGATAGTCAAATGACTGAGCTTTTCGGCCCCGAATTGTTTACCGCAAAAGCGGCGGCAATCTTTGTGCAGATCATCTTCATCGATCTTGTACTCGCTGGTGATAACGCCATTATCGTAGGTATGGTTGCATCCCGTGTACCCGCGCATCTGCGCAAAAAGGTCATCCTGTTTGGTATCGGTGCAGCCGTTGTCATGCGAATCGGTTTCTCACTGATCGCGGTGCAACTGCTGAGCATCACTGGATTGAAATTCTTCGGTGGTCTGTTACTGCTATGGGTATGTTGGCGCTTGTGGATCGAGCTTCGCTCTGGCTACGCAGAGCAAGGCGAAGAAGCATCAGCAATGACTGAGGAGGCCTCTGATAAAAATCAGCTTTCCACGCTCTGGCCTGCTGTCATACAAATAGTGATAGCCGACTTGTCAATGTCGATCGACAACGTCCTGGCCATTGCGGGTATTTCGCGTGAATTCCCTGTCCTCTTGATCTTCGGCCTCGCATTATCGGTTGCTTTCATGATCTTTGCCGCGACGATGATCGCCAAGCTCTTGCAGCGTTATCCCTGGATTGCCTATGTCGGTCTCGCACTAATTTTCTACGTGGGTCTTGTCATGACCTGGGAAGGCGGTCTAGAGTTGATGCCCCTGATCAAAGGGTGAATGATTTGTTCTCACTGGATGGTAAATTCGCGCTGGTAACCGGCGCAGGCTCTGGAATAGGACAACGGCAAGCTGCGGCGCTGGCGGAAGCTGGCGCGACCGTCGTCCTGACCGGTCGAAGGCAATCAGCCCTTGAAAATACTGCGGCCAGCATTACAACGTCAGCGACCGAGACCGAGACCCCCAAAGCCATCGTGATTTCAAGTGATCTGGCAAGTCCGGCACAATGCCCAGCCTTTGCTGCAAACGTGTTCGACGCGGTCCCACGTATCGATATTGTCTGCAATACCGCCGGTGTCAACCTGCGCCAGGCTTGGCAAGACATCACGCCTGAATCCTGGTCACAAACTCTCGATCTGAATCTGGCAGTGCCGTTTTTCCTCGCCAGAGAGTTCGTTCCAGGAATGATCGAACAAGGCTGGGGGCGCATCATCAACATCGCGTCATTGCAAACAACACGTGCTTTCCCCAATGGCCTGGCTTACGGCGCATCCAAAGGTGGAATCGCTCAGGTGACGCGAGCCATGGCTGAAGCCTGGTCGGGTAATGGTATTACAGCGAATGCCATTGCACCGGGGTTCTTTCCAACCGAATTGACCGCCCCGGTTTTTGATGACTCAACGACTGCCGATTCACTGGCAGCAAAAACCGCAATGAAACGCAATGGCAAGCTTGAAGACCTTGACGGTGTGACCGTATTTCTGGCAAGCCACGCTTCCGATTACATCACCGGTCAGATCATCGGCGTCGATGGCGGCTTTACCGCCCTATAGCTCGGTGTCCGCGTTAGACTCTGCGCATCAATAGCTAACGAAAGTAGGTCATTACTTTGAAAGCACTGGTTTATATCGGCACCCAAAGCCTTGATTTTCGCGATGAACCAGACCCCATCGTCGGCCCTGACGATAGCCTGATTCGCATCGAAGCATCAGGCATCTGTGGGTCTGACATGCACGCATGGCACGGTCATGACGCACGTAGAGTTCCCCCCATGATTCTTGGCCATGAGCTATGCGGTCGAGTGGTCGGTGGCCCACGCGATGGGGAACGAGTCGCTATCAACCCGCTGATCAGTTGCGGCGAGTGCCGTGATTGCCGCGCCGGGTTGCCAAATCTTTGCGCGAAACGCGATCTCCTCGGGCTTGGTCGTGCCGGCGGTTATAGCGAATTGATTGCCGCACCAACTGCCAACCTGTTTACCGTCAGCGAAAAACTCGACCCGATTCATGCCAGTCTGATGGAACCCACCGCAGTCTCGGTACATGCGATCGCACTTGCGGAACGAGTCATGGCCAGGCCCATTTCGGAAAGCCGCAGCCTCGTCATTGGTGGGGGTGCCATTGGCGCTCTGGCCGCGCTGATACTCAAGCAAAAAGGTGCCACAGAAATCGCGATAGCCGAAACTAACGCCAACCGTCGTAAAACACTCGCCAGCATGGACTGTGGCCAGGTTTATGATCCCCTTGGCGATGACACGCCACCGGACAACCATTTTGAACTCGTTATCGATGCGGTCGGAAGCGGCAAAACAAGGGCGACGGCCAGCGCGCTGGTCCGCACCGGCGGTGTCATTTCACACGTTGGCTTACAAGATAATGAAGCGGGATTGGACACACGACGACTGACTTTGCAGGAAGTTGCATTTATCGGTAATTACACATATAACCAGACCGATCTGCAAGCGTCTCTCGATATGTTAACGCACGGAGCCCTGGGCAATCTTGAATGGGTTGAAAGCCGTCCGCTGTCCACGGGCGCAGATGCCTTTTTGGATATTCACAACGCTAAAACTGGATCCCCTAAAATTGTTTTACTACCACAATTAACTGCATAAGCGCGGCAAAAGGCACTGCTATACACGACGGATAGTTACGAAATGAATCGACAATATTGGCCACTTCTGGTGGCTCTTGCATGGATATATTCAACAAACGCCGCAGCTCTCGAATTCAGTTGCAAGGTTCCCGGCGACGAGCGATTACTACGTTTGGAAATTCCGGGCAAAGAGCACTTGTGTGAAGTTACCGTGACGCATCAAACGAAGGAAAGAAGGGTCATGTGGTATGCGAATCATGATACGCGGTTTTGCACAACCAAGGCTTATGAGCTTCACGAAAAATATGTCAGTGAATGGAACTTCAACTGTGAAAAATCGCTGGATATGGATGGCATCGATTATCTGTCGGACCGACATCGTACTATCCTCGATGCCGAACTGAAACGCATGATCGAAATTGGCAAGAACAGTCAGCCCGCGTTTACGGTTGAATCCGTAAGAGCAACCGGCAGCGCTAAAAGTGGCGCAGCACCAAGCTCACTGGCCCTGCAGTACTTTCTGTCGACAGGCGATACTACCCAAGTCATTGTTGATGACGGACAGGTTTGGGAGGTCATGACGAAAATCGATGAATTGGTTCAACAGGTTGAAACCGACGTAAGGATTTCCGCAGCACTTGTGGAATCCATTACTGATTCTGGTGACTTGCAAATCATCACCGTAGTCGACAACGATACGAGCGACGAAAACTGTTTCGGTTCGCAAGTGCTAGCTGCCAAGACGAAATCGGAATTGATCGCCCGTACACCTCATCGATATACCTGCAAACCCTGAATCGCGTTGCTGATTGTCAGCGTAATCTGATTAGCATAGCCGCGCCCCATTGGGCACGTCAGTGTCTGGCGACACAAGTACGATGGCACCATCGTCACGAGCCATTCCGGTAACAAGACACTCCGAGATGAATGGGCCAATCTGTTTATTGGGAAAATTCACCACGGCCATAATCTGTTTGCCTATCAGTGTTTCTCGCTCATACAGTGTCGTTATCTGAGCACTGGATCGCCGCTGCCCAATTTCCTCACCAAAATCAATAGTGAGCTTGTAGGCGGGTTTATGCGCCTCAGGGAATTCTTCTACGTCGATGATCGTGCCAGCACACAGGCTTACACGTTCAAAGTCATCCCACTCGATCAGATTCATGGCGTCGTTTGCTTCGTTGATTGGCTGATGTCACGCTTCCAATGATAACGCCATCATGCTTTCCGGGGAGAATTCCTGATTTGGTCGCACAAGCGCACACTTTCGCGCTGCAAATCTGCACAACTGCACTCAATTGCAAATTGACCACTCGATAATTTTCAAACAGCGCCGAAACCCTGAGTAGCACCGCGGGAAGTGCCCAGCATGATCCTGCCCAATCACCCAATGAGGTGATGGTTGTCACACAACAATAACAAGAGAGACACCCGATATGAGTTCATATCGCAACGCGATCGCCACTGCCACAATCACCCTTTTACTAGCATCCGCCTGTGCAACCGATGACCCGAATCGGCGCACCAAGACCGGTGCGGCGATTGGTGCGATCACGGGTGCGATTGTCGGCAATCAATCCAACAGCAAGAATGGCAAGTATGTCGGCGCTGTTGTCGGCGCACTGACGGGTGCGGCCGTTGGCAACTATATGGACAAGCAGCAGCGTGAATTAGAAGATCGACTGGCCGCCGAACGCCGCGAAGGCAAGATCACACTGACACGTCTTGATGAAGAAACCATTCGTCTTGACGTCAGCAGCGAAGTCTCGTTTGCAATCAATAGCGCAGATTTACAGCGAAATTTTCAGGACAGTCTGAACACAATGGCCGATGTCATTGGCGACTATGACAAGACAGCGGTACACGTCATCGGTCATACCGACAGCACAGGAACCGATAGTTACAACCAACAATTGTCCGAAAAACGTGCCACTGCTGTTACTCGTTACCTGACTCGCACAGGTGTCGATCGTGAACGCATGCGCTTTTCAGGGCGCGGTGAAACCAAGCCGATTGCCAATAACGAGACCAGCTCAGGTAGAAGCCGCAACCGTCGCGTTGAAATATACCTGAAGACGTTTGTTGAAGGCCGGGAAAACGATGCCTGGCGCTCACCGATCTAATTAAACCGACATCTTCGTCGAGATCAAAGCGGCCAGGCTAACAAGATCATAGGCACACTGACGATCGTGATGATGATTTCAAGCGGCAGGCCAACGCGCCAGTAATCGCTGAATTTGTAACCGCCTGGCCCCATCACCAGGGTGTTGCACTGATGCCCGATCGGCGTCAGAAAGGCGCAGGAAGCACCCACGGCAACCGCCATCAGAAAAGGATCAGCGTTCACGCCCAACGCGGTTGCCATGGCTATTCCCAGTGGCGCCATAACCAGTGCCGTTGCCGCGTTGTTGATAACATCTGACAACAACATGGTAACAACCAGCAACAAAGTCAGAATGAGTGGTATCGGCATGCCCTCGGTTACCATCACCAGAGCATCAGCCACGAGTTGCGTGGTGCCTGATGTAGTTAATGCATTACCTACCGGAATCATCGCGGCCAGTAAAACAATGACTGGCCAGTCAATGTCATCATAGATCTGGCGGGTGGACAATATTCCAGTCAGTACGTACGCACCGACCGCAAGCACGAAAGCTACGGGCAGGGTCACCACACCTGCAATTCCAAGCACGATACTCAAGGCGAAGATGCCACTAGCCATTGCAATCTTTTGCGTGCGATGCAAAGTGATGGGTCGCTGCTTGAGAGGAAGCAAGCCGAGAGCACCAAACTGTTGATCAACATCGTCGTCAGAACCATGTAACAACAGTACATCGCCTGCACGAAATATTTGCTGACGTAGTCGGCGCGTAACCGGTCGACCTTGTCGCGCAAGTCCGACCAGCGCCAGCGTCCTGCTGGTTTGCTGGCGGATAAAACTGACATCCTTGCCCACCAATGGGGAATTGTTTTTGACAATGCCCTCGGCCATGACTTCACTATCAGCGGAAGGCTGCACAAAGGCTGGTGTTGCTGTACTCAGCAATTCAAGCCCGTGCTGATCATGGAAACTTTTCAAATCATCCGGATTGGCTCTGAGGATAAGGATGTCTTGTTCGGCAATGACATAACTGGAGCGTACCGCTCGTGCAAACCGACGCTTGCCTGCAACACCGATGACTTCGACATTATCATCATCAGCGACATCAATCTCACCAAGAGTCTTGCCTATCATGTCTGAGTTTGCTGGCACTCTGGCTTCAGTCAGGTAAACACCCATCGCTGCGGCACTCCCATCTTCGTTGTAGGTCAAACGCGCGCGTGGAATCAAACGCCAGCTTATGAGGCAGATGAAGGCGAAACCGATGATGGCGATTGGCAAACCAACGGGGGCGAAATCAAACATGCCGAACGGCTCGCCAGAATGCTGCGCCCGAATACTCGCGACAATAATATTCGGCGGTGTACCAATCAGAGTCATCATCCCACCCAGAAGACTGCCGAAAGCCAGGGGCATCAGAATGAGTGCAGGCGATCGCTTGCGTTCATTGGCGGTCGACAGGGCGATGGGCAACAACAACGCTAATGCTCCGACATTGTTCATGAAGGCCGATGCCACAGTGACAACAGCGGTCAGAGATGCGATATGCATGACGGGGGTTTCGGTCAAATGGGCGATACGCCCTGCGACCTCATCTACAACACCCGCTTCACGCAAGGCACTACTGATGATCAATACGGCCGCAACCGTGATCACCGCGGGATGACCGAAGCCCGCGAAGGCCTGATTCGGGTCAACAAGACCGGCCAAGACAGCGCTCATCAAGGCAAACATCGCTACGAGGTCATAGCGCCATCGGCCCCAGACGAATGCGATCAGGGTCAGTAGCAAAATGCCGCTTATCAATAGTTGTGCGGTGGTCATCAGTATGGTCTACGCCGGGTTAGCACAGCTTTTGCATTGCCAGGAGTACCTCAGTACTAGCGCCCTCCTCCACGATCATGAGTGAATTTCCGTATCAGTTCGATACCGAGAATCTGGATGTCGACCTTTCGGTACAGAGCACCCCGAGACTCAAAGCCTCAGACAGCTCAGAGCATAGCGCAGGTGGTGGTGCGCTGAGTGTGGATCTTGATATCGATGGCAAACAACATGGCCACCTGAGCATTCCTTGCCCGACGGAACACTCGGCATTTGGGCATCTCAGAGTCCCGGTTTGCGTGCTTCGCAATGGCAAAGGCCCAACGGTGACCCTGATTGCAGGCATCCATGGCGATGAGTTCGAGGGCCCTCTGGCGCTGCAACGGCTCAGTCGCGAACTTGATGCCACTGATATTTGTGGGTGTCTCATTCTGGTGCCGAGCGTCAATCTGCCGGCTGTGAACAACGGTAGTCGCTTCTCACCACTTGATGGGCGTGATCTTGATGCTTGCTTTCCGGGTGCGAAACACGGCACGGTGACTGAACAACTGGCTCGGGCTGTGTTCGAGCATCTGATTCGACCCGCCGAACTGGTACTCGATATTCGCTCCGGTGGGCGATCGCTGCAATTCGCCGCATCGGCAGTGGTGCGCTTTTCCACAGATAAGGATCAGCAGCGGATTACCGAAAACAGCATGGTGGCCTTTGGCGCACCCAATAGCGTAAGAATGCCAGCCTCAGAAGATCCGATGAGCTTGCAACGCTGCGTTGAAGCCGCAGGTAAGCGCTACCTGCAGACCGAACTCGGTGGTGGTGGTAGCAGTTCAGCTGAAACCCTGGAGATTGCCCGCACCGGTTGCCGCAACCTGCTGATACAAATGGGTGTCCTGAACGCGGAGATAATCTTGCGAGCTTCACGCATGCTTGAGGTACGCGGGCCAGAACACTACGTGTACGCCAGTGCATCCGGTTTACTCGAGCCGGTAACACGCCTCGGCAACGACGTCTGGCATGGCAACGCACTCGCGCATATCATTGACCCCTCACTCACAGGGGCAGCACCTGTCGTGATTCCGGTTCCGCTCAATGGTGTGCTCTATGCGGTACGCCACGGTGGTCGGGTCAATGCAGGCGATTGCATAGCGATCATTGCTGACGAGGTTTCAAAATAAGCACCAGCACGACTGATGGGATTCCTGGCGAAAGCATCGCTGTAATCATCCCGACATACAACCGACGGCCCACCTTGACCCGAGCGCTGGACTCCGTTCTTGCCCAAACCCAAGCGGCTGACGAAGTCATTGTTGTTGACGATGGATCAACTGATGGCACTGCTAGCTGGCTGGCCAGCCAATACCCGTCTCACATTTCCGGGATCACGGTAATTGCCCAGAAAAATCAAGGCGTATCCGCCGCTCGAAATGTGGGTGTCCAGAACTCGGCATCACGTTGGGTGGCGTTTTTGGATTCGGATGACAGTTGGTTTCCGACAAAGCTCGAGCGGCAGCTGGCGGCGTTGAGGGCTGCCCCTGAGATGCGGGTGTGCCATACCGACGAGCATTGGATACGTCGGGGTAGACGCGTTAATCCCAAAAATAAGCACCGGAAATATGGAGGCGACATCTTTTCAAAGTGTCTGCCGTTGTGCGCGATGTCGCCGTCATCGGTGATAATTCGGCGGGACGTATTTGCGGACATCGGTTTGTTTGACGAAACACTTCCTGCCTGTGAAGACTACGATTTGTGGCTACGAATCACGGTTGGTGAACCAGTGCTGTACATCGATGAGGCACTGGTCGAGAAAACAGGTGGCCACGCAGATCAGTTATCGCAGCGTTACCCGGCGATGGATCAGTATCGCCTTGAGGCACTCGCCAAGCTGCTCGCCAGCGGCAAGGCAAACCCCGTGCAACAGGCGCAGGCATTGTCAATATTCAGAGAAAAATACAATATCTTCAAAACAGGGGCCTTAAAGCGAGACCGCACTGATGCCGTCAACACCCTCGAGCGACGATTTGCTGGCTGGCTCAGTGACTGACTAGCCTGCTCAGCGAGCTTAAGTCCGACTTCACTTTGGTATATCCTGTACCCAGTATTTCGCCTGAGTCATGCACGCAAACCATGTCAGCCCTAATTTTTCGCCTGCGCAATGTCCCTGAGGACGAAGCAGCGCAAGTACGTGATCTATTGGATGAGCACCGAATTGACTGGTTCGAAACATCCGCTGGCAACTGGGGGATTGGCATGCCAGGTCTCTGGATCAAGGATGTCGACGACGCGCAGAGAGCGCGGACATTGATCGATACCTTCCAACAAGAGCTCAGCAGTAACGAACGAGCACGCTTTCGCGAATTGCAGAAAAGCGGACGAGCACCCACATTGATGGAGTCGATTCAATCGCGCCCCTTTGCGGTGCTCGCAATCGTCGCGTTTTGTCTGTTTATCGTTTATGTTTCAGTAAATCCGTTCTTACAACTCACACAATCGAGTCGCTAGTCCATTATTTAGCCAAGCGATTCACCGGGCTATTCCAATCATCAGAGGATCTCCAATGTTCAAGGCTTTGCAAGTCAATCGTGGTGACGACAAGTCCATTACCGCCGATATCGTCGAGCTCAATGATTCAGACCTTCCAGAAGGCGATGTCACGGTCAAGGTTGATTACTCTGCTTTGAATTACAAGGACGGACTCGTACTCAATGGTCTCGGTGGGCTTGTTCGTCAGTACCCCCACGTACCTGGAATTGACTTTGCCGGCGTCGTCGAATCGAGTAATCACGCTGACTACACAGCCGGCGACAAAGTTGTCCTTACCGGCTGGCGGGTCGGTGAAGCCCATTGGGGCGGTTATGCACAAAAAGCACGGGTTAAAGGTGACTGGCTGGTGCCTCTGCCAAAGGGACTGACAAACCGGCAAGCCATGGCCATCGGTACGGCCGGTTTTTCCGCCATGCTTGGTGTCATGACCCTCGAGTCCGCAGGCATCACTCCTGACAGTGGACCCGTTCTTGTCACCGGTGCCGCTGGCGGTGTCGGCTCGGTCGCCTGCAGTTTGCTTGCGCAAGCGGGTTATTCGGTTGAAGGCTCAACAGGTCGCGCCGCGACGGCAGACTATCTCAAAGGGCTTGGGGTTTCGCGCATCGTCCCACGCAGTGATCTTGATACGCCCAATGGCAAACCACTTAATAAGGAATATTGGGCTGGCTGCATTGATTCAGTTGGCGGAAGCACTCTGGCCAACGTTCTGACCCAGCTAAAATATCGTGGTGCGGTAGCTGCCATTGGCCTCGCGGGTGGCAGCACGCTGGACACAACAGTCATTCCATTCCTGCTCCGCGGCGTCCGCCTGCTCGGCGTGGACTCGGTAATGTGCCCGCCCGACATTCGACGCAACGCCTGGAACCGACTTGCCAAAGACCTCCCGATTGATCAACTCGAAACAATTTCAAGTGAGGTATCTTTGCTTGAAGTAGCGACCTTGGGCAAGGATATTCTCGAGGGCAATGTGCAGGGGCGTGTGCTGGTTAACGTGAACGCTTGACAGACAATCTTTCCTGACTGTTAAGTTTCAATGTTGTAATTAGTTATAGCGCCTAACCTGCATCTCCAGGCGCGCTTCTCGCTAATCGTGATGACATATGAATGCAGTACTTTCATGCATTCATTTCGCGCTTGGCCAACTTGCAATGGTGTAACCGAAACATCATGAATTCGGCCAAGAATTTAAGGTTTAATTCAGGTCCCACAACTAGCCTTTCGACAAGCAAAAAACAACTCCGATGCGAATAAACGAATCGAGTTGACTCACACCGGTTGTGGCTTACCAAAAAGTGACGACCAGAAAGGCCTCATTGCTAAAATATACGGAACAATAATGCGAACAATTATTTTCGCGCTGCTAGCGCTTGGCAGCACGTCTCTAGTCATGGCTGACACTCAGGCGCCATCGGTTGTCAATAATGTGCAAGCCAGTGCCCTGAACTCGACGTCGATCCGAGTCACCTGGAACCGACCCTGGGACAACACTGGAGTCGCGGGCTACAACATCTATCGTAATAACGCGTATTTCACAACCGTGTTCAACACGAACTTTCTGGACAGCGAGGTAAGCGCAGGTGCGCGATATGAATACAGTATCGTTGCCTTCGATGACGCAAGAAACTTCTCCGGCCAGTCGGCGCAAGCTACGGCAAGCACAGGAGGCAGCAGCACCAGTGTTGCACCTCCTCCAGCTCCCAATGGCGGCGCTTTCGCAGCACCTGGTGGCTTGCGCGCCGAGGTGCAAAACGGCAATCGGGCAAGAATTTACTGGAACCAGGCCGCGGGTAATGTGGAAAAGTACAACGTCTATCGAGACAACAACTACCTGACAACGGTACAGGGCACTGAATACACCGACTCACAGATGAATTTCGGAACTGACCACCGCTACTATGTCGTCTCGATCCGGGGCAGCGAATTTTCATCCAGGAGCAGCGAACTCGTTGTCAATACCGCGAGCGGATCAAGCTCGCAAGGCGGTAATACTGGCGTAACAACGGCACCACCTCCGCAGCCGCAAAACGACGGCAGTAGCAGTGTCCCGGCAGGTTACCGACTTGTATTCAGCGATGAGTTTCGCGGCAGCAGCCTTGATACGTCAAAGTGGAACTCAAGCTACCGTTGGGGACCATACTTCATCATCAATGGCGAAAAACAATTCTATGTTGATCGCATTAATGACCCTAATTTCGGGCACTCACCATTTGAATTCGATGGCGAGCACATGACGATCTCAGCCATACGCACGCCAGATCACTTGCGTGGCAAAGCTAACAATCAACCCTATCTGTCCGGTGCATTAACGACCTACAACAAATTTCGCATGCAATACGGTTATGTAGAAATGCGCGCTCGCCTGCCTCGCGGCAAAGGTCTCTGGTCCGCTTTCTGGTTACTGCATCAGAACGAACTTCGTAACCGCCCCGAGATTGATGTTGTCGAATATATCGGTGACAGACAGAATGTCGCTTACCAGACCTATCACTACTATGAAAATTTCAACCTTCGCTCGACGCCTACTTTCGAAGCCGTAGGACCAGATTATTCGCAGGATTTTCATACTTATGCGGTTAAATGGGAACCTGGCCTTATCACCTGGTACGTCGACGGTCGAGCCACCAACACATTCAGCAGCGGCAATGTCTCGTCGGAAGAAATGTATCTGCTCGTCAATCTGGCCCTCGGTGGCTGGTGGGCTGGTGATCCGGATGGCAGCACGCCATTTCCAGCACGCATGACGATCGACTACATCCGAGCCTATCAACGCTAAAGTAAAAACCGTGAACTCGTCCACGGAGACAAGTTTCTGAACGGGCAAAGCCAAAGGGCGACCTTCACGGGTCGCCTTTTTTTTGTCTACAGTACCGGCAATATGTGATGCTGATTTAACGATAATCGAGCACTGGCGGTAAACTGAGTGAGTCAAGCCAGCCTGAGCCTCACATGCCATTCACCTACCCGTCTGCCCGTCATGCCCTATTGCCGGCAGCCGTCCTGATACTCGCCGCCTGTCAGAGTGTCTCAGACACGAACGATGCAAGCAGACAATTGGCCGACGTTCAGCATCCCGTGGCTGTCCAGTCAAACAAGCTCGATGGCGAGTCGTCTTCGTCCTGGTTCGACAGCATTCAATCGGTATACGACAATGCCCGCGTACTGGTCGAAGCTAAAACTGGCACAGATCTCAGTGAGATTACGTTGTCTGTCGTCAGCGACGATGTCATAAGCGAAGAGGTTTTGCTTGAAACAAAACGTCTGGTCAAGAACCAATTCTCTGACCCTGACTTCTCGGATAAATTTTTATCCATGGTCATGAAAGAGCAAGCTGGCACCTATGCCGCCTTATATGCCTCGCGACAAAAAGCAATTCTGATCAGCACAAGCATGATCAAGCATTATGAGAATTCTCTACCTGCCAATCCCAATCAGCGCCGCTCCGCATTGTTGACACTGTTGATTCACGAACTTGTCCATGCAGCAGATGATCAACGCTATGCCATACATGAAAATCGTTCACTGAATTTTCGTGCATCCTTCGCGCAGTCAGCAACATTTGAAGGTCATGCTCAATGGGTGACACGACAAATCTGCGCTGTCGAAAACTGTCTCGATGGCCTGGACGCATTGGATAACTTTATGTTCAGCCGCAACAATCCACCCAATCAGTTAACCCAAACCGTCCAGGCCATCAGTCGCAACGTACTGGAATATTCGTACGTGGAAGGTGAGCGTTTCATTAATCAACTATCGAAGCGAGAGAACGGAGATGCACTGATAGATCAATTGCTCAGAAACCCTCCACACGATCCAATAGAGATCCTTGCACCGGCAAAATTTCCCAATACAAAAAGAGAGACACGCAATCAGTATTTATTGTCTGCCAGCAAAAATATCGATCATACCTGGACGAGTGGAAGCTGGACCGCCGTTGAGTCTTCGCCGTTAAAAGGCGTGAATCTACGCGCCGACCCGAGCCGTCGTGAAGCTGCAGTCGATGGTTTTACCCGCTTGATTGAAGCGATGGTCGCTGTACAGCTCTACAATCAGGACAAGCCTGAAGATGCGCCTCGAGACATCACCTTGATTCAGGCGGAATCGGACAAGACCGCAAAACTCTTTGGCCGCACCTTACACAACAACAGCAATTTACCGGGCAGTAGTAATTCATCCGAACAATTCACATTGCGAGGCATAGCACCCGATGAGGCGATACTGGATGTGATCGTGTATAGAAGCGCGCTGCGGGAATATGATGAACCTTATTACACTGTCATCGCTTCGGCTGGACCATATGTTGTGCAGATCTCCGGCACTCATTCGTCGGTGGCGCCATTCGATGACTACGTCATGAAAGTATTACTCGCCTTACATTAGTCGAGCCAGCTGACATTATTGGAGAACCGCGTTTTCAGAAACTCCATCTGATCCGCCAGTACATCTCGATTGGACAGATAAAAGAATTCGTAACGGTTCGGTGCAAAAGGCACTGCGAGCAATTGCATATTTGCCTGTTCCGGTGTCAAATTTCCTTTACGATTATTGCAGCGCCTGCAAGCGGTGACGCAATTGGTCCAGAGATCCTTACCTCCGCGTGAAGTTGGAATGACATGATCACGCGATAGTTCACGTACTGGATGTTCAACACCACAATAAAGGCAAATTTGCTGATCGCGCGCGAATAACAAGGAGTTGGTAAGCGCCGGTGTAAAACCGGAGTTGTCGACCTTTCCATCGCATGCAACGATGCTGGGCAGTTCCAGTCGGGAGCGGATGCCGTCCTTGTTATAGCCACCACGAATGGTGTGAATTGTTTGTCCGATACTCCAGATAACCTGTTCTTTTACAACCAGCGTAGCGGTCTCTTGCCAGCTTAACCAGGCAATAGGAGTACCTGCCTTGTTCAGGCGAAGCACTTTGGTGTTCATGGTTGGGGTGATTGCGGTTCGTTCCTCCTGAGACTTGTATATCACAGGACCGGGCTACAAGCCAATAAAACCACCTGATTGGCGGTGCCACAACCGCGCGTAGAGCCCATTTTTGTCGATCAACTCCTGATGGCTACCCGTCTCCACGATGCGCCCCGCATCAAGCACGATCAGGCGATCGAGCGCGGCAATGGTGGACAAACGATGCGCAACTGCAAGCACCGTCTTGCCTTGCATGAGGCTGTTCAACTGCTCCTGGATAGCCGCTTCCACTTCTGAATCCAGGGCTGATGTTGCCTCGTCGAGAATCAGAATCGGTGCATCTTTCAGAATAACGCGAGCGATCGCGATTCGCTGTCGTTGGCCACCCGATAACTTGACACCTCGTTCACCCACATGGGCATCAAGCCCCGTGCGACCAAACGGGTCAGACAAATCAGGAATAAAGCTCATCGCCTCAGCCTGGCTTGCGGCCCGGATGACATCGTCATCCGTAGCATCACGCCGACCGTAACGGATGTTGTCCCGAATAGAACGGTGCAACAACGAGGTATCTTGTGTGACAACAGCGATGGATTGTCGCAGGCTGTTTTGTGTCACGCCACGAATATCCTGATTATCAATAAAGATAGCGCCACTTTGCACATCGTGAAAACGCATCAGGAGATTCACCAAGGTCGACTTGCCTGCACCGGAACGTCCGACCAGGCCAACCTTCTCGCCGGGTGCAACTTCAAAGCTGCAATCATCAATCACGATATTCGGCGCAAGATCTGATGATTTCTCGTCATAGTGAAAACCAATCGCATCGAATTTCAACCGACCATCACTAACCTGCAAATCCTTGGCATCATTAACATCAACAATCTCGATCGGTTGAGAGATGGTTTCAATACCGTTCTGTACGGCACCAATATTCTCAAAAAGGCTAGTGATAGTACGGAGAATCCAACCAGACATCTGATTGATTCGAATGATCAAGCCATTCGCGACAGCAATTTCACCGACACTGACAAGCCCGCGTGTCCACAGCGCGATCGACATACCGGCGGTTGCAATGACAAGCAAGGTATTCAATACCGTCAGCGCAATCGTCATGCTCAGAATCGCCCGCATCAGCGAGTGAAAGGCCGCGACAAGCTTGCGCATGCCACTCGCGGCAAATTCCTCTTCGAGTGAATCATGCGCAAACAACTTGACCGACTGAATATTCGTGTAGCTGTCGACGATCCGCCCCATCAGACCGGAATTGGCTTCTGACAGATTCGACGACTTCTGCCGCACCGGCGGCACCATGAAAAAGACCACGCTCAAATAGGCAATGAACCACAAGGCGACGGGCAGTAACAACCAACCACTGATATCAACAAACAACCAAACGACACCGATAAGATAAATCAGTAGCATCCATGAGCCATCAATCACATTGACGACGGCCTCACGAACAGCATGTCCGGTCTGCATGACCTTCTGCGATATACGCCCGGCAAAATCGTTCTGGTAAAACAGCATGCTTTGCCGCAATACATAGCGATGATTCTGCCAGCGCACAGCATTGGACAATCCAGGGGCGATCGCGAGATTGATCATTGCTCGAGAAGCGAGCATGGACACCGGACGAACAATGGCAATAACGAACACCATCCAGATAAGCGCCGAACCATGATCACGCAGGAAGTTCTTCGGGCTGGATACGGTCATCCAGTCAACCAGGCGTCCCAGATAAACATAAACGAAGAGTTCGGAAGCTGCAGAAATGCCGGCCAGGATCAATGTGGCCAGCAAAACGCCACGATACGGTTTCAGGAAGAAGCCGAAAAACGCCATCGACCCAGTCGGCGGTCGCACCGCCGGCTGACCGCGCAGGGGATCAATCAGCTGTTCAAAAAAGCGATACACGGTGCAGCACCAGTTTATGGGTGTCCAGAGTATCCGAGTTGACCGATCAGTGCAGTCAACTCAGTAAACATGAGAGGGAGAGGACGTTTGGACAGGCAAGGTGTGGGCTGAAACAGTTGCCAACCAGGACGAGCTGTTTCACTGCTGTGTCGACATCGCGGCGTTGCAAAGCATCCTCACTCCCGCTTTTTAGGTAGATCGCTTTCGTTCTGCGATATCAGTGCCCTTAGTCGAGTATGCTTGAACGAGTGGCTGACTATATTAGCCATCTTTTATGCCTTAATTCCGATAATGTATTATGATTAGTGACTATTAGGCACATATTGTAAATGGACAAATACACTGAAATGCTGGTGTTCTCGAAGGCTGCGGACCTTGGGAGCTTTTCAGCCGCAGCCCGCGAGCTGGATCTGACCCCCTCCGCCGTCAGCAAACTGATTACCAGACTGGAAGATCGCCTTGGGGCGCGTCTCTTTCAACGCACCACTCGCAAACTCAGCATGACTGCCGAAGGCAATGCCTTCAATGATCGCTGCGGGGCTATCCTGGATGAGATTCAGCAAGCCGAGGATGCCGTCATGGCCTTGCATGACCGGGTCAGCGGAACCTTGCGTGTGACGACGGTATCTGCCTTTGCGCGACTGCAAATGATCAAATTGATGCCGGAATTCATGGCAATCTATCCAGATCTTCGCGTAGAACTGGAACTCAGCGAACGCGAAGTTGATCTGGTCGGTGAAAGTGTTGATGTCGCGATCGTACTGAGTGACGGCTTGACTGACGAATCTCTGGTTGCAAGACGTCTGGCCGTGAACAAGCGGGTTATCTGTGCATCGCCCGAGTATCTGAAAAAGCACGGGACACCAAGATCACCTGAAGATCTGGCCACCCACAACTGTCTGACACACTCTGCCATTCAACATTTCAATGACTGGGAATTTTCCAGTGGCAGCGGAAACGGCGTACAGGTGCATCGCGTGAAAGGTAATTTCCACACCAACAGTGCTTCGGCACTGCATGAAGCGGTCAAGGCTGGTATCGGCATTGCACGTCTGGCCAGTTATGTTGTCCAGCCTTCATTGCAGCAAGGCCTGGTAATGCCGCTGCTGCAAGAACACGCGATTGACACGTCATCGATTCAGTTGGTGTATCCCCACCGACGCCACCTGAGCAACAAGGTCCGCGTATTTACCGATTTCATGGTGGCCAAGTTTACGCCGGTTCCACCTTGGGAACAGTAAGCGCTGCTGCTACAGCGCTTGCTCGCCCTCTTCACCGGTACGGATTCGGATAACCCGGCTGACATCGTCAACGAAGATCTTGCCGTCGCCGATCTTGCCAGTGTTGGCGGCGCGAATGATGCCCTCGATACAGCTGTCCAGAATATCTTCGGCAACCACGACCTCGAGTTTCATTTTAGGGATGAAGTCGATGACATACTCAGCGCCACGATAAAGCTCTGTGTGACCCTTCTGCCGGCCAAATCCCTTGACCTCAGTTACTGTAATACCGGCAACACCTGCTGCTGCCAACTCTTCGCGGACAGCGTCCAGCTTGAAGGGTTTAATGATCGCAGTGATGCGTTTCATTGATATGCTCCTGGAATTAGCGTGTTTAGCATTAGCGCGATGTAGAAGAAATCTTGTGCAAGCTCAAATCTGCACCGTTGAATTCCTCTTCCTCGGTTAACCGAATACCGACCGTCTGCTTGAGGATACCGTAAACAATAAAACCACAGGCAGTAGCAAACACAATGCCTGCGACCGTGCCAATAAGCTGCGCAAGCAGACTGACTCCACCAAGACCACCCAGAGCTTCCATTCCAAAAATGCCGCAGGCGATGCCGCCCCAGGCGCCACACAGACCGTGCAGAGGCCAGACACCCAGCACATCGTCAATACGCCAACGATTCTGCGCCGCAGTAAAGGCCCAGACAAACAGCACACCAGCAACAGCACCGACCACCAGAGAGCCAAGCGGGTGCATGACATCCGAACCAGCGCATACAGCCACCAGGCCCGCCAAAGGTCCGTTATGTAGAAAGCCCGGATCAGTTCGACCAGCAATCAAGGCGGCCAAGGCACCACCGGCCATTGCCATCAGTGAGTTCATGGCGACGAGCCCACTGATACCTTCCACCGATTGCGCAGACATGACATTAAAGCCGAACCACCCAACGGTAAGAATCCAGGCACCCAGTGCAAGAAACGGGATGCTTGATGGCGCGAAGTTACTACCAGCTCCACCCGATGGGCCATATCGACCTAATCGCGCACCGAGCAGAACCACAGCACCCAAGGCAAGCCACCCACCCATCGCATGCACGACAACCGATCCGGCAAAATCATGGAAGGCGGCACCAGTGAGTTCTTCGAGCCACGCTTGGAAACCAAAATTTCCGTTCCAGACAATACCTTCGAAAAATGGGTAAACAATCGCGACGATCAACATCGAGGCGCAAAGTTGCGGATAGAAACGCGCACGCTCTGCGATACCGCCTGAGATAATGGCAGGTATGGCTGCAGCAAAGGTCAGCAAGAAGAAAAACTTCACCAACTCATAGCCGCTGTTTACGGATAAGGCGCTGGCACTTTCAAAGAAGTTGACACCATAGGCGAGCGGATATCCAATAAAGAAGTACGCGATGGTCGAAACGGCAAAGTCGGAAAAGATTTTCATCAAGGCGTTAACTTGATTCTTCTCTCGCACAGTGCCTACTTCCAGAAAAGCGAACCCTGAATGCATGAACAAGACAAGGATGGCACCGATAAGAACAAAAAATACGTTGCTGCCGGACTGAAGGGTTTCCATAGCGCACTCTTGATGTTGAAAAAGCAGCCGAATGATAACAGCCCTGATAGGGTGCATATAGACTCAAAGGAGGGCAAACTGTGAAAATATTACTCGCCGGAGCAGGTGCCATGGGCCTGCCAATGGCAACTGCACTGCACGACAATGGATTCGATGTGCACTGTTTTGACACCATGCCATCAAGCGCACTAAAAGAGTGCGATTTATCAATCGTTGATGACCCCAAAGACATCATCGCTGATGTGGTGTTGATCGTAGTTCGCGATGACACTGAACTCAACGCCCTGTGCTTCGATGATCAAGCGTTGTTTTCCACGCCAGAGCACCCCTACCCGCACAACTGCGTTCTGTCATCAACCGTATCAGTTGCCAGTGTCATGAATCTCAGGAAACGATTACCCGATGATGTTGCACTGATTGATGCTCCTATGTCGGGCGCGCCACTGGCTGCATCCAGGCGCACCTTGAGCTTTATGCTTGGCGGCAGAATCAATGACATCAATCGAATGATGCCCATGTTCAAGGCAATGGGAAAACATCAGTTTCACCTTGGGCCTTTGGGGCATGGCATGCAAGTCAAGACGCTGAACAACACGGTAGCCGCGGCTACCGTGGTTGCGGTAAGACGAGTACTGGCCGATGCGGTTCGGGCAGGCGTTGACACGCGAAAATTACTTGATGTCATGTCGGTCAGCTCTGGCTCGACTTGGTTTGGCAATCATTTCGATGACATAAGCTGGGCACACGAAACCTACGCCAAAAACAATACTATTGGCATCCTCGAAAAGGATGTGCAATGTGCACTTGATGGTCTATCGCGCAATGTCGATGAGTACGACCAAGTATTACTGGAGTCATTGCGTACATTGCCACCGCTTGGGCCGTAAAACCGACCACAACAACTAATGCAGCTTTTCACTCACCAGGTCGCGCTCAAGGGCATGCAGCAAGGTTACCAATCGATCGAACTGTTTATCAACCTCATGCTGTCCAGCCTTGAGCTTGGCTGCATCCACGCCGGATGATAAAAGCTGAATAAAATGTTGGCCGGCCAGGTGCATATCCGACAAGGGTTTCTCGATAGCGCTGTAGGTCTCGAATTTCTCGAGTCTTTTCCCAATACCAAAATACCATTCACCCATGCGTGAGTGTCTCACGTCAGTACAAAGCTCCGGATCAATTACCGATTCAAGAGCAACCCCGGCACCCAGCTGACTACAGTAAGCAGCATCGACCAGGGTTTTGCGAAAATGCATCAGATTCAGGGTTGCCTGATGTACTCGACCAATTTGCGAGCCTTCAAAGTCATGCGTCTCAGTGACAAACCCGATCAGGTCGGTCAATGACATCGGGCGAGCGATGTAGTAGCCCTGTGCCTCTTCACAGCCGTTAGCTATCAGGAAGTTGTATACACCTTCTGTCTCAATACCCTCAGCAACGGACTTCATGCCGAGTTCACGTGCCATGGATATAGCTGAACGCACCACATCAAGACTCTGGCGTGAGCTCCCCATGCGCTTGACCACGCCTTGATCCAGCTTGAGTGAATCAAACGGCAACTGACTCAAGCGATCAATCGAGGAATAGCCTGTTCCAAAATCATCCATCAGCACTTTGATACCGAGCCGGTTCAAGCGTTCAAGGTCATCCCGTACACGCTCGACATTCCCCATAACCGCGCTCTCGGTAATCTCGATTTGCAGATCTTCAGGGCTGATGGTCTCCTGAGCCAAAAGCTCACCAATACGATTACTGATATTGTTCGAGGCAAGATCATTCGGTGCCACATTCATCGACAAGGCCAGATCACTTGCATGCCCACGCAGCTCCACCGACGCATCGGCAACCTGATCCAGCAAACTCATGGTCAAGTCATGTAATAGCCCACTGCTTTCAACCAGTGGTAAAAATTCATCCGGCGGTATAATCTCACGAGTACCATCGGCCCAACGCACCAGAGCTTCCGCACCGATGACTTCACCACGCAACAGGCATATTTTGGGTTGGTAGTACAGCACCAGCTCATCATTACTCATGGCGCGCTCAAGCGTGGCACGCGTCAAAGGAGTATTCACAAGAGAGGCACTAGCGTTTGCATGCTTTCAAATATCGCGATTGCAGGCTGTCTCTAACAGCCTGTCGGGCCGGCGGCGCTGACAGCCATTGGCTTTCCAACTCGGCAAGCACCGCTTTTCGATCTTCACTGGCACCACTCATTCCCGCTTGCAAATTAGCCAACTGATATTGCATCCTTCGAGACTTGTCATCAGCAGGCGTTTCAATATCAGCGGCAACTTCCATTCTTATCAGGAGATCACGGCGCAACTCTTCATTCGCTGCGTAATCTGGCTGTGTACCCTTGTCAAGATGCGACAGCGCTGAGTCACGGCGAGCTTCAAGCTTCAAAGCGAGATCACGAACTAGCCGTGTCTCTGTGGAATCCCAGCCATGAATCACGTCATCACGCAAGGTATCGCCGGCAGCGCTCGGATCTTCAACTGCAGCCTCCAGTTGCTCACAGAGACCCACCAATCGTAAACGCTCTTCATATTCTGCATGCACGCGACGTTTCGAAGCTTTGTCTTGTACACGACCACAAGCATCTACCGCTGAGCGAAAATCGCGCAGTAAAAATTTTTTGTCCCGTTCAGGAAATTCGGCAAGCGCTTGAAACTCGGTTACCAAGCTCTGAACCTCACCCTCATCGACAGCATCAGCCCGCGACAGGGATTTAAGTTTCTTGATAATATCTTTGGCTCGAAAGACGTGCTCAAGCCCCGCTCGTTTCTTTTCACGCTCAACCTTGTTTTGATGCTTGAAAATCGTACCAAGGTGGCCATTAAAGACATCCCACAAGGCCTGATCTTCCTTGCGACGCATAACACCCACGAGCTTCCAGGCGCTCAGCAAGCTCTTCGCCTGATTGGCGCTGTGTTGATTGATCTCACCTTCAGCAAGCGCTGTAACCTTGTCGATCAATGCCTGCTTGGCTGCCGCATTTGCATCATATTGCTCAGCCAGCAAAGTATCAAACGGTTTTAATGCATCTGAAAATCGGGCTTCAAGTGCCTTGTCAGGCTTGCGGTCCTGTACGCGGTTCTTGGTCCATTCACGCTTGGCCGAGTTGACGCGTTTCTGTATAGCTTTGTAATCGACATCACCATCGTTCAGTTTTGCAGCTTCTGCCTCCAGCTCGTCGCACAAAGCAGCTTTTGCATCGAGTTTTTCCTGTCGCAGTTTCTGTTTTTCATCGAACCACGCCTTGCAAGGTTCATAGGCGACATCACCAGCCGTCTTGAAACGGGACCACAGTTCGTTTGAAGCGCGGCTTACACCTAATGACTTCCAGCTCTTTTGCAATTCGCGAACTTCCTTGGCCAATGGTTCTGGCGTCAGCGACTTAGCCGGCAGCGCTTCCATCGATTCACACAAGGCTTCGAGTTTTGGTCGCGCCGCAAAATCCTGCCAATCAGCCATCTCCATTAGCTGCGCATTAGCTTTGCTCAGCTTGTCATCCAGCCCGGAACGTTCCGCAGGCTCCATGGCCTCGACCTTTTTCTGAAGTCGGCGCAGCATGCTGTTCGCCGGCCCCCACTTACCTTCTTTGATAATGCCGGACAGAGCCGCAAACTGACGATGTGTCGCTTTGACTCGGTCAGCTGACTCCTGTTCTGCTTTGCCCATTCTATTTTGCAAAGCGGGCAAATGCTCTTTGAACTCACCAATATATTCAAGCTCAGCGATATCAACGCCCGGCAGTAGAGTCTCGGTATCAAGCAAGGCTTCAACACGCTTCGTTCGCTGTTTCAAAGCGCCAGGCCGGGCTTTTTGCATCTCGAACGGCGGGTTGAACAACACCGCAACAGCTTCGGCATGCTGAACCAGCTTGCTTGCGTCAGCCGGCAAACCGGTCATCTCTTCCTTGAGTGCCTCGAGGCTGGACGACAAGCCGTTTATATCGCTGCTACCAAGCTTTTTTATCACCTCTTTAAGCTCAGCACTTTGTTCTACAACAACTGGCAACACGCCTTCCACGGACTCTTCACGATCTGCGGTGACAGAAGAACGGGCTTCATCTGCTTTCGCTTCATGGGCCACTTTTTCTTCGTGTTCCAGGAGCACTTTGCCAGCCTTTTCCATTGCAGCGGAAAACGAACGATCATTATCGGCAGTGTCGGCACCATCAAACGCCTTCCACCGTTGTTCCAAAGCCTGATATCGCCCCTTGAATTGCGGCGACCAAACCGATTCAGACAATTCTTCAGCTGATTTGAGCGCAGCACCAACCGCATGCGTGGCTGCGATACGCGCAGCTTCGAGTGCAGCTTCCTCATCGAGACGTTGCTGCAATTGCTTTGCGACTACCTTGTCACGTGAACGAACAGCGGTCAGAGCAGCTCGAATCGTATCGTGTTGCATCAGACGACTGGCCGCAGCGAGACGCGTATCATGTGAGCGTGTCTGCTGAACGACATCAAGAAATGATGATTCTTCACTAATTGCATCGAGTGCCATCTCCCGCTGGGCTTTAACAGCGCTGCAGGAAGCAATTGAAACAGCCAGTCTCTGCGCATGCGAGGCCAACAAGGCACGCACCGCGATATCACTAACGGCTTCCTGCTCCAGTAGTGCTGACAAGCGAGACTCTGTCGCCGCGCGAATGGCCTCGGCGCTGTCGCCATTGGCATCAAGCAATTCACGAAGTATGGCAAGGTCAGTCAGCTTGGCAATAGCGGCTGTTCTGACCGTGACATCCGGATCATTGGCGGCGAGCTCGATAATGATGGTCTGAGCTTCGCTATTGGCCGCATCCAGCTCATCAAGGCTTTCGCGGCGCACCGTCGGATCCTTGTGCTGGTGTGACGATGATTTAAGAAAATTTTTCACACGCATGAAAGCGCTTTAACAGGTTCAGGAGATCGAGTCCAGTATAACAACAGCGCTTGCACTACGCCTTCTCATACCTGCACTGGCAATAGGGCCCTGATTATGAGTCTCATCGTCAAAGGATCTACCAGTCGCGCGTACAAGCATGCATCGCCGGCCACCGCCTGAACCAACAATGGCGAAGGGCATGGAATTAGTCGCGGTTTCGGTCCTGATATCGTCCGACGAACCCCGCAACCACCACATCATGTTCTTGACTGATCATTCAACACGTCGGTTGAGCGCCATAAATACCGGTGGTCACTCCGGCAGGGCTTTTTCCTGCCCGGCCAAATTGGTAGTCCGCTCGATCCACCCAGCAAAAGCGGGGTATCCAGGTCGTTAATCGATTTTCGGGGCGCCATCTTCATACCGCGCAGCGACAGCCCGCGGGCAGTTCGGAACCACACACAAAAAGCAACTTGTCTGGTGATTGATGGTCAGGATTTATTCATAAGCATTTTTGAAGATTGATCGCCTACCTGAGGGCAACACCAACCGCACGACCAGCGATACTGCTGGATAGAAATTGAGGCCTTGCTCACAGATTCCGCGCCAGTAAACGAAATACACCGATGCCAGGGCCCATACACGCAGGAGTCACGGCTCGAACCGCCGATAACCCATAGTATGATTCAAACAGCCGCCGCCGACGTTCGCACCCTGCCAACCGGGACCACCCACTCCGTTACAAAAGCACAGAGTGCCCTTGAACAAATCCTGCTCGGTAAACAAGAGCAGGTGACTCTGGCGCTAAGCTGCCTGATCGCCCGTGGTCACCTGCTGATCGAGGACGTACCGGGTGTCGGCAAGACAACTTTGGCGCAAGCCCTGGGCGCGGTGCTCGGCATCCCTTGGACACGGGTTCAGTTCACCAGCGATCTGTTACCCGCTGATGTCGTCGGCGCGTCGATCTTCAATACAACCACACAGGATTTCGAATTCAAACCTGGCCCGGTGTTCACATCCATATTGCTCGCCGATGAAATCAACCGAGCTCCGCCGAAGGCGCAAAGCGCACTGTTGGAAGCGATGGAGGAACGCCAGATATCTGTCGATGGCCAAACCTATCCACTGAGCGACGACTTCTTTGTAATAGCAACGCAAAACCCTGCTGATCAACTTGGCGCTTTCCCTTTGCCCGAGTCGCAACTCGACCGCTTTCTTGTCGGTATTGAAATTGGCTACCCCGACAAAAAAATCGAACGCGAGCTGCTGGAACATGGCGATCGCCGTAACAGTCTTTCAGACCTGTCAGCTTTGACAGATCCTGACCAGGTTAAGTCCTGGTCCAATGCCGCCGAACAGATTCATATCGCCGCACCCATCTTCGATTACATCCAGGCGCTGCTGTCCATCACACGCGAAGGCGTGGTTCATCAAGGTACCGGCTTGAGCCCAAGAGCGGGATTGAATCTGGTGCGACTGGTACGAGCCTATGCGTTTCTTGCTGGCAGAAGTCATGTTCTGCCCGACGACGTCAGAGCCGTTTTTCCGGCCATGAGTGGACATCGACTGACAGGACGTGTCGGTAGCGGCCATGTATTGGCGAAAGACATTCTTGACCAGGTTCCAATGCCCTGAGCATCGGTGCTCTTCACATGAACACCCTGTCGAATATCTGGCAACGTCTGTTCAGGACGCGACCGCTTGATCAACTGCCACATACGGTAGAACATCAACGTATATATATCCTGCCAACACGTCGCGGCTGGGCGTTCCTTGCAGCTTTGCTACTGATGCTGATTGCATCCATCAATTATGCGTTAAGCCTTGGCTATGCCTTATGCTTTCTGTTGACTGGATTGTTTGCAGCGACCCTGCTTCATACTTACAAAAACTTGTCCGGCATCGTCGTTCAGCACATGAGTGGAGGGGACGCCTTCGCGGGAGACAGACTACCGTTCTACCTAAACGTGCACAACCCCAGCAGCACCGATCGCCACGGTCTGAATCTGATAACCGCGAACAATAGAAGTGACAATCTCGCAGTTCCCTCCCGCGATTCGATTGCCGTAACCATCAATTCCAAAACCATCAAGCGCGGCTATCAAGCGCTGGGAAGACTGACACTGCAAAGCGACTGGCCACTCGGGCTGTGGAGCGGCTGGAGCTATCTGCATGCCGATATCAAAGGCATAGTCTATCCGGAACCAGAATCCGATCCGCCAGAATTACCCAGTGTGTTGAGTGATGCCGACGGCAAGCAGCAAACCCAGGCGAGGCAGGGCGATGTTTCCGGACTTCGTGACTACCAGCCCGGCGACACAATCGGTTCTATCGCCTGGAAATCAGCCGCAAGAGGTCTGGGCCTGAAGGTCCGAACATTCGACGCCGAGGCAGGTCACGCGCGCACCGAGTTTTCGCTCGAACAAGCACGTGCCGGCACGCTGGAAGAGCAACTATCACGCATTGCCGCGTGGGTGTTGAAAGCAGAATCGGGCAATGCCGACTACGCGCTCAGACTACCTGCCGAAGAACTCGAGTTCAATCACGGGCCTGAACAACAAAAAAAGGCACTAACCGCGCTCGCCTTGCACGGGCAGCCACAATGAATACTTCCGGGGAACTGGACGCGCGCACCGTCAAAGCGTTGATCGCGCTTTTATTCCTCGTGCAACTCCCCCATGTTCTGCACCTGCCACTATGGGTAAGTTTACTTGGCGCAAGCATTGTGGCCACTCGCTTTGCGGCATTGCGATATCCGGACAAATCATATCTCAAGCGCTTGCTGTCACCGCTAGCAATTACTGCCGTCGCCATTGCAGCAGCAATAATCATCAGACTGCAATACGGCTACTTTCTCGGTCGTGATCCATCGGTCGCCTTTCTGTTCCTGCTTGTCGCGGCCAAAAGTGCTGAACTCAAACGCCCGAGCGATGCCACGTTACTACTCTGCCTTGCAGCCTTTCTTTTGCTCACGCAATATTTCTACTCACAAAGCATCCTGTCCGCCCTGGTCACCTTGCCAGCCGTTGTCGCGCTTGGGCATGCACTGACCATACTGAGAGACCCGCATAATCCTGTTGCCAGCAAGACACAGATCAAACTCATCGGCAAACTGCTATTGCAAGGTGCGCCATTAGCCGCGCTGTTATTCATGGTTTTCCCTCGTCTGCCCGGACCATTATGGTCTTTACCTGAAGATGCGATGGCAACGACAGGACTATCCGACACCATGGACCCTGGTTCAATCGCAAACCTTATTCAGTCACCTGCTGTAGCCTTTCGCGTTGATTTCGATGAATCACCACCACCGAATGCCTTGCGTTACTGGCGTGGGCCGGTTCTGAACAATTTTGACGGCAAACGTTGGTCGCAGGGAAAGCGCGCCACTGAAGTACCGATAAACGCCCATCGCTCAGCCAATCTTGAGCAAAACAATATTGAGCCGTCAGATCTGGTGCATTACACAGTGACATTGCAACCACACAAGCAACGCTGGTTGTTTGCACTTGATAATCCTGTGTCATTACCGCAGACGGGATCTAGCGACGACAGTATCAATGACAATCAAGACAAAATCATCGCACGCTTGTTGGCAGATGGACAATTGATCAGCGAGGATACGGTAAGCCAGGTCATAAGATACCGTCAGAGTTCAAGTCTGAGCAATCAACTGGTGCCGCTGCGAAGACCATCCATTGACAACCTGCAATTGGCTGGCAAGAATCCAAAAACGACAGCTCTCGCTCGTGAAATGCGCCAGCAAGCGGGTTCCGACGCAACGTTTGCACAGAATGTACTAAATCATTTCAACGAAAATCCGTTCCACTACACACTCAAGCCTCAATTACTCGGTGATGCACCCGTTGACGAATTCATGTTCCAGACTCTCTCCGGTTTCTGCGAACACTATGCGGCCGCCTTTGTCGTGATGATGCGAAGTGCCGGCATTCACTCCCGTATCGTGACAGGCTATCAGGGCGGTGAGATGAATGAGGACTACATGATCGTTCGCCAGTCCGATGCACACGCCTGGGCCGAGGCCTATATTGATGGCGCATGGCGACGCTATGATCCGACTGCCGCAGTAGCGCCAACCCGTGTCGAACAAGGAGTTGCGTCAGCATTGCCGGCAGGCGATGCGCTTCCTCGAATGGCGCGATTAAATGGTGGCTGGATCAAGGACATGAATTTGCACTGGGATGCGATGAATCATCAGTGGCAACGTCTTGTGGTTAATTTCGACAACGAATCACAAGCGAATTTATTAAAGAAACTCGGATTGGGGAAACCCGCACTTTGGCAGATCGCCGCAGTTATCAGCTTGGCTGCAGCGCTTTGGTCCTTTGCCGTGATTGGCTTACCAGCCCTAGCGACTGCAAAACTGACCGAAACAGAAAAGGCCTGGGCACGATTATGTCGCCTGCTGGAACGTCGAGGAATCGTTCGCAATAACGCAGAGACCCCGGAAGAATTCCTGACACGAGTGGCCAACGCGCATCCGACCCAGGCACACCGTTTGCGGCAATTGCAGCAAGCGTTTACCGCAGTGCGGTTCAGCGAAAATGACAACGCGCAAAATAAGCCCATATTGAAAACAATCAAACGCGAATTACGATCATTGAATGTTGCGCTGGTGAAAGCCAGATTCAGTCAGGCAAAATGACTTTTTCACTCATTTCAAGATGTAAGGCCGACCCGGTATACGGATTTGCGCGTGCGACGACTTCATCGAGTTCAACACCAATACCCGGCTCTGTCGGAGGAATGACATAACCTTCCTCCCAACGCATGGGCGATTGCAAAATCTCTGCGTGAAAACCACCCCAGGTCTCGATACTCTCAAGAATCAGAAAATTAGGCGTACACGTGGCCAATTGCACATTGGCAGCTCCTTCGACGGGGCCACAGTACAGATGCGGAGCAATTTGCGCATAGTAAGTCTCCGCCATACCGGCAATTTTTTTCGCTTCGAGCAAGCCGCCGACTCGCCCGAGGGCCATCTGCAGAATGGATGCAGCCTGCTCTTCAAGCACACGCGCAAATTCATATTTGGTGGTCAATCGCTCACCAGTGGCAATGGGAATGGATGTCTGTCGCGCGACTCTCGCCATCTCACGGGCGTTTTCAGGCGGTGTTGGTTCCTCGAACCACAAGGGATCACTGGACTCGATGCGTTTCGCAAGACGAATGGCACCAGATGTCGTGAACTGGCCGTGAGTACCAAAAAGCAGATCAGCCCGGTTACCCACCGCTTTTCTCAATGTCTTGACGAATTTCTCTGATCTATCAAGATCAGCCAGTGAAGGTTGATGACCGTCGTACACGGTATACACACCCGCCGGATCAAACTTTAACGCAGTAAACCCAAGTTCGACATATTCGAGTGCTCGTTCAGCGGCGAGGTCCGGGTCACTGTAAACCGATTCATCCTCACCCTCACGCGGATAGATATACGTGTAACTGCGCAAACGATCATGCACTCGACCACCGAGCAGTTCATACACCGGTTTGTCCACTGATTTGCCCACAATATCCCAACAGGCAGTTTCAAGCCCGCTCAGCACACTCATCAATGAGATGTCAGGACGCAGCGTGTACCCACGGCCATAAACAGCACGCCATAGTTTCTCGATATGAAACGGATCGGCATCGACAAAGTGATGCTCAAACACATCTTCTATCATGGCCACGACAACCTTCGGGCTGAAAGTCGCGGTATAAACCTCTCCAATACCCTCAATACCGCATTGCGTGCGAAGTTTTACAAAAATGAAGTAACGCCCACCGTAGTATGGCGGTGGGTTACCGACAACAAAGGTTTCCAGCGACTCAATTTTCACGCCTGCTCACTCCTCGGGACATCGATTTCGCCAACGTCTGCCATTGCCACTCCGGGGTAACCGGTCTGATCCCACCATCCGGGATGGTTCCGGGATTCGACTCATGAGACCAGTATAGACAGGCACACGTATACTCATACGACAAGTTTAGACTCTGTTGGACTCCCGTTATGTTCTATACGCACGACGCATTTGATCGCGCTGATCATCTGCGCAAGGATCAGGAAGCACTTGTCGTGTTGCGGCGAAAGGCAACAACCAGACTGGTTCCGATCTGGCAAGGCACAGCACTGGTCAGCAGCGAAGTTGGCAAAGAGCACCCACAAATCGCGACGCTAAGCGCGGCAGAAGTCATAAAAGATGAGGATCCGATATTCCTCGGACTTAACAACGACGTCGCATACTTTGCCATCGATACGGCGCATCTCGAAGAACCTGAACGCGAAGCTATTACCCGCGCTGCAACAACTATCAAAGGCACCCCCCTGGCCGCAGAATTCGTCGACCTCCGCATCGTCGGCCCTACACTGCCGGCACAAGATAGCGCTCTGCTCGCTTATGCCCGAGGTCTTGTCTATTGGCAAGGCAACACGAACTTCTGCCACCGTTGTGGCCACCCATTGATTAGTAAAATGGGTGGCCATATACGACATTGCACGAACGAGTCTTGCGGCTACAACAGCTTTCCGCGAACCGATCCAGCCGTCATCATGCTGGTCACTCGAGTGCCAGAGGACGGTCACGAAGCCTGTCTGCTGGGGCGTAACGCAAACTGGCCCGTTGGTGTGTTCTCGACATTGGCAGGCTTTGTAGAACCAGGAGAATCGCTCGAGCAGGCGGTACAACGCGAAGTCTTCGAGGAAGCAGCAATAGAAACGGAAGATGTACGCTATATCGCCTCACAACCCTGGCCCTTCCCGCGTTCAATCATGCTGGGATTTCAGGCGGTCGCCACCACCAGCACCATCAAGATCGACCCCAGCGAACTTGCCGATGCCCGATGGTTCACGCGTGAAGAACTCAAGACGTTTGGCAATTGGGGAGACGAGCGATATGAATTTCAACTACCACGACCCGATTCAATTGCACGCTTGCTGATCGATCGATGGCTTAATTCCCCTGCAACCATGTCTTGAAATTTTCAGGTAGCGGCGTCAGCTCACCACTACTGTCCCAACCCTCTGCGGAAACCCTGGCTGCTATAGCGTCAATTCTGTCCTCAAGTGCGGGATGCGTTTCGGTAAAACGCCTAAGCGCCTCGGGGACGTCCCTGCCACTCGCGCCCTTGCGGTTCAGCACATGAAACAACATGTCGGCCCCATTGACATGCCCGTAGATGCGATTGACTGCCGCGATCGCGGCGGTATCAGCCGCCTGCTCCATACGCCGCGTGAATTGAATACTGGTAAGCACCCCGGCGTTATTCAGTACCTTGCCCGCAGGCCCTGTCCCTGACTGACCAGCCAATGCGATTAACGCGACAGAACTGGCCACCCCACCCCCAAGTCCTGCGATCGGATCACGATGATGCACATGGGCTATCTCGTGTGCCAATACCATTGCCAAGGCATTCTCATGCGGAAGCTCCTCCAGAAGACCACGATAAAACATGAGATTACCGCCTACTGTTGCAAACGCATTGAACACCGCTTCAGTCGAATAATGAATATTTGTTGTCATCCCCTCAGGAAGCTCCATGGCCACTGCAAGCCTTTTTCCCAACGCATTCAAGTACTGTCGCATGTCAGAGTCCGGCGGCGCATCACCAAATTCGATATCAAGCGTATCCATAACCTGTACCTCAAAGGAAAACGGAATACGTTTCGCCAGCCACGCGCCAGAGATCTGAAGAACGACTACCAGCACCACAATCAGAATGACCGTCGCAATCAGCAGCTGCATGAATTGCTTCAACGGGTGCACCTTGGTGACATTGATGTCTTCGGCAATTTGACGATTCTCGAACCCCACGCTCAGAAGTCCGTTTGTTTTGCCGGAATCAATGCGGTCCCATAAGCCATCACTTCCAACGCACCTCGCTGTCCTACCAGCACGCGGGTAGTTTCAAACTTCACATTGAACACATAACGCGCATTGCTGGTTTTCGCTTTATCCTTCATACGCAGGACCGCTTCGCGTCGCGCGCGATCCAGCATCGATTCAAACGGTGTGACACGTCCGCCGAAGAGACTGATCATGCCTGCCATAAACGACTTGAAGTAGTCCGATGCGATCACGACATTGCCGCTCACCAGTTTCAGATCGTAGCGTTCATCGTCCGGGGGATGTCGGCTGGCGATAGCCGGCAAAGAATTGGATTCCTGTTCGCGTTTTATAAGCCGCTTCAAGTGTCGCCGCTCGGCAATTCGTCCAAAAACATAGCCGAGGATCAGCAATATCAATACACCAATGCCTTGGAAGAGCACCTCAAACATCTTCCAACTCAACTGCCGTGCCGTAGACAAATATCTCGGCAGCACCAGAGGCGATGCTTGAGGTACTGTAGCGAATGTTGAGTACCGCATTGGCGCCGATACTCTCAGCCTGTTTTACCAGTCGCTCCGTCGCCTCATCACGAGAATCAGACAGGAGCTCCGTGTAGCCTCTTAATTCGCCACCAAACAGGTTTTTCAGACTCGCCGCAATATCACGACCGACATGCTTGGATCTCACCGAACTCCCTTGAACCAGGCCAAGATGCTTCACTACCTTACGCCCGGGCAGAAACTCGAGGTTTGAAATCAACATGACACTCTCCATCGCTATACAGCCGGTATAATACCCTGATGAACATCGTGTGCCTGTGTACCGCACTTCCTGCCGAATCCAGGCCTCTGATTGACCATTTCAAACTCAGCCGCCAGAGAATTCGCGGCATCCGATATTACGCCGGCGATTCCGTCTGCCTGATAGAGACCGGAATCGGCAAATTGAAAGCCGCCGCCGCGGTCGCAGCAAGTTTGCAGGGCGACAATCGTATTGATGCCTTGATCAACATCGGCATCGCTGGCGGTACAGCCGAGCTTGGGACACGTTATCTCGCCAACAGCGTCATTGACAAGGCTACCGAAAAACAGTGGTATCCACACCTGCCAGCGGCAAGATTACTCCCGGATATAAGCACTATTGCCATTCACACACTTGAAAAACCATCCCGGGGTTATCAAAGCGATGTAGCCTTCGATATGGAAGCCTCTGGCGTTTTGACTGCAGCATCCAGTTATCTCGACAACACGCGTATCCAATGCCTCAAATCGATCTCGGACAATGCAAGCACGGATATTGCCGATATCACCAAGGACTCCGTGACCGAGTTGATTAGTCAGTGTATTGATCCAGTATCAACACTGATAGATCATTACCAATCCAGCCCTGAATCAGATAAGCAGACTGAACAGAAAATCGAGCAACTGATCAATGAATTGTCATCAGGCATACGCATCAGTGTCAGCGATACGTATAGCATCAAGCGATTGCTGCAACGTTATAACGCCTTGAGTGACAAACTGCCGCTCACTTCCGATCTTGCCATGCTGCAGAACGCCCGCGATATCAAATCCTGTCTGACACGGCAAATCAACAGTATCGGCACAAAATACTGAACTCATGATCGATACGATCTATATCGAAAAACGCGTGCTGAAACATGCACGCACACTATCCATACTTGCACGATTCCCCCACGCACGCAGCATCACTGTCGAGCGCTATTCCGATGTGTTCAATGCGACAAACCAGAATTTTCGCGAACAAAAGCAACACCCCGCGTTGATACTGGCTGAGAAGTCGGGCAAACGTGCCTTGCCAACACCCTCTGGCTATCACATCGGTGGTAATCGAAATTTTTACTTCTCGCATATGCTCAATTGCATCTACGATTGCCGTTACTGCTTCTTGCAAGGAATGTATCGTTCGGCCAACTATGTAGTGTTCGTCAATACAAACGATTTTTTTTCTGACATCAAATCAATTACGGATGAATCGACCGAGCCGAGTTGGTTCTTTTCCGGTTATGACTGCGACTCACTGGCACTTGACCCCGTCACAGGCTTCACCGACGAATGTCTCGATTTTTTTGCGCACACACCAAACGCGCATCTGGAGCTGCGCACAAAAAGCACCCAGATACGTCCACTTCTGATGCGCAAGCCCCTGGCCAATGTTGTGGTTGCCTACAGTTTGTCACCAGCGAAAATCTCCGCAGCTGAAGAACATCAGGCACCAACACTCGAGCGACGTCTCGAATCACTTAAAAAATTACAGCAAGCCGGCTGGGAAATCGGCCTGCGTTTTGACCCCCTGCTCTACGCTGACAACTTCGACGAAGTTTATGGTCAATTCTTTGAAGAAATATTTGCAGCAATAGACGCAAGTGCCGTCCATTCCGCCAGCCTCGGCGTATTCAGATTACCAAAAGGCTTTCATAAAAAGCTTGTGCAGCTTTACCCAAAATCAATGCTATTGGCAAGCAACACCGAACAACGCGACGATGGTCTTGTGACATATCCAATAGCCGATGAAAAACGTATGATGAAGTTCTGCAAAAACGCACTGCTTGAGCACCTTGATGAGAGTCAGTTCTTCCCCTGCTCATGACGCGCCAACACTAGTTGCGCTCGCTTGCCAATCAGCCAGGCAACAACCGCCGTCGCAATCAAACCGCCGATGATCAACGTCCATTTCAAGAACCCACCTTCACCACTGGCACTAGCACCAAGTGAGCCGATATAAACATACAAGGCAGTAGCAGGCATGATGCCTAACAAGGTGGCGACCACATAAGGCAGAAACCCGATATTGGTGACAGAAAACAAGTAATTCTGCATGCCGTAGGGAATCAATGGGCTCAGGCGCAGCAATATCACTACACGCCAACCTTCATCACTGAAGGCCTGATGCAATGATTTCATCCGCGAGTCTCGCTCGATCATGTCGAGCACGCGTTGATGCGCAAGATAACGCCCCAATAAAAAAGCCACTGAAGCTGCCAGCGTTGCCGATATCACGACCAAAGGGAACCCCCAGAAACCATAGGCAAGACCTGCGGTCAAGGTCAACGCCGTAGCCGGACCGAGCACCACGGTTAAAAAAACATACGCGACAACAAAGGCAACAATCCCCACCAGTCCGAGATTGATGATCCACTCTCGAAACCCCTCGATCCACGCAGCCAGCGGCAGGAAGGACCACATCAGGAACAAGAAAAAAACTGCCAGTACAAGCATACCAAGCCTGATTGTGCGGGAGCTCTTCAAGCGGGACGCTCAATATAAATAACTTCACCGGCAGTGACATATTCGCCACCACCCAGACGCCCGATCGGATCCAGCTTCGCCGCATCAACCTTGAGCCGCCCCTTGATATCTTCGCTGACAATATCATCGGCGATATAGATATCCGAGAATTCAATAAAGGCAAGCCATTGGCGGTTGATCATCTTGGTATCGACAAGCTTGCCGGCATAAGCCACCCGCGCATCCTTTAGCCTCGGCAATCGAGAGCCCGGCATATCCACCGTCTCAAGTCCAACTTCGGTCACCTCTGACACATCACGATCGATCGACGCAGACGACGCGGTCATTGCCGCTGCCATCTCCTTGTGGGCAATATGAATGACGCAGTCGCCGCGAGTTTCGAGATTAAGACGCGTATCCTTGATATCGCGATCAGGAGCGATGGTTACGGACACAATCCCCATCGGCGGCGCACTGCTGATGGCGTTGAAATAGGAATATGGCGCCAGATTGAAACTGGCGTTTTCATTTTCTGTCAGTATCCAGGCGACCGGACGCGGCACAATTGTTTGTGTCATGGCCGCATAGATTTCCAGGGGACTGAGACTGGCCAGATCGATATGCATGTTTCTTCTCTTGACTACTCATCGGCTGCAACAGCGCACACTATACTGAACTGATGCATGACAAACTCGGTAAATTGACGGTACAAGGTGACGAGGGCCTGCACAAGGACTCCGACATCCCGCCAGATCACCTTCCCGCCAAACCCCTGCGTGAAGCCGCTGTGCTGATGCCCCTTGTCTGGCACGATGCGACATGGCAACTGCTCTTTATCAGGCGTGCCAGTAACGACCAGGACCGGCACAGTGGTCAGGTCGCCTTTCCCGGCGGACGCAAGGATCCCGAGGACACCAGCGCCGAAGACACAGCCTTGCGTGAGGCACACGAGGAGATCGGCTTGCATCGAAACAATGTCAGCCTGCTGGGACGGCTGTATGACTACACCACTATCAGCTACTACAAGGTAACGCCAGTTGTCGGTAATGTTGAATGGCCGTTACCACTGACCTTGCAGCAAAGTGAAGTGTCGCGGGCATTCACGATTCCGCTTCGATGGCTGGCTCAACGTGACAACTTCACATTACGTAGCCGCGATGAGCTGGATCCGGACACCGCAAGACGACATCCCATCATTGTCTACGAACCCTATGACGGTGAAGTCTTGTGGGGTGCTTCAGCGCGCATGACCATGAATCTGATCAAGGCCATTGACGATGGCAGCCTGAAACTGCCAGATTCCCGATAGATTTCTAAAGACTCGCAACAGCCTTGCGAATACGTGACACACCTTGCTCAAGCGTTGCACGCGGGCAAGCAAAATTGAGCCGAACAAACTGAGCCTGGCCAAACTGTTCCCCACCTGATAAACCAACACCGTGCTTTTCGAGAAAGCCTTGCGTGTCATCAAGCGCTAGCGCCGTTGCGTCGATCCAGGCGAGATACGTCGCCTGCATGGGTTCGAGCTTCATTCCTTTTATTGTTGAGAATTCCTGTTTCAGGTAATCGTAATTTCCCGCAAGATAGCGCAGTAGTTCTTGTCTCCACGGTCCGCCCTCAGCATAGGCTGTACGGGTTGCTTCAAAAGCCAATGGCGGAACCAAAGGTACAATCGACTGACAGGCAGCACGAAATTTTTCGCGTAACTCCGCATCGCTGATAATGGCAAACGAACAATTCAGGCCGGCGATATTCCAGGTTTTACTCCCACTCATCAATGTGACCATACGATCGGCATAATCAGGTACAGCCATGGCAGTGGGCACATGTTGCGCATCGGGATCGATCACCAGGTCGCAATGGATTTCGTCAGAGATAATCACGACCCCATGTTGCCTGCACAATGCGACGACCTCGTTAAGCTCCTCTCTTGTGAACACGGTACCGGTTGGGTTGTGTGGCGAACACATGAGGAATAATTTTGTATTCGCATTGATGGCTTGCTCCATCGCATCGATGTCATAAGTCCATCGACCTCCAACCTTATGCAACGGCACTTTTGTCAGTGATTGCCGATCCGACAAATGCGAATCATAGAAATGGTGATAAACGGGTGGATTGACCAGTATCTCTCCGCCGTCCCGGCAATAGGCACGACAGCTCGCCGCCATTCCCGCCACCACACCTGGAAGCCATACCACCCAATCTGGGTCGATTGACCAGCGATACTCGTCAACAAGATGTTTTTCGACGGCTTCAACCAGACCATCGGGGGCCACGGTGTAACCGAGTACCGGGTGTTTCAAGCGCTTAATAAGTGACTGTTGGATGACAGGAGCCATTTCGAAGTCCATATCAGCTACCCAGAACGGCAAGATATCCTGATTCCGGTATTTATCCCATTTCAAACTCGCGGTATCCTTACGCGAGATGACTTGATCAAAATCGAACGGCCGTGCCGTGAAGGGCATATCCATGGTCGAGCATCCTCACAGGAACGTTGATGGTCTTTAGTATCAAGTACACTGAGACTGAAGTTAGCAGTTCCGAACCTTATCATCCAAAAAGGAAAAAACGATGTCAGTAGCAAAAGTTACCGAAATTATTGCCTCTTCTTCGAAGGGATTCGACGATGCCGTAGAGCAAGGTGTCAAGCGAGCCAACAAATCCCTGAAAAACGTCAAGAGCGTCTGGATCAAGGAACAGAAGGCTGTAGTCGATGACGGCAAGATCTCTGAGTATCGCGTCACCATGAAAGTCTCTTTCATTTTGAAAGACTAATGGCAAACGGGCTGGGTACGAACGGTGTCCAGCCCGTAACCGAAGTACCGATTTTCAACGTAACAGGGTTTTACGCCCAACAATCAATACGTTGCCGGCTAGCACCAGTGCCATACCTGCCAATGAGAGTGCCGTCCACTCAAAGCCTTCAAATATACTGCTGATCAACAGCGCCACGATAGGAAACAACACCGTGGCATACGCAGCGCGATCTGCACCGATCTGCCCGACCAAGGTCAGGTAGGCGCCGAACGCGATAATCGAACCAAACACACTCAGATAGACGAGCGACCCGAGATACGGCAAAGACCAATCCATGGTGAAGCCAGCGCCTGTGATCACGGCGTAGAACGTCATCAGTATCGCCCCGTAGGCCATGCCAATTGCATTGCTTTGCATGACTGGCAAACCGGCGGCCTGATTACGCGCAGACAGAATGTTGCCGAGAGAGGCGAAATAGGTTGCGACCAGGCCGATACCAAGTCCAAGCAGTACATCGTCTTGTCGCGCGCCTTGAGTGCTACTGATCTCTTCCCAAAACACCATCACGATGCCGATAAGCCCAATGACTGCAGCCAGCAACACAAGCGGATTGATACCGCGTTTCAGAAACACCGCACCGTTAATGATATTCATCACAATGACGGTTGAGAAAATGACCGCCACCAGCCCGGACGTGATGACACCGGTACACCAGTAGAAAAGCAGGTAGTTGATACTGAACAGGCAGGCACCTTGCGCTGCCATGGCGATATGATCGCGCCATCGGAACCGCAGTGAGAAGCCTCTGATCAGGCACCAGCCCAATAGCAATACAGCGGCCAGCCCAAAGCGGTAAACCAGCGATACCGACTCATCAACCACGCCAAGCTGAAATCGAATCGCAAACCAGGTCGAACCCCATATGAGCACGGCCAACGCGTAGTAGAAGCTGCCTTGCATCGTCATGACGGGCGAATAATCCTGACGTGTCGAGATATCACGACGGTCAGCAAGATAAGAACAGCAAAGACGACAGTGGTGGCATCAATTATTTCGTCCACCAACAACCAGGCACCCACAAGGGTCAGGAATGGTTGCAATAACTGAATCTGGCTGGCGCGGGCGACACCATCGAGCGCCAATGCCCGATACCACAGTAGAAAGCCACCATACTGACTAACGAGGCCAAGGTATAGCAGAGACCCTGTGAGCAATATCGCTGAATCCACCTGGCGCAACTTGACAAAGTCCACGGTAGGCAGCAGTAACAATCCGACTGGTAGGCATAGCGCCAGTGCCCAACTGATTACCTGCCAGGCTGGCAATTTTCGAGACAGACCACCGCCTGCGGCGTAGCCGACGCTAGCGGATGCTATGGCCAGAAAAAGATAGATATCACCAGGGCTGATGCCACTGCTTGCGCCACCTATCAGCGAGAAAATCACGACCAGAGCGCTGCCAATCAATGCCGTCGCCCAAAATGTGGCTGTTGGTCTTTCCTTATGCACAAGAGCGGCAACGACGGCCGTTGCCAGCGGCAGGATGCCGAGCACGACCCCGCCATGCGCTGAGGCTTCGCTGTTCATGGCCAGAGAAGTAAACAGTGGAAATCCGAAAACCACACCGAAAACAACGAAGCCGAGTGCAGGCCATGTTTCGCGTGGTGGAAACGGTGTTCTCGCCAGCCACAGCACGAGGGTCGCCACTGCTGACGCGATGAAAAGACGCAGGGTAAACACATCCAGCGGACTCGATTCGAGCACAGCTATTCGTGTAAACGGCAAAGTCAACGCGAACGCGACAATGCCCAGTACCCCCGGTAAGAGACCTTGACGCACGGGCATTTTGCCAGTCAGAAGATTATCAGGCGGGATGGGTAGGATACAATGCTCGACTTTGTCTGTCTCGGCAGTAACACTCAAGTGATATCTACAGCAAATCTCACCATCCAGTTTGGTGCCAAACCCCTGTTCGAAAACGTCTCCATCAAGTTTGGCGAAGGTAATCGCTATGGCTTGATCGGTGCCAACGGCAGTGGCAAGTCTACCTTCATGAAAATTCTCGGTGGCGATCTCGAGTCGACGTCAGGCACGGTCACCTTGTTGCCCGATGTCCGCATGGCGACGCTCAAGCAGGATCAATTCGGCTACGAAGAATTCACGGTTCTGGACACTGTCATCATGGGGCATCAGGAGCTCTGGACCATCAAGGAAGAACGCGATCGCATTTATGCGATGCCTGACATGAGCGAAGACGATGGCATGCGAGTGGCGGAACTTGAAGTTCAGTTCGCCGAGTTAGACGGCTATTCCGCAGAAGCGCGTGCCGGTGAACTGTTGCTCGGCGCCTCCATTGCGTTGGAGCAGCATACGGTGAAGATGAGTGAAGTCGCGCCGGGAGACAAACTCAGAGTGCTACTCGTGCAGGCCCTGTTTGCTGATCCGGATTTGCTGTTGCTCGATGAGCCTACCAACAATCTCGACATCAACACGATTCGCTGGTTGGAAGGCGTGCTTAACGAACGAAACAGTACGATGATCATCATTTCACATGATCGACATTTTCTGAATAGCGTATGTACCCACATGGCCGACCTTGATTATGGCGAGATCAAGATCTATCCCGGTAATTATGACGACTTCATGCTGGCATCGACGCAAGCTCGCGAGCGTCAGTACGCGGACAATGCCAAGAAGAAAGCCCAGGTCGCCGATCTTCAGGCGTTTGTACAGCGCTTCAAGGCGAATAAATCCAAGGCGCGTCAGGCAACTTCTCGACAGAAACAGATCGAGAAGCTATCCATCGAAAAGATGAAGCCATCGAGCCGGCAAAATCCTTATATCCGTTTTGATATGGAAAAGAAGCTCTTCAGAAACGCCGTGGAGCTGGAGAATCTCTGTCACTCCTACGAGAGTCTGGAAGTTCTGACGAACATGAATCTGATGCTCGAAGCCGGTGACAAGGTTGCTGTCATCGGCCCAAACGGTATCGGCAAAACTACTCTGGTTCGGCTTCTGGCGAGCGCACTGGAACCGTCTTCGGGAACGATCAAATGGGCTGAGAACGCGAAAATTGGCTACTTCGCACAGGATCATGCCGAGGATTTTTCCAAACCCGTACCGATTTTTGAATGGATGAGTCAGTGGGGCAACGAGAAACACGATGAACAGGAAATCCGCGGCATTCTTGGCCGGCTATTATTCGGCAAGGACGACATCAACAAGCCTGTCAATGTGGTCTCTGGTGGCGAACAGGGCCGACTGTTGTTCGGTAAGATGATGCTGCAATCACCCAATGTGATGATCCTTGACGAGCCCACAAACCATTTGGACATGGAATCAATCGAATCGTTGAATCTCGCGGTTGACCTCTACGAAGGTACCGTTATTTTCGTCAGCCACGATCGAGAATTCGTCAGCTCACTGGCCAACCGTGTGGTGGAACTGTCAGAAACCGGCATTACCGATTATCGCGGCAACTATGAAGAGTATCTGGAAAGCCAGGGAATCGTCTGAACCCCGATAGGCTGCGCCTTACCTTACTGCCAGCAATTCGTCCCGGAACCCGTGACTGACTTGCCACCGGTACTGGTTACCAGGAAATTGCCACATTCATCGCCGGCTTGTGCACCGCCGGCTACAGGAGCAGCCGTCAGGGTGTACGTCCGCTCGGTTCGAGCCGATACCGTTACGTTGTAATGACCATCCGGCGACGCAAAACTGTTTTGCGTACCCGTGCCATAGCCAAGATCTGCCATCGTTTCGGCGTACTCATTGTTTTCCGAGTAGAAACGTTCTTGCTCTCCGGCAACTTCAAGCAACATGACAATCGCATCTGTTCTGCGCGAGTCCTTCAAGTATGCTGAATAACTAGGTACCGCTATGGCGACAAGAATACCAATAATAGCAACCGTTATCATCAATTCAATTAGCGTAAAGCCTGAGTCTTTTTTGCTTTGATATAACATTTTTTATCCTTGCCAAGTCTTGCCGAGACTTTGTTAACGAAGAATCTTTAACGGGCTGGGCACGCACCAGTACGACCTGTACTGGGGGCTGAAATCGCAGCTCGCTGAACATGATCTGCTCGTGTTGCAGAATTGCTCAATGAAGTTTTACTGTTTACGTCGATTAACACCGCGACGGTTCCGGGATTTGATTTATCAGCGTTCAAACTGGAGCCTACGGGTTGACCCTCTCCACAATACTGAACGGTCAATTCGCCCTGAATATCGGTTCTGCCATCACTGTTGTCAAAATCAAAATCATTGTTCAAGCCCGTGTCCGCTTCAGGGCTCGGGAGTGGAGCCGGATCGTTCAAGGCGTTGCTGCTATCGGAGATCGCTGCCATCAAGTAATCCTGACGCCAAACCGCGGCAATACCAGACTCGGCAACCTCAAAGGCAATGGCCTTGTTTTGTGCGTTACTGGTGATTTTTTGATTCAGGCGAGTACCGGACAACGTCGTGACACCCAGAATCGTCACCGCGACCAGGAGCACGAGGCTCACCACCAGTGCAACACCTTCCTGCTTTTGTCTGGTCTTTATCATCACTACCCTCGCGTCTCTTTGGTTTCTAGTTTTCACGACGATTACGTAGCTTTACGGTCGTCGTAAAGACTTCGCGGGCAAAACGATCGCTGCTAGTAACTTCCTGATCCAACACAACGTGTGTTTCGTTGCGGACACGACTACGTATCGATGTACCGGAATTGACGAGCAAGGCAAATCGCAGCGCTGCAACCTCTGAGACATCCGATACTGAAGCATATGGGACATACCGCTGTGGTTCTTCCGTTGCCACATTTCCATCGGTATCAAGGCCATACAAAACGCGAAACGCTTCGACACCTTCTACGACAGGCATGGCTTCTGGTGTCACGTTGCCCGTGCAAACCAGTTGATCACCATCAAGCTCATAAGTGTTCTCGGCAATGCCACCCACCGCGGTGGTGTCCCGTCCGTTACAGTCGTATGCGGCAGTCGTTGTTACTGTAATAGCTGTATCAGAACTCTCGCCCAGATTGATCGTCTCGATATCCCCTGTCGGCGAATAGCCAGCTAGTCGAAATTCCCGTTGCAACACCGACAAGCCGTAGCGACCGTTCTCTTGCATGGTCTGCAGGCCGGTAGTAAATTTTGAAGAGCGGCTTGAACCGGTATAGACATTGATAACCGCGGCAATAACGATCAAACCCAGCACCATGCCGATCATCAGCTCGATCAGGGATAAACCACTTTGGCGACGTTTATTGTTCATGGTCGGAACCTGATTTGTACACGACGTGTGGCATCGGCATCATTCGAAGCGTTTTGCGATTCCGGCCAAGTGACAGCAACCGTGTACGTTGACGTTGCGGTGCATGTCGCGTCGTCACAGTTGACATCCAATGTGCCACCAAGCGGCAGATAATCCTGCACACCGCCATTGGCACTTTCGGTTGCACCCCAGTTGCCACAGGAAGCGCTGAAAAGATCGTAGGCAGCAAGTTCAGCTACAGAGCAACTCTGGGCGGCCGTTGTGCCCAGGGTCTGACAGTACGGATCGGGCCTGACTGAGCACGTATTTTGCGCCGAGGTAAAACTATAATTGTTATAGTTTCCGGCCAGCACACCAGCTCGGTTGGCGCGCATGCGCGAAGTAATACTCTCAGCCACCATCAGTGCTTTGGAACGGTTGTAACCGCTATTGCTGTGTTTAATTCCTTTCAGCTGCAGGTTGGCCATACCTAGTACCCCTAGAGATACCACCACCAAGGCCACCAGAACCTCGATAATGCCAACACCACGTTGTTGTTTTTTATATTGAGAAAGCTGTCGCATCATTGAGCCTGTGAACTGATTCGACCATTGGCGGCGATAAAGACATCACGTGCCTCTCCACTGCCTGCGTAGGTGATCTCGATCTGACCAGACAGGGGCACACCCGTAGGATTGGTGCTGGATCCTGTATCACCGAAAAAAATTCGATTGGCAAACGCGGTATCCGGTGTGATGCTGAATCCATTGGGTTGCGCGTCAACCTGGAGAATGATTTCCTCACCATCGTTGCGCGTTCCATTAGAGTCGTCATCGGCGAATACAACCCAACCATTGCCATAACCACCGCCACACGAGGGGTCTGCTGCCGTCGGGTTAGTGCTGGGACACAGAACCACGGCGCTTGAACGCTTGATCGATTCGGATCGGGCTGTCTGCAGCGCATAGACGAGATCGTTTGTCGCCGCGGATACTTTTGAGTCGTTGAGAAAAGATGAAAAAGAGGGCACAGCGAGGCCGAGTAATATTCCCGCAATTCCTATCGTGATCAGCAACTCCAGGAGAGAGAAGCCTGCTTGGCGCGTCCCCTGTGTGTCTACGATTACCATCCGCGCACCCTTGCTCCTACCGCCTTTGCCTACCATCGCAATCCACGATGGCCCTATTGCAACCTTTAGCGGCCGTGAACTGGTTCGGTTAAATCATCCTCGTAGGCGAAGTAGGCGCAGCGTGATCTGATCCTCATGGTTGCACACTCTGCGATGTGCGTCAGATCACAAAATTCACGGCGTTGAACGCATCAGCGGAGCGTAACCAGCTCCTCGGAGCTAGTCGGGTGTAGGGCAATCGTGTCATCAAAGTCGCTCTTGGTTGCCCCCATTCGCATGGCAACGGCAAAGCCCTGGAGTATTTCATCGACCGCCAGCCCGATCATGTGTATGCCAACCACCCGCTCCTCACTGCCGGTGACGACAAGCTTGATGGCAGTTTTAGGCTTGTGCTCAGTGAACGCGTTGTACATCGCGGTGAATGAGGCCTGATAAACCTTCACATCATCACCGTGGACTTCACGCGCCTGGTCTTCTGTCATACCGACCGTTGCCAGAGGTGGGTGACTGAACACGACGGTCGGGATCAGATCGTAGTTCAGATGTCGGCCTTCCTGTTTGTTGTAGATTCGATCGGCTAATCGCCTGCCTGCTGCGATGGCTACGGGGGTTAACTCTGCCTGACCTGTGACATCGCCAATCGCGAAGATACCTGGAATGTTGGTTTGCTGGTACTTGTCAACCGGAATATAGCCACGTTTATCAGACGCAACCCCAGCAGCATCGAGACCGATTCCTTGTGTCGCGGGGGAGCGTCCAACAGCAAAAACAACGGCATCGAAACCGTCGAGTTGCTTGCCGTTTTCGCCAAGCGCCACAATGCGACCGTTACTGCGCTGCAGTTCAGCTGTCGTGAATTGAGTTTCCATGGTTACACCTTCAGCACGCATTTCCTCCATGAGTTGATCTTGAAGTAATGATTCAAAGCCTCGCAAGAACTTGTCATGACGAATAGCCAAGGTCACATCACAACCCAGGACCTGCATCATTCCGGCAAGTTCAACCGCTATGTAACCGGCGCCAATCACCAACACCTTGCCGGGTTGCTCAGTGAACTCGAAGAAACCATCTGAAGTGACAGCCAGCTCCTTACCCGGGATATCCGGCACACTGGGGGCACCGCCGGTTGCAATGACAATGCGTTCGGCGGTGTATTTCTTGTCACCGACAACAACGGTGTTCGCATCTGCCAATGTGGCATAACCAGTGATTGACTCAACGTTGTTTTGACCGAGGTATTTGTCGTAGGCCTTGTTTATATTGCTGATATAGGCTTCGCGCTTTTCGACCAATTGAGACCAGCTGAAGCCATTCACGGATACATCAAACCCATAACTGCGCGCATCGTTCAATGCGTGCGACAAAGACGCGCCATACCACATGACCTTTTTCGGCACGCAACCACGATTGACACAGGTTCCGCCCATCTTTTCGCTTGCCTCAATGAGCAGGACACGAGCACCGTAACTACCCGCTCGGTTGGCCGTGGCAATGCCACCACTACCACCACCAATGGCGATCAAGTCATAGTCAAATGGCGAGCTCATTAATTATTCCTCGAAAACACGACTGTAAGGTGACAACCGGCTACTATACCTGTGACACCACCTTGGTGGACAATATGCTTGTGTATAACAGCGAAACGAAAAGCAAATTTCCCGATTTCATCGCACTGACTCGGCTCAATCGGCCGATCGGAATCTACCTGCTATTGTGGCCGACATTGATGGCACTGTGGTTTGCCGCGGACGGCTTTCCACCTGTCAGCACATTACTGATATTCATTCTCGGCACCATACTGACCCGCTCCGCCGGCTGCGCGATCAATGATTATGCGGATCGTGAAATTGATGGCCATGTCGCCAGAACCCGGAATCGCCCGCTGGCGACAGGTGCTTTGCGCCCCGCTGATGCCCTGTGGGCCGCCGGCGTTTTGATGGGGCTGGCATTTTTACTGGTTCTGATGACAAATCGGCTGACAATCATGATGTCGTTTGTCGCCTTACTACTGGCGAGCATCTATCCGTTCAGCAAGCGGGTAACACATTTTCCGCAAATTATTCTGGGTGCCGCTTTTGCGATTGCAACGCCAATGGCTTATGCGGCGATTCAGAACGCCCTGCCACCAGAGGCCTGGGTACTGTTTACGGCAGCCGTTCTGTGGGCCGTCGCCTACGACACCCTGTATGCGATGGCCGATCGAGAGGATGATCTTAAAATAGGAGTCAAGTCCACGGCAGTCTTTTTCGGACGCCACGATCTCTTGATAGTGGGTATTTTACAACTGGTAGTGCTTGGCTTGCATCTTTGGCTCGGTGTACAAGCGGGACGCGGATCGGTCTATTATCTGGGGCTGGCTCTATCGCTCGGTTTCATCGCTTGGCAGTTGTGGATCTCGCGGACGCGAGAACCTGAATATTGTATCAAGGCCTTTTTGAACAACCATTACCTCGGCATGCTTGTGTTTACCGCGCTCGTCATTGACTACCAATTTTTTCCATGAGCACGTCGAGTGAGTACTTCCCATGAATTTACCCATGAATGAATGGGTTGCGCCACTTCTGGCTCGTTACCGTGCAGTTCTTGAACATAACAAGGATGTGTCAAGACTACTCACTGACAATTTCAACGGATTGCGACTCGCCGATGCGGTCATGGACAAGCTTGAGCTTAATCAGCGCTTGCCCGAACATAGCCCGCAGGTCACGATTATCGGCCCTACTCAGGCAGGAAAAAGCACGCTAGTCAATGTTCTGCTTGATGCAGAGCTTGCAGGTATCAGCCCACTGGCAGCATTCACGGTGCATGCTCAGGGCTTCGCGGTGGAGACACCCGCCAGTGAATACGCAGCACTCGAGACCGTACTGTTTCCGCTGATGCGAGAAGCGCAGGAAACACTGACCAGCGAGTCATTGAACAAATATTCGCTTGAAGCGGTCAAGGCCGGACGCAAGCGAATTCTTGATCATGGGATCGTATGGGACTCTCCCGATTTCGATTCCATCGATGCGCGAGGTTATCAAAGCGCCGTACTTGCAACTATCGCGTTGTCTGACGTTCTTGTGCTGATGCTTAGCAAAGACAAATACGGTGACAAGAGCGTCTGGAACATGCTTGAACTGATAAAAGATCTCGGCCGTCCGGTGATCGTTGTTATCAACAAGCTTGATGAACGCGACAAGATGACTGTGATAACTGCATTCTCCGAACGCTATGCAACTACCTTCAATGAAAACTGCCCAACAATAGTAGATTTGCCATTTGTTGACAGTGGGTGGCGGAGCTTGCCAAAAGCGAACCTCGCCTTACTTGAGTCCGCAATTAAGAACGCCACAAAGGCGATCGATCGGGATCTCCAGATTAGTGCTTGCCAGACGTTCATTGATACCAATCGCGAAGCTTGGCTGACGCCACTCAAACATGAACTTGATGCGCGGCAGACTTGGCTCACGCTCATCGACGAAGCCCTGGACGCGGCAGAACAAACCTACGTCACCGCTTATCTTGAAAATCCCGATAAATATGAAACCTTCAACCGGGCATTGGGCGAACTCTTGTCACTGCTGGAAATCCCAGGCATTGCCGCCACCCTGAAGCGCACCCGCACCATTGTCACCTGGCCTGCACGGACACTTTTCGGGCTTGGCAAATCAGCGGTCACTTCTCGACTGGATAGCAAAAGCAAATCCGGCCTGGATCAGGAAGTGGAGATACTCGGCGTCATGTACAGGGAGGTCGTGACAAAACTGCAAGCCTACCTGCTCGAGCAACAGCAGGAATCTGGCGCGCAACAGCACTGGTGGCTATTGCTGTCAAAACGGTTCAGCACCGATTCGCAGCAACTCGACCAACGCTATCAACAGACAGCTCGTTTGGCGCGTGAGGAGTTTGAACCACGTATCGAAGCGACAGCTCAGCGATTATACGAGCAACTACAAGATCAACCACGACTATTGAACGCCTTGCGAGCAGCTCGTGTGAGTGCGGATGCCGCAGGTGTCGCACTTGCCGTTAAATCAGGGGGTCTGGCGCCAAGTGATCTTATCCTCGCTCCCGCGATGTTGTCAGTCACCAGCCTCTTGACCGAGAGTGCACTGGGTCGCTATCTCGAGATCAGTAAAAAGGCCCTCAAGCGAGAACAGCAACAGCATATTCGTACGCGGGTGCTCGTTGGTCTGCTGAAAATGGAACTCCAAAAAATGACGGAGTTCCATGATGGTAGTACCTTGCTTGCCAGCGAATTACCCGATGCAGTACTGAAAGCCATCGAGTCAATCGACGCTTGAGGTTAAATATTTGCCAGTGCAGCTTCTGCAACGCTGGCTTCTGCCGAACGCGGGTCTTCATCAACCGCTAGCCAACTTACTACACCGTCGTCTACCACCATTGCATAGCGTAGCGAGCGTTCGCCAAGTCCGGCAACGCTAAGATCAAGTGTCATACCCGTTGCGCGAGTGAATTCGTGATTACCATCGGCAAGCATATCGATCTTGTCACCGGTCCCCAGCGTTTTACCCCAGGCACCCATGACGAATTGATCTCCAGTGGAAATGCAAGCGATCGCCTCAACACCGGCTTTCTTCAGTGCATCATGATTTGCGATATAGCCAGGCACATGGGTTTCCGAACACGTCGGTGTAAACGCGCCGGGCAAGGCAAAGATCACGACCTTACGCCCTCGGCAATAGTCGCTGACGGATACTTCGACAGGACCATCGGATGTCATTTGACGCAATGTAGCTTCTGGGAGCTTGTCGCCTTGTTTCAACATAGGGATTCCTTGGATTTTCAGGTTATTAAACAACAATAATATCGGACTTCTACGTGACGTGGCGAAACAAGGATTCAAGCTGTGTCAGCATGGCCGGACCGAGCTGCCTGGCATCAAAGACGCTCATCGATTCTTGATAGAAGCGGCTGACATCGTGGCCAATACCAATCGCGATCAGCTCAATCTGCCGAGCCGACTCGATATCAGCTATGACCGAATCAAGATGTTGCACCAGAAAATCGCCATCGTTCGCCGCCAAGGTACTGGTATCCACCGGCGCTCCATCAGAGATGACCATCAGGATCTTGCGCTCCTCGGGCCGACGGAGCAGTCGTTTGTGCGCCCACTGTAAAGACTCGCCATCTATATTCTGTTTCAGCACGTCCTTGTCGAGCATCAAGCCCAAATTTCGCCGCGCAGCACGGTAAGGCATGTCAGCGCTCTTGTAGATGATGTGTCGCAAGTCATTGAGCCGCCCCGGTGCATCGGGTCGACCAGCATCCTCCCAGGCAGCTGTTGATTGACCACCATGCAATGCAACGGTCGTGAAGCCGAGGATCTCGACACTGACACCGCACCGCTCCAGTGTTTGGGCAAGTACATCAGCGCAGGCGGCAGCAATCAGGATCGGGCGCCCGAGCATTGAACGTGAGTTGTCGAGCAACAAGGTAACCGTTGTGTCCTTGAACGGTGAAGACTTGTCCGTCTTGAAGGTCAATGGCATCAAAGGGTCCGTAACCAGCCGAGACAAGCGAGCCGTATCCAGAATGCCCTCTGGCATATCGAACTGCCATTGCCTGCGTTGTTGCGCCATCAACACGCGTTGCAGTCGCGTGGCCAAGCGCCTGACCAAGCGACCCTGACGTGACAGATGTTCATCAAGATCGCCTCGCCATTGATCAAGCACAGCTTCAACGGCCAAACTGTCGGCGTTGACGATTTCATCAAAACGCGTTGTATAGGCTTTGTAGGCAGCGCCGACGCCTGCTTGCACGAGTAAGGGATCCGAGCCGGAGCCGGGCGCTTCATCGTTTGCCGCATCGGGCAATTCATCGGTCTCGACCGAATCGCCCATCGCAGCATCCGGCAGGACCTCATCTTCACGGGCTCGCGTACTCGACGCTTCATCCTCATCTGCCTGATATGCTTCTTCGACGGGTTGGTCTGCTTCGACATCAGATGCGTCACTGTCTGTCATCACGTCTGCGTCATCAGAGATCTCTGGATCAACATCGATGTCATTCTCCAGCGAGAGTATTCGTTCAACCAGACTGACACTTAATTCAGCAAAGGCTTTCTGGTTATCCAGAAGCTGTCGAAGCGCGGGCAGCGTCTCTGCACACAAGACCGCACTGTCTGACAATCGCGTCAGGTCAATGTCTCGTTCAAGTCCACGGAACCAGCGTCGACTCAATTGACACAGCTCATCCGCGACACCCGACATATCGGTGTCTCGCGCATCAAGGTTTCGCCTGACGCCATCGAAGACGTTGGCACCCAGTGACTCAAAACGCTCACGCTCGAGCAAATCGAACAGCACTCCAGCGAAGTGACTTTGGGGTCGGTTAAGTGCATGCAAAGCCGGGTCGTGATTAGCACATCGAAGCGCGAGTGAGTCAGCCTGCCCACGATAGGCAGCCCGCAGGCCCGCATCGTCAGGCGCTACATCGCTGAGTGACATTTGCGAATCGTCGGCAAGACTTCGCGCGCACGCCGCAGTCGACGCGGCGAAACGGACACTGATGTCACTATCGGATTGTGGTTCTTTGCTGCTCACTGGTTAATTATGCGTGTATGCTCATCTGCGTTGTTGAATCATTGACCGTGACACTTAATCATCCGGCATAAAAAACATGACCGACGTGCTAAAGGTGCTGACCAGCTCGCTGGAACAATGGACACAGCAGGCCATAGCGTCCGGCTGGCTTCCGTCAACAGCCCTTGACCAAATAGACCCCCGCCACAGCGATACGCCCGGCACCCTGTTCGACAACACGGAACGTCCCCTGGTTGCTGGCCTGTTTGGTGGTACCGGGGTTGGCAAAAGCTCACTGCTCAATCGTCTGGCCAGAGACAAAGTCGCAGAGACCAGCGCCGTGCGGCCAACATCTCGAGATATAACGGTCTACGTACACAAAGCCATAACGGTTGACCATCTGCCAGATGATTTTCCGATGGCGCGCATGCGTACCTCCCTGCACCAGAACGACGACTACCGAAATGTGCTCTGGGTCGACATGCCAGACTTCGACAGCGTCGAGACCAGCCACCGCGACCTGGTTGATCTGTGGCTGCCCCATCTTGATGTGGTGATCTATGTCGTCAGCCCGGAACGCTATCGTGATGATCAAGGCTGGCGGTTGATGGCACAACATGCAAGTCGCCATGCCTGGCTGTTCGTCATGAACCATTGGGACAAGGGCAATGACATTCAATACGATGACTTTCAACAACAGTTGAAAGGCGCGGGGCTTGAGGATCCGATAATTTTCAGAACCGATTGCTCTGATAACCCAACTGGCGATGATTTCGAATCGCTTGAGTCGACACTTGCCGAGCTGGCCGAGAATTCCATGATCGAGGCGCTCGAGGCGCGTGGCGTCCTAAAGCGTCTGCAACTGATAAAAAGTCGCGCTGACACGCTTGCAGACAAACTCGGAACCACTGCAGACATCGGCAATCTGGTGCACCAATGGCAAGGCAGTTGGCCGCAAGAGGCAGATTCTCTGCGTACAGCCATGACATGGCAGGCGGCGACACTTGCTGATGCGTACATTGACAGCCCCGGCAAATCGCTGTCTGCAACTATTGCTGACGATACGCTGATCACGCGATTGAACAATACCCTTGAGCAGTTTATCAATGACCGCGCCGACAAAGACGGGTTTTCAGTCAACGCAGCGCATAAGCATCTGACACCGACCATCGATAACTTGAAGCGGCAACTTCCACATTATATTGACGACGCGGTTGCACGCTCACTCGTCACCCCAGGTACTCCGCTACAAAGAACGGCATACAAGACCCTGACGATTTTTGCGATAGTGTTGCCACTGGCGGCTCTTGCCTGGATCAGTTTCAGAGTCGTTAACGCATTCATTGAGGGTGGCTCTGATACAGGTGCCTACCTCGGCACGAGCTTCGCCATCAATAGCGTGTTGCTGGCAGGTCTTGCCTGGTTTTTGCCAACCTTTCTTTCGAAAAAAGTGAAGCCGTCACGCGCGCAAGCCGTGGTACGCGGCATAAACGACGGAGCCCGGATTACCCTCGACCGTGTTGACACCGAAGTTACCACCGCGCTCACTGAGCTGAGTGACGAGCATAAGCAGTTACGCAGCAGCTACGAGGCCCTGTGGAAGACTGGAACCACGCAACAGGCCTCGGCATTGCCGGCTGCAATCAAACGTATGCTGGTTGATGAAATGTCTCAATCAACGGGTGTTCGCGCCACGACCCAGAGCTCGACTGATGCAGCCCCGGTGTCATAAAGTTCGCGAGCGAGCTCACCCGACGTTGCACCGGTTGTCAGCACATCATCGACGATAACAATGTGCTGATCGGCAATCTGGTCGCTGACCGCAAACACACCACGAATTCTTTGTTCACGCTCAGCGCGTGATAACCCAGCCAAAGATCCGGTGTCCTCAAGGCGTTCTGCCAAATCGCTCGACCACGGCAAGTTCAGGCGTCCAGCCGCGAATCGGGCGATATCTGCTGCGTGGTTGAAGCCACGCTGGGCAAGCCGGTTGGCGTGCAAGGGGACCGGTATGACGACGTCAGGGCTAGCAACGGGCTGTTCCTTAGGTGCTGCAATAGCCATTCTTGCGCCCTCTTCCCGAGACAGCCCGCAGGCCAGCAGCTCACCAAGCACCCTCCCCATAACCCGGTCATGACCATATTTAAGGGCCTGAATCATTCGGTTCAGCGGAAAGGTGTATCGGTAGGGGCAGATAATTCGCGCATATTGCGACAAATTATCGTCGCAATTCGCGCAATGACCCTGATGCTCTGAGCCACAGTGGGGACACAAAACAGTGAAATCAGGGCCATCGAACTGGATTCGTGAGACGAGGTGGCCATGGCAACTGGGACACAGGTCAAATTCCGGGGCTGGCTTTCGCCCGCAAATAACACAACAGGCCGGGAAAAACGGGCCAAATCCTGCATTTATACGCATGGACAACTCCTTTTGTCGGTCTGCGCTGACGAATAGCCTACACTCTTTGGGCTGTTTCGGGAGTGGATTGACTTCTCTGTGTTGTATTTTTCACACATGAAATCCCTTGATTAAGTTTACAATTCGACTGTTTACCGCTATACAAGACAAAAAAACAACAAGGAAGACCATCGCCTCGGCGCTGTTCAGCGCTCGGGTGACGGTGGTGAGAAACAACAATTCGTTTAAAGACCGTTTACAACTAGTGGGAGCTAGGAAATGAGACAAACCATCACACAGGCAGCTGCAGCCTTGATTTTATGCAGTACGGCCGCCACCGCACACGATATTGCGCTCGATGGCGATATAGAAATTCCCAGTGGTGCAGGCTACGTCAGCGTCGATGGCGTCGCGCTGCGCACCGGTGACGGTGAGTGTCTGCGTCTTTCTGGTTGGTCCGAGGAAAATCAGGTCAATGCATGTGAGGGTATCGAAGAGCCCACCGCGGAGACTGAGACTGAGACTGCATCAGCCCCGGCACCCGCTCCGGCACCACCAAAGAAAGAACCGATCGTCACGACAGCGACTCTCGGAGGCGAAGCCCTGTTTGACAGCAACTCAGCAGTCCTGACCCCAGCCAGCGAACAAGCATTGGCTGACCTGCTGGTTCAATTGGAGTCGTTCCAGGAAATCACGGATATGGCGGTTACCGGGCACACGGATTCAACGGGTGATGCTGGATATAATCAAAGTCTGTCAGAACAACGCGCTTCGGCGGTTCAAGCGTTTCTGAAAGCGGCCTATCCAAACGTCAACATCACAAGCGCCGGTTTGGGCGAGGAAAGCCCGGTTGCGACCAACTCGACACCAGAAGGTCGGCAACTCAACCGCCGAGTTGAAATAGAAGTAAAAGCTAAAAGCATCACCGAATAATTCGTTTACCATTTAACCACAATCATCCGATTTACCCATTCCGCACAGTGGAGAATATTATGAACACACGTCTAGCTCTATCCATCGGCGCATGCCTGACACTTGCGTCATTCAGCGCTACCGCTCATCAAGTCTCGGTTGACGGTTCAGTCGAAGATCCTGGCAGCAGCTATATCACTGCAGATGGCAATGCTCTTAAAACTGGACTGGGCGGATGCTTTCGCTCTGGCTCGTTTTATGACGAAGGTACATCCAGCGACGCTTGTGAAGGGCGTGAGCCTGAAGCTGAAGTAGCAGCGGCTCCTGAAGTAGTCGAAGCACCGAAGGCGCCTGAACCTACCAAAGCAAAAATCGACACTCGTGATTTCAGCGAACTCGCTTTGTTTGATACTGATTCGGCTGAACTGAATGCAGCTGGCAGGGCCGCAATAGAGTCCATGATCGCTGCCGTATCCGAATTCAAAGGCGTAACTGAGATCAATGTCACTGGACACACAGACAGCCGTGGTTCAGAAGCATATAACCAGGCTCTGTCAGAGCGACGTGCACAGACAGTCGCAGACATCTTGGCGGCGGAATACCCTGATGCCAAAATGACAGTTGTTGGACTGGGTGAATCATCGCCTGCTGCCAATAACTTCAAGCCTGAGGGTCGTCAGCAAAACCGCCGTGTAGAAGTTGAGCTCACAGCGAATCGTATGGTTTTCAACTAAGCAAACCGTGCAGGCCGTGGCCTGCAACAAGCTCCTACATTAAACGGCCGGTATATCCGGCCGTTTTTTTTGCCTGAAAACAAGCTGTTAGCAATGCACTCGGTTACATCAACAAAACAACATTCGACACGCATTATTACCGGGTTATTCAGTGTCCATTTCATTTGGCCGATAACCTTGACTGAAAAGCGTAAATCAGGACGCAAGGTAGAATAAATTGAATAGCCAGATCAGCAAGCGCTCAACCGTCAACAAAGCCCTACGGCTTAATCTTGATGAAAAAAAATATGGCACCATCGCCGAAATCGGTGCCGGGCAGGAAGTAGCGCGGCAGTTTTTTCTGGCAGGGGCTGCCGCAGGTACGGTCGCCAAGACCATGTCAGCCTATGACATGCAATTTTCAGATGCGATCTATGGCACACAAGAAGGCGGACGTTACGTCAGCAAGGCACGGGTCAGAGCCATGCTCGACAAAGAGTTCGATCTGGTCTTGACGCGCGTTGGCACCTCTCGCGCAAAAACTTCACGCTATTTTTCTTACGCAGCAACAGTTGCCGCAAAAAGTTTCAATCGAGATAACGAATGTCATGCCTGGTGTGGAATTCGTTTGCAGATGTACCCCGGTGCCGAACCTTCGGACATCATCGTACATGTGCGGCTACGTGACAAAACCGCCGAGCAACAACAAGATACTCTAGGCGTTCTCGGTGTCAATTTGATTTATGCAGCTTACTACTACTTTGAAGAACCCAAAAAATTAATAGACTCACTCACCGACAATATGAACTCCGGAAGCGTCGAGATTGACTCGATCGACTTCCACGGGCCTTATTTTGAAGACATCGATAATCGAGTCTTGAATTTGCACTTGATAAGAAGCTGGAAAACCCGTGCCATCGTGTTCCAGGCTGATGGACAAGTCGCAGTGCCGGCAGAGTTTCTCTACAAGAAAAACGTGCTGACCATTCGCGGCTCGTTCAAACCAGTAACCAAATTGAATGTAGACATGATCGAACAGGGTTTCGAAGCATTCAAAAAAACAGAAGGTGTCAACGCAGATAATTCGATTGTGCTTGCCGAAATCTCGCTCAATGACGCCTTTGGCAAGGACTTGATGGTGCCAGAAGGCGACCTCATTGCACGCGTACGGTTGCTCAATGCATTAGGGTATAACGTGATGGTGTCAGACTACACTCGATACTTTTCACTGCGCGAATATTTTCGCCAATTCACCGGCATGCAAATCGGCATCGTGCTGGGAATGATTAATATCAAGGAAATATTTGACGAGAAAAAATATGTAGGTGTGGAGGGTGGAATACTGGAGGGCTTCGGAAAATTGTTCCCAGACAATACTCGGCTATTTGTTTATCCGGAACTGAACGAAAACGGCGAACTCAGTGACGTTAGCGATATCGAGGTCGAGCCTAAACTTCGCTATCTCTACAAGCACCTGCTGGAGAACAAATACTTTACTGGCATCAACTGCAGCACCCCTGAATTGCTGAAAATATATTCTCGCCAAGTGCTGGCAAAACTACCGGCAGGCCGAGGCGATTGGGAAAACAGTTTGCCAGAGGATACGGTTGCACGAATTATTCGAAATGGTTTGTTCGGGTTTCGCGAATAAATTGATTCATGTGGGCTTGTTGGAGGCCCTCAGCTAGACAACGGCTGCTTTACCAAAGCTCTTTAACAAGCCGATTTATTCATTTTGCTTGGCAAATCGATTTTTCGGCAACACATAAAAACACCAATATTGCCCAAATAACTCAGCATTTGAAAAATTCACCAGGGCTAGGTCTACGGTAAAATCGTGCATCAAAAACGCTGACACACCCATGGACGCAAATTTATGAGTACCTTTGACGGCGACAGCGAAGGAGCGAAAATGTCCTTTAAGGACGATATGTCCTATATCGATTATCTATCCCTGGATAACGCTCATCGGCGAGTCAAGCGACTGAATCCTATCAGTAGCGTTGTGGGCCAGTATTCAATAATCAATTCACTAACGTTAGCCAGATGGAACAGTTAGTAAGCCTTCATGCCGAATAAAATCAGCAATAGCTTCCACTCCTTCGCCTTTTTTCACACACGTAAAGACAAACGCCTTGCCATCACGCATGCGTGCTGCATCAGTTTCCATCACATCCAGTGACACTTCTACATAGGGTGCAAGATCGGTCTTGTTGATAACCAGCATGTCTGATCGAGTTATTCCAGGACCTCCCTTGCGCGGAATTTCTTCACCTTGGGCAACGTCAATGACATACAAGGTCAAATCTGCCAATTCGGGGCTGAACGTCGCGGCAAGATTATCCCCACCACTTTCAATAAAAACAATGTCCAGCTGTGGGAACGATTGGGTTAACTGATCGATGGCCGCAAGGTTCATTGAAGCATCTTCTCGAATCGCCGTATGCGGGCAGCCCCCGGTCTCAACACCAATGATTCGGTCCGAAGTCAATGCCTGACTACGAACCAGAGCGTCAGCATCTTCTCGGGTATAAATGTCATTGGTAACGACTGCAATCTCATGGTCATTACGCATGTGTTTGCACAAGGCATCCAGCAGCGATGTCTTGCCTGAACCGACAGGGCCGCCAAGACCTACGCGTAACGGATTTGAGGTTTGTTTCTTTTGAGCAAGGTTCATGATGTTCAGGATCGGTAAATACGTGAGTATTGCACTTCATGCCAGCAACTGGCCATAGCCACGGACGGCACGGAATATCCAAGCGCCTCAGCCGTTGTATCCAGAGAAGCCACAACGGCATCGGAGAGGTCGGATAACTTTGAATGTAACAGCACCTGGCCATCCGACTGCCCCAACGGAATGATTTTAACGCCATTGACGATATACGCATCAAGCCAGTTGTAGGAAAAGGCATGTAGTAGCGACGTTTCATCGATATCCCAGGTCACCGCGGCGCGGGCAAGTGTTGCCAGCGGAGTCTGCTGCATCCCGTGTCGATACCGCTTATCAATGTTAATGGGTAAAGCATCGAGTATTCGCAGATACGCGCCTGCTCTTGAGCGCTCTTCGGCACGCAACTCAGCGGTATCGCGAAAAGCGATAGCCGCATGACTCCAGTAATCAAAACGCTCAATATCATCGGCAGTGCAAGTGCGATAGAGCTTACGGAGAAGGGGTAATTCTTGCTGCGCCAAAGGCCCATCAATCAATTCCCCTAGCCAACGATCAAAATCAGCCAGGGTTTTGATCCAACCATCCTCAACAGCCCATTCAAGACCCTGAGAGTAACTGTAGGCACCGACGGGTAAAACCGGGCTGAGAAGCTGCAGCAAGCGTAATTGAGGTAACACTAGTCTGCCACCGCACTATTCATATCTGCGTGCTCGTGCTCGTGCGAGTGTGAGTGCGAGTGCGAGTGCGAATGTCTGGCAGCATAGGCACCATTCTCGGGGTCGAACGGTCGCTTTTCGGGGCCTACCGACAGTCCAAGCTTTGCCAGCATTTCATCCAGCACATGATCATGCAAATAAATCAGCTCAAGGAAACCGATCTGTACCTGTGCATGGCGATTCCCCACATGATAACAAGCGCGTGCAAACAAACGTTCATCATCTGTTGATGCGACGGAAACCGATTCGGCTTCCGCATGAACGACCAGCACCAAGCCATCTGCATTTCCCAACCGCTCACCATCGCGCAAGACATGGCCTCGTTCTATATCAATTCCGGCATCGCCGCCCTGCCCATCCAGCGTGATGCGCAATCGACCACGTCCACGTTTGTCGAACGGCAGCGTGACGCTATGATCTGGAGCAGGACTCCCTGCCACAAGTGTATTGAAAATCAGCATGATCAGAACAGTTGGTAAAGCTGAGCCAGTGGTAATCGGGATGCAGGTTCACAGGTCAGTGATTCTCCATCGGCAATCACTTCATAGGTTTCCGGATCCACCGTGATATCCGGTTGCCAGTCGTTGTGAATCATATCGGCCTTGGCAATATCTCTGCAGTTCGTTACCGCGGCCTGTAGATTTTTAAGGCCAAGTGCCTCTGCCACACCATCGTTTTTTGCTTGTTGTGACATGAAAGTCATCGAGCATGCCTGTCGGGCTGCGCCGTAAGCACCGAACATAGGGCGGAAGTGCACCGGCTGAGGCGTCGGTATAGATGCGTTTGGATCGCCCATTGGTGCACTTGCGATCATGCCGCCTTTGATGATCAGGGAAGGTTTGCTGCCAAAAAAAGCTGGCTTCCACAAAACAAGGTCTGCTAGTTTACCCACCTCAACCGAACCCACCTCATGTGAAATGCCGTGAGTAATCGCCGGGTTAATTGTGTATTTGGCGATATAGCGCTTGACGCGGAGGTTATCAATATCAGCCTTGTCTCCTGCCAGACTTCCTCGTTGCTGACGCATCTTGTGCGCTGTCTGCCAGGTACGGCAAACAACCTCTCCGACTCGACCCATGGCTTGCGAGTCAGAAGCGATCATTGAAAACGCACCCAGATCCTGGAGGATATCTTCAGCGGCAATGGTTTCTCGTCGAATACGCGACTCAGCAAACGCCACATCTTCTGCAATGGAGGGATCAAGATGATGGCAAACCATCAACATATCCAGATGTTCGTCGATTGTATTGACCGTATACGGTCGCGTTGGGTTGGTTGACGATGGCAATACATTCGCTTGCCCACATGCCTTTATAATATCGGGCGCATGACCACCACCGGCTCCCTCGGTGTGATAGGTATGAATGGTTCGTCCCTTCATCGCCGCCAGGCTGTGCTCAACAAAACCGGATTCATTAAGCGTGTCAGTGTGAATGGCCACTTGAATATCCATTTCATCTGCCACGCCGAGACAGCAGTCGATCGCGGCCGGTGTTGTCCCCCAATCCTCATGCAACTTAAGACCAATTGCACCAGCGGCCACTTGTTCACGCAAGGCTTGCGGTTTACTCGCATTACCCTTGCCTAGAAAACCGAGGTTCATCGGAAACTCATCTGCCGCCTGCAACATACGTTGAATATGCCAAGGCCCCGGTGTCGCGGTTGTTGCATTGGTACCCGTCGCTGGCCCGGTTCCGCCTCCAAGCATGGTCGTGATGCCAGAGCAACTGGCCTCTTCAATTTGCTGCGGACAAATCAAATGTATGTGCGCATCTATTCCACCCGCCGTGACAATCATGCCTTCGCCAGCAATCACTTCGGTACCAGCACCCACTGGAATCGTTACAGCTGGCTGTACGTCAGGATTACCTGCTTTTCCTATTGCATGAATACGACCTGACTTAATGCCTATATCAGCCTTGATGATGCCCCAATGATCAACGATCAAGGCGTTGGTAATGACCGTGTCAACAACATGCTCTGATGTCAGCTGACATTGGCCCATTCCATCACGTATGACCTTGCCACCGCCGAACTTGACTTCCTCGCCATAGACGGTGTGATCATCCTCAACCTCGATCCATAAATCGGTATCAGCAAGACGTACCCGATCGCCCGTCGTAGGGCCATACATTTCAGCATAGGCTTTGCGCGTTATTGACGTCATTTCGCTATTCCTCCAGAGCGCCCATGATGGCTTGATTGAACCCATAGACGTGTCGACGACCGGCTAACGCTACCAGCTCCACCTTACGCTGCTGCCCAGGTTCAAATCGCACTGCTGTGCCCGCTGCAATATTCAGCCGAAATCCGCGTGTCGGTTCACGATCAAAGGTCAAGGCCGGGTTAACTTCATAGAAATGATAATGCGATCCAATCTGAATTGGCCGATCCCCCTCGTTCGCTACGGTTACGCTCAGTACAGCACGAGATTCATTCAACTCGATAACACCATCCTGAGTCCTGACTTCACCAGGTTGTACTTGCGTAAGCGACGAAGCGTCATTCGCCGGTTGAATGGGCTCATGCACCGTAACCAGCTTGGTACCATCCGGAAACGTCGCCTCGACTTGAACATCATGAATCAAGTCGGCAACACCATCCATGACCTGATCGGTTGACAACAGCTCGCGTCCCTTGCCCATCAATGCGGCAACCGTTTCCCCATCACGAGCGCCTTCAATGATATGCATGCTGATATAAGCAATAGCCTCCGGGTAATTAAGCTTGAGGCCACGCTCCAATCGTCGTTCGGCCAACAGCGCAGCCGTAAACAGCAGTAATTTGTCTTTCTCCCTTGGGTTTAATTCCACGTGTCATTCTCTCGTCGTGCGTCAGTTGTCATGTAGCCCAGATACGCGGCACACAGGCGACGCGCTGGTTCAGTAAATATCGCAATTTTGACCATACGTCGGTAAATCCATCTTTCGCCTGTTGCGCGCTGTTGCCGAGATACCGCACGACTAACAAGGAATCCACCAAGGTTACGAAAAATTCGGGGCGTTCGTGCAAAGATTTTCGGGCAATCTCAACGCAATCACCGGTCATACGGTTAAGTATCAGCGTGCCGCTCACCGAATGGCCTCGAAGTGCCGTGCGTTGCGACAGAGGATGATTTTTGTCCACAATCAGGCGATCCATAAATGCGGGCACACCATTGACCAGCACATTCAGTTTGGCGCAGGCAGACCCACTTCTGAAAACATCGCGACTGGTAGGTCGACCGAAACACTGTATGTCCCAGAGCGCCAAGGCCGCATCATCGTCGACATCAACGGTCGTTGACAATACCGCATTGCAGGCATTGAAAAAAATGTTCTCCTGTGGGAACCACTCAAGCGAACCCGCCTTTACCTCAAGATTCTGAATCACCGACGCCATCAAACCATCAGATCGATAGAATTTGGTCGCACCCGGCGTCGTGACCAGCCCAGCCGCCCCCGCTTTTGTCTGCGCGTCGATTGACAACTCATCTCCCCCAACCACGCCACCGGGCGGATGCAACAAATAGACGTGCGCTACCGACTCTTCCGGATAAAAGGGACGCTGTATCGTTAACGGTCCCGTATGACTACGTCTGACGAAGGGCCGTGATGGACCGGCCTCGAACGACAGTGACAAGGAGGCTTTCCAACCATTTTTTGATTCAATGGGCGAGGCCTGAGCTGCATAGCTCACCGGCGACGCTGGTTGGCAAGATGCCGTTTCATCAAGACAAGAGCCAGAACCAGCAAACCCACAGGAAGTATCAAAGCCGTCAATCCGTGCGAAGCAGCGCCTTCATGCGCATAAACAGGCCCCGAAACCAAGGCTGTTGTTATCAGCGGAATTATCACGCCAAGCGTTCTATTCAAATTCATCATGGTGCTCTCTCGTCAAACCGTTAAATATTTCTTGATCATGCCGTCATCAAGTTCGTTCATCAAGCCCTGGACCATTAATCTACCACGGTCCAAAATCACATAGTGCTCAGCGACTCTGCGAGCAAACGGCAGTTTCTGCTCCACAAGCACAACCGTCATATCTTGTTCCTGGCTCAAGGTCTTGATGACATCACCAATCTCTTGCACGATGGTGGGTTGAATTCCTTCAGTCGGTTCGTCCATGATCAATACGTCAGGATCAAGCACCAGTGCTCTGGCAATCGCAAGTTGCTGTTGCTGACCACCGGAAAGGTCGCCACCGCGTCGATTGCGCATCTGCAAAAGCACCGGAAATAGCTCGTATATAAAATCCGGCACCTTGTCATAACGAGTACGGCTGGCGAAAAACCCTGTACGAATATTTTCTTCAACCGTCAATTGCGCGAATATTTGACGACCCTGTGGAATATAAGCGATACCCATGGGTGCTCGCTGCTCTGCAGGGATACGGGCAATATCTTGACCTTCGAACCAGATTTCTCCGCGCACACCAGGAGCAAGACCCATCAGACTTTGCATCAAAGTCGTTTTACCGACCCCATTACGACCCAACACGCACGTGCAGCTGTTCTTCGGAATTTCCAGGTCGATATCCCACAAGGTATGGCTTTGACCATAAAACTGATTAAGTGCATGCACACTGATCATTGCTGTCATCTGTCCTGTCATTCCCCAAGATAGACGCGGCGAACGGCTTCGTTGTTCTGGATATCGTCCATTGAACCTTCCGCCAGCACGGTCCCCTGATTAAGCACGGTAACTCGCTTGGCAATCGAACGGATAAACTCCATGTCGTGCTCGACCACAACCACTGTGTGTTTACCTGCCAGACTTAATAAAAGCTCGCCGGTCTTTTCCATCTCCTGATGCGTCATGCCAGCAACCGGCTCGTCGACCAATAACAAGAGAGGCCGCTGCATCAACAACATCCCGATTTCAAGCCATTGTTTCTGCCCATGCGACAGGGCACCTGCGGACTTGCTCAGCATCTCGGGCAAACCTACAATTTTTGCAATATGTTCAATCTGATCAGTTTGGGCTGAGTTGAGTTTGCACCGTAAGGTCCACCAAACAGACTTGAAGTCCGCCATCGATAGCTCCAGATTCTCGAACACGGTCAGGTTTTCAAACACCGTAGGCTTTTGAAATTTGCGACCAATGCCTGCCAATGCGATTTCAGATTCGTTCAAATCCAGTAAATCAACGTTCTCACCAAAGATAACCCTGCCAGTATCGGGGCGGGTTTTGCCTGTAATGATATCCATCATCGTTGTCTTGCCCGCACCATTGGCACCAATCAGACAACGTAGCTCTCCGTTTTCCACGACAAAATTCAGATCATTGATGGCCTTGAAGCCATCAAAGGCCACAGTGACGTCTTCCATATACAACAAGGTGCTGCTGTCGGTATTCAGTCGCTCGCTGACACTGGGCGTCAGGAAATCAAACACCTTGTCACGTCGAAACAATCCTCTTTCCGCCAGACCACTCATACTGGCTTCCTGCGAAAGATGCCCGTCACACCGCGTGGAAGGTATAACGTTGAAAAGACGAACAAAGCACCCAGGGCAAACAACCAGTACTCGGGCAAGGCAACCGTGAACCAGCTTTTCGCATAGTTCACCAGCAGTGCGCCAATGATAGGGCCATACAAGGTGCCGCGACCACCCAAAGCGACCCAAACAACGACTTCAATAGAGCCCAGCGGCGCCATCTCTCGCGGATTGATAATACCTGCTTGCGGCACATACAAGGCACCGGCAATGCCCGCAAGAATTGCTGAGAAGGTGAACAACCACAGTTTGTAACTCTCGACGTTAAAGCCAATAAAGCGCGTACGCGATTCTGCATCTCGAATAGCCATTGCAACCCTGCCGGCGCGTGATCGAACAATACGTTGACACAACACATAGCCAAATATAAGCGCCACCCCGGAGGCCACAAAAAGTCCATTACGCGTCTCAGGCAACTGCAGGGAGAATCCAAGGATATCCTTGAAATCAGTCAATCCATTATTGCCACCAAAACCCATCTCGTTACGAAAAAATGCCAGCATCAATGCGAACGTCATCGCTTGCGTGATGATTGACAGATACACACCATTAACCCGGCTGCGAAAGGCAAACCATCCAAACAAAAAAGCCAATAGACCGGGGGCTAGCACGATCGCTATCATCGCTACCGGAAAATACTCCATACCTGTCCAGAACCATGGGACTTCTTGCCAATTAAGGAACACCATGAAATCCGGTAGATCAGGATTTCCGTAAACGCCTCGATCACCGATCTGACGCATCAGATACATACCCATGGCGTAGCCACCCAGGGCGAAGAAAGCGCCGTGTCCAAGACTTAAAATACCCAGATAGCCCCAAACCAGATCAACAGACAAGGCAAGCAGGGCAAAGCACAGATACTTCCCGAGTATCGTGACGTTGTAGGTTTCCAAATACAGCGGATGAGCGTCACTCAGACCGAGGTTCGCGAGTGGTACCGAAACCGTGATTAACACCAGGGCGATCAACACAAATCGATCAAGTAGTGGAAAGTTTTGCATATCAGCTCTCCACCGCCCGCCCACGCTGCGGGAACAAACCGCGGGGTCGCTTTTGAATGAACAAAATGATGAATACCAGCACGATGATCTTGGCAAGCACTGCACCAGCCCACGGTTCGATCAGCTTGTTACCGATACCGAGTGTCATACCGGCAACCAAAGTACCCCATAAATTGCCAACTCCACCAAAGACGACCACCATGAAAGAATCGATTATGTAGGTCTGACCGAGGTTGGGCCCGACGTTACCGAGCTGACTCAATGCGACGCCGGCAATTCCTGCCACACCTGAGCCAAGACCAAAAGTGAGTGAATCCACACGCGCTGAACGAATCCCCATCGCACGCGCCATTTGTCGATTCTGCGCAACCGCTCTCATCTGCAATCCAAAGCCTGTGCGTGTAAACACGAACAAAAGAATGGCAAATACAAACAAACAGAAACCAATAATGACCAGTCGATTGAGGGTCAGTGACAGGGCTGGATTGATCATCCACGAGCCCGTCATCCACGTCGGATTGATAACGGCGACATTTTGTGATGAGACGAAGGTACGCACTGCTTGTTGCAATATCAAACTGATGCCAAAGGTCGCTAACAAAGTCTCCAGCGCTCTGCCATAGAGATGCCGTATAACAGTGCGTTCTATTACGATCCCAACAGCGCCCGAGACAAAAAACGCGGCTGGAACTGCCAGTATCAGTGAGTAATTTATCGCATCCGGCAATAGCAATTGGATGAAATACGTCGTATAAGCCCCGAGCATGATCAGTTCGCCATGCGCCATGTTGATTACACCCATGACACCGAACGTAATCGCAAGCCCGATAGCGGCGACTACCAACACTGAACCGAGACTTAGACCGAAAAACAAGGTCTCTGCCCGCGTGTACCAAAGCCGATTGACTTCTGCCGCCTGCAAAAGCTCGCTTGCACGACTGACAACCAACTCATCATCCGAGTTATCTGATAGTTGGCGCAACGTATTGATCACCTCGTTGTCAAGACGACCATCGACAAAATCAAACGCTTGCGACTGCTGTTCACTTGTACCGTTTTCAAGATCATGCACCGCAATCAACAGACCCATCGCGGTCGCAATTTCTTTTTGTGTTTCGTTTTCCAGAAGCTTGCGAATTCGGTCAATACTGCCGCTGTCGACCTTACCCAGTAATGAATTTACAGCCTGCAATCGCTCAGTCGGATCCGCACTCTCCAGGGCCAACGAACCAATTAATGAACGAAGATGTGACCGCATGGCGTTATCTACTTTCACCTTGCGGAGTCCGCGCTTTTTCTCAGTCCCCAGTTGCGTGCCATCACTGGCCTTTAGCAGCGAGTATTCTTTTCCTTTACGCGTTGCCAGCACCATGTCATCAGTGCTTTTCAACTGGAATAGATCCCCATCGAGAATAGCCTGCAACCACTCACCCTTTCGAGACGCACTCGATGCAGCTATGGCGTTTATCGCCGCAATACGCTGCGCTTTGGATTTACTGAGTAAATCAGGCGCCAGGGTTTGAATGATGTCACTGTCATCCGCAGCGAACGCGTCTGTCGCGAACAGACTGAAAAGAATAAACAAGAATATTTTCATGGCAGGCCGGAGCTGAAGTTGGTTGCTGCGGTATTGCAGCAACCACTTCTTCTCTTCAGGATTCCCTAGAGGTTTTGCCCGGAGCACGCACCCGTCGCAACGTTGTAATTGCCACAAAGCAGTGGCGCACGCCAATCCGAAATCAGATTCCTGGAGTCCGGCAAATAATCCGACCATGCATCGCCAGCAACCAGCCCGCTGGTTTCCCAAACAATTTCAAATTGACCGTCATCCTGAATTTCCCCAATCAACACTGGCTTTGTAATGTGGTGATTCGGCATCATGGACGAGAATCCACCTGACAAATTGGGTACAGAAATTCCAATCATGGCAGCCTCTACTGCATCGGTATCCGTGGTGCCAGCTTTCTCAACGGCCTTAACCCACATGTTAAAGCCGATATAGTGAGCCTCCATAGGATCATTGGTAACACGATCCTCACTCTCGATAAACGACTGCCAGGCTTCTATGAATTCATCGTTAGCATCGCTTTCAACACTCATGAAATAATTCCATGCGGCAAGATGTCCAACCAGCGGCGTCGTATCAAATCCCGACAGCTCTTCTTCGCCGACTGAAAATGCGATGACAGGAATATCTTCAGCTGACACACCTTGGTTGGCAAGCTCTTTGTAGAAAGGCACATTCGCATCCCCATTGACTGTCGACACAACGGCTGTTTTCTTACCGGCGCTACCAAACTGCTTGATCTCGGCAACAATACTTTGCCAGTCACTATGACCAAACGGCGTGTAGTTGATCATTATGTCGGACGCAGGCACACCTTGAGCGAGCAGATAGGCTTCCAGGATCTTGTTTGTCGTACGCGGATAGACATAATCAGTTCCCGCCAACACCCAGCGTTCCGCACCTACTTCGTTCGTCAGATAATCCACCGCCGGAATTGCCTGTTGGTTTGGCGCGGCACCTGTATAAAAAACATTCTTTGAAGACTCTTCCCCCTCATACTGAACCGGGTAAAACAGTAATCCATTCAATTCCTCGATAACAGGTAGTACTGATTTACGTGACACGGATGTCCACGCACCAAAGATTGCGGCGACTTTTTCTTTCTCGATCAGCTCTCGCGCTTTTTCGGCAAACAACGGCCAATCAGATGCCGGATCAACTACCACAGCTTCAAGTTCCTTACCAAGCAGGCCACCTTTCTTGTTCTGCTCGTTAATCAGCATCAACATCGTGTCTTTTAGAGTCGTCTCACTTATTGCCATGGTTCCAGACAGTGAATGCAACACACCGACCTTGATCGTATCCTCAGCAATTGCAACCGATGGCAACCCCAAAGAAGATGCTGTAAGCAACAGCGCACCACAAAACGATTGATTTAATCTGGACTTAACTGATTTACCCTTACTTGTTTTACTCAACGTATTTCTCCATCATTTTTTTGGACTTGGAGCTTGAGTAATCCGAATAACGTGCCATCGATTTCAAGTATTTTTTATGTATTGAATTCAGCGACTTAAAATCTTTTGCACTAGAATGTTGCAATCGTCTTCGCTCATTCACGGTGCGTGATCTTTGCAGTAGCGCTCCGCCACAGTGCGCCCGACAGGAAAAACGCAGTTAAATATCATGACTACAAAACAGTTCGACGATATTCGTAACGCGGTGATCAAACTCTGTGATCAATTCCCGGCCGAGTACTGGCGCTCGCTTGATCGAGACATGGCGTACCCAAGCGAATTTGTAGCTGCGTTAACAGAGGCAGGATGGCTTGCCGCACTGATCCCTGAAGCGTATGGAGGCGCTGGATTACCTCTATCCGCAGGTGCTGCAATACTGGAAGAGATTCATCGCTCCGGCGCCAATGCGGGTGCTTGTCACGCACAGATGTACACCATGGGCACGCTGTTACGCCATGGATCTGATCAGCAAAAGCAAAAATATCTACCAAGCATTGCTGATGGAACCCTCAGGCTCCAGGCTTTTGGCGTAACTGAGCCTTCATCCGGCACCGATACCGGAGCGCTTAGAACCAAAGCGACACTTGATGGCGATCACTACGTTGTCAGTGGTCAGAAAATCTGGACCAGTCGTGCTGAACACTCGGATTTAATGATTCTGTTGGTACGTACGACGCCGCCACAAGATGAGATGAAAAAAACGCAAGGCCTGTCAGTACTGCTCGTTGATATGCGAGATGCCATAGGCAACGGCCTGACTATTCGTCCTATTCGCACCATGATGAATCACGCTACCACAGAGGTTTTTTTCGACAAGCTTCGCGTGCCGGTTGAAAACCGCATTGGCGAGGAAGGGAAAGGGTTTAACTACATCCTGTCAGGTATGAACGCTGAACGAATACTGATAGCTGCTGAATGCATCGGTGATGCAAAGTGGCTGATCGAAAAAGCAGTGGGCTACGCCAATGATCGCACTGTGTTCGGACGCCCGATAGGTCAAAATCAAGGAGTGCAGTTTCCGCTTGCTCGAGCTTACGCCAATATGCGGGCAGCGGAATTAATGGTTAAAGAAGCATTGCGCCTATATGAGATCGGAGAGAATCCGGGTGCCGAAGCCAATATGGCAAAGATGCTGGCGGCAGATGCATCCAATGAGGCGGCCAATGCCGCTGTACAAACACACGGCGGGTTCGGATTTGCTGAGGAATACGACATCGAGCGGAAATTTCGCGAAACTCGCCTGTATCAAGTCGCGCCGATATCGACCAATCTGATCCTAAGCTATTTGTCCGAGCATGTGCTCGGCCTGCCACGTGCCTATTGATCAGCGACTGAAGAATTTTATTTGATGGAAGGCCAGATAAGTGGTCCGGTCGGGTAGCGGTCAATTCTATCTGGCTGAATAGCAACGGCTTTCTGAAACGCCAAGCCGATGTCTGTATACAGCAACAAGTTTATCGATGCTCGCCTGCGCCTGCACTCAACAACATCTGTGCTCAGTAACTCAGACGCAACACTGACGATCGATGTTGATGAGCCTGCCGAATTGAGCCGACTTCAAGCCTTGGGTTTCTATGGCTTTATGTCTCTCGATTCGCATCACCAAGCCCATCACCTTCACATGACAATTGGAAACTCGCATTGAACCACAGCTACGATCACATAGACAAGAGCATCCATAGTGCCATTCCAATCATCATCACATTTTCGACTAGTGAAACAAACCCCAGCGGAACACGGCTATCGCCCAGGCAGGCGCATTTTAATTCACGCTTGTCTATATAGACTGCCTTGATCACACTTATCGCACCTATCCCAGCGATAAACAGCGCCGCTGGTGCTGACAACCACGTTAGTACGCCCATCATCATCATCAAACCAGCTGCTGTTTCTATAAACGGATAAACGTATCCGTAGCGCACCCATTTCTTTGCGAGTAAATCATAGTTGAGAAACATGGTTGCAAACTTTTCAATATCCTGTATTTTTTGCAGTCCTAGCAACACCATGGCGATCGAGATGAACCAAGCAAATGTCTGAGGCATTAAAAACACCTCGTTTACTAACCAGGTAACGGCGACAGCGAGCGCAAACGCTACTGCAAATAGTGCGAAGACAGGTTGATACGTTACGGTGTCTTTATCTTTCGTTTGTTTACCAAAGAATTCACTGAGATCATCGAATCCACCAATACGAACGTCATTAACAAAGGTTTGCGGTGTTGTACTGACTCCGTGCTTTGCTTTGAATTTATCCACTGCCTCCCGCGTGGTGAGATGATGGTCGTCCACCGTATACCCTTGACGCTGTAGCAAGTCTTTGGATTTAAGCCCATACGGGCACACGTGATCGGTCATCACCATTCTATATAGGGTTGCTGATTTACTGGTCATTAATAGCCCTTGCTAAACTTGTTAAAAACACACTATCGATAAAGCCCTTATTTACGCCAGTCGACTCTGTTGTCATGACCGCTAGTATTGAGAATACACAGCAGTTTCTCCAGTTTCGGTGAACGACAACACATCGTAGTCTTTTGGTATCCGACTTGCCATACCCGGCGACATCATTGGCATACCGGGAGCACTAAGACCTTTGATGTTCGTAGGCCTTGTCTTCAATAGCCGTTCAATATCGTTTGCAGGGACATGGCCCTCTACAATATAGTCACCGACTATCGCGGTGTGGCAGGACTTCAACTTGGGGTCTGGCAGACCATATTTTACCTTGATCGCATCGACATCGTCACTATCAATTGCGGTGACCTTAAATCCTTCTTCTTCAAGATACGTTACCCACTCTTTGCAGCAACCACAGGTGGGGCTTTTATAGACAGTAATTTCAGTGTTGTGAATCATATTTTTTGCTTTGGTACTGTCTGTTTCAGATGTTACGGCATCGGATTGACAAGCCGTTAAAGCCCCTAGAAATACTAATGTGATAATAATAATGATTGCGTTTTTCATGATTAGCAATCTCAATCCATTTGTGGAAGTAGCAGATTTTATTCTAGTAGCCTATCGAGGAGAGACGGTTTTTCTCTGTAGATGACTTAGTCCATCTTGCTGAGTTCCGTTTTTATTCTCCGACAAAGAGTATTGATCTCCTGGCCAAGTCCACAAATCGGGTTGGCCTTCAAGATAACAGTGCGTGAAAGGTAGTCCGAATACGTAGAATTTTACGTGATCATGCAGACAGTGTCAGAAGTGGTTGAAACCGACTGTCTGAATCAGGCAAAAGCTGACATAAGTTAAACTAGCATCAATTCTATTGAACGTCCTTTGGTTGGGAGATGATAAACATGATATCGAACGAATACTGCCGCATGATGGCTGACTATAACGCCTGGCAGAACCGATCACTAATAACCGCCGCAGACGCGCTAAGCCACGATGAACGTTGGCAGGACCGTGGTGCATTTTTCAAATCGATAGCGCGGACGCTGAACCATTTGGTTTGGGACGATGCATTGTGGCTTGCTCGCTTTTTGGGTGATGAGAGACCCGAAGAAACCATACAACCTATGATAGATGCGCCAGCGGAATGGTCAGCGTTCAAAGAACTTAGAACTCAGCGTGATCTGGAAATTAAGAATTGGGCAGCTGCATTGAGCGCTAATGACATGGATGAAGCAATTGGCTGGTATCCAGCAGGTGGCCTGAGTCGAATTGAAAAGTCACAATCACTCTGTGTGGTCCACTTTTTCAATCATCAGACGCATCATCGAGGCCAAGTGCACTCAATGCTCACATCAGCAGGTGTATCGCCTGAAGCGACAGACTTGCCTATGCTGGAGAGGTCGACTACTGATAAAGCTTGTATATGAACACCCTAGGTAACAACTGGATTTAACGATACAAAAGCAAGACATTCTATTGCTTATCGCATATCGTTAATCATTAACTGAGTAATTATTTTTGGTCTTTCCTACTTCCGCATTAGGTAGAACCTGTATGAAAAGTCATCCCGATTTTGAATTTGAATAATTCGACTTCGTAGGTTTTCGTCTAAACCACGATCTCACTATCAGTAAGAGCTGAGGCATACCCATAACTATATATTCTTTGACTTTTCGCACGGCTTTGGCACGCAGTGAAAAACCAGATTCAGATGAATTCATACACTGCCGGTCACGTAAAGTGACGACTTTTACATATGAAACTTTCACATATGAAATTTCTACAATTCATTGTCATCTTATTTCTGAACCGCTTGGTGCCAGATCGCCAATCGAATCGACCAATTCAACATCAGGTCGTGTTCCCGCGTTTTCTGATCGCGTATCGGCACGTGTTGGTACGGATATGTTGAACGCATAAGTGGGATCCGTTTTTTGACGTGCCCAGGTCTCGCGCATCTCTTTCCACGCGCCCGTCACTGATTTCGGCTCAGGCATGTCTGCCTCGATTTCCTTCGCCATTGCCTTGAGGTTGTAACAGGGAACACCAGCATACATATGATGCTCGGCATGCCAGTTCATGTGCCAGTACAGAAAACCCAAAAACGGATTTATTTTGATCGAACGCGTGTTCTTGCGAAAGTCCGCACTGTTAACAGGCAATCCACAATGTTGGGTCGTACCTAATAAATAGCTACCGATATTGGCAATAAAGGATGGCAGTGAAATCACCAACGAGAGAACCCACCATCCCGTAAAGACTGAAACCAACAATACCGCCAAATGGAAAGCCATCAACACACGTGACCATTGAACGGACTGCCTGAACGCGACAGGTTGATCTTCATGTAATTTCTCCAACCATTCCTGACTGGGTATATCCGTATGCCCCGACGGCATTCCCATTGCCGTACGTGCCGTCAAATAGACATTCCAAAGAAACCCGCCTTTACTGAAATTTCGACTTGGTTTTGTAAACAGATTCAAGGTGCAGAGCTGAATTATTAACCAGGGTGCAAGTGAAGGCGTTAACGGCAAAACGTTTTCTCGATCGGCCTCAGGGTGTGTGGTATATCGGTGATGATAGGTATGGCTGGCACCATAATCGTACGGATCCCACCAGCTGATCAAACAAACGGCATGTAGAAAAAAGCGATTCAGTCGCCTGGATTTGAACACGGTCCCATGACCAAGCTCATGAGCGGCTGTGCCTTTAAAAAACGTTGCAACAAAACCAAGACACCAAATCGATAGCGCAAACGCGAACCAAGCCTGCTGCGTCCAGAGCGCTATCGTCAAAGCTGCAAGACCCAGGTACAAACCGGTATGACCACCAGCCTGAACCCAGCCTTGTTTGTCCGATCGCGCTGACAACTCTCGCAGGCGTTCGTGACTGATGGGGCAACGATACCATTTGACCCGGAGTGTTTTTCTAACCTCCGATAAGGGACGATAGGCAAGCGGGTCAGACTTTTCAGACGTGATACACATCCCGGCTACCCGAATATTTCCTGGAACAAGCCGATACATTGCCGAAAGCCATTTTCAAAATTGCCATCGCCGTTGTGATAAACACTTTCCAATGAAATGACCCCTGAGTAATTATCCGCTTTTAATGCGCCAGCCATCGGCCGAAACTGATCGGCAAGCTGCCCCTGCCCCAGCTGACGAACCTCCAATGTGGCACGCGGTGTATCAACGAAGACATCCTTGATATGAATATGCCCGAGGTAGCCGTCCCTGACTTCATTGTACCCGTCAGGATAGGCTTTCTCATGACACCAACAATTATTGGCTGGATCCCACAACACTTGGAGTACATCTTTTGCGTCGAGCTCATCAATCAATTTAACCGCGGTGTAGTTTGAATTGACCATGGTGCCATTGCCTGTTTCAACGACCAAGGTAAGTCCTTCCGCTCGAGCGAGGTCACAGGCTGGGGCAATAAGGGGCGGCAGGGAATCCCAGGCACCCCGTGCGACATTCCACTGCTCAGCTCCATTCAATCCCCAAAGAATTTGTTCCTTTTTACTGGTCATGATACGAACCAATGGCGAACCCAATTCATGAGCCATCGAAATTACTCTCTTAAGTGCATCCATATGTTTTGTATGCAGCGTATCGCCGGGTTTGTTGGCCGTTGTCATGCCAGCGAAGATATGTCGGGACAAACAGGATACCGGCTTGCCACGATCCTCTAGCAACGCTTTGATCTCACGGATCTCTTGAGCATCATGATCTCCAACTTCTTTTTCACCGACGAATTGAAGCTCCGCATATTGCAGATCGAATTCGTCCATCACATTGACAGTATGCAAAAGATCGCGGCTGACACCATCACAAATGACGCCAAGTTTCATTATGAACCCCACTGTTGCTTAACGATTGTCATCTCGGGAAAAGTTTAAAACCACTGCAGTTTCATCTATTTGAAATTACATACACTTAAATTCATTTTGTTGTCAACAATATGTGTGTTTTCTGTATCGAATCTCCGCATAACATTGTCGATGGGTTGGCTGCCGGCAGATGCTCCAACCACCAAACTCGTCAGCACATTGACAATAGCCCGCCCCATTTGCAACCCGGCGTTGCCTTATCAGGTTGATACAGCAATGAAAAACTACGGCTATCCGATGGGTATTGTCGAGATGCAGGATTAGCGCACCACATCACCAATAGTTTCACTTATAAAATGCTGTGTACAATTGCTTTCTACTTCGCGAGATGAATATATGATTGTAAGAGACAACAACAACTTGAAAGCCAACGGCAGTTTTCGTGAAAAAAAGGGCGAATGGTCTAGCGCCCGTTACCTACTAAGCTCAGACCAGCAGGGTTTTACCCTGACGCAGACAACTATTGCCGCTGGCACCCGCCAAACCTACGAATACAAGAACCACAAAGAAGCCAACCTGATCATCGAAGGGCATGGTAGCGTCACCGATGAAACCACCAACAAAGTCTATGAATTAAAGCCGGGCTCAATGTACATGCTGGACAAGCACGAACGGCATACCGTCGAGGCACAAACAGACATGCACCTGGTATGCGTATTCACACCGGCACTGACTGGGCCGGAGACACACGATGAGGATGGTTCATATCCGCTACTTGCTGGTCAATAATCGATGCCTCAGCTACTGACGATGAGACTTATAGCACCAGACCATACGGATGTATTCGTCATTAGTAATGAGCGCAATCACACGCGAGAGTTAAGCGTCGTCAGTTAGAGTAAATTTGCGAGCACTTAATTTTTCATCAACTGAATTGACCATGTCGTTCAACAGTCGGTTAACTTGCAGGTTTTGTTTTTATTGCTGAAAAACACTCGGGGGCCATTACTTTTCATGCAGTAAAGTGCATTTACTCGATATTTCTGTCGTGGCTAATCGAAAACATCGGAAATTACAACACCTAACATATGTAAATTGACACTGCTATCCATTCAATGTAAAACAAATCGACTTTTAAACAAGCGAAGTCATCCGCATCAGACTTTTTCAGTCGCACTGTCAGACGTTCCGATACTTCTGATGCAAGCAAACGGAAGCAATTGGCACTGCTTCTTATAACCCGGTTAAATTTTCAAGGGTGGTGGTGGCAGTGAGGTATTAAAGTTCGCGGCGACTTCGTGTTACTAATTTCCGGCAACACAAATCCGGCAAGTCGTCTTCGTTTCGGGTTGCCCAAAGGCAGAAAATACGTTTTTCAGTACTGTTCCCGGCACCCTGAAGCATAAAACAGGAAATTCACATGCGACAGAAAACTGACAAAGCTCCATACAACGATACCGGAAGCGCTGATTTTCCGAAGCCACAAGCTGTTCAATTGCAGGAAGGGGCGCTAATGTTGATGGAAGACGCTCTCGAAGACCGTAGCCAAAAGAACAGACGCATCGCTGAAACACAATTACCTGTCGACGAGGAACGACGAAAAACCATCAGACGACGAGAAGATAGTATCGATAATGAGTGAACGATTGGGCTAGAGATGTAGGTACGTGAACGGCCAGTTAATTGGCCCGGGCATACAACGTATTCACGCGGTTTGAGATACGCGGTTTCATTTATCGCTCGGACATACAATCGAAAAGATACCTCTCGACGTGTAGATAGTAGATCAAAAGCGGCACTTTATTTCCAGCGACGAGGAGTAATTGCTTTATAGAACGAGAACAATGGAATCTTTAATAGCCATTTGACTGTATTTCGATAGAGAGCGTCTATGGATAAAAGCAGGAACACGCGCCACAGATTGTAAAGAAGCAACAGGTATCGGCCAGTCAGATAATCCGTATAATCAAGTCACAGCCTGTATCCGAAATTCGCTCTAAAGGAGGCATATTTTTATGGTACCTGGATATGCGAATCTCAATTGGGTAACGCCGAAAGACGAACCGCTCAGTGAAACATCTGAACGCAAGACGCCCACATCTGCAACAAATCCGCCTAAAAACCGGTTTTTTTGCTGTCTTTCGTCCGACTTTTGGAACTTACCCCTACGGCGCAGACTCGTATCTCGGCTACCAGGGTTTTCTGCACAACCAAGGTTTCTATCAGTCGGCTTCGCTGTCGCTCATGTTCTGCTCACTATCCTGTTCGCAAGGACTCAAACGGGTTTCAGTTACGTAAGCAAACCTTTTTATCCTTGCCGGAGGAAAATGAAGGTACCGTTGAAGCTTTGATGCCAGCCACCGCCACACAAATTCAGTCTGAGAACTTACACGCCCTTTGCTATCTGAGCCAGGCAATTGATACGCTGACTGTCAATGACATCAACGATCTGGTCAAGCAAGCTAGTTTATTTAACCTGAACCACGGGATAACCGGCGTCCTGTGTTTTCACCATCAGAAATTTTTTCAGTATATAGAAGGCCCCGAATCCAAGATCTCGGCGCTGTTTGATCGTATTTGTAACGACAAACGACATATCGTTCTCAACACAATTCATATTCCAACGTCCAATTCTCGGCGTTACCGTGATTGGTCAATGATGAGGGTTTTCCCCTCCTTGAATACCGGCACCATGACGCTGCTGGATTCGATAATGCACATAATTGAATCCACAACAGGCCAATCAAGTGTTGAAACTTCCGCAGAAGCAGCCTTGGCTCGTTTGCTCGACTGCATGGGTAACAAACCCCTTAGAGAAAATATTGAAAACGATATAGTCGGAAAAAAGGTTGTGGTTATCGGCGCGTCAGCCGGTGGCATTATTGCCATAAAGGAACTGCTGGCAGACCTTCCGAAGGATATAAACGCCTCGATCTTGATCGCAATCCACCTTTCGCCAAATCATAAAACCTTGCTGGATGCCATTCTTGAACGCGAATCTGGCTTCCATGTGCAAATCGCTCAAGACCATGACCTGATTCTGCCAGGAACAATCCATCTGATCCCCCCGAGCAAAAACCTGGAGGTAAAAGGTGGTCGTATTTTGATCAGCGATCAACACAGAATTGATTCATCAATTGCTGCACACAGCCTCGACCTTGAATCGAAAGTCCCTCACCCAATTGATATTCTCTTCACCAGCGTAGCTGAGCAATACGGCAGAAAAGCCATTGGTGTCATATTGTCGGGTAGTGGCTGTGATGGCACCAGAGGGGCCAAGGCACTTCAGGAGGCAGGAGCCATCGTGCTTGCTCAGAGTCCGGAAACGTCCGAGTTTGACTCAATGCCGCAGTCAGCGATCGATGAAAATGTCGTCAATCGCATATTGTCCCCAAAACAACTTGCGCGTTTCATCGAAACAAATATCCAGACACAAAGTGATCCTCCCAACGTTATATTAGATGAACGTGATTCCAACACAATAGAAAATATCCTGGTGCAACTGGCTGAGCACGGTGCCAACTTTACAAAGTACAAACGAAAAACAGTAAACAATCGAATTCTTAGAAGAAAAGCACTGCTGGAACTTGACACACTGCAAGACTACCTCGAATTAGTAGCAAACTCAGAGGTAGAGAGGCGTTTGCTTAAAAGCGACTTGCTAATTTGCGTTACCGAATTTTTCAGAGATGCCATAGCATGGGATAGCCTACGAGGTCTTGTTGAGGTTGAGCTCATGGACATCGTGGCGAGCGAAGATACCTTAAGAGTATGGGTGCCTGGATGTGCCACTGGCGAAGAAGCATATTCGATCGCCATAATGCTGCAGGAAATATATGATAAGCATGGACTCCAACCAAACTATAAGATATTTGCAACAGATCTTTCTGAAAAAAGTGTAGGTTCGACAGCGAACGGGATATATAAAACCTCCAGCCTCAAGAATTTTAGCGAAGATCATATAAAAAAATATTTTATTGAAGTCGACGATGTGTATCAGGTTCGACAATCTGTTCGCGAAAATGTAATAACCACTGTACACAATCTAATCGATGACGCGCCGTTTACCAACACACATCTGGTTTGCTGTAGAAACGTCATTATTTACATGCAGCCAGAGCTGCAAGCACAAGTACTGAGAATACTTCATTTTGCGCTTTATAAAGGCGGAATTCTATTTCTGGGGCCTTCAGAATCAACCGGACATATGGGCTCTGAATTCAAAACAATTAGCCAGAAATGGAACTTACACATAAAAAAGTACGACAAAAAAATACCCCTTCATCTTGAGTCAAACAGATATATCCCGCACGAAACAAAAACTGCAATCCAGACTCAGAAGAGAACAAGAGTTACTAAAGTAAGAGTAAAGGATCAATCCATGTACAGAAAAGGCATCGAAGCACTCTGCCTGGCTCAAAACAAAACAGCACTAATAATAAACGAAAGGCGCGATGTCGAGCTTGTTGTTTGTGATCCGGTTGGATTGCTGAAAGTTGCTAGAGGGCAACCGGATACCAGCATTGAAAAATTGCTGGTGAATTCTCTTGTACCTACTGTGGTTGTTAATCTTCAGCAGTTGATCAAACTCAAACAGGACTTCATTATTTATCGTGATATTCGATGTTTTGACAATCACAATCAGGAAGTTTGTATCGATATGGAAATACACCGGCTGACTCAGGAAAGTGATGAGCAAACCTGGCTACTAACCTGCACCTTGAATGAGGAAGTTAAACATAGCTCAACTGTCTCGCCGTCGGATGGCACGACAATGGACACAGGGCAGAGCAGTAACAGCGATCTCGAGATTTCAGAGATCAAAAAGAAATTGGCTGAAACAGATGCACAACTTGAAGATACTCGTACAGTACTATTTGATACTGTACAGGAGTTAGAAAAATCAAATCAGGAACAGCAAGATGCATTTGAACAATTAACTGCTGCTAACGAGGAATTGCAGAGCACAAATGAAGAACTACAATCTGTTAATGAGGAGCTCTATACAGTAAATTTTGAATACCAGTCAAAAATCCATGAACTGTCAGACTTGACAAATGATATGGATAATTTGATGCGATGCACGGATATCGGAATAGTTTTTATTGACTCCAATATGTCGATTCGACGTTTTACTGAACAAGCTACAAAGCTTACAAATTTGACTCCCTCAGCCATTGGCAATTCGGTATCACTGATATCTCAAAAATTGAATTTCCCTGAAATGGAGCAGCGGGTATCGCATGTTATTTCTTTAGGTAAAAGCTATGAATGCGATATTGATTATGATAATTGTCCGGGCAGGTTGCACATAGGGATCTATCCGTACACGATTGACTCCAATTTTGCTCAGGGTGCAATAATAACGATGTTGGATTTATCCAATTTACAATCTTTTTCGGTGGATCCACTTAGCACTGAGGAAGAGCCTTTAAATGTGGACTAGGATATTCACGGCATGCGACATCCCAAACCTAAAGCAATCGCCAAGAGATAAAAAATCAAGATCAAGGGGCGCTGTACTAATGCGCCCCATTCATTGCTTTACCCGATGTTCAGTGACAGACTCTCAGTTGATGTACTGCTTTCATCAACAGCAATACTATCTGACACCAGTTTCTCAGACACCTCTGCGTTATCAGACGCGATAGATTTAAACGCTTCAATACCTTTCCCAAGCAAGCCGGGTAACTCTTTCTCAGAGCACGGTTGCAGGATACCAAAGCCTTGCAAGTATTCGCAGCCGTACAATTGAAGTAATTCCAGCTGTTGATCCTGCTCTACACCCTCCGCAACAACAGTCATACCCAGCTCATGTGCGATACCGATAAAACCCTTGACAATAATTCTTGAATCTTTGTTGCTCACCAGATCAGATATAAATAATCGATCAAGCTTTATCTTTGATACGGGTAAACTGGATAAACGCGCAAGGGATGAATGACCGGTTCCAAAATCGTCAACAGCCAAGGCAAACCCGTGCTCTCCCAACTCATTGATTTGTGTCAAGGCGCAATTGATATCGCTCATGACACAGCTTTCGGTAATCTCCAGATCAAAAAGGTCCGGGCTTAGACCATATTTATCAATACAATTACGAATATCGTAAGCCAAATTGCTGTTGTTTAGCTGAACAGGCGAGAGATTGATAGCAAATCTCATCTTGATACCGTCATTGAGTAATTGCTGGCAAACACGACAGGTAGATTCAATAATCCAGTTGCCCAGTATCGACATATGTCTTGATCGCTCGGCTATTGGAATAAACTCCTCTGGCGATACTACCCCGTATTCAGGGTGCGCCCATCTGATCAGCACTTCGAGCACGTCCACCTGACCAGTTTCGCTACTAATTATTGGCTGAAAATCGAGATAGAAGTCTGAATTTTCTATGCTTTGCCCAAGATCATTTTCCAAACTCGCCGTGCGTTTCAGTTTCTCTTGATGCTGTGCTGAAAATTTGACCACACAGTTCCCTCCCATCTCCTTTGCTTGATACATAGCTGTATCAGCATACTGAATCAGTTGTCTGGGAGTTTTCGCATACTCTGGATATATGGCAATACCAATACTGGCAGAAACATGCAGTGTTTTTGATGATGCGTGCACAGGCTCGCTGATGGCCTGACGTACTTTTTCGGCTTCCTGGCATAGGGATTCGTAGGTTCCAGAGTGCTCCAGAATCATCGTAAACTCATCGCCACCCAATCGAGCCAATTTACCCACTTCGACCGTGCGGATCCTGAGTCGATTGGCGATCTCACGAAGTAGACTGTCTCCCACATGATGACCATGCTGATCATTGACAGCCTTAAAGCCGTCTATATCGAAATACAATAGGGCCAGTTCGCGTTTGGCCTTTCGCGAGTTAAGCATGGCGGCACGCAAGGCGTCAGTGAAGTGGATGCGATTAGGTAAACCTGTCAAAGCATCATGTGTCGCCAATCTCTCCAGATATTCTTTTGAATTTCGCAGCTGCTTTTCAATTTGCCTTTGCTTTGACTTATCCAGAAGTACGATGATGTATTCTATGTAACCATCACTCGTCAGTTTTGACATGGTGATCGTTGCCTGTATAGAACGCGTTGAAAGCAAGTGGTGAGTGAAGCACAAAGCCACTTCGTTGCCAGAAATTGGAACGACATCCATCGAGCGGCTCAGCCCTTTCAGAAAAGCCTCAGCGGATTCGTCGCACAGGTAGTCGGAGAACACCGAACCCACGAGCACGGTCGCTGGAATACCGATAATACTCTTGCAGGATTTATTGGCTGTCAGGATGCGCCCCGCGACATCTATCGTGATTAATCCCACAGGTGCGGCGTTGGCAGCATCAAGAAGCCGACTATCCAGATCCTGCTTTGCCCAAACATTCAGTCTTGATTCGTGCGAGGCTTTTTCCGACACAGGAGTAGATTGCCTGATTAGGCCAGACTCAATTTTGGCCGAGTGGTCTCCGGGATTATTGTCATCCAGAACGATGCCATTTTCCACAGAGCCGTCAGCACTGGAGTTCGGAACAATCTCGCACCCAGCAGCACTGATGTTCGGACTTTTTACAGGACGTAAATGTGATGCTGAAAAACGAGACGCCATGACACTCCGATGGGCTAAAGAGGTTCACGAACCTGATGCCTCTTCATGAGACAAAAAGCTAATACAATGTGAAATGTGTCCCGATATTAACAACTTGATCTGTAATTATCAATAGGTTAAGAACGTTACTTTAAGTGTCACATTATCGGGTAGAAACAACCGCTGGTATGCCAATGGGCAAAGCAATCATCACAGGTATTGACTGCGATGTGCCTGGGGTTCCGCCTGCGGAAAACAAGCCTCTAGTCTTCTGCTGATTCGCAATGACCCTAAGTTCGAACGCTTTCGCCATTCCGGCAACCGCCGAACCGCGGGCTGCCTTGTACTCTGGTGGAATCAACGCTGGACTTTAGGGTGCCTATGCCGACGAAAAACTCCGATCGGTAGCGCTCGAGCAATTCTGTCTCCAGATCAAAATTGAATGGGAAGTGATAATAGACACTGGCTTTTCTGACACCAAGTTCTGAAACAATATCGGCATAGGTATAGACATTGAATCCTCGCGTTCGCACCAGGGTCTGTGCACTATCCAGAATATGATCTCGAGTCGATTGCTATACCATGATTCGATGGGATCTACCTACGAGTAAGCTGTCAACTTGTCTTCGGCATTTTCTGAGAACTTGATAATATCATTTTGGACCCATGAAGAATCCTGATCCGAACAAACTCGAAAAACTGGTCGCAACCGCGAGGGCCGACTATGCCAGTCGCGAAAGCGGTTATCGCCAGCGAGCATTAAAACTCTATCCGTGGATTTGCGGCCGCTGCGCGAGGGAATTCAACCGCGCCAATGTCCAGGAGCTGACCGTGCACCACCGCGACCACAACCACGACAATAACCCGACCGACGGCAGCAACTGGGAATTACTTTGCGTTTACTGTCATGACAACGAACACCAACGTCTTGTAGAAAAGACGACGTCCAGCAAACAAGAGCAAGCAGAGCTGGCGAAGCACCAACCGTTCGCGGATCTGAAATCTTTCTTAAAAAAACGGCGTTAATCTCAGGCATGTTCACAGCGACACTGTTCCCCTACAACAATCGTCCAAAGAAACTGTTTTGTCGGCACTTAAACGCGTCGGCATCATGGTCGACACTTCCTGCGAAAACTCGTGCTGGATATATGGATATGGATACTTAGATAATGGTTTCACGGAATTGAAGAATCTATTAGCCCATATGAACCGGAGTTCAGTAAAGCATCAAGCCAACTCAGAACTCTAACGACTGTAACCGCTACAGTCGCGACTGATACACCTTCCATCCTCCTGTTTCACTGATATCTGTAGCATTGGCCATTGCGCAGGCTTCTGCGATAAACCCACACAGTTGACGGCCATCCTTGATCGAAACCCGTCCGAGTCCAAGCGGTGCTGCCACCCCTTGCAGAAAGCTGCCTAACTCGGCAGTGGGTAGCCGCCACACTTCAACGTCTATCGATGTGCCCCCTTCGTCGACACGGACCAGGGCTGGCCGCTGGATTGGCTCTTCGTGCATGGCATACAAGCGATAATCAGCTGAGGTTTTTGTGCTTTCCACGAGATGCGCACCGCGCTCAGTCAATTGCCAGTTCAGCGGCATGCCTTGCAAGTGGGCGCCACAGACCACCACCTCTGTACAATCGGTTCGTACAACCTGCGTTTGCGATAGAGAGGCACGGGCAGATCACTGGTCGCCATAGTCAATGAGCACACCTTCTGAATACGATTGGCAATGGACAGCAAGCGACGATCAGTAAACGCAGGCGCGCCCAAGGTGATACCAAACGGCAAGCCCTGTCCGGTGAAGGCTGTTGGCACAGACACAGCCGCCATATTCAACAGATTCATGAAATTCATGTAGTAACCCAACTCGCTATTCCGTCGAATGGGCTCTTCAAGCATCTCATTCACTGTAAACAGGCGGCCAGCGGTGGGTGTCAGTAATGCATCCAGTGGTGCCAGTTGCGATGCACACTTTAGCTTCAAATCATGTAAGCGATATTCTGCGAGAAACAATGACGCTGCACTGGGTTCTCCACCGGGTGCAATGATATCCCTGACAACCGGAAATACTTCCTCAGCTTGTTCCTCTATCAATGGCAATGTCGCGACATAGCGTTCAGCCACCCATGGCCCCTCGTAGAGCAATCGCGCTACCTCATCAAAAGGTGCATAGTCAATCTCGACCAGATCAAATCCATCGTCCTGAAGCTTCTGTAGAGTGACCTGGTAGGCTGACTGATACTGTTCATCACCAAAGAACTTCAAATCCGATGCAGCCAGAACGCCTAGCGTTATGCCGCCGTCCCGATAACCGTAGTAGCGTGAGGAATTATCGTGCGGATTGACCTGAGCATAACCGTCAGCCTCATCAAAACCTTCTGCAACCGCAAGAATCTCGTTAGCATCGTCACTGTGCAACGCGAAGATGCTGACACAATCGAGACTGCGACACGCGGGAACCACACCGGTTGTCGATAGCAAACCGCGCGTGGGTTTCACACCAATCAGATTATTGAAGCAAGCCGGTATTCGACCGGAACCCGCAGTGTCGGTCCCGAGACTGAAGCTTGCCAGACCCAATGCAACTGAAACGGCAGAGCCTGCACTAGATCCACCACTGATGTATTGCTTGTCAAAACTGTTACGGCAGGGGCCCCAGGGGGATCTTGTGCCATTAAGCCCGGTTGCAAATTGATCAAGATTCGCCTTGCCCAGCGGCAAGGCACCTGCATCGAGCAGCTGTCGTATGACATAGGCTGATTCCGTAGGCGTGTAAGCAAAGGCTTCACAAGCCGCCGTAGTCGGAATCCCAGCAAGATCAATATTGTCCTTCAGTACAAAGGGCACGCCCCATAGTGGTGTCTCGTCCGGGCTCTTGTCTTGTAAAGCATCGACCCACGGCTGCAATTCGGATTCACTGATCAAATGAATCCAGATGTTATGTTCTTCAAACTCACTGGCACGTTGGCGAAGAGCTGCCATCAGGTCAACTGGTGTTTTGCCTGTCGAGTAAAAAGCGCGTATACCAGCAAGCGACATATCCATCGGGCTACTCATGCTGACTCCAATACGATCAATGGTTGGCCCGCTGTGACGCGTTGACCCGTTTCAAAAAGAACTTGTTTCACGCGCAGATCATCAGGCGCCGATACGCTTATTTCCATCTTCATTGACTCAAGGACCATCAGTGTTTGGCCCTCATTTACTGATTCACCATCACTGACACAGTTCTGCCACAAGCTGCCGGAAACAGGACTTTCAATAACAACACAGTCGTCCGGCCAATTAATTTGTACATCGGTCGTTTCAGGCTCGACGGTTGAGACATTGAATTGTCCCGTTGCCTTCCACTCGTTCAGCTCGTTTTCAAATGCCTGCTCACGCTGTACACGAAAGGCGCTGATGTCTTCCTGATTATCTTTGACAAGTGATTGAAAATCGGCCAGTGAAAATTCCGTCTGTTCAATGTCGACTGAATAGCGACCATGTGGAAATTCCTTGCGAATCTCGGTTAACTCTTCATGTGTGACTTCATAGAAACGGATCTGGTCAAAAAAGCGCAGCAACCAAGGTTTTTCAAAGTCAGTGGTCTGCTTGTAACGATTCCACATCTGCAAGGTGCGGCCTACGAACTGATAACCACCCGGGCCTTCCATGCCGTACACACACAGATACGAGCCGCCAATGCCGACAGAATTTTCCGCCGTCCAAGTGCGCGCCGGATTGTACTTGGTGGTCACCAGACGATGCGCCGGGTTGACCGGTGTCGCGACCGGTGCGCCCAGATAAACATCACCCAGACCCATGACAAGATAAGATGCATCAAAGACGATCTTCTTGACATCTTCTATCGAGTCCAATCCATTAATACGCCGGATGAATTCCAGATTACTCGGAAACCACGGAGCATCCTTGCGAACCGATTGATCATACTTCTGCACTGCCAGCTGACAGGCTTCATCATCCCAGGATAGCGGCAGGTGTACGATTCGGGACGGTACAGCGACAGAGTCTGCTGTTGCATCGAGGGTCGCTTCTGCCTGCATCAAGTGATCGAGCAGATCATCAAGTGTTATGACATGGCTGTCGTAGTGCACTTGCAATGAACGTATGCCGGGTGTCAGTTCGATGATACCGCCCAGGGGGTTCTCATCGAGCCACTGCATCAGCGCATGCACTCTGAAACGTGAAACCAGATCAAGTTGTGGCTCACCGTATTCGATCAACAAAAACCGATCGCCCGCCAGACGGTAGACAGCCGCTACGCCACCCACTCCCGCTTCTCGAGTTCTGATGACAGCAGATACCGTAAGCTCATTCGACGCATCAGATGAAACAGACGACCGCAACAGTACAGGCTGACCAGGTGCATCGTTAACCAGCGCATTGACACTCGCCGCTGCATTTTCGCGCGCCTGCTCACTCACGGCGATAGGGCTTGGTGTAGCGACAGATATGTCTGCTATCTGCTGCTGCTGCGCCTTGTCCAGTGCAACAGCCTCGTCAACACTCACAGCCGTAAAGTTGACCGTGTCTCCAGCGCGAAGCTGGCCTATTTTCCACAAATCCGCATGAATGACCGTTGCAGGACAAACAAAACCACCGAGTGAGGGGCCATCCGGACCGAGTATGACTGGCATATCGCCGGTAAAATCGATACTGCCGAATGCGTAGGCGTTGTCATGAATGTTTGACGGATGAAGACCGGCCTCACCACCGTCGCTTCGAGCCCACTCCGGTGTTGGACCAATCAAACGTACACCGGTGCGACTGGAGTTGTAATGTACTTGCCAGGCCGTACTGAAAAGTTGCTCGATGTCATGCGCGGTAAAGAAATCCGGTGCACCGTGCGGACCATAGATCACCCGCACTGACCAGTCATTTGACATTTTGGGGCGTAAAAATGATGTGGATGCAGCCGGTGAAGAAGATGAAGAAGGTTCTATCAACGCCTGTTGAACTACATTTTCGGCACCTGCAGCCTCACTGCTCAAATGCAATACATCGCCGGCTTTGAGTGCCGCACCGTTATGTCCACCAAACAATCCCAATGTAAATGTCGATCGGGAACCCAGATACTCGGGACATTGAATACCACCGGCCACACATAAATACGCTCTTGCACCTGCTCCCTTAAGTGCGCCGATGTCCAGCACCTGATTTTCTTTAATGGAGAGTACACGCCAGGTATCAACTGGTTTTCCGTCGATACGAATGTCGATATCCCCACCTGCGACCAGTAAACGACATTCGCTGGTGAACTGCAGTGACGGCCCTTGAAGGGTTATCTCAAGACCGGCTGCCGACTCAGCGTTACCCAACAGTCGATTGGCAATCTGGAAGGAGAAACTGTCGAACGGCCCGGACGGTGGAATGCCTACAGGCCAGTAGCCCACGCGGCCCGGTAGATCCTGAATCGTTGTCATCGTGCCCCCACGCAATACATCGATGCGCGCAGGCTTGTACACGTAAGTATCCAGATAGCGTGTTGTCATGCGCCCCTGGGTCACGGCTGCATCACGGCTTAGTGATCGCAGATAAGACACATTGGTTTCACTACCGTAAAGTTGAATTTGATCCAAAGTACGCTGCAGGCTGTTCAATGACTTTTCGCGTGAATCGGCATGCACCAACACCTTTGCGAGCATTGGGTCAAAGTCAGCAGGAATTGTGATACCTGATTCAATCCAGTGATCTATCCGAATGCCGTCTCCTTGCGGAAACGAAACATAGGACATCAACCCTGCACAGGGGCGAAAATCACGATACGGGTCTTCTGCATAAACGCGTACCTGTATAGCATGGCCAGACGATGTCAACTTCGCCTTGCGCTGTTCGAGTTGCATTGGCACTTCGCCAGCTTGCAACACCATCCATTCAACCAGATCCACTCCGAACACCATCTCGGTGACACCGTGCTCTACCTGCAAGCGCGTATTGACTTCCAGAAAGTAGAATTCCTGTGTCTGCGTATCGAGAATGAATTCAACGGTTCCCGCGTTGCGATAATTGACACTTGCGAGCAAGGCTTCAGCCGTTGCATGAAATTGCGCCCGAAGTGCCGGGTCAAGATTGGGCGCTGGACACTCCTCGACAACTTTCTGGTTACGCCTCTGCGCGGAACAATCCCGTTCACCGAGCGCAATCGCGTTACCCGAACCATCGCCAAAAACCTGCACTTCAATATGCCTGGCTTCAGTGATGGCTTTCTCCAGAAACACACCGTCATTGGCAAAGTAGCTGTTGCCAAGTCTTCGAACCTTGTCAAACGTATCAAGTAGCATCGCCTCGTCAGTACATAACTGCATACCGATACCACCGCCACCGGCCGTGCTCTTAAGCATGACCGGATAACCAATGCGCTGCGCCTCGTTCACGGCCTCAATGTGATCATTCAACAAATTTGAGCCTGGTGGTAGCGGTACACCCGCCGACTGTGCAAGTTCACGCGCGATGTGTTTCTGCCCGAACATGTCTATCTGTTCGGAGGTCGGCCCTATGAAGACGATGGAGGCCGCTTCACAACGACGTACAAATTCGCTGTTCTCGCTTAAAAAACCGTATCCCGGATGAATCGCCTGACAACCTGCATCAGCTGCAATAGCCAACAGCTTGTCCATATCCAGATACGTGTCAGATGCGGACCCATCACCGAGAGAGAAGCGTTCAGTGGCTCTTTGTACATGCAGACTGTCTCTATCGCTTTCCGCATATACCGCCACGGAGGCAATTCCCATGGCATCGAGGGTTCGAATGATGCGGGTTGCGATAGCGCCTCGATTGGCAATCAGGATTTTGTTGATCGGGCTCATGTGAGTATCACTGATTCCAGGTCAGTAGTTCGATGGGCGTGGGATCATAGCCATTACAGGGATTGTTCAACTGAGGGCAATTGGAAATCAATACAACAACATCCATCTTCGCCGTCATTTCAACGTACTTGCCCGGCGCGGATATGCCGTCCTCAAAGGTCAGCTCACCCGCCGGTGTAACCGGTACGTTCATAAAGAAATTGATGTTGTGCGTGATATCGCGTTTGCGTATACCGAATTCAGGGTGTTCAGCGATGGCCAACATCCAGCTGTCTCGACAGGCGTGCATACAACGCTTTTCAAGGTCATAACGAACCGTATTGCTTTCGGTTGAGCAGGCGCCACCAAGCGTGTCATGCCGACCACAGGTATCCGCCACAATGCTCAGCATTACGTTGTTTTCATTGGAGCGAAGATCACTACCTGCAGTGAGATACAAATTGCCTTGTTCGCGAATAGTATTACTGGCACTGTAGTGTTCGCTTGGATCTGCTGCCGAGTAAAACAAAGTATCGGCTGCCTGATTTCCTTTCAGATCAACAATCCTCAAGGTATCACCAGCATCCAGTCGTGCGATGTAATAGTCGCCAGCATCCACCACGGTTGATCCCGTTGCACGGGCTGGCTCTCTAAAACTTTCTTTAATCATGCGTTGATCTCCCGTGTTCAGGCAATGCCCAGGTGATAGAGTCGATTGTTCTCAAAGCCTCGACGGTTCTCGTCACAACTGTTCAAGCACAAGTCATCGCTCGTCATTGGCGGTGCATCAGCAATGGCAACGCTGACTGCCGCGGCGTTGTAGTTGTTATCAATAGCCAGTGGGTGCGGACAGGTATGCAACACGACCACGCAGTCCATGTCGATGCGTAATGTGACTGAGCTGCCCTCCTCGGCATCATTGCTATCCAGTTCAAGCTGACCTTCATCGCCAATTGAACACTTGCTGAACCAGTTAACATTGGCTGGCAAGTCGGCTCGACCAAGACCGTATTTGGTTAGCTCGACCAGAAACGCATCGTATCCATTCTGATGCCAGTAATTTCGGTCACTCTGATAATGCCGGGCACCGTACTGACTGGCTACAGATGCAGCGGTACTGTTACCGCAGATAGACTCATGCCCACCAGCTGTGTCGCTCACAATCGACGCCATGACGTGACCCATATCCGAATACAGGCAATGGCCTTGCGTCAGATGAAACGTGTGTTGGCACTTGAGAGTATCCGGCGCGTTGTAGCGCTCCAACAGATTATGGGCGTTGTACATGACCATACCCACATTGGCACTACCCGATGTGTTCGTCAGTTGCAAACTCAAGCCACGTCGCAGGCGCAGGGACCAGTGCTTACCACCTTCTACAACGGTTGTGTAATGCGGTTCACCGGGAAAACTACTTTTATTCGTGCTCAATTGTTTGTCCCCTTAGTGTTCGATGCGTTTGCATCAGCTAAACTCTGATCATCCAATGGTTTCACGGCCTGTTGCGTCGATAGATCTTCGAAAAGCCTGGAGTCACGACGCTCCTGTGAAATAGGCAGATCATAGGTAATCGTCGCACCATAGGCTTCCGGTGCATGCGGGTCGATACGCGGCTTGTCGAAAACCCATAGCCGTGTGCCCAGATGAAACCCTTCTTTGAGATCATGCGTCACCATGAAAACAGTCAATTTGTGCTCTCGCCAAAGATCGAGCACCAGTGCATGCATGTCAGCTCGGATACCCGGGTCCAACGCACCGAAGGGTTCATCAAGCAGAAGAATTCTTGGCTGAACCAACAAGGCTTGGGCGATTGCCAGTCGCTGACGCATTCCACCTGACAGCTCGTGTGGATACTTGTTAATCGATTGCGTCAAACCCACCTTTTCAAGCATCTGCATGGACTGCTCGTGAGCGCGGGCTTTTTCCTGACCAAACAGATACCCACTAAGCCCACGTTTCTGAAAACCAATAGCGGCGACAACGTTTTCCAGAACGCTCATATGCGGAAACACCGAGTACTGTTGAAAAACGACACCACGATCCGAGCCCGGCTCCTGGGGAATAGCAACACCATCGAGATTTAACTTACCCCGACTGACTGATTCAACACCCAACAACATCTTCAGAAAGGTAGTCTTGCCACAGCCAGACGCTCCGACCAGAGTGACAAACTCCCCTTCTGACACAGTGATGTTGATTCGCTCAAGTACCGTGTGACCACCAAACGTCTTCCAAAGATTGCGCGCCTCAATCATTCGGCCAGCTCCCAGCGATAAAGACGGCGGCTGATCACTCTCAGTAGCCAGTCAAACAGGAAGGCCAACAATGTAATCCACGCTACATAAGGCAGAATGACATCCATCGACAAATAGCGTCGGACCAGGAAGATGCGATAACCCAAACCATCCGTTGACGCGATGGCTTCTGCAGCGATCAGAAACAACCACCCTGCGCCGAGCGAAAGCCGAACGGAATTGATCAATTTGGGCATCAACTGCGGCAGCAGAACTCTTACGATAATTTGTGCAGAGTTCGCACCAAGTGTTTGTGCCTTGATCAACTGTTCTTCCGGGATTTCTCTAGCGCGTCGCTGCATATCCCGGGCAATGAAAGGCGTTACACCTATGGCAATCAATACGACCTTGGACAATTCTCCCAATCCGAGCACGATAAACAAGACCGGCAACAAGGCAAGCGTAGGAATTAACGACACTGCAGTGAGCAGTGGCGCAAACGCAGCATGCAACAAGGGTATTGCCCCGGTTGCAATACCAAGGATCAAACCCACCACGGCTGCGATGAGAATCCCGGTTCCGAGCCTGCGCAAACTGCTCAGCGTGTCCGTCCAGAAAAGGTAGTCGCCTGAGCGTTTACTCGGTTCAAACGCCATGCGCATCATCGACTCTTTCATGGTCGTAAACGATGGCAACAATTTATCGGCTGGATTCACTGCAAGCCGCGCATCGGATGCGATGACGTAGATGACAAGCAAAGCAACAAACGGCAGCAAACCCAAAAGCCACCGGAGAGCCGGTGGGGGACTGAGGTTAACCAACTTTTTCATGGAGGCTGTATCGCGTGTTGTGTCAGACTGATCGCTTACAGCTTGCCCTCTGCGGCCATTTGCATATAAGTCGGATCAAAACGCAGCAGTGTATTGCCACTGTTGCCATAGCTGCCGGCTGGAGTCTCGATACCGATAAATCCGGCATCCGGCGCACCATCTCCCAGCAGTCCATGGTCGAACGAGAATTCAGCGACGTTTTGCATCGTCTGAACCAATTCATCGCTGGTGGTGAAGGCGAGTGCATCCGCTGCCGAATAGAACATGGATGTGCTGGCCAATTGCGCATCGAATCCAGCCAGATCAGTCCCTGAGGCGTCAGCCATAAAGGTACGCGCAGCAACTCCTGTATCCCCGGCATCACTCATGGTGCTCATAATTTCATACCAGGCGCCCACAAGCGCTTTGCCCAGATCAGGATTGGCTTCCAATGTTTTTGTGTTGATCACCAACAGATCGATAATTTCGCCCGGAATGCTGGATGAATCGAAGACGACGTTACTGTCCGGCATAGCCGCAATCTCACTGAGCAGCGGATTCCAGGTAACAACAGACGTCACATCGTCGGTTGTGTAGACACCGACCATATCGGCATCTGAAGTATTGACGACTGATACATCCGCCTCACTCAGACCCACAGAGTCAAGCCCGCGAGCAAGCAAGTAGTGCGATACGCTGAGTTCGACCAGATTGACTGACTGACCCTTGATATCCCCCAATTGATCGGTACCCTTGAGTACAACGCCATCGTTGCCGTTTGAAAAATCACCAACGATCAAGGCCGTACTGTCAACACCGCCGGCCGCAGGAATGGTCAGGGCGTCCATATTAGTCATGGTGCAGGCATCAAACTGACCTGCCGTGTATTGATTGATCGATTCAATGTAGTCATTAATCTGAACCACATCGATTTCAATACCGTACTTGTCAGCCCATTTGTCAACAATGCCTTGTTCAGCGCCGTAAGCCCAAGGCATCCAACCCACATAGATGGACCAACACACGCTGAATTTGTCAGCCGCCTGTGCAGGTGCAGAGAGTGCAGCCAGAATTAAAAGTGTTGATATTCGCTTCATGATCAATCCTCAGTGCTCGAATGGAAATACACGGTTCCCCTTGACTTTCGCCAAGCTGGCCTCCCGGGCTTTTATCCCGCCGTGTAACCTCGTATTACTTGAGGTCGAGTGCTCTCGGTCCAGCACTGCCTATGCAGTCGGAACCCTAGCGCTCTATTGATTCAAATTGACGTACCGGCTTTTCCAAGCCAAGGGGTTGTATGGGCTAATGCCACTACCTAACACAGCGCAATTGCGATGCCAGCAAACTTTCTTCTAAATAAAACAGTATGTTGGGAGATATTTTGATAAACCGACGTAGTTGTGATGACCGTTTTTTGCACTAAATAAATGCTTGCCAGGCAGTGCTTTGCATTGTTTGGGTGCAGTGCACTTCTATTTCTTGAACATTACTGCCAACATACTTAGATCATGTTGTCGGACTGTTGATGGCTTTAAATAATGAGTTTTTTGAACACTCTGGCGTTTTTTCTGAGCACACTGAAGTGCAACTTGACTTGCCAACACCACAGCCTTCAGCGACTCAACGTCTTCTGGTAAGTTACCGGGATAAAATACCAGCACGCGTTAAAGCCAAACGTCACACACTTACGTAGGAAGTATTTTTACGCCGTCGATACCGTTGGCCACCAGTTGGCGCAGATAGATATGAACGATGAAGCATTTGAGATTTACGCCGCCCGCACCAATTTAACTAACGAAGTAAGCTCCAAAGAAGTTATTTTTTCGGCACTTAAACGCGCCGGAATCAAAGTCGATACTTCTTGCGAAAACGGCCTATGCGTAAGTTGTCTCACCGATGTATTACAAGGCAAACCCGAGTATCGCGATCTTGTACTCACTGACGCTGAAAAAGCCGCGAACAATTGTACTGCTGCATGCTGCTCACGCTCACAATCCAGACGATTGGTGCTGGATGTATAGATAATGCCTTCAAGGAATAGAAGAATCTATTAGCCTACATCTACGCCGCTGGTCGTCGAACCTGTATCTCATCACTTCGTTCTCTTATCTGAGCAAGGTCGTAGTTCATTTGCAGCCGCAACCAATGTTCAGCTTTTGACCAACCCATTTTTTCAAGACGCAGTGCCATCTCCGGGGAGATTCCAGATTTCTCATTAAGTAAGTTGCTTAGCGTTTGACGTATGACGCCCAAGCACTCAGCCGCCTCAGTGACTGACAAATCTGAAGCATTGATGCAGTCTTCACGCACCGTACGTCCTGGGTGCGGGGGTTTTTTCATGGCCATATTTTCTGCCTCATCAATGGTAATCAATCAGCGTGACATCTTCAGGTTCATCTGTGAAACGAAATACAACTCTCCAGTTACCTGTCACCCAAACTGAGTAAAAACCTTTCAACTCACCCTTGAGTGCATGAAATCCGTACCCCGGCAAATCCATATCGCTTGGGTGCGATGCTGCATCCAGGTTAGCCAGAATGCTTTCAATCTTATCCGCTTGCTGCGCGTTGACTTTGCTTCTATCACCACGTTCGTAGAGTCGCTTAAGCCCACGATGACGAATGCTCTTGATCATTTATACAATAACAATTGTCTAGTGTCAATAGTCACTAGACGCCGATTTTCAAGATGTATATCAGAGCAAGGTTCATCAAAAGACACACGCCGAAGATGACGAATGCGGTGCAAACAATCCTTAAGAATCATTTCACATCAACCCACGCTCAGCCAAAGACGTTTGCACCCCTTGCCCAATAATCAAATGATCCAGCACACGCACATCAATCAAGGCCAGGGCATCGATCAACTTGCGCGTCAGTCGTACATCGGTATCCGATGGTTCGGCAACGCCACTGGGGTGGTTATGCGCAAATATCACCGCAGCAGCATTACTCGACAAGCAACGTTTGACCACTTCACGCGGATAAACTGCCGCTGAATCAATCGTGCCGCGAAACAGTTCCCGGTATTCAATAACACGATGTCGGTTATCCAGAAACAAGCCCGAGAACACTTCATGACCCAAGCCTGTCAGGTGCATGGATAAGTACTCACGTACATCACTCGGTGTTGTCAGCACATCGACTTTCTCGACCTGCTCATACACATGTCGGCGACTGATCTCCAGTGCCGCTTGTAGCAAGGTATAACGCGCACTGCCCAAACCATGTCCTTTACAGAACGTTTTGGCATCTGCTGACAACAAGCCGGACAAGCCACCAAAATCTGACAGCGCATCGCGCGCGACATCCACCGCCGAGCGGCCGGACACCCCCGTTTGCAGAAATATTGCGAGCAGCTCAGCATCACTTAATGAGCCGACACCATGGTTAAGGAGTTTTTCTCTTGGCCGTTCTGAACGCGGCCAGCGTTTGATAGACATGATCATCATCCTTGCGATCGTTTGTGGGCGGTTCTTCATGAACCGGGCTTCAGTAAAGCATAACGAGAACCAAGACACCATAAAATGACGTCAAACATCGGGCACGGTTCACAGGAATAGCGGAGTCTGGCCAGCAAACTGCTACCATGACGCTCATGAATAGCCTGCACGGACAACGCATTCTGCTGGGTGTAAGCGGTGGAATAGCCGCCTACAAAAGCGCCACCCTGGTACGCCGCCTGATCGATGAAGGTGCCGAGGTACGGGTCGTCATGACCGGTGGTGCCCAGGCCTTTATCACCCCCATGACCTTTCAGGCACTGTCGGGAAATCCAGTGCATACCGAGCTTCTGGACCCGGCTGCTGAAGCTGCCATGGGGCACATCGAACTCGCACGCTGGGCCTCTTTGATTCTGATTGCCCCGGCCAGTGCCAACACCATTGCACAACTTGCACATGGTTTGGCTGATGATCTTTTAAGTACCTTGTGTCTGGCCAGTGAAGCACCGCAAGTCATCGCCCCTGCGATGAACCGAATCATGTGGGGTCATGCAGCAACGCAACAGAACGTCGATATGCTGCTTGCGCGTGGTGTTCGCACACTCGGACCAGGTGTTGGCTCACAAGCGTGCGGGGAAACCGGCGCGGGACGAATGCTTGAACCTGAAGAAATTGTTGAGCACTTGTCGGACCTGAACTTCGCCTCTAAAAATCTTCCGATCAACGAGACGAATCACGGGACGGATAAAGAGACAAACAATAATGCCCGCAACAAGACAAAAAACTCTGCACTGACAGCTAAAAACCTGGCAGGCAAAAAAATCCTGATTACCGCTGGCCCAACACGCGAGCCAATTGATCCGGTGCGTTTCCTGAGCAATCGAAGCTCGGGCAAAATGGGTTATGCGATTGCTACTGCAGCCAGTGAACTCGGTGCTGATGTCACATTGATATCAGGGCCAGTACATCTCGATACACCGCACGGTGTCAATCGCATTGATGTCATCACCGCAGCACAGATGCTGGACTCAACCCTTGATCAAGCAAACTCACATGACATTTTCATATCGGTTGCCGCCGTTGCTGACTACCGTGTCGAAAAAATCAGTAAACAGAAAATCAAGAAAAGCAGCGATGACGTCGAACTCAAGCTGACGCGCAATCCCGATATTCTCAAATCGGTTGCCGCATTAAAAAACAAACCCTTCTGTGTTGGCTTTGCTGCGGAAACAGAAAAGGTCGAAGAACATGCTCGTGGCAAATTGAAAAAGAAACGGCTCGACATGATCGCCGCCAACCATGTCGCTCAGGCAGGCAATCCGGTTTTTGGCAGTGACGTCAACGCCCTTGACGTGTACTGGCCGGAAAAAGGACACGAACACATCCCGTCTGATTCAAAGCTCAACGTTGCGCACAGTTTATTAGGTATTATTGCAGCCCGATTCAGCGACTCCTAGTCGCCCAGCGACGTTTCAGGTGCAATGAACCGTATTGAATACATCGTTCTCGACCCACGAGTTGGCGACACTATCGCTCTGCCCGAATACGCCAGCGAAGGCTCGGCGGGTCTGGATCTGCGTGCCTGTATCAAGGCTGACACCACGCTGGAACCGGGGGACACCACCCTGTTGCCAACGGGCCTTGCCATCCACATCAAGGATCCGGGCTACGCCGGTATCATCCTGCCGCGCTCCGGCCTGGGCCACAAACACGGCATTGTCCTGGGCAATCTGGTAGGTTTGATCGATTCCGACTATCAAGGCCAACTCTTTGTCTCCTGCTGGAATCGCGGTAAATCCGCGTTTTTGATCGAAGTTGGTACGCGGATTGCCCAGTTGGTTATTCTGCCCGTGGCCCAGGTATCGTTCGATCGCGTTACGAGCTTTGATTCCTCAGAGCGCGGTAGCGGCGGCTTTGGCTCCACCGGTAAAAACTAACTATCAGGACCCTATAAAACCAATGTCAATTTCTCCGGATATTTTCCGCGCATACGACATTCGCGGCGTTGTTACCACCACCTTGACACCTGATGTCGTCAAACAGGTTGGTCAGGCTTTTGGCAGTGAGTGTCAGGATCGCGGCATCACCAAAGCTGTCGTTGCCCGCGACGGTCGGCTCTCCGGGCCGGACCTGATCGAAGCACTCAGTGCTGGCATTCAATCCGCTGGCGTTGATGTCATCGACATCGGCATGGTACCCACACCCGTGTTGTACTTCGCCACCTACCATCTGGAAACCGGTACCGGCATCATGGTCACCGGCAGCCATAACCCGCCTGAGTACAACGGCCTGAAAATGGTAATAGACGGTGATGCCTTGTTTGGCGATGGCATTACGGCGCTTTACACCAGGCTGCAGGAAGGACGTTTGACAACCGGTGCCGGTGGGAAAAGTTCTGAAGACATACTGGGCGACTACCTCGATCGCGTACTGGGCGATATCAAACTCGAACGTCAGATGTCCATCGCTTACGATTGCGGTAATGGTGTTGCCGGTGCCGCGGCACCACAGCTCTTCGACGGGCTCGGCTGCAAGACAGAGAGCCTGTTCACCACTGTCGATGGCAACTTCCCGAATCATCATCCGGATCCTGCCAAACTTGAAAATCTTGAAGACCTGATCAAGGTTGTTAAAGATAAGAAGCTGGAGCTTGGCCTTGCCTTCGATGGCGACGGTGATCGTGTCGGCGTTGTTGACGACCAGGGCAATGTTATCTGGCCCGATCGTCAAATGGTACTGTACGCAGCCGATGTGCTGAGCCGTAATCCCGGTGCCTCGATCATCTACGATGTCAAATGTTCCAAAGTTTTGCCACAAGCCATCAGCGATGCGGGCGGCAAGCCGGACATGTGGAAAACCGGGCATTCATTTATCAAGGCGCGTATCAAGGAAACCGGCGCCCTGCTCGGTGGCGAGATGAGTGGGCATATCTTCTTCAAGGAACGCTGGTACGGCTTTGACGATGCACTGTACTCTGCCGCCCGTTTGCTTGAGATACTCTCCAAGACTGATCGCCCGGCGAGTGAAATATTCGGTGAGATCCCCAACAGTATCAATACCCCTGAGCTCAACGTCACCCTGGAGCGCGACGGTGCGCAACATGAATTCATCGATAATTTTGTTAGCAATGCAAGCTTTGAGGGTGCCAAGCTCACGACTATCGATGGCGTCCGCGCCGATTATCCCGATGGTTGGGGATTGGTTCGTGCATCCAACACCACGCCATCTCTGGTCATTCGCTTTGAGGCTGATACTGATAAAGCGATGGAACGCATACAAAACGAATTTCGCAGTAACATGCAGGCAACCGACAGCAGCATTGAAATTCCGTTCTGATGGATGATCTCGACGGCGCCGCAAACACGGCGCGCGTTCTCAACGAAGCGCTCCCGTATCTGCAGCGCTACGCCGGCCAGACCGTCGTCATCAAGTATGGCGGCAATGCCATGACCGATGAACATCTGCAGCGCTCTTTCGCACAAAACGTTGTCATGATGAAACAAGTTGGCATCAATCCGGTCGTCGTGCATGGCGGTGGCCCACAGATCGGCGACATGCTCAAACGTCTCAAGATCGAAAGCGAATTCATTGACGGCATGCGCGTTACCGACAAGGCAACGATGGAAGTTGTCGAAATGGTTCTTGGCGGGCTCGTCAACAAGAATATAGTGTCACTGTTGAACCAGGTTGGCGGTCGTGCCGTTGGACTGACCGGCAAGGATTCAGAATTCATAACCGCCTCAGCCATGAAGCTGCCCGGCAAGCCGGATGTATCACTCGGCTATGTAGGTGACGTCGAATCGGTAAACACCGATATTCTCGATCACTTGATTGATGACGACTTCATTCCCGTCATCGCACCCATTGGCACTGACGCGGAAGGGGCTAGTTACAACAT
>CALDSR010000016.1 GCA_937924505.1 uncultured Granulosicoccus sp. | reverse complement strand
CGTATTGAGTAAGGATGAAGGTGGCCGTCACACGCCATTTTTCAACAACTACCGGCCACAGTTTTACTTCCGCACGACGGATGTAACGGGTGCGGTGGAGTTGCCGTCAGGCACAGAGATGGTGATGCCGGGAGATAATGTCAAGATCACGGTAGAGCTGATCAACCCGATAGCGATGGAAGACGGGCTTCGCTTTGCGATTCGCGAAGGTGGCCGAACGGTTGGCGCCGGTGTGGTTGCCAAGATCATCGAATAAGTAGAGACACAATCATGGCAGCATCAAGTCAAACCATCCGTATTCGTCTTAAAGCCTTCGATCACCGTTTGATCGACCGTTCGGCGAAAGAGATCCTTGAAACGGCAAAACGTACCGGTGCTCGAGTTTTGGGCCCGATTCCCTTGCCGACCAAGAAAGAGCGATTTACCGTGTTGATTTCACCACACGTCAACAAGGATGCGCGTGACCAGTACGAACTCCGTACGCACAAGCGTCTTATGGATATCGTTGATCCAACAGAAAAAACGGTTGATGCACTGATGAAGCTGGATCTTGCAGCAGGTGTTGATGTTCAGATCAAACTGAACTAGCCCTGTCAGCTGTAAACCAAGGCCCGCCGGTACTTTGTATTGGCGGGCTTTTTTGTGGCTGCCATAAAGTGGCTCGTTTTATTGACTCAGCGCACTACTCATAATCCGTAGGGATTTTGCATCGCAAACTACCCGTTTCGGATCTGGTGACCGCTGCTGATGGTCTCGTGAATCCGCGGTTGACGGGCATTCCGTGTAGAGTTCCGGGTGCCAGTGTTCACTCGATAATTCGGTACTGTCGAGCGGAAACTCAACGGCTTGATTACTGGCGTTGAATAGCAGCAAAAGACTTGGCGACGCTTGGGTGTCTGGGTAACCGGGCGAATCAGGAACCGCATCTCCAGTGAGTTGTATACCCAGAAAACGGTCTTGTGCATTGTGCCAGTCTTGATCCGACATGGTCTTGCCGTCCCGGCCAAACCAGACAACATCGGCATGCCCGGATGCGGATACATGCTGCGAATGCAGATACCACGGTGTGCGCAGCACCGGAAATCTCTTGCGCAGTGAAATGAGATCTTTGGTGAATTGCATCAGTTGCTCGACAGATTCGTTTTCTGCCCAGTCAATCCAGTTGATCTCGTTGTCCTGACAGTAGGCGTTGTTATTACCGGCTTGTGTTCTATGACGTTCATCGCCAGCGAGCAGCATGGGGATTCCTTGGGAAACCAGCAATGTCGCGAGAATATTTCGTTGCTGTTTTTCCCGCTGTTTGTTGATTTCAGCGTCATCGCTGCGCCCTTCTATACCGTGGTTGTTTGAAACCTCGCCATTGTGGCCATCGGCATTGTTCTCGCCATTGGCTTCGTTGTGTTTCTGTTCGAAGCTGACCACGTCCGCAAGGCAGTAACCGTCATGTGCGGTAACAAAGTTGATACTCGCCGTGGGCAGGCGGGTCAGGCTAGCGGCAGTGGGATAAGCGCAAGAGGGATGCTCGAAGATGTCACTGCTACCCAGCAAGCGCCGGGCAAACTCGGTTCTGACCGCATCATCGGTCAACCAGAATCGACGAACTGTATCCCGATAACGATCATTCCATTCGGACCAGCGACGAGGGTAGTTTCCAAGCTGATATCCACCCGGACCCAAATCCCAGGGTTCGGCGATCATATGGGCTGTTTGTAACACCGGGTCCTGTGCGATGGCGCGGAAGAAACTCGCCCCTGAGTCAAAACCGTGAGCCTCCCGACCTAAAACGCTGGCAAGATCGAATCTGAACCCGTCAATACCGATTTCATCGTGCCAGTAGCGTAAGCTATCCATGACCATTTGCAGGACACGCGGGTGATCGACTCTGAGTGTATTTCCCGTGCCGCTATAGTTGAGGTAGTAACGTCGGTTATCCTCAAGGTGGTAGTAGGCCAGATTGTCGATACCACGAAAGCTGACCGTTGGGCCAAGCTCGTTGCTCTCCCCCGTGTGGTTGTACACCACGTCAAGAATCACCTTGATGTCAGCGTCATGTAATGACGCTACCGCAGAGGCTAACTCTGCGTTCGCATCTGTGCCTTGTGCATATCGGTTTGTCGCGGAGAAGAAACCGAGGCTTTGATAGCCCCAATAATTTTTCAAGTTACGGTCTTTCAGAAAATCATCGTCGGCGAAATAATGAACTGGCAAGAGTTCCAGCGCATTTATTCCGAGGTTCTTGAAATAGTTGACTATCTCCGGATGGCCGAGTGCGGCATAGTGTCCCCGACACTCGGCAGGAAGTTTGGCGTGCTGTTGACTCAAGCCTTTGACATGCGCCTCAAAAATAACCGCTTCAGACCATGGCCATTCAGGTTTTGCTGACACTACTGTCTTTGCATGTAACTGGGGGACGACGCACTTGGGTACGAATGCGGCGCTGTCGCGTGTATCAAATGAGAGATCAGCTTCGGTTGAGTCACGAACGTAGCCATAGTGGACGTCGGCGATCTGTAGTTCGCTGTCCAGCCTGCGCGCGTATGGATCGATCAGCAGTTTGTGTGGATTGAAACGATGACCATTTTCCGGATCAAAGGGTCCGTGTACCCGGTAACCGTAATGCAGACCGGACGCGGCACCCGGTAGCAGGCCATGCCAGATATCATCGCTTCTTCGGACAAGATCAAAGCGTTGTTCTGCTTGCTTGCCATCATGACCAAACAAGCACAGTTCAACTCGTTCAGCATGCTCGGAAAAGAGCGCAAAGTTCACCCCCTGCTTGCAGGCAGTAGCGCCTAGCGGGGATGGTTGTCCGGGTTTTAGTTCTGAACTCACGTGTTAACCGCAAGTGCATCCAGGTGCCAGATGTCGCGATTATAGTCAGCAATCGTTCGGTCAGAAGAGAAGCGGCCACTCATCGCCGTGTTTATTATGCTCTTTTTTGTCCAGCTATCCTGATCGCTCCATAGCTTTGAGACTTCTGTTTGTGCATCGAGATAGGCCGACAGATCGGCGATGGTCATCCACGGATCTGTGGAGCTTTGGATGGCGTTCATCAGATTGCGGATTACGTCGCCGCTACTGTCGTCGAAGATTCCAGTCTCGAAGGCATCGAGAATAGCTTTTATGCGCGGATCCTTTGCCACGAATTCCTGTGGCTGGTAATCCATACGTTGCTCCTCGACTTCTACATCGTTCAAGCCAAAGGGGAAAAAATTGTCTTCGCCGACGGCTTCCAGAATTTCGACATTGGCACCGTCGCGCGTACCGATGGTGAGCGCGCCGTTCATCATGAATTTCATGTTTCCGGTGCCTGACGCTTCTTTGCCCGCGGTCGATATTTGTTCAGACAAGTCTGTTGCGGGGCAGATCAGCTCCATGGCCGATACATTATAATCAGGCAGGAAGACAAGCTTTAGCTGATCGCTGGATTGGTCGTCATTGTTGATCACCTTGGACACATTGTTTATCAGTTTGATAATGTCCTTGGCAACCGCGTAACCAGGGGCAGCTTTGCCTGCAATCAAGATCATGCGTGGTGCCTGCGAGCGACTTCGTCCGGCCCGGTGCTCCAACCAACAGTGCACAGCGTGTAATGCGCACAGTAGCTGTCGCTTGTACTCATGCATGCGCTTGACTTGCACATCGAATAGCATGGATGGGTCCACCACGATTGCTGTTTTTGCCTGAATGAAGTTAGCCAGGCGTAGCTTGTTGTTGTGCTTGATTGTTTGCCATTCGCCTAGCAGGCTCGAATCCTCGAGACTCGACGTCAGCCCCTTCAGCTTATCCGGATTCGAGATCCATTCATTGCCACAACGAGTGTCCAGTAATTTGCGCAGTTCCGGGTTGCACGCGGACAACCAGCGACGTTGGGTAACGCCATTGGTTTTGTTGTTGAATCTGTCCGGCCAAAGCTCATTGAAATCCTTGAACAAGCCTTCGGTCAGCAGGCGTGAATGCAGGGCGGCAACACCATTGACGGAGAAGCTGCCTATGATGGCAAGATGTGCCATGCGAATCACTGGAACCGCGTCGAAGGTCACGATCGACATCGCCGCATGGCGATCACGCTCGCCCGGCCAGCGCGTCTTGACCTCAAGCACAAACCGGCGATTAATCTCCTGAATGATTTCCGTGGGCCGCGGCAGCAAGTTTTGCATCATCTCCAGTGACCAACACTCCAGCGCTTCGGGAAGTAGCGTGTGATTGGTGTAGGCCATGACTTTTGTTGTGATTGCCCATGCCTTCTCCCATTGTTGGCCATGCTCGTCGAGTAGCAGTCGCATCAATTCGGCAATGGCGAGAGCAGGGTGAGTGTCGTTAAGTTGAAAGCAGTGATACTGATGAAAATCATCGAAACCATCACTTTTCGTCGACCAGTCAGCAATGGCATCTTGCAAACTTGCCGATACCAGGAAGTACTGTTGACGTAAGCGCAACACTTTGCCATTTTCATTGCTGTCGTTCGGATACAACACCATGGTGATGTTTTCCGCTTCATTACGTTCCGCCACCGCTTCCGCATAGCCACCTGCATTGAATTGGTTAAGATGAAATTCGTTGGTGGCTGCTGAAGACCAAAGACGCAGCGTATTGACGATACCGTTTCGATAACCTGGTACAGGAACATCGTAGGCACGGGCGAACACGTCATGTGTGCCTTCCCAATGATGGCGATGCTGTCCGTCGGGGAGTGTTTCTACCCTGACATGGCCACCGAAGCGGACGCGGCGTGTCAGATGAGGTCGTTCAAGTTCCCAAACGGCATCATTGGCGAGCCAGTCATCGGGCTGTTCGACTTGCCAGCCATTGTCGATAACCTGTCGGAACATGCCATAGCGGTAGCGCAGCCCGTAACCACGGACCGGCAAGGCGAGGCTGGCAGCACTGTCGAGAAAGCAGGCCGCCAGTCGGCCGAGTCCACCATTACCGAGTCCTGCATCTTGTTCGAGTTGTTCGATATCTTCCAGTGCAATACCGAGTTCACGCAAGGCTTCATGGACTGCATCAGTCATTTCAAGATTGTGCAGTGCATTGCCGAGCGTTCTGCCCATCAGGTATTCCAGTGACAGGTAAAAAGTGCGACGGTTTTCTTTGTCGGATTCCTGTGCGGCGGTTTTACGCCAGGCACTCATCAATCGTTCACGCACTGCCAGTGCCACTGACTGATACAGATAGTGTGCGGCAGCTTTGTCAACATCTCGCCCCAAAGTGTGTGAGAAGTGATGCATGATTGATCTCTTTAGCGCAACAATGTCATCAATCGGCAGATTTTCAGGTTCAGCCCATTCTGTGCTGCCAGCGATAAGATCGATCGCAGACTGAACGATATCGAGTCGTTCAGTTCCCGCATCGGCGGTGGTTCCGGATTGTAGATTCTCATTCATGCGCTAGTTATAGCGTTTTCACTCGTCAAGGTGCAGGCATTAAGCATTTATTTTTGTGACTTGATATTCATGCAGGTGTACTCGATGTTCCGGAATATCACAGGTGCTTTGCCAAACGCATCGATGCGAGATAAGCTGGGCTGGGTTCAAACGAAAAAACACCGTCATGACAGAGCAGGATGAACGCCGTATCTCCCGACTGACGCGTGAAACGTTGGCATTGATTCTCGCAGGTGGTCAAGGAAGTCGTCTTTATGAGCTGACGGACTGGCGTGCCAAGCCCGCTGTGCCGTTTGGCGGCAAATTCCGTATCATCGATTTCGTCCTGTCCAATTGCATCAACTCGGGTATTCGTCGTGTTGGGGTAGCAACGCAATACAAGTCGCATTCATTGGTGCGTCACATTGTGCGTGGATGGTCAGGGTTCAAAGCTGAATTTGGGGAATTTGTCGAGATTCTGCCAGCGTCAATGCGGGTCGATGAAGGTTGGTACAAGGGCACAGCAGATGCGGTCTACCAGAATCTGGACATCATCCGAACCCACGAACCGAGATTTGTCCTGGTGCTCGGTGGTGATCATATTTACAAGATGGACTACGGTCCACTGGTCGCAGCCCATGAAACTATCGGTGCTGACATGACGGTGTGTTGCGTTGAGGTCTCTGTTGCAGAGGCGGCGGGAACGTTCGGTGTCATGAAAGTTGACGAATCGGGTCGGGTGCTGGAATTCCAGGAAAAGCCGGCTGAGCCTGCAGAAATTCCCGGCAAACCCGGCCGCGTCATGGCCTCGATGGGTAATTACCTGTTCAACACCCAATTTCTGTACGATCAACTGGTCGCCGATGCAGATCTTCAAAAGAGTTCGCACGACTTCGGTCACGACATTCTGCCGAAGATTGTCGACTCACATCATGTGCAGGCCTTCAGATTGGGCGACGATCAGAGCGATCGAGATAATCAACCTTACTGGCGTGATGTCGGCACCATCGATGCATTGTGGGAAGCCAATATGGAATTGGTAGGCTTTGAGCCGGAGCTGGATCTCTACGATGCGAACTGGCCTATTTATACCTATCAAATGCAATTGCCATCTGCCAAATTTGTCCACAATACCGAGGATCGCGTTGGCACGGCGCTCAACTGTATTGTATCTGGCGGTTGTATCGTATCTGGGGGAGTCGTGGAGAAGTCATTGCTGTTCTCGAACGTACGCGTTCGTTCCTACAGCGAGGTGTCCGAATCGGTGTTGATGCCGGATGTTGTTGTCAATCGCCATTGTCGGGTAAAGCGAGCGATTGTCGATCGCGGTACAGAATTGCCTGAAGGAACTGAGGTTGGTATCGATCCTGTTGCCGACAAAAAGCGTGGATTTCGTATCACAGACAAAGGGATCACTCTGGTAACCCCTGATCATTTCAAACAGGATTTGCATCGCAGTCGATGAAAGTTTGTATGCTGGCCGCCGAGAACGACGCGTTGCCAGGCGCCAAGGTTGGTGGCATTGGCGATGTCATTCGCGACTTGCCGGATGCGCTTGTATCGGTTGGCGTCGACGTTTCGGTGATACTGCCCTCTTATGGTGCGCTGCATCAGTTGGAGGGAATGCATCAGCTTGCAACGTTTAGCATTCCGTTTCGAGGCAAGCGGGAGCTTGTCACCCTATTTCAGCTTGTTCCTGCACCGGCAGGTGATGCGCTATCGACTACCCGTGTGACGCAGTATGTCGTCCATCATCCCTGGTTTGGTGTTTGCGGTGCGGGCACCGTTTATTGCGATGATGCGGATGGCCAGCCCTTTGCAACCGATGCCAGCAAGTTTGCCTTGTATTGTGCCGCCGCCCTGCAGGCGATTCAGGAAGGGCTTGTTGATGAGGTCGATGTGCTGCATCTGCATGACTGGCACACAGGTCTGGCCGCGGTACTCAAATCCTTTCATCCGCATTTCGTTGCATTGCGGTCGCTGCGTAGCGTATTCAGTATTCACAACCTTGCATTGCAGGGTATTCGCCCTCTGACCGAACAAGCCTCCTCCTTGCAGGCCTGGTTTCCGGAGATGGACTATGACACTGCAGCCCTTAGCGATCCCCGCTGGCCGCATTGTGTAAATCCGATGGCGGCTGGGATACGTCTCGCCGACAAGGTCAGCACCGTATCGCCTAATTATGCGCGTGAAATCATGCAAGCCAACGATATGAATCGTGGCTTTCATGGCGGCGAAGGGCTTGAGCTGGATCTGCAAAAGCGGGCAAGTGAAGGTAATCTGCATGGTATCGTCAATGGCATCGATTATCCGGCGACGAAAGTCGATCGCCTTGATTGGGCGAACTTCTGTTCCCACTTCAATCAGGCGTATCTTCAAGTCATCGCAGATGATGTTCATTTGCGTGGTGTTGACTATCTGGCTCATCAACGCCTGCTGGATATGCAACAACAAGCTGCACCGCAGCACCTGTTGACCAGCATTGGGCGCTTGACGGCGCAAAAAGCAACCTTGTTTCTCACGCATTGTCAGAATGGACAAACAGCGCTGGACAATATTCTGCAGCGGCTGGAAGGTCGCGCGGTGTTCATCATGTTGGGTTCCGGTGATCCAGTGCTTGAAAAAGCCTGCCAGCAGCTGTCTGCTGAACACCAAAATTTCATCTTTATCAATCGTTATGCCGAGGCCCTCGCTCAACGTATGTATGCTCAAGGTGATCTCTTTCTGATGCCGAGCAGTTTCGAACCGTGCGGTATCAGTCAGATGCTCGCCATGCGTGCAGGACAGCCTTGTGTGGTCCATGCTGTTGGTGGTCTGGCTGACACTGTCATTGATCAGCAAGACGGGTTCAGCTTCGCAGCTGTTTCGCCGACAGCGCAGGCTGATGCGTTTGTTCGGTGCGTCTTGGATGCTGTTGAACTGCGTGAGAACAATCCGAAGCGTTTTGCAAAAATCTCTGAAACCGCGTCAGAAAAGCGTTTTGAGTGGGGTGGTAGTGCAAGGCGTTATGTGTCCGAGTTATACCAATGAATCTGACGTCGACCACGATTGACCAGATCGTTACGGGCGGGCATAGCAATCCGTTTTCCGTACTTGGAATGCATCGCGATGGCAAGAATGCCGTTGCCCGAAGTTTTCAACCAACTGCAACTTCGGTGGAATTGATAGCGGCAGATGGCTCTCGCCACAAGATGCAAAAAATCCATGCGCACGGCCTGTTCGAGGTGGTCCTTAAACAGGACGTGGGGCACTATTGTCTGGAACTCACGGAAAGTAATGATGCCGGGGGAGGTAGCGCAACTCGAAAACTCGTGGATGCGTATAGCTTGTCTTCACGCTTTGGTGAGATTGATCGCCATCTCTTTGCGGAAGGATTGCATCAAGACTTGTATAAAGTGCTCGGTTCGTCGGTTTGTACCCATGAAAGTCATCAGGGTACTCAGTTCGCCGTGTGGGCGCCGAATGCAAAACGCGTCAGTGTGGTTGCAGATTTCAATCACTGGGATGGTCGTGTGCATATCATGCGTTCACATCCCGGTAGTGGTATCTGGGATATTTTTATTCCAGATGTCAGTACTGGCGCTCTGTACAAATTTGAAATCGTCGGTGCGAATGGCAACTTGCTACCTTTGAAACATGACCCTTTCGCTGAGTACTTCGAGCAGGCACCTGCCAACTCTTCGATCGTGTATCAAAGTTGCTTTGCATGGTCAGATGACGAATATCTGCAACGTAATCGTGGTCGCGACATGCGGCAAGTGCCGATATCAATCTACGAAGTCCATGCAGGTTCCTGGCGTCGCCATGATGATGGGCGAGCATTAAGTTATCACGAGCTAGCTGATGAACTCGTGGCATATGCACTTGAGTTAGGGTATACCCATATCGAGCTGCTGCCGATTACCGAGCATCCGTTTGACGGTTCCTGGGGTTATCAACCCATTGGTCTGTATGCACCAACCTCCCGTTTTGGCAGCCCGGATGATTTTCGTTATTTTGTGAACGCCTGTCATGCCGCGGATATCGGTGTGATCATGGACTGGGTGCCCGCACATTTTCCCACCGATGCGCACGGTCTTGGTCAGTTCGACGGCACACATCTGTTTGAGCACGCCGATCCGCGCCAAGGCATGCATCAGGATTGGCAGACACTGATATTCAATTATGGCCGCAAGGAAGTGTGTAATTATTTGTTGGCCAATGCGGTTTACTGGATCCGAGAGTTTCATCTTGATGGTCTGCGTGTTGATGCGGTTGCATCGATGTTGTATCTCGACTATTCGCGCAAGTCCGACGAATGGATACCGAATCGGTTTGGTGGTCGTGAAAACCTTGAAGCCATTGCGTTTTTGAAGCGCATGAATGAATGGGTACATGCGGTCGGTGGATTTACACTGGCTGAAGAGTCGACATCCTTTCCTGGTGTCAGCCACCCTACTTACAATGATGGTCTGGGTTTTACCTTTAAATGGAATATGGGTTGGATGCACGATATTCTGGATTATTTTTCCAAGGATCCAATCTATAGACAGCATCATCAGAATAATCTGACATTCGGTTTGATGTATGCCTTTAGCGAGAACTTCGCCTTACCTTTTTCGCACGATGAAGTGGTGCATGGCAAGGGTTCAATGATTGGCAAGATGCCCGGCGATGATTGGCAGAAATTTGCCAATTTGCGCGCCTTGTATGCCTTTATGTACACCTATCCCGGCAAGAAACTCAATTTCATGGGTGGAGAGTTTGCGCAGCATCATGAATGGCAACACGATGGCAGCTTGCATTGGCACCTTGCTTCGGAGCCGTTGCATGCGGGTATGTCACGTCTGGTGGGGGATCTTAATCGTCTCTACTCAAGCACTGAAGCTTTGTATGAAACGGACTGTGCCGGCGATGGTTTCGAGTGGGTTGCTTGCGATGACAGCGCCAACAGTGTCATTGCTTACTACCGCTTTTCTTCCAATCGCAGCCGTTGTTTGCTTACCCTGTGCAACTTCACGCCGGTTTTACATGAGGCTTACCGGGTTCAGCTACAGCGGCCGGGAACCTGTAAAGAGATCTTCAATTCCGATGCGACTATCTACGGTGGCAGCGGTGCCGGCAATTTTGGCGCTGTCACGACCGATGATCAGGCGCGTCTGAGTGTGACCTTGCCACCGCTTGCCTGTGTGATTCTTGAGCTCTAGCAAGCCTGATCGGCCCGGTTTCGCGGGCTGATTCCGGCGGCAGGCTCAATGGTCTGCTCGCAGGCCAGCGGCACCGCGCGCAACTTCCACAGCTTGGCGAACCGGGCAGCTGTGAACATGATCATTGACGATACCCGTGGCCTGCATCAGCGCATAGAGGGTCGTCGGCCCGACGAATGTCCACCCACGCTGTTTCAGCGCCTTTGCCATCTCGATTGACTCATCGCTGACCGGATTATTTTCCAGCCATTGGCGAGTGATCTTCCGTGGTCGACTCTTTTGCTTGGGTTGAAACTGCCAGAAAAACGCCTTGAGATTGCCAAATTCAGTCTTCAGAGCTTTGGCTCGCTCAGCATTGTTGATCGCAGAGGCAATTTTTCGCCGGTTGCGGACGATTTCGGGGTTCGCCATCAACTCTTCGATACGTTGCTCATCGTAATTTGCCACCTTGTTGATCGTAAAATTATCGAAGGCAAGCCTGAAGGCATTGCGCTTGTGCAAAATGATCTGCCAGCTCAATCCCGCCTGAAAGCCTTCCAGGCAGACCTTTTCGAACAATCCGCAGTCCGAGGTAACCGGCAAACCCCATTCATTATCGTGATAGCGCTGGAACAGCGGATCGTCGTCAGGTATCTGGCAAGGAGAATCAAGTGAGGAAGTCATGTGTCAGACGGTTAACCTGTTCATTAGATATGAATAATGTACAGATGAGCTTACCGGCGTCGGAGTGTCTGAACGCGCTGATTTCATCCCGGACGTCGAAGCATCCGTGCTGTCGTGGAATCTTCGTCAATATACTGCCGAAAATTTGGTTTACAGCGCTTGAGAAAAGGAGGGTTTTTCGTTAACAGACGGTGCTATCCAAAGATTTACATGCTATTATGGCGAGCTACCTAACACGGCGTGGGCGTTCCGCTGTGTTTTGTTGTTTTAAGCGTTTGAGTTTCAAATAGAAAGATATTCCTCGCTTCGGGCTGCGACAGTCCGGGCGGTACGAGCTGCTCCTGCTATCCAGGCCATCAGGCCGTCGGCAGAGGGTCGGATACCTGCCCGAGAGATTGTCCGCGATGTATATGCCTGTTAGCGAGCCTAAATTGAGTGTTGGAGAAAACTGATGGCTCTTGGTGTGGTTGGCCGCAAGCTCGGCATGACGCGCGTATTCGATGACGCGGGGCAGTCTCTGCCTGTCACGGTCATCGAGGTTGCGAAGAATCGAATCACAGCCAAAAAATCTGTCGAATCAGATGGTTACGATTCGATTCAGGTGACGACTGGCGACAAGAAAGTCAGCCGCCTGTCAAAGGCGCAGGCTGGGCACTTCGCCAAAGCGGGTGTCGGTGCGGGTCGTGGCTTGTGGGAATTTCGACTCGAAGGCGAAGAAGGTGCTGAGCTTCAGGTCGGCGGCGAGATTGGCCTTGAGCTGTTTGAGGTCGAGCAGATAGTGGATGTGACCGGAACCAGTATCGGTAAAGGGTTTGCCGGCGGCGTCAAACGCCACAATTTCCAGATGCAGGATGCGACTCACGGTAACTCGGTATCTCACCGTGCGCCGGGTTCGATTGGCCAGAACCAGACCCCGGGTCGGGTATTCAAAGGTAAGAAGATGGCAGGGCACATGGGTGCGGTGCGCCGGACTACGCAAAATCTTCGCGTCATCAGAATTGACGCTGAGCGCGATGTCATTCTTGTACGCGGTGCCGTTCCAGGTCCTGACGGTGGTGACGTCATCATCAAGCCTGCTGTCAAGCAGAAGAATTTAAAGGCCTAGTTGGCTTAAAGAGGCAGCACGATGGATTTAAAAACACATAGTGGTAGCTCGGTGTCGGTTTCCGATGAGGTGTTTGGCGCCGAGTACAATGAAGGCCTGGTGCACCAGATCGTAACCGCTTATCTTGCTGGTGCGCGTGAAGGTAATGCCGCACAGAAAACGCGCTCGGAAGTTCGTGGTGGTGGTGCCAAGCCATGGCGCCAGAAAGGTACGGGTCGAGCCCGTGCGGGTACCTCTCGTAGTCCGATCTGGGCCGGCGGTGGTGTTACCTTTGCTGCCAAGCCGCGTGACTACTCACAAAAAGTCAACAAGAAGATGTACCGCGGTGCGATTCGCTCGATACTGTCCCACGCTGCCAGCGAGGGTCGGCTGATTGTTGTTGATTCCGTTGATGTGGCGGAGCCGAAAACCAGGCTGATGCGCGCCAAGATGGCGGAACTCGGTGTCGACAAAGTGCTGTTTTTGATGGATGAGGTGTCAGAGTCTCTCTATCTGTCCAGCCGTAATATCCCTTACGTCGACGTGATTGATGTCGAAGGACTTGATCCGGTCAGTCTCGTGCGTTATCCGCACATTGTGATAACCACGGCTGCCATCAAGCAACTTGAGGAGCGCCTGGCATGAACGATCAAAGAATTTACAGCGTGTTGTTAGCGCCGCACGTATCTGAAAAGACCGCGATTGCCGCTGAAATGCAAGGTCGGCACACATTCAAGGTTGCCAAGGATGCGTCCAAGCTTGAAGTACGCAAAGCGGTTGAGAAACTGTTCGACGTCAATGTAAAGAGTGTCCAGATCGTCAACGTTCGCGGTAAGGTCAAGCGCTTTGGTGCCTCGGAAGGCAAGCGTTCGGACTGGAAGAAAGCCATCGTGAAACTGGCCGAAGGTCAGGATCTCGATTTCATGAGCATAGGTAGTTAAGGGCTAAGGTCACCGTCATGGCATTGATTAAGTCAAAACCGACCTCCCCGGGCAAGCGATTCCAGGTTCGGGTTGTCAACAAGGAGCTTTCCAAGGAAGGTCCTTACGAGCCTCTCGTTGAAAGTCTGTCGAAATCGGGTGGTCGAAACAACAAAGGGCGCATCACAACTCGTCACGTTGGCGGTGGCCACAAGCGTCGTTACCGCATTATTGATTTCAAGCGTGACAAGGATGGTATTGCGGCTGTTGTCGAGCGCCTGGAATACGATCCGAATCGTACCGCCAACATCGCGCTGATCAAATACGCAGATGGTGAGCGTCGTTACATCATTGCACCGAAAGGCGTCAAGGCGGGTGATCCGCTGATGTCCGGTCGAGAAGCACCCATCAAGCCGGGTAACTGCCTGCCTTTGGCCAATATCCCGGTCGGTAGCACCGTGCATTGCATAGAGCTCAAACCAGCGGGTGGTGCGCAGATGGCACGAAGTGCTGGCGCTGCCGTTCAGTTGGTTGCTCGTGAAGGAATGTACGCAACGTTGAGATTGCGCTCAGGCGAGATGCGTCGCGTGATGAGTGATTGTCGTGCCACCATCGGTGAGGTTGGCAACGCAGAGCATGCCTTGCAGAAACTCGGTAAAGCCGGCGCCAAACGCTGGCGCGGTGTTCGTCCTACGGTACGTGGCGTTGCCATGAACCCGGTTGATCATCCACACGGTGGTGGCGAAGGTCGTACATCAGGAGGTCGTCATCCGGTCAGTCCCTGGGGTACACCTACCAAGGGTTACAAGACACGTTCAAACAAGCGCACGGACAATATGATTGTTCGCCGTCGCAGCAAGAAATAAGGGGTAGGGCTCGTGCCACGTTCACTGAAGAAAGGTCCATTCGTCGATCATCACTTGATCAAAAAAGTTGATGAAGCGCGTGCGGCGAACAGCAAGCGTCCTATCAAGACCTGGTCGCGTCGTTCGATGATTCTGCCAGATATGGTTGGATTGACTATCGCCGTACATAACGGTCGGCAACATGTTCCTGTGTTGGTCTCGGAAAACATGGTTGGTCACAAGCTTGGCGAGTTCGCGGCAACGCGCACTTATAGAGGCCACGTCGCGGACAAGAAGGCGAGGTAAACATGCAAGTTGAATCGACATTGAAGATGGCGCGAATTTCTCCACAGAAAGCACGCCTCGTGGCCGATCAAATCCGCGGCATGAACGTTGAGAAAGCACTTGAAGTGCTGACCTTCAGCGAAAAAAAAGCTGGCGCTTTGATGAAGAAACTGGTTGACAGCGCCATCGCCAACGCAGAGCACAACGAGGGTGCCGACATCGACGAATTGAAAATTTCAGCAGTTCAGGTAAACGCCGGACCGACCATGAAGCGCCTTCGCGCAAGGGCCAAAGGTCGAGCCAACAGAATCCTCAAACGCACCAGTCACATTACCGTGACTGTATCGGATGGCAGGAGCTAGACATGGGTCAGAAAGTACATCCCATTGGAATTCGCCTTGGTATTTCACAAGACTGGAACTCCACCTGGTACGCCGACAGCGATAATTATGCGGATTACCTTAATGATGACATCGCGATTCGCAAGTACCTGAAAAAGGAACTGTCGCACGCGTCAGTCAGCCGTATCCAGATTCAGCGTCCTGCAAAGGCCGTTGTCATCACGATTCACTCTGCTCGCCCCGGTATCGTTATCGGCAAGAAGGGTGAAGATGTTGAGCGATTACGCCGGGCGATTGCACCGATGCTGGGTATTAATATCAATAACGTCAAGATCAATATTGCTGAGATCAGAAAGCCTGAACTCGATGCACAGCTTGTTGCTGAAGGTGTTGCGCAGCAATTGGAGCGTCGCGTCATGTTCCGCCGCGCGATGAAACGGGTATTGACCAACACCATGCGTATCGGTGCTCAGGGCGTGAAAATCGCTGTTTCAGGGCGTTTGAACGGTGCTGAGATTGCGCGGCGCGAGTGGTATCACGATGGACGTGTTCCTTTGCATACCTTGCGCGCGGATATCGATTACGGCGTAGCGGAAGCACACACAACCTACGGTGTCATCGGCATCAAGGTGTGGATCTGCCACGGTGAAGTTTTCGATCTTGACGACAAGCGCGCGAAAAGCGTGGCTGCCACAACGAATAAATAAAGGCCAGTGAGATTAGCTGGTCAACTCGACACGTACAGGTTTAGATAATGCTACAACCCAAACGCACCAAGTTCCGCAAGCAGCACACGGGCCGTAACCGTGGTCTTGCGCAGAACGGTAATAAGGTGAGCTTCGGCGAATATGGGCTGAAGGCAACCCAAACGGGTCGCCTCACAGCACGTCAGATCGAATCTGCACGTCGTGCCATGACACGTCATATCAAACGTGGCGGCAAGATCTGGATACGTATTTTTCCAGACACGCCGGTGACGAAAAAACCCATCGAAGTTCGTATGGGTAAAGGTAAGGGTAACGTTGAATACTGGGTGGCCAAGATTCAGCCCGGCAAGATGCTCTACGAGATGGAAGGTGTTACTGAAGAGGTTGCGCGCGAGGCATTTGCGCTGGCCGCGGCCAAGCTTCCGCTTGCCACTACTTTCGTCGTGAGGACCGCAGCGTAATGGCTAACGAACACGTCAGTGATTTGAAATCCAAATCGGTGGATGAATTGAACAAGGAACTGGGCGACCTGTTTCGTGAGCAATTCAACCTGCGCATGCAGCGCGGCTCGGGCCAGGATATCAAGCCCCACAATTTCAAGCGGGTACGTCGCGAAATCGCGCGCATCAAAACAGTATTAACCCAAAAGCTGACCGAAAAGCAGTCTGAGAGCGTCTGATATGAGTGATCAAGATATGAGTCAGCAAGAGGCCGGTAGTGCCGATTCAGTAACGCAACAGGACAAACTGTCTCGAACTGCGGTCGGTCGTGTTACCAGTAACAAGATGGAACAAACCGCAACCGTATCGGTTGAGCGTCGAATCAAGCACCCTATCTACGGCAAATACATGCGCCGTAGCAAGAAATTTCATGTGCATGATGAGAAAAACGAATTGAATGTTGGCGATATGGTGCAGATACGAGAGTGTCGACCACTGTCGAAAACAAAATCGTGGACGCTCGACAAGGTGCTGACTGCAGCTGCTGAATAGCCGCCGCAATCAAACACTTGAAACGTATTGTCAGCAACCAAAACAGCAACGCAACAAAGTAAAGAGTAGCGTCCGATGATTCAAATGCAGACCGTCCTGAATGTGGCCGACAACAGTGGTGCCCGCCGCGTGCAGTGCATCAAGGTGCTTGGTGGTTCGCACCGTCGGTACGCGCGTGTGGGTGATGTCATCAAAGTGAGTGTCAAGGATGCCATCCCACGCGGCAAGGTCAAGAAAGGCGAGGTGTATAACGCTGTTGTCGTGAGAACCCGCAAGGGTATACGTCGCAATGACGGTTCAGCCATTCGTTTCGATCAGAATGCCGCGGTTATTCTGAATGCGAAGCTTGAGCCAGTCGGCACGCGTATCTTCGGACCGGTAACGCGCGAGTTGCGTACCGAGAAGTTCATGAAGATCGTGTCGCTCGCCCCTGAAGTTTTGTGAGGTTAGGTACCAATGGAACGCATTAGACAAGGCGACGATGTCATCGTACTCGTTGGCAAAGACAAAGGCAGACGCGGCAAGGTTGAGCGCGTTATCGGTGAGCGACTCATCGTTGACGGAATCAATCTCGTGAAGAAGCACGCCAAGGGCAACCCGGCAATGGGCGACCCAGGTGGTATCCAGGAGAAGGAGGCGTCGATTGATATTTCAAATGTTGCCTTGTTCAACCCGGCGACCAAGAAAGGCGGCAGAGTCGGTTTTCGTGTGAATGACAATGGCCAGAAGGAGCGATTCTTCGTGGCTGATAACTCGGCGGTGGATGATTAAGGGCATGGCCAGACTTAGAGAACATTACCGCGACGTCATCGTCAAGCAAATGATGGATGAGCACGCGTACCAAAGCATCATGCAAGTGCCGCGCATGCAGAAGATCACCCTGAATATGGGGCTTGGCGAGGCAGTGGGTGACAAGAAGGTACTGGAGAATGCACTTGGCGATATGACTGCCATTGCGGGCCAGAAGCCTGTCGTGACCGTTGCACGGAAGTCCATAGCGGGATTCAAAATTCGCGATGGTTATCCGATTGGTGCGAAAGTGACCCTGCGTCGCGAACGCATGTGGGAATTCTTTGACCGCCTGGTCACGATTTCAATCCCGCGTATTCGCGATTTCCGTGGTATCAGCCCAAAGGCGTTTGATGGCCGTGGCAATTACAGCATGGGCGTGAAAGAGCAGATCATCTTTCCAGAAATTGACTACGACAAGATCGACGCTGTACGTGGTATGGATATCACGATTACGACCTCAGCAGAGACGGATGCGGAAGCGCTGTCCTTATTGAAGAAGTTCAACTTTCCGTTCCGCCAATAGGTTCTCAAGGTAATGGCCAAGAAATCAATGATTGCGCGCGAAAAGAAACGCGCCAAGCTCGTCCGCCAACACAAGGACAAGCGTGCACAGCTGAAAAAGATTATTTCCTCGGAAGAGAGCAGTTACGACGAGAAGATGATTGCAGTCATGGCGCTGCAGAAACTTCCACGTGACTCATGCAAAGCTCGACAGCGCAATCGTTGTCGGATCACCGGGCGGCCGCATGGTTATTATCGAAAATTTGGCCTGAGTCGCATCAAACTTCGCGAAGCTGCCATGCGCGGTGATGTGCCGGGTTTGGTCAAGGCGAGCTGGTAGGAGAGTATTGATATGAGTATGTCTGATCCAATCGCCGATATGCTGACACGCATTCGAAATGGCCAGCAAGCCAGGAAAGTTTCTGTGGCCATGCCAGCTGCAAAGCTTAAGTCCAGTGTTGCGAAAGTTTTGCAGGACGAAGGTTATATTCAGGGTTTCGAAACCGCTGAAGTGGAAGGTAAGCCAACATTGACTGTCACCTTGAAGTATTTTGATGGCAAACCGGTTATTGACAACATCAAGCGAATCAGTCGTCCTGGCCTTCGCCAGTACGCCGGTGCGGGCGATATGCCTGAAGTACTGGGTGGTTTGGGTATCGCTGTTATTTCGACATCGCATGGACTGATGACGGCACAGCAAGCAAAAGCACAGGGGTACGGTGGCGAAGTCATCTGTACTGTCAGCTAACGATTGTTGAAGATCGATAGCCAATCAATTGGAATTTAGTCGTAGAGCGTTGCTCTGCACAGGGTTACACATGTCACGCGTAGCAAAACAACCGATCGAATTGCCGAAAGGCGTTGAGATCAGTATCAACGGTCAGGCCGTTAGTGCGAAGGGACCAAAAGGTACTGAAGCGCTGACGCTGCACCGGGATGTCACTGCCAAGGTTGAAGATGGCGTACTCGGCGTATCGCCGGTCCGTGAATCACAAGGCGCTATTGCCATGACCGGCACCATGCGCTCTTTGTTGAACAATCTTGTGGTCGGCGTGACAAACGGTTTCGAGAAAAAGCTTGAGCTTCGTGGTGTTGGATATCGCGCCCAGGCCCAAGGTAGTTCAGTTAACCTGACACTCGGTTTTTCCCACCCTGTCGTGCACAAGGTGCCAGACGGTATCAAGGTCGAAACGCCGAGCCAGACTGAAATTGTCATCAGCGGTACCAACAAGCAGGTTGTTGGCCAGGTTGCAGCGGACATTCGAAGCTACCGACCGCCTGAGCCCTACAAGGGTAAGGGTGTTCGATATGTCGGTGAATATGTTGCAATGAAAGAAGCGAAGAAGAAGTAGAGCATGGACAAAAAAAATTCACGTCTGCGTCGTGCCAAGCGTACACGCGCGAAGATCCGCGAACTCGGTGTCCCTCGTTTGACGGTTTTCCGTACTCCGCGCCACATCTATGCACAGGTGATTGCGGCTGATAGCGGAACGGTGCTGGCGGCATCATCGACTGTTACCAAGGAAATCCGTGGTGACATTAAAAATGGTGGCAATGTGGATGCGGCGACATCGGTTGGCAAGGCAATCGCGGCGAAAGCAACTGCTGCAGGCATCACAGAGGTCGCGTTTGATCGAGCTGGCTTCAAATATCATGGCCGCGTCAAGGCGCTTGCCGAAGCCGCCCGTGAAGGCGGCCTGAAGTTCTAAAACCCTGATAATAAAAGGTCTAGTCCTTTAGGGCATCCAACAAGTTTCCAGGCGAGCACAATGGCACAACAAGACAACTACAACCAGAACAGCGACGGTTTTATCGAAAAGCTGGTCACCATCAACCGCGTCGCGAAAGTGGTCAAAGGTGGCCGTCAATTCGGTTTCACCGCATTGACCGTCGTCGGTGACGGTAACGGTCGGGTCGGTCTTGGTTACGGCAAGGCGCGAGAAGTGCCATTGGCGATTCAGAAAGCGATGGAAAAAGCGCGCCGTGACATGAAGCAAGTCACGTTGAACGACGGCACCTTGCAGTATCCACTGAAAGGGCGTCATGGCGCTGCACGTGTTTACATGCAACCAGCTTCTGAAGGTACTGGCATCATCGCCGGTGGCGCCATGCGTGCGGTATTCGAAGCGGTCGGTGTGCGCAATGTCCTCGCCAAAATTATCGGTACCAACAATCCAATTAACGTCGTTCGGGCAACCATTAACGGTTTGTCAACGATGCAAAGCCCCGAGACAGTTGCTGCGAAGCGTGGCAAGTCAGTGTCAGAGATCAAGGGAGAGTAATTCATGTCAGCCAAAACTCTCAAAGTCACGCTGATTCGTTCCATGAATGGCCGATTGAAAAATCATATTGCCAGTGTTCGTGGATTGGGGCTGCGCCGTATGCATCAGACGGTCGAGGTGATTGACACACCTGAAAACCGCGGCATGATCAACAAGGCGTACTACATGTTGCGCGTTGAAGAGCCACACGGCCAGGCTTGAACCCATGAGTCAATCAGAGGCAAATCAAGCAGAGGCAACCACTATGAGCTTGAACAACTTAAAACCCGCTCCCGGCAGCCGTCGTGAAGCGAACCGCGTTGGGCGTGGAATCGGTTCTGGTAGCGGCAAGACTTGTGGTCGAGGCCACAAGGGGCAGAAGTCGCGTTCCGGTGGCTGGCACAAGGTCGGTTTCGAAGGTGGTCAGATGCCTATTCAGCGTCGACTGCCAAAATTCGGATTCACCTCTCGCATGGCTCGCCGTTACGCTGAAGTACGGTTGCACGAGCTGGAGATGATCGAAGGCGGCGAGATCACGATTGATGCGCTGAGCAAGGCCGGTATCGTGCCATTGCAAACGCAGACGGTTAAAATAATCTTGTCAGGCGAATTGAAGTCAGCCGTTAAGGTATCTGGTTGTCGTGTCACCAAAGGCGCAAAAGCGGCGATTGAAGCTGCAGGTGGAAGCGTCAGCTGATGGCTGCCGAGAAGAGCGCACGCAACATAGCGGCTGGCATCGGGGGTTCTTCCGAGCTGCGATCGCGCCTGCTGTTCGTGGGCTTGGCGCTGGTCATCTTCCGCATCGGTTCACACATCACGATTCCGGGCGTTGACCCGCGTGTGATGGCTGAACTCTTCGCTCAACAGAGCGACGGTATTCTTGGCATGCTGAATATGTTCGGTGGTGGTGCGCTCTCGCGCATGTCATTGTTTGCGCTGGGTGTCATGCCCTACATCTCGGCATCGATCATCATGCAGCTGATGACTCACGTGATTCCATCACTCGAGCAACTCCGCAAGGAAGGCGAGAGTGGTCGTCGCGTCATCACCAAATACACCCGCTACGGTACTTTGCTGCTGGCGACAGTCCAGGCAGTTGGCATTGCGATCGCTTTACAGAATCAGGGTGCTAATGGCCAAAGTGTCGTCTTCTTGTCAGGTACCGGTTTTGTACTGACGGCTGCGATTACCTTGATTACCGGCACAATGTTCTTGATGTGGCTTGGTGAGCAGATCACAGAGCGCGGTATCGGTAATGGTATTTCGATCCTAATTTTTGCGGGTATCGTTGCAGGCCTGCCCGCAGCGATTGGTGGAACGCTTGAACTTGCTCGAACCGGTGAGTTAAGCCCGTTCATCGTCATTTTGTTGTTTGCGATGATTCTTGCTGTGACCGCTTTCGTTGTCTTTGTCGAGCGCGGCCAGCGTCGCATCACGGTGAACTACGCGAAACGCCAGCAGGGACGAAAGATGTTTGCGGCACAATCGAGCCACCTGCCTCTGAAGTTGAATATGGCAGGGGTTATACCGCCAATCTTTGCCTCGAGCATCATTCTGTTCCCGGCAACACTAGGCAATGTGGCGACAAGCAATTCGAATTCATTTTTGAACACGATTGTCTCGACCCTGAGTCCGGGTCAGCCTGTGTATATATTGTTTTACGCGTCAGCGATCATTTTCTTTTGCTTTTTCTACACGGCTTTGGTTTTCAACGCCAAAGAGACAGCCGATAATTTGAAACGTTCTGGTGCGTTTATTCCTGGCATTCGCCCGGGTGAGCAAACGGCGCGGTACATCGATGGTGTGCTGACACGCCTGACATTGTATGGCGCCATTTACATCACGTTGGTGTGTTTGCTGCCCGAGTTTCTGATCCTTCTCTGGAACGTACCGTTTTACTTTGGTGGTACGTCACTGTTGATCATCGTCGTGGTGGTGATGGATTTCGTAGGACAGGCACAAGCGCACATGATGAGCCATCAGTACGAAGGGATTATGAAGAAGCAAGGCAACAAAGGGGTACCGCGCGGCGCCCGTTAGGTCACAAGCCTTAGCGAGAATCGAACGGAAAACCCGGAGAAAGACATGAAAGTACGAGCATCAGTCAAGAAAATCTGCCGCAACTGCAAGGTGGTCAAGCGCAAGGGCGTTATTCGCGTCATTTGTAAAACTGACCCCCGACACAAGCAGCGGCAGGGTTAAACCAGTTAATCAGGCCCAAAGGCCAGACGGAGACAAAGCATGGCACGTATTGCCGGCATAAACATCCCAGTTCAGAAACACACCTGGATCGCATTAACATCGATCTATGGCATCGGCCGTACGCGTGCGCAACAGATATGCGAGGCAGCCAATGTCAAGGCTGACACCAAGGTGCGTGATCTTTCTGAAGTCGAAGTCGAAAGTCTTCGCTCGGAGGTGGGTAAATTTACGGTCGAAGGTGATCTTCGTCGTGATGTGTCCATGAACATCAAGCGCTTGATGGATCTCGGTTGTTATCGTGGAATTCGTCATCGTCGCGGCTTGCCGCTGCGTGGACAGCGCACCAAAACCAATGCGCGGACACGTAAGGGTCCACGTCGTCCGCTCAAGCGCTGATTAGTTAGCAAACAAGCTGGAACATACAATGGCAGCATCAACAAAAAAGAAAGTTCGTCGTACCGTCACCGACGGTATTGCGCACATTCACGCGTCTTTCAATAATACGATCGTGATGATCACGGACCGTCAGGGCAATGCATTGTCCTGGGCAACGGCAGGTGGTTCAGGCTTTCGTGGCTCTCGAAAAAGTACACCTTTTGCAGCCCAGGTCGCTGCAGAACGTGCTGGCGAGGCTGCCAAGGAATATGGCCTGAAGAATATAGACGTGCATGTGAAAGGTCCGGGACCAGGACGTGATTCTGCGGTACGTTCGCTGAATAACGTGGGTTTCAAGATCTCCAGCATCATTGACGTCACGCCGATTCCGCATAATGGCTGTCGGCCGCCGAAAAAGCGACGCGTCTAATGGCTTCTCTGCAAGAATTAGCAATCAGTAGCTGCATCATTGCAGCAAGCGAAAAGAATGGTAGTGGGAGTGTGAATCGTGGCTAGATATACGGGTCCAACATGTAAGCTGAGTCGTCGAGAAGGTACAGATCTGTACCTGAAGTCCGGCATCCGTCCGCTTGAGTCAAAATGTAATCTGGAAACACCACCAGGTATGCAGGGCGCAAAGCGTGGTCGACCGTCTGACTATGCCATTCAGCTGCGTGAAAAGCAGAAGCTTCGTCGTATGTATGGTGTGCTCGAGAAGCAGTTCCGAAATTACTACAAGTCTGCTGCGTCGAAGAAGGGCTCAACGGGTGAGAACCTGTTATCGTTGCTCGAACAGCGTCTTGATAACGTTGTTTATCGTATGGGATTTGGCTCTACACGTGCCGAAGCTCGTCAACTGGTTTCTCACAAGGCAATCATGGTAGACGGCCAACTGGTAAATGTTCCTTCTTTTCAGCTACAGCCTAACCAGACTGTGTCCATTCGTGAGAAGGCGCGCAAGCAGGCGCGCATCGCTGATTCGCTTGAGCTGGCTCAGCAACGAGGTCTTCCAGGCTGGATCGAGGTTGATCCAAAGAAATTCGAAGGTGTTTTCAAGGCAGTTCCTGATCGCGGTGATTTGCCTGCTGAAATCAATGAATCGCTGGTAGTGGAGCTGTACTCGAAGTAAGCCGGTCACTTGTTTTTATAAAAGTGCTGTGCGCTTCGAGCGCTCGCGGCAGGGCAGTAAGGGGCTGCTCTGCATCTGATCTAATTAAAGAACGTTGGATGCTATGCAAACAGAATTTTTAAGGCCACGAATTGTTGACGTTACAGCGGCCAACGCAAACCACGCAAAAGTTACCCTTGAGCCTTTGGAGCGAGGCTTCGGGCACACGCTGGGCAATGCCCTGCGTCGTATCCTGTTGTCATCCATGCCGGGTGCTGCTTTTTACGAAGCTGAAATCGAAGGCGTACTTCATGAGTACACGACCATGGAAGGTGTACAGGAAGATGTTCTGGATATCCTGTTGAACCTCAAGGGTGTGTCGATCGTCATGCATGCCAAGGAAGAGGCAACACTGAAACTGGTCAAGCAAGGTCCAGCAGTTGTGACAGCCGCTGATATCACACTCGATCACGACATCGAAATTGTCAACCCGGATCATGTCATTTGTCATCTGACAGGCGATATGAACCTGAACGTTACACTGCGGGCTCGTGTGGGCCGCGGGTACGAGCCAGCTTCACACCGAACGCTTGAAGAAGGTGAAAGCCGCCCGATAGGTACCTTGCAGATCGATTCATCGTTCAGCCCGGTCCACCGTGTTGCCTACAACGTTGAAAGTGCGCGTGTTGAACAGCGCACTGACCTTGACAAGCTGATCGTTGACCTTGAAACCAACGGCACGATTGACCCGGAAGAAGCGATCCGTAAAGCGGCGACCATATTGCAAGAGCAGCTGTCTGTGTTTGTTGATCTGAAAGCAGAAACTCAGCAGCAGGAAGAAGAGCAGGCGTCTGATATTGATCCGATTCTGCTGCGTCCGGTTGACGATCTTGAACTTACCGTGCGTTCTGCCAACTGCTTGAAAGCAGAGAATATCTACTACATCGGTGACCTGATTCAGCGCACGGAAGTAGAATTGTTGAAAACACCTAATCTCGGTAAGAAATCCCTGACCGAGATAAAAGATGTATTGGCTCAGCAGGCACTTTCGCTGGGAATGCGTCTTGAAAACTGGCCACCGCCTGAGCTGCAAAAGCAGCGTGAAATGGCAAAGTAAGCCGGCCACATAACGAATTAATGAGTCGAGACAATGAGACATCGCAAGAGTGGGCGCCAGCTCAATAGAAATTCAAGCCATCGCAAGGCCATGTTCCGTAATATGGCTGCGTCGCTGGTCGAGCACGAGTCCATCAAGACGACCTTGCCCAAAGCCAAGGAGCTGCGTCGCGTTATCGAACCGATGATCACCAGCGCCAAGGTAGACAATGTCGCCAAGCGTCGCCAGGCGTTCGATCGCATCCGCGACAAGGCCGCCGTCGGCAAACTGTTCACCGATCTCGGGCCACGTTTCAAAGAGCGTCCTGGTGGTTACACCCGCATTTTGAAGATCGGTATGCGACCCGGTGACAATGCGCCTATGGCCATTATCGAATTCGTTGACCGCGGCGACGCCTAAGAACCACACTGGCGCGACGTCGGTCGCGCCTACGGCCGTGGACGTCAGTCAGGCCATAAACCAGCCCGCAAACAAGGTGAGCAGTTTTGCCGCCTTGATGAACCTTTTGCGCTATGCCCGCGGTTATCGCAAGCGCATCATCCTCGCCAGCATCTGCTCGGCACTCAACACGTTTTTCGATGTCATGCCCGAGATCCTTATCGGGGTGGCGATCGATGTGGTCGTCAATCAACAGGAAAGTTTTGTCGCAAGCCTTGGCTTTGCGACGCCGAAGTCACAGATCATCGTTCTGGGCGTCCTGACTTTTCTGATCTGGGCAGGCGAATCGTTATTCCAGTACCTTTACCTGGTTCTCTGGCGAAATCTTGCTCAGGATCTGCAAGCGGACTTGCGTCAGGACGCGTACGAGCAGGTTCAGCGGCAAGACATGGGTTTCTTCGAGTCACGAAGCTCGGGCGAACTCACTGCCATCCTGAACGACGATGTCAATCAGCTGGAACGCTTTCTCGATGGTGGCGCAAACGATTTCCTGCAGGTCTTCGTCAGTGTCACACTGGTTGGCGCGGTGTTCTTCTATATTTCGCCAAGCATCGCGGTGCTTGCCATTACCCCGATTCCTGTCATCATTTGGGGTGCTTTCTTTTTCATGCGCCGTGCCACGCCACTTTACGCTGATGTCCGAGCAAAGGTTGGCAGTCTCGCCAGCCGTCTTGGCAACAATATTGGCGGTATGGCAACGATCAAGTCTTTCACCGCCGAGACGCGCGAAGCCACTCGCTTGCGTAATGCCAGCGATGATTATGTACGCGCCAATCGTGAAGCGATTCAGGTTTCATCGGCGTTTGTTCCGCTGATTCGCATGGCCATTCTGTCGGGCTTCCTGTGTACATTTGTACTCGGCGGTTTTCGCGCTCTCGAAGGTACATTGAACGTCGGTGCCTATGGCATGTTGGTATTCCTGACGCAACGTTTGTTATGGCCGCTAACCAGGTTGGCGCAGACCGTTGACCTGTACGAACGTGCCATGGCCAGCACTCGAAGAATACTTGGCTTGATTGAAACCGATACGCAAGTCAGGGATTCCGGTACCGTTGAATTACCCGAGTCTCTGGAGGGCGAGGTTTGCTTCAAGCAGGTGTCCTTCCACTATCCTGGGACAGAGGTGGGTGTCGAGGATGTCAGCCTGAACATTGCCAGTGGTACTACTGTCGCCTTGGTTGGCACCACAGGCTCGGGCAAATCTACCTTGATCAAGTTGTTGTTGCGTTTCTATCCGGCAGATCACGGGCAGATTACGGTCGATGGACACAGCATCGACGAACTGTCATTGAAATCCTTGCGAAGCACCATCGGGCTGGTCAGTCAGGATGTTTTCTTGTTTGAAGGCAGTGTTCGCGAGAACATCGCCTATGGAAATCCTGAAGCCCACGATCAGGCAATTGAGCAAGCAGCCGTTTCTGCTGAGGCGATCGGATTCATCAACGATTTACCGCTTGGTATGGATACATTGGTCGGTGAGCGCGGCATCAAATTGTCTGGTGGTCAGAGGCAACGCCTGTCGCTTGCTCGCGCCATCTTGAAGAATCCTCCCATTCTGATTCTTGACGAAGCGACCAGTGCCGTCGACAACGAGACTGAAGCGGCTATTCAGCGTTCACTGGCGGTTATTTCCCGACAGCGAACGGTTTTGATGGTTGCTCATCGATTGAGCACGATTGTCGCTGCCGACGAAATTATTGTGCTCGAGCATGGCCGGATTGTTGAACGCGGAAAGCATCGAGCCTTGATAGCAAGTAATGGGCACTACGCCCGACAGTGGGCGGTACAAACGGGTGCGATACAACTGGGCGACGGAGTGTAATCATGAGCCATATCACTGTCATCGGTGCGGGATCCTGGGGCACCGCTTTGGCTATCCAGATCGCTCGAACAGGCAGTAATGTATTGTTATGGGGGCGTAATCAACACGCGCTGAGTCAGATGGCTGCTGAACGCGTCAATGCGCGTTATCTACCTGACTCGCCCTTTCCCGAGAATCTGAATATTGAAACAGATCTGTCTGCTGCACTCGATAGCTGTAACCGAATTCTGGTGTCGGTGCCGAGTCATGCATTCAGAGCCGTACTGCTTGAGATTCGCGACAGGATGAGTGACAGTTTGCACACACTGGAACTTGCCTGGGCGACGAAAGGCTTTGAGCTTGACAGTGGTTTGTTGCCCCATCAAGTCGTCAAGGAAGTCATCCCGGAATGCTTGCACTATGCAGTGGTATCCGGACCCACCTTTGCCCGTGAAGTTGGGGCTGGCTTGCCGACGGCGATTACGGTGGCAGGTAACACCGAAGAATTTTCGGATCGACTGGCGCGGAGCCTGCGTACGCGAAATTTTATCGCCTATACCTCCACGGATATCGTAGGTGTCGAGATAGGCGGGGCAGTGAAGAACGCCTTGGCGATCGGCGCCGGACTGTCTGACGGACTTGGATTTGGTTCCAATGCCCGTGTTGCCATGATAAACAGGGGATTACGCGAATTGACGCGACTCGGTAGGGCGATGGGCGCCAAACAGGAGACCTTTATCGGTCTTGCGGGTATGGGGGATCTGGTGCTGACCTGTACCGACAATCAATCTCGCAATCGTCGTATGGGTTTGGCGCTGGCTGCCGGTAAAACCATCGATGAGGCTGCCGAAGAGATCGGACAGGTCGTCGAAGGTGTTGGCGCGGCTCGCGCCGTCTACGAACAAGCCCAACGCATGAATGTATCCATGCCGATCATCGAGCAGATATATCGGGTTGTCGTTGAGGGCATAGCACCACGAGATGCCGTCGAAGCACTGCTGGTTCGTGAGCTCAATGCCGGCGCCGAGCACTAACGATCTGATCGAGCAGCCTGTTCTTCGCGCACGAATACATACAGGCCACTAAACACGATTGTCACTGCCGGGTTGGATAATCTGCAGAGGTGAAAGGCTGTCACCAAGAAATTTCGCGATGGCATCCATGACTGGCACGATCATCGTGCCGGCGACCATATAGGCAATGCCCACCGTCGTGGTTGTAGACCTGATTTTTGGGGCTTGAGTCACAAGTAAGGTATGGATTTGATCATCGGACTGCTGTGTACGGCATCAGTCCGGGCGAGCAGGGCCGATAGAAACCTGCATACAGGTCTATCAGTTTACTCACATTCAGGAAAAAACGGCGTTTCGTGGGCGACACCAATAAGCAGATCGTAGCAGTAATCTCCGAAACCCATTCGGAATATCACAAGCCGATATTGACTCATTTGTCGAGATATCTTGCCGACGCAGGGTTCGGGATGCTCTGTGTATCCGCGTCCATCGTGCGGGCGGTGGTTGCACTTGGCAAGAGTCTGGATTTTCTGACCGTTGCAGAAGGTGTCGAAAATGAAGCGCAGTTGAATTTTCTAAAGCTGCTGGGGTGCGATGAAGCGCAGGGATATTTCTACAGCCCGCCTCTCAATGTTATTGCTGCAACCGACTGGTTACGCAGAGATCAAATGAACACCATGTTGAAACTGACCGGAAGCTGAGACTCAGGTTAGCAATCGTTTTAAATAGCGTCCGGTGTGCGATGCCTTGCAGCTAGCGATTTTTTCAGGTGTGCCCGATGCGACGACAGTTCCACCGCCGCTTCCGCCCTCGGGTCCCATATCAATAACCCAGTCAGCGGTCTTGATGACATCAAGATTGTGTTCGATGATGATCACCGTGTTACCGGCGTCGCGCAACTGACGCAGCACACCGAGCAAGGCGTTGACATCTTCGAAGTGCAGGCCTGTGGTTGGTTCATCAAGAATGTAAAGTGTATTGCCCGTATCACGCTTGGATAGTTCTCGAGCGAGTTTGATGCGCTGAGCTTCGCCACCGGACAAGGTCGTCGCGTTTTGGCCGAGCGTTATGTAAGAAAGTCCTACTTCCATCAGGGTTTGCAGTTTTCTATGCAGAACCGGGACGGCGGCAAAGAAATCATGTGCCTGTTCAACCGTCATTTCAAGCACCTGATGGATGTTCTGTCCTTTGTAGCGGATATCAAGCGTCTCACGGTTGTAGCGCTTTGCTTTGCAGACATCACACGGCACGTAGACGTCCGGTAAAAAATGCATTTCAACCTTGATCAGGCCATCGCCCTGACAGGCTTCGCAACGGCCACCCTTGACATTAAAACTGAAACGACCCGTTTTGTAACCTCGTGAACGGGCTTCATGGGTACCGGCGAAAAGATCACGAATCGCGGTGAACAGCCCGGAGTAGGTCGCTGGGTTACTTCGAGGTGTTCTGCCGATCGGGCTCTGATCGATCGCAACAATCTTGTCGAGCTTTGCAAGCCCGGTTATCGATTTTACCGGTGCAACTTTGTGTCGCGATTTATTGATGGCATTTGCTGCCTGTCGATAGAGCGTGTCATTGATCAACGTTGACTTGCCGGACCCAGAGACACCGGTCACCACGGTACACACGCCCAGCGGTAACTTGATATCTACCTGCTTCAGGTTATTGCCCGATGCGCGCTTGATACTGAGCCAGTTTTTACCAGGCTTTACACGTTCAGGAATTGCTATGTGACGAATTCCTGAAAGGTACTGGCCAGTGATTGATTTTTTATTCTTGATCACTTTCGCGGGAGGGCCTTCAGCGACGATCTGACCACCATGAACGCCAGCTCCTGGGCCAATATCAACGACATGATCAGCACGTCGAATCGCGTCTTCATCGTGCTCGACAACGATGACCGTGTTACCGAGATCGCGCAGATACTCAAGCGTTTGCAACAGTCTGTCATTGTCACGTTGATGCAAACCGATGGAAGGCTCATCAAGTACGTACATGACGCCCTGTAGCCCCGCGCCAATCTGACTGGCGAGGCGAATTCGCTGCGCTTCGCCACCAGACAAAGTTTCGGCACTGCGATCAAGTGACAGATAGTCAAGACCGACGTTGACCAGAAAATTCAAACGTTGCTGGATTTCCGTGGTGATCTTGTCGGCAATTTCCTTGCGTTGACCTTGAAGGTTTATATTCTTGATGAGTGACTGTGCTTTACCGATGGCAGAGGCGGTGATCGCCGTTATCGTATGGCCGTCGACCAAAACGTGTCGCGCAGCCTCGTTAACTCGCGCTCCCTCGCATTCTGGACAAGGCTGAGAGGCCAGAAACTTTGCCAGTTCTTCTCGCACGGTATTTGATTCGGTCTCGCGATAACGTCGCTCAAGGTTGGGGATGACGCCTTCAAATTGCCTGAGCGATTCCCGCGTTGCCCGTCCTTTCTCGCTTTGGTAAACAAACTTGATTTCCTCATCACCACTTCCATACAAGACCACATTCTGGATATCTTCCGACAAATCTTCGAAGACTGTGTCGATCTTGAACTTGTAATGTTTTGCCAGGGATTTAAGCATCTGGAAGTAATAAGTCGTTGTTCGATCCCACCCACGAACGGCGCCATCTGCCAGACTGGATTGAGGTTTTGTGACAACAAGTTCCGGGTCAAAATACTGGCTGACCCCTAGACCATCGCAAGCGGAGCAGGCACCTTGCGGGCTGTTGAACGAGAAGGCCCGTGGTTCCAGCGGTGGCATCGAGTATCCACATTGGCTGCAAGCAAATTCTGTCGAGAACACTGTGTCTTCGCCGGATGCATCCAGCCTGGTAATGATGGCGGTGCCGTCACCGAGCGACGTCGCGGTCTCGAAAGACTCAGCCAGGCGCAAGGCGATATCTGCGCGCACCTTGAAGCGATCGACGACGACATCGATCGAATGCTTGCGTTTTGCATCAAGAGAAATATCGCCTTCAAGCTCGGTTATCGTCCCATCTATTCGTGCCCGCAGATAACCCTCCGCTCTAAGCCGGTCAAGCACCGTCTTATGATCGCCTTTGCGGTCGTTGACCATGGGTGCGAGTAAGGCGAGCCCTTCCCCTGCATCGCGCGCCAAGACGTGATCCACCATCTGGCTGATTGTTTGCGCGCTGAGTTCTTCCCCATGACGCGGGCAGATCGGATTGCCGACGCGAGCGAACAACAGCCTCAGGTAATCGTAGATTTCCGTGATTGTGCCGACGGTCGAGCGAGGGTTGTGGGACGTGGACTTCTGTTCGATCGAGATTGCCGGTGACAAGCCATCGATCATGTCGACGTCCGGTTTCTCCATGACCGACAAAAACTGGCGTGCATAGGCCGACAGGGATTCGACATAACGTCGTTGGCCTTCGGCAAACAGGGTGTCAAAGGCGAGGGATGACTTGCCACTGCCCGATAACCCGGTGATAACGATCAGTTTGTCGCGCGGCAGGTCGACATCGACATTCTTGAGATTGTGCGTTCTGGCGCCGCGTATGCGGATAGTGTCCATCTCGACTACTATACCCGGCCGGGCCGATTGTGGCGTCGGGCAAGAATTGTCATGGGAATCGAAGAATAGATCGTGTATGACTCTGAATCCAACGCGCTGACCGCGAAAGAACGCCGAGCGGCGATCTCGCTGTCGCTGATTTATATGGTGCGCATGCTCGGCTTGTTCATCATACTGCCGGTGTTCAGCCTGTTTGCCGATGACTATGCGTTCAGCACACCCTTGTTGATCGGTCTCGCTATTGGCATCTATGGCCTGCTGCAGGCTGTTTTGCAGATCCCCTTCGGTATGCTTAGCGACCGAATCGGTCGAAAGCCGGTCATCACGCTCGGGCTTTTGTTGTTGCTGGCAGGCAGTATCGTTGCCGCTACGGCAGATTCGATTTATACGGTAATCGTCGGTCGTGCCATGCAGGGAGCGGGCGCCATTGCGGCGGCACTGATGGCTCTGGCAGCCGACCTGACGCGCGATTCCCAGCGGACCAAAGTCATGGCGTCACTCGGGGCGAGTATCGGTTTTGCGTTTATCCTCGCCTTGCTTCTGGGACCAATACTGATCGGCTGGTTTGATATCGACATATTGTTCTGGTTGACAGCGGTTTCGGCGATTATCGGTATTGTTTTGCTGCACACCTTCGTGCCGGACCCGCCGAGTAGCCAATATAATCGGGACACCGGAGCCCGGCTCGGTATCATGAAGGACTTGCTTGGGCATGCCCAATTGATGCGCCTGGACATGAGTATTTTCGTGCTCCATTTGTTGGTTACGGCCACCTTCTTTGCTGTGCCCTTGACTCTGCTTGAGGCAGGGGTTCCGGGCAGTGGGCAGTGGCGCATCATCGTACCAGCCGTTTTGTTGTCGATTCCGGTAATGGTGCCCCTGATCATCATTGCCGAACGTCGTGCGATGCGTGGCGTCCTTCTGACCTGTGTTGCCGGTTTGGGATTGTCACAACTTTTGCTCGGTCTGCCATACCTTTCAGGCGTATCACTGACTGTGCCGCTGTTATTTATCGCAATCACCCTGTTTTTCTGTTTCTTCAATGCGCTCGAAGCCTTGTTGCCATCGCTGGTGTCCAGATTGTCACCGGCGGGTGCCAAGGGCAGCGCAATGGGTATCTACTCGAGCAGCCAATTTCTGGGTGCCTTTATCGGCGGGGCCGGAGCCGGTGTCTTGTATGGTTTTCTGGGCCCGTTCGGCATGTATACAGCACTCATCGGGCTGATTCTTGTCTGGGCTCTGATTTTGTACGGTTTCAAGGCACCTTTAAAGTACGTTACCCACCGGCGCGCATTGACGTCCGAAGAGCAGTCGCGAGCCGGGGCGTTGTCACAGGAGCTACTGGATACACCTGGGGTGCATGAAGTGTTGATGGCGCTTGACGAAGGTGTGGCCTATCTCAAGGTCGACAAAAGCATCTACCAGGCAAAGCCGTAAGAAGTCGATTGGTATTTCTGTGGTGCTTGGGATAGTAATTTGCCTGAACAACCAAACCGTTAACGACCAAAGGCCAGGGCATTGAGCTTGTCGGTATGCTCGGTTATCTGTGCGCCGATACGAATATTGTTTGAAGATCCCTTGACCACCGCATGGGTACCTTCCACCAGATTCTGCATACCTTTGGTCGTCGTTGCCATCTGTTGACGCAACAGTTCAGTCTGATGATTGACCTTGTCGATGCTCTGTGCGACATCTGTCAGGATGTTGTTCATATGCAGTTTCAACTGACGGGATTCGTCTTCGCCTTGAGAGACGCTCTCAAAGGTACCGCCAAGCTTCTTGGTAAAGCGATGAGTTTCGTCCTGTATTTCCTCGACATTCAATTTAAGCTGTTTAAGTGTCGTGGTAATTTCATTGGTCTGGGATTCCGATTTTTCCGACAAGCTCTTGACCTCTGATGCGACCACTGCGAAACCTCTACCCGCCTGTCCGGCTCGCGCTGCCTCTACCGCTGCATTGATCGATAACAGCTTGGTCTGATCTGCCAATTGTCGAATAGTGGCTGCCATCCGATAAATGGATGCAAAGTTGTCGTCGAACAAACTGATCTTGTGGGAAAGATCGGCAGCCCAGACCATTGAACCACGAAGCTTGTTGCTCAGCTCATTCATGGCTTCCAGTACGCGATCGGTTTCATGGTTAAGCTGGCCCATCTGCTGCAGATTGAGTTTTGACAGATTGTCGATCCGGGCACCACAGGCGATAACCTGTTCGGCGGCTTCGATGGTATCTCGGGCAACTTCAAGACGCTCGGTTGATGCCTGATTTACGCGTTGTGCGTTGTCATGAACCGTGGCGCCAAGCTCACTGAGAATTTTCGTTTCATTGGCGCACTGTTGCAATCGCGATGATGAGCCACCCGTGAAGCCGAATCCTTGATGCTGCGCCATACCCGTTGCATACAGATACACCAGAAACGGGATGCAGTATGTCAGTATCACCTTGTACCAGTTCATGGTACTTGGTTCAGACAGACTTTCGTACTGGTTGACGCAGGTGAGCGTACTGCCAACAACTAAAGCGGTTATCAGCCCGCGTATCAGGCTTTTCTTGTTCATTAAGACTATGACGGCAGGAAGGCAAATGCCCTGAGCTCACCAAGGTGTCCCCAGTCGCTCTCGACACGACTAACGGTAATTTATCTGTTGATAATGGGTTACACAGTGACTCACGCCAGTCCGTGGTAGTGACGTTAGTAGCTTAGGTTCAGGTCTGGGCCTTGCAACGCACTGCAAGCCAGCATACGCAAGCAGTGCGCAGCATACGCAAGCAGTGATTTGATTTTCTCGAATTAGAAGACACAATATTGCCATGACTCCGATACAGTTGCCTGGAGTGCCACATTTTTCCAGATCAGTTTTTGAAACTACTTGTCCATCAGTGATTGGTCAGGGTGAATGGGTAAATGATCTGGACTTTACGCAAGTTTTAATCGAGTCCTGGACCCGTCAATATGCCGAATACGTGGGCCAGTCGGATGCTGAAAAAATTATTGACTCTCTGACCGAGTCAGACCAGCTTCTTGATCATGATGACAGCCTGACTTTACTATCCACAATTGGTGATAAAAAAGTTGGTGTCGGAGCCTTGCGCCGACTTGGTCAAGCGGGTGAAGTCACTCTGATTACAATGCTTGAGGTGCTAGATGCCTATCAGGGGCGGGGTATTGGCAGGCAATTGCTTGAAGGTTTGGCTACTCACAAAACGCCGGCACGGCCCTCGCCATTGGTTGCCCACGTGTCCATACACAGACCCTATGTCAAGCAGTTCTATCTTGAATGTGGTTTTGTTGCGCTAAAGCGCGAGATTGTGGACCACTGTGGGTTCCGTCTTGAATTTGATGTGCTGGCGCGTTAGGCCTCCTGCATGAGACGGACACGGGCTGTTCATCATAGGACTTATCGCCCAGCACTCAAGGGAGAATCGAACCGTGTTCGAGTGATGGCTGAAAGATTCATTGGCGCATTTGGAGTTGCGGTTGCCAATGGCTTGGCCAAGCTATAGAATTTGCCTCTAATTTTTATTGCTGAAGCTTGAGAGGGTCTCCATGGGAAATGTATCGATACCAATATCCTATGGCGAATTGATTGACAAAATCACCATTTTGGAAATCAAGTCTCAGAAGATAACCGACCCTGAAAAAGTTAAAAATGTTCGTCATGAGCTCAATGAGCTCCTCCGGGTATGGTCGGCACAGGAAGAGTCCAATGTTGGAATCGATGATTTGCGCCAAGAACTCAAAACGGTAAATGAAACCCTGTGGGATATTGAAGACGACATTCGCAAAAAAGATCTGCGGGGAGAATTTGATAGCGAGTTCATAGAACTTGCCCGTTCTGTCTATATTCAGAATGACACCAGAGCTGAGCACAAGCGGGCCATCAACCTTCGATTAGGATCCGAATTGATGGAAGAAAAATCGTATGTGAACTATCAAGGGTAAGCGTTGAGCTAAAGTCAGCATTTCCTGTCGACAGCCATTCATGTCGGATAAATGAAACTAGAGGTCGTCAATATTGTCGCCCGCTCGAACGGTGTGGGTTTGGACCGTGACGTCTCTTTGGTGAAAGACATTCTGCAAAACGCTGGATATGATGTGGTTGTCAGTGACTACAAGGGAGTGTCGAGGTGGAGGGCGCTTTTTAAAAGCAACGAGAAATTATTCAGGGTGAATATTTTCATGGAGCGGGTGTTTCCACGTTGGCTTGGCAGTGCGGAAACCAATATTCTTGTTCCCAACCAAGAGCGATTTCCGCGCCGGCATCTCCGTTTGCTCAAGAAGGTGGATGCGGTATTTACCAAGAGCAAGCATGCCCAGGAAGTTTTTTCCAAATACCATGGGCGAGTCATTTTTACCGGATTTACATCAGAAAACATATACGATGAATCTGTAGTGCGAACCCCGGGGAGCTTTTTGCATCTTGCCGGAAAAAGCTCTCTGAAGGGGACGGAGGCTGTATTGCGGCTTTGGGGGCGTCATCCTGAGTGGCCACCTTTGACACTGGTGCAAAGTAAGAAAAAAGGGGCGGAGCATACGCCGGAGAATGTAAACAGGCTTTCACATTACTTGACTGACGAGGATCTAAGGCAGTTAATGAATGAGCATGAAGTGCATTTGTGCCCTTCGCTGTCGGAAGGATGGGGGCATTACATTGCGGAGGCGCTATCTTGTGGGGCCTGTGTCATCACAACAGATGCGGCTCCCATGAACGAACTTGTAACGAAGTCGCGAGGCATTCTTGTTCCATGGTATCGATCGGCGCCCAGGCATCTGGGAACGAACTATTGGGTCAAGGAAGAGGATCTTGAAGAGAAAATTCAGGCTCTCGTAAATGGTCTAGGAGAGGAAGAACGCTCTGTGGCCATGAAGGGGAGAGAGTGGTTTGACGAAAATGTACAGCGGTTTCAGGATAGGATTGTTTCAGAACTCAGAAAATTAATTGCTGCCGGTTGAGTATGATTTATATTCAATCAGTGGCTACAAGCTAATTCAGGCGGCAATATCTTCTTTACTCAAGTAAAGCTCTTGTATGGTGGCTTGGAGTTCGGGATACCTCTCAGTCAGTAGATTGATAAATCTGTTCCATCTGCGGATTATCTTGGTATGGACTACTGGTGCAAAGACATTCAGCATGGTTATGGCAACCTTGTCGCCGACCCCATCGACAAGTACAGGCTTTGGGGTTAAACCTTCAACACGTTGAATAAGAATGTTTTTTGGGTGAATGTCACTTATTAAAATTTGGTTGTTAAGGAGATGAACTGCCAGCTGATGAAGCTCGTTGAGAAATACATCCGGCTCCAGGATGTTGTTCTCCAGGTAGTACTCCAAGGTCTTTGACACTGTTCCATCATCATCGAGCACACATTGATAGGCGTGACCTTGGCCAAGATTGGTTTGGCAAGACCCCAGATAGTCGGCGACATAGTAAAGATCAGACTGCCGGTTGTGTAGATTCTTGTAGTAGGCAAGATCGGTTTTCAGTCGTTTGCGAGCCTTCTTGTTGGTCGTTTGTATTTTTATGCATTGATCGCTTATATTCGGATGCCGATAACAGTCGCAAAATGCGCCTGAGGCGATAAAGTCCTCGTCAGTAATGTGTATCAAGGTTTTTTCCATGAGAAATACGTGTTGGGTGATGGGGTAATCTAGTTTATCGGGAGATGCTTGATGTCGCGCCTATTGGACCATTATTTCAGGATGTAGCGCCGAATTTCTGACATGAACATATTACATATTAACTCTGAGCGGTCGTGGCGAGGTGGCGAGCTACAACTAGCTTACCTGCTGAGTGAAATGCAGGGGTTGGAGCAAGTCAGTTTCTTTGTGATGGGGAAAAGTGGGTCGAAGCTTGAGGCTTGGTGTGAGGGGCGAGGGGTTCACTTTGAAGACGCTCCGTTAAGAGGTGGAGCGGATGTTGTAACCGGTCTTAGAATCAAGCAATTCTGCAAACTGCACAAGATAGACATAGTGCATGCGCACACGAGTCACGCACATAGTGCGATGTTGTATGCAGGACTTTTGGGGTGCAAGGTTAAAATGGTGCTCCACAGGCGGGTGTCTTTCCCGGTCAAGGATCGTTGGTTAGCGCGTCTGAAATATAGAAGCAAGAAGATCAGTGCGATAATTTGTATTTCAAAAGACGTCAAGCGAGTTCTAGAGCAAACATTGCCTGATGATAAGAGGTTGGTTTTAATTTATGATTCAATCAATCCCTCGCGATTCAAAACAATCGATTATAAAAAGACGTTCCATGAACGATATGATCTGCCTTTGTCAAAGTATATCGTCGCCAACACCTCTGCAGTTACTCACGAAAAGGATCACATGACCTTTGTCGATGCAGCGGAAGCTGTATTGGCTTCAGGACTGGATGTGGTATTTCTTATCGTAGGTGAGGGAGCTGAGCGCAAATCAGTAGAAGACTATGTTAGAGAGAAAAGCCTCTCAAAATCGATTTATTTCCTGGGGTTTGTTGACGATATCAGTGATGTTTTCAAACACGCTTCTTTACTATTGATGACTTCAAAAAAAGAAGGTCTCGGGAGTGCAATACTGGAGGCGTTCTATCATCGAGTGCCCGTAGTTGCGACAAGTGCTGGCGGTATACCCGAGATTGTAAGGCATGAAGACACGGGAATGCTTGCAAGCATTTCAAATGCTGGAGAGGCTGCAAGGCATGTTCAGACTGTATTGTCGCAACCGCACCTGGGCGGTAAGCTCGCCGAGAATGGCTATCGCCTGGTGAACGAAGAATTCAATTCTTCGCGAATGGCTAAGGAAACACTGGCGGTGTACAAGAAGATAATGTCGTAGCCAGAGCATTGCACAGGAACCAGGATGCAGCAGGTTTATTGTTCGGCTTTGCTCAAGATATCATCAAGCTTTTCATAGACATCCTCTACTGAAATCAACTCCATTGCGCCGGGTTTTTCCACTTTCTCTCCCCATCGCAACTGAGCTGACGATTTGTTCAGAATTTGGAGAGCTGCCTCATGGTAACGATCAACTACCGATTCTCTGCTTAGGTACGGGCCACTACGATCGGGATTGCTTGCCGCATACAATCCGAGCACTGGAGTGCCAAAACAGGTTGCCATGTGCGCTGGACCTGAGTCGGGGGTAATGATCGCCGTTGCTTGTTGTATCAGTGCCAGAAGACGTTTTATCGTGTCCTTCCCGATCAGATCTATCGCCTGTTCTGTCATCAGACCAAGAATTTCATCACCCATTTCACGTTCAATACGCGAAATGCCGCCACACAAAACGACTTGAAGTCCATGTTGTTTAGCCGCGTAGTCTGCCACCTGTGCATATCCACTGGCCGACCAATTACGAAGCCTGTGACTGGAGCAGGGGCTAATCAATAATGAACGTCGCTCACCAACGGCGTGCTTCGCCCAAGCCACATCCTCGGGAGCAACCGGTAAGGTCCAGTCCAAAGGCGATTCCGGGACACCTGCTGCATCTAAAAATCGTTGGAAAGCATCAACAACGTGTTCTCCCTGTCCGGGACTCGCTTGAATACGTTCGTTGATAAAAATACTGTGCATTTCTCTTGATCTAGTCCTGTCGAAGCCGATTTTCCTTGGCGCTCGCACAAAGGAACTGATCAAATTTGCGCGCAGAGACACCTGCATATGCAAAAGCACATCAAATTGACGACCTTTCAAGCTGCTTATGACGGAGCGAATACCGCCCCATCCTGATTTTTTGTCGACGAGCAGAAACTCGATATCAGGTAAATCACAAACCATCTTGTACTCGGTTTTACCAATAATCCAGGTAATCCGAGTAGTCGGCCAGCAGCGTTGCAATCGGTGTATGACCGGTAGTATATGTGTCACATCGCCAAGCGCGGAAAGTCTCAATAGACACAAGCGTGCCGGGACGCTCACCTTTGTTGCTGCGGTCGAACAACCGCTATCGGGCAGTTTCTTGTTTGACGATTTCATTTGCGCTGATCCATAACCCGATGTAGATTAGCTCGACCTCGCCAGTACGGCAGGGAAAAAGCTATTCTGGGGATGCAGGGCAAGACTACGCGATCCCGTGCCAGAACGTGATCATTCAGTATCCTGCAGCTTCCGACTTCCTGTACAAACCCTCAGTCAAGGATAAAAAATCCACGATCCTTGTCTCACCCCTGCTGTACAATTGACTCTACCGCTAAACGGACACAGCGGCTATTCAAACTGAGGAGAATTACCATGGCACGTGGTGTAAACAAAGTCATTCTGGTGGGCAATCTAGGCGCTGATCCCGAAGTTCGCTATATGCCGAGTGGGGGTGCGGTGACCAACATCAGCATCGCTACTTCAGAGCAATGGACTGACAAGGCGTCGGGGCAGAAACAGGAACGCACTGAGTGGCACCGCGTGACCTTGTTCAATCGATTGGGTGAGATTGCCGGCGAATACCTGAAGAAAGGGTCGCAGGTCTATATTGAAGGCTCGATCCGTACTGACAAGTATCAGGACAAAACCACGGGCGAGGACCGATACAGTACCCAAATCATTGCCAACAACATGCAGCTATTAGGTGGCAGGCAAGAAGGCGCTGGCGGTAACGATTACAATCAAGCGCCTCGGTCGCAACCCTCTCGGGCGGCGGAACAAGCTCCTGGAGCCGCGTCAGGCACCGCACCCGTTGCCGCGGCAGCAGGCGCTGAATTTGATGACGATATCCCTTTTTGAGGGGTAATCACATCCCGCGGTGCATGGTATTCGATGGCCGCTGAAACACACTGGTTGACCTGATTCATTGCCGAGCATCAAGCATCGATGCCTTTCGGCTCTCTTGAATTGAAACAGCGGGTGTCGCCGTCGCGCGCTGATATCGGTCAATGTGGCGCTGGCCATCAGAAACCTCGGCAAAGCCACGGCTGCGACCGCAAAATTATCGAGTGATATCGACAGCCTTAACGGCAGAAATCCTTGGATACGACTCGATTATGCGCAATCAGGCCCCGATTCACCGGACCAAAGCCGCAAAAGTCGCAATCACATAAAGAAATGTTTATGTGTTTATAGGTACAATGGCCGCTGATTTATTTCGAGATTAGAGTTTCATGGCACGCGACTATATTTTTACTTCCGAATCAGTGTCCGAAGGGCACCCGGACAAAATGGCTGATCAAATTTCTGACGCCGTCCTCGATGCAATTCTGGCCCGCGACAAGGGCGCCCGGGTAGCTTGTGAAACGATGGTCAAGACCGGACTGGTTGTCATCGCCGGAGAGATCACCACCTCGGCCTACGTCGATCTTGAGGAATTGGTCAGAAAGACCGTCACTGACATCGGGTACAACCGCTCGGAAGTCGGGTTTGACGGCGAGACCTGTGCAGTACTTAACGGTATCGGTAAGCAATCACCAGACATTGCCCAAGGCGTTGATCGCTCAGCGCCAGAAGAGCAGGGCGCTGGAGATCAGGGTCTGATGTTTGGGTATGCGACCAACGAAACAGATGTTCTGATGCCTGCGCCAATTACCTACTCACACCGTTTGGTTGAGCAGCAAAGCAAAATGCGGCGGGATGGCACCTTGCCTTGGCTGCGTCCTGATGCGAAAAGCCAGGTAACCCTTCGCTACCAGGATGGCAAACCAACAGGTATCGACGCCGTTGTTCTGTCCACCCAACACGATCCGGATATTGCCTTGTCTGATCTGCGTGAAGCTGTCATGGAAAACATTTTAAAGCCCATCTTGCCAACCCACTGGCTTGAAAGCTGTCCTGCCGATAACATTCACATCAACCCGACGGGTAACTTTGTGATCGGTGGTCCCGTAGGTGATTGTGGTCTGACGGGTCGCAAGATCATCGTTGATACTTACGGTGGTATGGCCCGTCATGGTGGCGGCGCATTTTCGGGAAAAGATCCCTCGAAGGTTGATCGATCCGCCGCCTACGCTGGCCGCTATGTCGCCAAGAACATTGTTGCAGCAGGGCTTGCTGGCAAGTGTGAAATTCAGGTGTCTTATGCCATCGGCGTTGCGCAACCAACCTCGATTACCGTTGATACCTTTGGCACCGGTACGGTCGACGACCGTCGCATCGAAGAAATTGTCCGCGATGTATTTGATCTTCGCCCGTATGGCATCGTCTCGATGCTGGATCTGATTCGTCCGATCTATCAGCAGACTGCCGCTTACGGTCACTTCGGTCGCGAACACCCTGATTTCACCTGGGAAAAGACCGATCGTGCGGATGCACTGAAACAAGCTGCTGGCATCACCTGAATTAGTTGACGACACCGGGTCGGCAAATTCAACGTGTTGACCGTTAGAAACTTTCAATAATTACTGGAAATCAAACACACATGAGTGCAACTGCAAAAAACTCGACGGGCGACTTTAAAGTCGCCGATATCAGTCTTGCCGATTGGGGACGTAAAGAAATTCGCATGGCAGAACATGAGATGCCTGGTCTCATGGCATTGCGTGAAGAATATGCCGGCAAGAAACCACTGGCTGGTGCGCGTATCGCTGGCTGCTTGCACATGACCATTCAAACGGCTGTATTGATCGAAACACTGATCGATCTCGGTGCAGAAATTCGTTGGTCGTCTTGTAATATTTTTTCGACTCAGGATCACGCAGCGTCCGCAATCGCCGCCGCTGGTATTCCCGTCTTCGCCTGGAAAGGTGAGACGGAAGAAGAGTTCGACTGGTGTATCCATCAGACCATCAAAGGTCCCGACGGTTGGGTACCAAACCTCATTCTCGATGATGGTGGCGACCTGACTGTCATGATGCACAATGATTACCCGGAGCTGATGGCCGAAGTCAAGGGTTTGTCCGAAGAAACCACCACGGGTGTCCACCGCCTGGTTGAAATGGCCAATGCCGGTACACTTAAAGTACCTGCGATCAACGTCAATGACTCGGTCACCAAATCAAAGTTCGATAACCTTTACGGTTGCCGGGAGTCGTTGCTCGACGGTATCAAGCGTGCGACTGATGTCATGGTTGCTGGCAAGATCGCCGTTGTTCTGGGCTACGGTGACGTAGGGAAAGGTTGTGCGCAAGCGTTCCGCGGTATGGGTGCAACGGTATGGGTGACCGAAGTCGACCCTATCTGTGCATTGCAAGCGTCCATGGAAGGCTACCGAGTTGTCCGCATGGATGAAGTAGCGGATCAGGTGGACATTGTCGTCACTGCGACTGGTAACGTGAATGTCGTCACGCACGATCACATGAAGGCTTTGAAAAACGAATCCATCGTGTGCAATATCGGGCACTTCGATAATGAGATCGATGTCGCTGGTCTTCGTCAGTACACCTGGGAGAACGTCAAGCCGCAAGTGGATCAGGTTATCTTCCCTGACGGCAAGCGCATTACTTTGCTGGCCGAAGGCCGACTGGTCAACCTCGGTTGTGGCACGGGACATCCGAGCTTCGTCATGTCCGCGTCTTTCACCAATCAGGTATTGGCGCAGATCGAACTGTGGGAGCGTAGTGACCAATACTCGGTAGACGTCCATGTTCTGCCCAAAGAACTGGATGAGAAAGTCGCCACACTGCATTTGAAGAAGATCGGTGCGCAGCTTACCGAACTGTCCAGTGAGCAGGCCGGCTATCTTGGTCTGGATCAGAAAGGGCCCTTTAAACCTAATCACTACCGTTATTAAAAGCTTGTTGGCGCCGCGGGGTATCTACTCTGCGGCGCTGAAAATCACTAGTGCGTATGGTGCAGTTTAATTGCCGTTCAAACGTTCGTGTTCCAGCACTTGTTCATGTGCACTGATTTGTTTGGCCAGCAAATCGATGTGTTGGCGTAACACATACAGTTCATAGGCATAGCCTAAGGGTACTTCCACCGTTCTGACTTCGTCTTCAATTCTGTCCAGGTTGGCCAAGCATATTTCGAGGTTGTTTTCAGTCACAAGCTCATTCGCGCTTTGGTCAATAATTTGTATCTCGTCATACCATTTGTATATTTTTTTACGGACTGTCCAGCGGTAGGTCGGTGGCAGGATCTTGAAAAGTGGTATGAGTAATGCCAGCAGAGGAACCAGCATCACTTTCAGTCGGTCAAGCAGCGTTGCTGCCCAGAATGGCAAGTAGCGCTGTAAAAATGGTGCACCTGATTTGTAGAAGCGCTGTGCTTCAGAGCCAATCGGGAAGTCTACAAACGCCGGGCTTGGAAACTGGCCGGCTTCAGAAAATAAAGTGGATTGCGAAAACAGTCGAGCACTGATTTGCAAAAGCAAGTCGTTGAGTGCCGGATGCAGATCGTTGTGCGCGACCAGGGTGGCCGCCGCCGATACCAAGGCGATATCTTGAGGCGGTATATTGCGGTGCAAGTCAATAACACCTTCGGGCAAAATCATGCTGGACAAATAGGGTAGGCGCTTTGCATAGGCAGGGGCACGCCGAAAATTCAGTAGCTTTGCATCGGGTTCGTTGAGCATCGCTTGAATGCTTGTCGCGCTATGTGAGCCAACACTGAAAATGACATCCAGTTGGTTTTGCCTGAACGCGTTCACCGCGTCCATACCACTCAGCTCAAAGGTTGCCAGATTAGTAGTGTCGAGTTGGTTGACAGACAGTATCGCGTCGGCAACCGAGCGCGTACCACTACCTGCTTGACCAATCGCTATTCTGGCGCCGTCCAACTGGTTCAATTGTTCAACACCATCACCCTTGCGTACAAACACCCAGACCGGCTCAAAGTACAGACTGCCCAATGCCTGTAGTTCGGGATGATCAGCGCTTTCTACAACGCCGCTTTGTACAAATGCGACTTGAGCCCGGCGGGTGTTGAGCAAGTCGATATTTTCTATCGAGCCACTGGTTTCCAAAATGGTGAGTTTGATGTTTTCTTTTGCCAGCTCTCTTTTGAATTGCTGCGCATACGTGTAATAAGCACCGTCTGTTCGGCCGGTTGCGATGGTGACGGTATTGGGCGGCGCAGGCTGTACAAACTGATAAGTAAAAAAGAACGCCGCTGCTGTGAGTAATAAAGCACCACCGTAAATTTTTAATGTGTCTGAAAGGCTGCGAGTTATTTTTGTCTGCCGCGGTGTGTTGGGGGCCTGTTCCCGAGATTCGTACTTTTTGGCGTACAAAGGATGCGAAGCCTTCTATGATCGAGTTGGATGGAGTATATAGCCGTTCATGAGGAAAAAGCCGGACCACGATTTCAGGTCTCAAACGTGTGACAATGAAGCCGATGCGCTATGCACTGATCATCCCGGCCTGGAACGAGGCTGACTTCCTGGGCAAGACACTCGATGGCGTCACGGCGGCAATGTCTGAACTCGCCGCACGTTCTGCGTATCGGGGGACCTTGGTCGTGGTGGATAACAATTCAACTGACGACACTGCTGCGATTGCCAAATCGTTTGGCGCCACAGTTGTGTTTGAGCCTTATAACCAGATTGCGCGGGCACGTAATGCGGGTGCAAAATCCATCGATCCTGCCATCGAGACATTGATTTTCCTGGATGCGGATTCCTTATGCTCAGAACAGCTTCTGGGTGTGGCGCTGGATCGTCTTGCCAGTGGCGAACTGGTCGGTGGAGGGTCGATTATCGCACCCGACAAACCGGTCACCGGCAGTGCCTTGAGAGCGATTTCCGGCTGGAACTGGCTATCGCGTCGTGCGCAACTCGCGGCGGGCTGTTTTGTCTTCTGTCGCCGCGATGCCTTTGATGAAGTCGGTGGCTTCAGTGACAAGGTCTACGCGGGCGAGGAGCTGTTTCTGTCCCGCCAGCTCAAGCGCTGGGGGAAAAAACGAGGCCTTCTCTTTCGAATTCTGGATGTGGACCCGGTAGTCACCTCAGTGCGCAAGATCGAATGGTATGGCGCGAGGCAACTGCTGGGGCAGACCTTGTTGGTGCTGATCCCGGGTGCGCTTTTCAGTCGACGTTTATGCCGCCTGTGGTACGACAAGGCCACCTCGAGACGCTCCTGAGGGCGCGGCGCAACGCCGTTCTGAGTGCAAAATGCGCCGGTGGCCACAGTACAGGGTGGTCAGACGTGTGATTCGGGCCGGTTCCATGGCTGCGCTAGGCGTATAATAGGGTTTTTGCACGTAGTGCCCTCCATGACGAAAAAGGTATTCATCAAGACACACGGTTGTCAGATGAACGAGTATGACTCGGCGAAGATGCTCGATGTGCTCGCCGAAAACGAGCCTGTCGAGGCAACCAATGATCCAGCGGAAGCGGACATTCTGCTGCTCAATACCTGCTCGATTCGCGAAAAGGCTCAGGAAAAGGTTTTTTCTGAACTGGGCCGCTGGCGCCCACTCAAAGATGCACGCAAGGACGTGATCATCGGCGTCGGCGGATGTGTAGCGAGTCAGGAAGGTGAGGCGATTCATGCGCGCGCGCCGTTTGTGGATGTCGTTTTTGGGCCGCAAACCCTGCATCGTCTGCCAGAGCTTGTCACTCAAAGCCGCTCGCGACAGACATCAGTGGTAGACATAAGCTTTCCGGAGATCGAAAAATTTGACGCCTTGCCAGAGCCAAAGGCTGATGGGCCTTGTGCTTTTGTGTCGATCATCGAAGGTTGCAGCAAGTACTGCAGCTTTTGTGTCGTGCCGTATACACGCGGCGAAGAAATCAGCCGACCGCTGGATGATGTACTGGCCGAAGTCATGTCCCTGAGTGAACAAGGTGTTCGCGAGATTCATCTGCTCGGGCAAAACGTTAATGCCTACCGCGGTCCCATGCATGAAGGTGGAACCGCTGACCTTGCTTTGCTGATTCGCTACGTGGCAGCAGTTGAAGGTGTTGAACGCATTCGTTTCACGACATCGCATCCCGTTGAGTTCAGTGACTCCTTGATCGAGGCCTACGCGACAGTTCCCGAACTTGTAAGCTTTTTGCACTTGCCTGTGCAAAGTGGTTCGGACAGAGTGTTGGCCGCGATGAAACGTGGTCATACGGCGATTGAATATAAATCCAAGATCAGAAAACTGATGGCAGCCAGGCCTGATCTGACATTGTCATCTGATTTTATTGTCGGTTTCCCTGGGGAAACCGATGCAGATTTTGCCGCGACCATGGATCTTATCCGCACGATTGGCTTTGATCATTCCTTCAGTTTTATTTTCAGTGCACGCCCCGGCACACCGGCGGCAAGTCTCGCTGACGACACGCCCATGTCTGTCAAAAAGGAACGACTCGCAGCGCTGCAAGCACTCATCACGGAACAAGCTGCCAAAATCAGCGCGGCTATGGTGGGCAGCACACAGCGGGTGCTGGTAGATCGTCCGGCGCGCAAGAATCCCGATGAGATCAGTGGGCGTACCGAGAATAATCGGGTGGTCAATTTTGCCGGAGACAAAGCATTGATCGGGCAGTTCGCTGATGTGTTCATCACTGAAGCGCTGCCAAATTCGCTTCGCGGTGAGTTGGCCCACGCTCTGCCGGAACTGTCAGATACCGGTCACCAGGCGATTGCATGTCACGACTAGAATTTCGATTAAGCCCGTCGGACAATCAACGTCTGGCAGAACTCTGCGGTCAGTTTGATGAACATCTGAAACAGATTGAAGAACGCCTTTCGGTACAGATCAGTAACCGCGGTGATCATTTTACCGTTGCGGGTTCAGCATCCGCCGCGAATAGTGCGGAAGCTGTTATCAACCATTTGTATGCATTGACCGAAAGTAACAAATTGCTTCCGGAACAAGTTCATCTCTCACTACAGGAATCGGGATTGAAAGCCATGCAGGAAGCGACGCCGATTGCGTCCGACAAAACCATCATCAAGACGCGACGAGCCACCATCCAATGTCGCGGACCTCGTCAGCATGCCTATGTCAGCAGCATCAAAGAGCGTGATCTGACCTTTGGTATCGGCCCAGCCGGGACCGGAAAAACCTTTTTGGCGGTTGCCGCGGCTGTCGAAGCCCTGGAGGCTGACCAGGTGCAGAGGCTCGTCCTGGTTCGGCCAGCAGTCGAAGCCGGTGAGCGACTCGGGTTTTTGCCCGGTGACATGATGCAAAAGGTCGATCCTTACTTACGCCCGATTTACGATGCCTTGTATGAGTTTCTGGGTGTCGAACGTGTGGGTAAGCTGGTGGAGCGCAACATTATCGAGATCGCACCCCTGGCGTATATGCGTGGGCGAACCTTGAACCATTCCTGCGTAATCATGGATGAAGCGCAGAACACGACCGTTGAACAGATGAAGATGTTCCTGACCCGTATCGGTTTTGGTTCCAAAGCCATTGTCACCGGTGATGTCTCGCAGGTCGATTTACCGCGTCATCAGCTCTCTGGCCTGAAACACGTACAGGGCGTCCTGGAAGGTGTCGAAGGACTTGGCTTTTGTCACTTTACGGCATCTGATGTTGTAAGACATCCACTGGTACAGCGCATTGTTGCGGCCTACGACGCTGTTGAAGAGAACGACTGAACCCCGCCGCTGATGCTCACGCTTGAGTTGCAACAAGATGAAGCACTGCCCGAAGCTCAGGCGAAGGCTTGTCCCGATGCCGCATTTTTCGAACTCTGGTGCCAGCGAACTGTCGACTATCTTCGTCAGACCCGCGGATTGTGGCTCGCTGATCAGCTTGAAATTTCAATGCTGTTGACCACATCGGACGCTATTCGATTGCTGAACCGAGATTATCGAAGCAGAGACTCTGCCACCAATGTGCTGAGTTTTCCGTCCGGCTTACCTGTATTGGATGCTCTGGACGAAGAATCGTCGCCGCGCGGCAGTAGCCTGCAAGCGCTCGGCGATATTGTTTTTTGTGCAGAGGTCGTGAAGACGGAGGCACAAGCGCGGGACAAAGCCCTGTTGGATCATTGGGCGCACTTGACCGTGCACGGCGTTTTACATCTGGCGGGTCTTGATCATGAAAATGATAGGGAAGCCGCCGCCATGGAGGCAGCCGAAATTCGGATACTTTCGAATTCAGGCGTGGAGAACCCTTATTAGCCACTCTATACTGTTCTTATGACGGATGACTCAGCAGAAGGCGGCAGTAGTCGCTCCCTCATGGACCGACTGGTCCATGCCATGGGGGGTGAACCACGGGACCGTGAGGAATTGCTGGAATTGTTGCGTGACGCACAAGCACGCAAGATATTCGATGCCGACACCCTGCAGATGGTTGAGGGCGTGTTTCAGGTTGTCGAAATGCGTGTGCGCGACATCATGATCCCGCGTGGTCAGATGGTCGTTATCAAACACGAAATGTTGATCGAGGAAATTCTGCCGGTCATCATCGAATCCGGGCATTCGCGATTCCCGGTCATTGATGAAGATCGTGATCATGTGGTTGGCGTGTTGCTGGCGAAGGACGTTTTGCGTTTTACCGCAAGCAATGTTCAACAGGCCTTCAAGATCGATGATGTTGTTCGCAAGGTAACGTTCACCCCTGAGTCAAAGCGTCTGAATGTCTTGCTTAAGGAATTTCGTGCTAAACGTAATCATCTGGCGGTTGTACTCGATGAGTATGGTGGTGTCGCAGGCCTTGTCACGATTGAGGATGTGCTGGAAGAGATAGTCGGTGAAATTGACGATGAGCACGATACCGAGGACGGCGTTGATATTCGCGATCATGGCGATGGTAATTACTCGGTTCGAGCGTTGACCCCGATCGATGAATTTAACGAGGCGCTGGGGACTCAACTGAGTGAAGAGGAATTTGACACGATAGGTGGGCTGGTCATGCAGCACATCGGACATATGCCAAAGACCGGTGAGACGGCCGAGATCGAAGGCTGTCATTTTCGTGTATTGGCAGCTGATTCGCGCCGCTTGCACTTGCTGCAAGTATCTCTACCCAGTGTAAGTTAAGCATCGTGCTGGCTAGAGGTTTGGCATTGTTGGCAGGTCTTGCCTTGCCTTTTTCTTTTGCACCGACTGAGTGGTGGCCGATCGCCCCTTTGTCGATTGCACTGTTTTACTATCTTTTGCACGAACAGAGCCCGCGTGAGTGTCTGATCCGCGGCGCCTTGTTTGGTCTTGCCTATTTTGGCATCGGCGTTCATTGGGTTTATCACAGCTTGCATTTGTTTGGCGCTGCCATCGCGCCGCTGGCCGCCTTTCTGACGATGGTCTTTGTCATGGTCATGGCGGCTTTTCCGAGCTTGACCGCCTGGGCATGGGCGCGTTGGCGTCTGCCTTACGGCCAGCCATCTGCGTCGTCGCTACGCAACGCCATCTTGTTTACCGCCCTGTGGGTGATAGCCGAATTGCTTCGCGGCAAGATCATGGGAGGGTTTCCCTGGATACTGATCGGCTATAGCCAGACAGCTGGCCCGTTGGGATCATTCGCGCCATGGATAGGTGTCTATGGCCTGAGCGCCTGCGTCGTACTGTTTGCCGCTTTACTTGTTTGTGTTGTAAACACGCGCGGCATCAAGCAAATCCTTATCGCCATTACGATGGTCATGCTTGTGAGTGCTGCTGCCCTTGTGAATCGTATCGATGTGTCAACGCCTGTTGGTGATCCTCTGGCCGTGCGTCTGGTTCAGGCCAATATTCCGCAGGAATTGAAATTCAGTCAGGAGCGGCTGAATAACTCCTTGCGTCAGTATGCTGCGATGACGCAGCAAAACACGGGTAGTCATTTTGACGATGGTGGTCTGGTCATATGGCCGGAGACCGCCATACCGACATACTTTGATCTGGTTGATGATTACTTCGAGCCGTTTACCCGCGCTTTGTCGGCCCGCGGTATTGAAGTGTTGACGGGGGGCTTCTATCGGGAGGCGGGCAAGACCTACAACAGTGTGCGTCAACTTGGCGGTGAAAAAGCGCTGTATCAAAAACGACATCTGGTGCCATTTGGTGAATTCATGCCGATGCGATTCATTCTCGACTTCGTCGCCGCGTTTATTCAGATTCCAATGTCCGATTTGTCGCCAGGAACGGGACCGCACCTGCCGCTATCATTGCGTGGGGTAGAGGTTGGTGTGTCTATCTGTTACGAAGATGTTTATGGTGAGGAAATGCGTGCCTTGTTGCCAACATCAACCTTGCTCGTCAATGTGTCCAATGATGCCTGGTTTGGACCAACAGCGGCACCGCATCAGCACGAACAGAAAGCGCGTATGCGGGCGCGTGAATTTGCCCGGCCGCTGGTTCGTGTAACCAACACGGGAGTGTCCTCCTCGATCAACCATCTCGGTCAGGTGGAGGGCCGCATTGCGCACGACACCAAGGGGATTCTTGATGTGTCAGTGCAACCTCGTGAAGGCATGACCCTCTACGCAAAAACAGGGAACTGGCCGGTGTTTTTGTGGGCGCTTGCCGTCCTGCTGGTGGCAATTTTACAGCGGCGCTTTACTTTCAAGCGGTAGTCAAATATTCTTCGCGGTACGACGCAAGCTTGTTGGGAGAGACCGGTTTCGAACGTCACAGTTCAGATCGGCGCCGAAGGCGCAACAGCCCGTAAACGCTCAGGCAAAAGGACCAGCACAGCCAGTCGACTCTGGAGAGTGGTAGCAACGCTACCCGCCCAAGGGGAAAGAGTGCAACGATGTTGCCTATGCACTCCAATCTCTCAGGTTCCCGGACAGAGGGGCATCGGTGCATGTAGCATCGAGAGCCACTGACGGAGCCTGAAAATAATGAGTAAACACACACCACTACATGCAGCGCATATAGATGCGGGCGGCAAGATGGTTGATTTTGCAGGCTATTCGCTGCCGGTTCACTACGGTTCCCTGGTTAACGAGCATCACGCCGTACGGCAGGCGGCGGGCGTGTTTGATGTGTCACACATGACTATCGTTGATATAGCGGGTGATGATGCGATGCCATGGCTTCGCAAGCTGCTCAGTAACGACGTCAAGAAACTCGAACAGGGAAAAGCGCTGTACAGCTGTCTGTGCAATGAAAACGGTGGCGTCATTGATGATCTGATCGTTTACTGCATGGGTGACAACGACTATCGCCTGATCGTCAATGCAGCGACTCGGGAAAAGGATCTCGCCTGGTTTGAAAAGCATCGTACCGAACAGGTCAAGATTGATGTCGTGGACAATCTCGCCTTGCTGGCTGTGCAAGGGCCCAAGGCTGTGGACACCGCCGCTTCGGTACTGAATGCGCGCGGGCTCAATGGTGATGCTGTCAAGGCATTGAAACGTTTTAGTGCCTGGCGATCGGATGACTGGTTCATTGCCCGCACAGGTTATACCGGTGAGGATGGGCTCGAAATTGCGCTACCCGAATCCGACGCAAATGACTTCTGGCAGGCATTGCTTGATGCAGATGTAACGCCTGCGGGGCTGGGCGCACGCGATACCTTGCGGCTTGAAGCCGGCATGAGCTTGTATGGTAACGATCTCGATGAAGACCATACACCGGCGGAATCGGGCATTGCCTGGACCATTGATCTTGATGACGAAGCACGAGACTTTATCGGACGCGAAACGCTGGAAGATCACAAACTGTTTGGCGGTCGCTCCGTCATGCTGGGCCTGACACTGGATGGGCGCGGTGTGTTGAGACAAGGTCAAACGGTTGAACGTGTTGGCAAGGCGATTGGCACGATTACGTCTGGCACTTTTAGCCCGACCTTGCAAAAGACCATTGCACTGGCACGCGTCGACAAGCGCTTTGAGGGTGGCTGTGATGTCATTATTCGCGACAAGCTGCACGCCGCCCATGTGGTCAGCGTGCCTTTTCTAAATCAAGATTCTTGAAATAACTCTTTCTCTATTACTGTTCGAGGACTGAAAGCATGGAAACACCAGGTGATCTCAAATTTGCCGCTTCACACGAGTGGGTACGGCTAAATGATGATGGCACGCTCACTGTTGGTATCAGCAATCACGCGCAAGGTCAGCTCGGCGATCTCGTGTTTGTTGAAACCCCCGAGATTGATCACAGTTGCGACGCGGAAGAGGGCATCGCGGTGGTTGAATCGGTCAAGGCTGCGTCTGATATCTATGCGCCCGTCGCCGGCAAGGTTATCGACACCAATGGCGAGCTTGCTGATAATCCCGAGCTGGTCAACAGTGACCCTTATGGCGAAGGCTGGATTTTCAAACTGCAACCCAATGAGGTCAACGATATTGAAGCATTGATGGACCCTGACGCATACGAAGCCTTTGCCGACGCTGGCGAATAAAAAATAATTAAATAACGAGTGACAAACGAGTAGAAAATCATGACGGGACAAGACCTGTTAAGCGAATTTGTAGCCCGCCATATCGGCCCGCGAGAGGCTGATGTCAGTCGCATGCTTGATACCCTGGGCGTGTCTTCGATTGATGAGCTCATTGACAAGGTTGTACCCGAGGGTATTCGGTTGCGCGACGAGCTTGCGCTTGATTCGGGCCTGAGTGAGGCAGCGGCACTGGCTGAGATTCGTGAAATCGCCTCGATGAACGAGGTCAAACGAAGTGCACTTGGGCAGGGTTATAACGATTGCTTTTTACCCAGCGTCATTGCGCGCAATGTCTTCGAGAACCCGGCCTGGTATACGGCGTATACCCCGTATCAGCCTGAGATTGCGCAGGGACGCCTAGAAGTTCTGTTCAATTTTCAGACCTTGATAACCGAGTTGACTGCACTGCCGATTGCCAATGCCTCGCTTCTTGATGAAGCAACGGCTGCGGCAGAGGCGATGGCGATGGCACACCGTGCACTGCGAGGAAAACGTTCCATCATGTTGCTCGCGGATGATTGTCATCAGCAATCCATCGATGTCATTCAAACCCGTGCCGAACCGTTAGAACTTGATGTGCGTGTTGTCGCGATAGATTCGATACCGGCAATACTCAATGAAGAGGGTGCGGATGTCTTCGCCGTATTGATTCAGTATCCAGGCAGTTTTGGAGAAGTGCATGACGCTGCATCGGTCGCGGCGGCGGCCAAATCATCAGGTGTGATGACGATTGTTGCGGCTGACCTTCTGAGCCTGACCTTGCTGACTCCACCCGGTGATTGGGGCGCCGATATCGTGGTGGGCAGTGCACAACGATTTGGTGTGCCTATGGGTTTTGGCGGACCACATGCCGCTTTTATGGCGACCACTGACAAGCACAAACGCAGCTTGCCGGGACGGCTGGTGGGGCAATCGTTGACTGCCGATGGCAAACCGGCCTACCGACTCGCCTTGCAAACGCGAGAGCAACATATCAGACGGGAAAAGGCCACGTCGAATATATGTACGGCGCAGGCACTGCTCGCGATTATGGCAACCTTGTACGCTTGTTATCACGGACCGACAGGGCTGATTGCCATCGCTCGTCGCGTGCGTTCATTGACCGATCAGCTGGCAGCCGGTTGCGAGGCATCAGGATTGACCATCAATAACACGCGCTGGTTCGATACCTTGAGTATCGGGGTTGCGGATGGCCCCGCGGCTGTCGTCCGTGCGCTGGATGCAGGTTTCAACATACGCTTGATTGATGGCAACACCGTGGGTGTCAGTCTGGATGAAACCACTACGGTTGATGATGTGCGCAAACTCGGCGCATCACTTACCAATCAACCTGAAGATGCATGGGCAGTTGTCGATACTGACAGACGCGATCCGACACTTGATCGAACGCCCGACTTCATGTCGCAGCCGTGTTTTCATGCGTATCACTCAGAGACGGAGATGATGCGTTATCTGAGACTGCTGGCGACAAAAGATATTGCGCTGGATCAAGCCATGATTCCGCTGGGCTCCTGCACGATGAAGCTCAATGCTGCGGCTGAGATGACACCATTGTCCTGGCCGGAGTTCTCGGCAATACATCCGTTTGCACCGGCATCGCAAACAAAAGGCTATGCACGCCTGCTCAGTGAGCTCGAGAACATGTTGTGCGCGTGCACGGGTTATGATGCCGTATCGCTGCAACCCAACGCGGGTAGTCAGGGCGAGTATGCAGGCTTGCTGGCCATTCGCCGTTACCATGAAAGCCGTGGTGATACCGCGCGTAATGTTTGTCTGATACCCAGTTCCGCCCATGGTACAAACCCGGCCAGTGCGCAGATGGCTGGCATGGCCGTCGTTGTGGTTGCCTGTGACCATGATGGTAATGTTGACCTCACCGATCTTGATGATAAATTGGCCGCGCATGCAGGGCATGTCGCGGCGATCATGATTACCTATCCGTCCACCCACGGTGTTTTTGAAACTGAGGTCCGTGATGTATGTGAGCGGGTGCATGCAGCGGGCGGTCAGGTTTATATTGACGGCGCGAACCTGAATGCGATGGTGGGTACGGCACATCCGGGCGAGTTTGGAGGCGATGTGTCGCATCTTAATCTGCACAAAACCTTCTGCATTCCACACGGTGGCGGTGGGCCCGGCGTCGGTCCTATTGGTGTCAAATCACATCTGGCCGAATGGTTGCCGGGTCATCATGTGTTGGGAGATAGTGCGGGCGTAGTCAGTGCCGCGCCTTATGGCAGTGCCTTGATCCTGCCGATCACCTGGATGTACATTCGCATGATGGGTGCAATCGGTCTCCAGCGCGCTACCGAAATAGCGATACTCAATGCCAATTACATCGCGAAGAAACTCGAGCCAGCTTATCCCATTTTGTATCGAGGACACGAAGGATTCGTCGCACATGAGTGCATTCTTGATACGCGAGTACTCAAGGACGAGACGGGAATAACCGTCGATGACATTGCCAAGCGCTTGATGGACTATGGCTTTCATGCACCTACCATGTCTTTTCCAGTCGCCGGAACCTTGATGGTTGAACCGACGGAAAGCGAATCGCTTGTCGAGATTGATCGGTTTTGCGATGCCATGCTGGCGATTGCCAGTGAAGCTGCTGATGTTGCTAACGGCGTCGATGGCCAGACGGCCGAGGATAACCCATTGGTTAATGCCCCGCACACGGTGTCGATGCTTGCCGAGGAATCCTGGACTCATGCCTACAGTCGGGCAACTGCCGTGTTTCCATCCGGTGTCAGCTCCGACAGCAAGTACTGGCCGCCGGTTCGGCGTATCGACAATGTCTATGGTGACAAAAACCTGATTTGCTCCTGCCCGCCGCTGAGCGACTATCAAGCGCCTGCGGAGCCGCAGGAGGCGTCTACCGTATCCAAAGGTGCTGCCTGAGCCACGGATTTATGCGAAAAATCCCTGCTGTTCAGAAAGGGTTCAGTCGAAGATGGCTACAGTGGCAGCCATCATTTTATACCGTGAGAGCAGTATGAACATCAGTAAACAATTTCTTCTCAAGCTTGCCCCTCTGATCATGCTGGTCGCGAGTTCCAGTGGCCAAGCTTCGGATGCGCAAGCCGGTCCCTACCTTGGTATTGATGGCAGCGCGTTTTCATTGGATGGCAGTAGCGACGATGACTTGAATCCACGCGGCGTGCGACTACGCCTGGGTTTACCGATAAGTCGGGTATTCGATCTTGAGGGGCATTTTGGCTTTGGCAGCGAAGACGACGTCGATGCGTTCGACGAGATCGATGTTGTCTATTCCAGTGTGTTTTTGAAAGCGCATGCACCACTCGGGGCTCGCACCACCGCCTATGCGATGGCTGGGTTAACAGCGGTTGAATTGACCGAGACTATAGGTAGACGTGAATTTTCTGACGAAGACGCCAGCATTTCATTTGGCTTTGGACTTGAAACTGTTTTGAGTAAGCGCGTGGATTTGTCGGCAGACTATGTTTTCTATAGCCAGGATGTCGGGATCTTTGACGACTTGTCTGCGGTTAGTCTGGGTTTGAAGTTTTACTTCTGAGTGATTGACTATTCACTGCTACAGCGTGTACTCACTCATTTTTTGGTAGTGAGGTTCACACGAATCAACGATCTGTTGTTGTCCAGAAGACAAGGTCAATGGCATTTTGTTTACCGGGCCAAAGCCGGTGGACCGGATAACCGCATCGTACCAGTGGCTCTCCCACAAGCCATCACTGTCGCGTTTGCCAGCTGGCCATTGAAGCATACCGTCGTCAAACGCGATGTTTAACTGATCACACAGGGCTCGCAGCTGTGCTTCGGGATCGATTAAAAAACGACCGCTGTCGATCACAGGTGGTGGCGTACCTTTTTGTTGGCGGATAACGTCAAACAGCATCGCTTGCTGGGCATAGCCAAGATCGAAAGCAGTCAGTTCCTGCCGCTTGACCGCATATGACGCAACCACCCGAGATGGTTCGCGAATCAGAAACACGTGTTTTATGTCTGCCAGCCAATCAATCGGAAAGTAGTCCATCCAGTGCGTGGTAATGTGCTTCTGATAGAAGATGCCGGAAGCGGGTGGTCGGCGAAGCGCTTCGATAATATCTTTAAAGTCAGTATTGCCGGCGGCAATGACTTCATCCGCCATCGGATGATCGATACCGGTTGATTGCAAAAAATGCGCATAAAACGGTTCATCAACTACCACTGTATCGCTGCGATTTTCCCAGGAGCGCATCATGGCCGTTGAAATATTTCGCGGGCCTGACCACATGGCTATGCATTGTCCAGTCATGTTAGCGCTCGGGATCAGGGTCAGTGTCAGGCTATAGATTTGAACGCGCGGGCCGCGGCATCGATAGTGACCTTGAAATCTTCGTCACTATGCGCAGCACTGGTAAAGCCTGCTTCAAAAGCAGACGGTGCGAGATAGATACCGGATTCAAGCATCGAATGAAAGAAGGCCTTGAACCGCTCAGCGTCACAAGCCATGACATCTTCAAAGCTCGTGACCTTGTCCTTGTCGGTAAAAAAGAATCCGAACATGCCACCTGCGTGTGCTGTGCAGAAAGGCACACCGTTATCGTCAGCGGCTTGCTGCATGCCGGCTAGCAGTTTGCCGGTGCGCTCATGCAAGCGATCATGAAAATCAGGTGCGGACAACAGCTCTAGTGTCTTGATGCCTGCGCTCATCGCGATGGGATTGCCGGACAGTGTGCCTGCCTGGTACACAGGACCGACAGGGGAGATCTCATTCATGATATCGCGCCGACCACCAAAAGCGCCGACTGGCATACCGCCACCAATAACCTTACCCAGTGTTGTCAGATCTGGTGTCACTTTATAGCGTTCCTGCGCACCGCCAGCCGCAACTCTGAAGCCTGTCATGACTTCATCGAATATCAACACAGCGCCATGTGCAGTACAGAGTTCGCGCAAGGTTTGCAGATAACCGGGCAGGGGCTCGACGAAGTTCATATTGCCGGCAATCGGTTCAACAATGACACAGGCAATGGCATCGCCGCGCGACTTGAAGAGCTCGGTTATCGCGTCGCTATCATTAAATGAAACGGTCAGGGTGTGCTTGGCAAAGTCAGCGGGAACGCCGGGTGAATTGGGAACGCCGAGTGTCAATGCGCCCGAGCCAGCTTTCACCAGCAGTGAATCCGAATGACCGTGATAACACCCTTCGAATTTGACGATGTCGTCGCGCCCGGTGAAGCCTCGTGCGAGGCGAATGGCACTCATGGTGGCCTCGGTGCCGGAACTGCACATGCGCACCATGTCCATCGAAGGCACCAGTTTGCAGATGCGTTCGGCCATCTCGACTTCCAGTTCCGTTGGTGCGCCAAAGCTTAAGCCATTGTCAGCCGCCGCCTTGACGGCGGCGATTACCTCCGGGTGCGCGTGGCCGAGCAGCATCGGGCCCCAGGAGCCGACGTAGTCAACGTAGCGGCGTCCCTCGGCATCGAAGATATGGGCACCTTCGGCGCGAGTAATGAAGCGTGGTGTGCCACCGACGCTGCCAAAGGCCCGTACCGGAGAATTGACGCCACCGGGAATGATGTCCCGGGCTCGGGAAAATAGCGTATCGCTCAAAGCTGGAACCTCTGAAGTCATGCGAATATGTACGTCCGATGATACGGCAACTTGTTGCGCTAAATGCGACAATCAAGCGCTAATAGCGAGCGAGAAGTCCGTGGATTACAAGCGATATCTATGCAGTGTGTGTGGCCTCATCTATAACGAGGAGGCGGGATGGCCCGATGATGGCATAGCTCCCGGTACCCGGTGGGAGGATGTCCCGCTGAACTGGAGCTGCCCGGATTGTGGGGCGGTGAAAGATGATTTCGATATGGTGGAGATATCAACATGAAGCTCGGAACCAGTCTGACGCAGTACATCATTGAGTGTGGTCGTCAGGAGCCTGAGGCTCGCGGAGCCTTTACGGCGCTGCTCAACGATGTGGCCACGGCCTGTAAGCGTGTCTCCAATCTGGTTCGTCTTGGCGAGCTTGCAGGCGTGCTCGGTGCGGCCGGGCAAGAAAACGTGCAGGGTGAGGATCAAAAAAAGCTCGACATCATCGCCAACGATGTCTTTATCGAGTCCATGCAACGTTCTGGTTTGTTGGCGGCGGTCGCGTCCGAAGAAATGGACGCGCACTATGCCATACCGGAACAATACGCACGAGGCGATTACTTGCTTGCGTTTGATCCGCTGGATGGTTCCAGCAACATTGATGTCAATGGTGCAACCGGAACGATTTTTTCCATCACCCATCATGGTGATAGTGCCGCGCCCACCGACGATAGCTTTCTGCAGGCCGGGCGCAAGCAGGTGTGCGCTGGCTATTGCCTGTATAGCTCGGCAACGATGATGGTGTTAACCACTGGTCATGGCGTCGCAGGGTTTACGCTTGACAACAGCATTGGTGAGTTCATCTTGACGCACCCGGACATGAAGGTAGCGGCGAGCACCAATGAATTTGCTATCAATGCAGCCTATGCGCGTCATTGGTTGCCACCGGTCAAACGTTATATCGACGAATGTGTTGCAGGCAAGGAAGGTCCGCGCGGTAGCAATTTCAATATGCGCTGGGCTGGCTCGATGGTTGGTGACATCCATCGCATTCTGTGTCGCGGCGGCGTGTTTCTATACCCGAACGATGCACGTCTGCACGCGAGTGGGCAGGCGGGAAAGTTGCGTCTCTTGTATGAAGCCAGCCCATGGGCATGTTGATAGAGCAGGCCGGGGGCCTGGCCCATACGGGCGAGGAACACATACTGGATATTCAACCAACGTCCTTGCATCAGCGGGTTCCGGTGTTGATGGGGTCGGCCGAGGAAGTCCAGCGTCTGATCGACTATCACCGTCAGGCCACGCTGTAGCCGCTAGCTCATGGCTGACGACACACGATACTGGCAAGCAAAATCACTGGATGAGTTGAGTGATGCTGAGTGGGAATCGTTGTGCGATGGCTGTGGGCGCTGCTGTTTGCAGAAGCTCGAGGACGAGGATTCCGGAGAAATCCGATATACCAGCGTCGCCTGCGAGTTGCTGGATGGAAATACGTGCCGGTGTAAAGACTACGGAAATCGATTCCAACGGGTGGCTGATTGTCTGTCGGTGCGGCCACTGACCGCACAGAAGATTTCCTGGCTGCCAAAAAGCTGTGCCTATCGACGGCTTGCCGAAGGTCGCAGCCTGGCGCAGTGGCATCCCTTGATTAGCGGCGATCCAGACACCGTTCGTCAGGCCGGAATTTCGGTCACTGGCTACTCGGTTCCGGAAAGTGAGGTGCCGCTCGCCGAATATCACCATCATGTCATCAACTGGGTCGACGATTAAGCGCGATCGTCAATCTGGCAAGCCTATACTTCGGTAGCGCAGGATGTCGTGAAGTCAAGTTTTAAAACTTATTATTTTTCATTTGCTTGCATTAACCTGCAGAGAAAATAAGTTAACAAATTTACGTGACTTTCCCGGTTTTCCTGTGTTTAAATTACGTCTAGTGGGTGGCAGTATCCTTGCTTGTATCTGGCAGCTGTCGATCCCCCCCGATGTCGTTACTTAATGTCTGCTGGAGAGCCTGATGTCTGCAAACGCTGAAGCCCAATCTGATGCAACTCCGCAAGGTGTGGAACGCCGCGGTCGACTGCAACAGACGATCGATTCGCTGATCAAATTGCGCCAGGAAATGGTGATCAGCTATTGCGAGCTTTCCGGTGTCAGTTCGTTTGACAAGCGCGATATCGAAGATCACACGGTCAAGTCCGATCAGTTGCGTAGCTTCTGCCAGATCATGGTCGACTACACGGCGATGGGACATTTCGAAGTATACCAACGCATCATCGAAGGCAAGGAGCGACGTCGGGCAGCAAAAGATGTTGCCAAGGAAGTCTATCCAGCCATTGCCGAGACAACCGATTACCTGGTTGATTTCAACGACAAGTACGATGCCTATGAAGGAACCGCTGACGACGTCGACATGCTCGCCGGTGACCTTTCTCGACTGGGTGAGATCATTGCCATTCGAGGCGAACTTGAAGATCAGATACTTGCCGCGCTGAAGCGATAGAAAATTAAACAGGTAGTCGGCATCGCATTGCGATGACTACATTGCGCTTGAAAAAGCGCGAACAACGTCGTGTTGTCGCCGGACACGACTGGATATTCTCCAATGAGGTTGATACCGCTACAACACCATTAAAAGGTGTTGAGCCAGGCGCCCCCGTCGTTGTTGAAAGTGCCAACGGAACGTTCATGGGTCACGCCTATGTGAATCCGCATTCGCTCATCGCACTTCGTATTACCAGTCGACGTGCCAACAAACCTTTTTCCTCAGACATCCTGCGTGAGCGACTGAGCATCGCGCTATCCCTGCGACAACGACGGTATCCAGCACCCTATTACCGTTGGGTGCACAGTGAAGGCGATGCCTTACCCGGTCTGATCGTGGATCGGTATGACAGCGTCTGTGTAGTGCAGATAACCACCGCGGGTATGGAAGTATTTCGGGACGACATCGTCGAGCATATTGCAGCACTTATCGAGTGCAGTGCCATTCTTCTGCGTAATGACTCGCCAGTGCGCGAGCTCGAACATCTGCCGCTGTACCGCGAGTGGCAACTCGGCGATGCCGTTGAAAATCTGAACGTCATTGAAAATGGACTGAGCTTTGAAGTGCCTGCCGAGATATCGCAAAAGACAGGTTGGTTCTATGATCACCGCGAAAGTCGCGCCGCATTGGCGCCGTGGGTCAAGAATTGTCGTGTGCTGGACGTATACACCTATCTGGGCGGATTCGCGTTGAATGCCGCGCAGGCAGGTGCGCGGGAAGTCATTGCCATTGATGCATCGGAAGCTGCGACTACTGCTGCCACTAAA
>CALDSR010000015.1 GCA_937924505.1 uncultured Granulosicoccus sp. | reverse complement strand
CCAGGCGAAACCATGATGATCGAGCCATTGTTCAATGCGCTTGTGCAGGCTGTTGCGCACTGAGTCACTCCTGGCTTTGTTGCGCTTGGTGGCGAAACGTGCGGTAAAGATCAGTATGTCGGCGCGCTTGTGTAGCGCTCGGGTAAACTCTATTGCGCCGTCGATCGGTGGGCCGATGCTGTCGTCCCCGGATTTGTGCGCAAGCACGCCGTCGAGATCCACACACACTTTCGCGCGGGATGTTCGTTTGAACTTGCGCTTGTTCGGAACGGGTTTCGGGTCGGCTGATGTCGCGTCCAGTTTGCGCGTGGCGCGCGGTGCGGGTTTTGTCTTGCTATCGGCCTGTCGCGCGACCGGTGGCGGTGGGCCGGGATGGTTTTGCAGAATCAGGTCGATCGCTGCATGTCCGCGCAACCAGGGTTCATCCAATTGGTCGTCGCCCGCCCAGACAGCAGCATGATGGTGACGAGTGTGGTGCAATCCAGGAAGTCGAAACCAGGATCCGAGGCTGTCTTCTTTGACCCTTTTCGGAAAGGTTTCCGGGAGCTTGTCGAGTTGTTGCTCTTCCCAGTCGGCGACGGTGGCCATGGCGAACGCGAAAACGTCGGCTGTCGGTGCGGGGTCCTTGAACAGCACCCAGAGGTGATAACCGCCGGCGTTGTTTGAGTCGAACAGCAAGGGGTCGTAGCCTTGGGATTGCAGTTTTCGATACCAGTTGACCGCGGCATTGAGGTTTCGTCGTGCGAGTTCATCGCCGCTGGTCGCGTCATCCCCGTGGTTATCGATGTCGATACCGAACCAGCGACTGGTTGCAGCTTTTGATTTTGCGTGAAGTCCGATCAGCTGTGGTTTACGTAAATGACGGCTAGAGAAGTGGCGCGTGAGTTTGTCGAGCGTGACGCGGTCGACACCGTCGCGTTTGTCGGTCGCGGGGAGCGTCATTGCTTTGTAGCTACGCTCGCTGTTTTTTTGTTCTGTTGGAGTCAATACGGCATACTGCCCCCAGACATCCCTACGGTTGACGAGGTTATGCATGGCCCAGTCGGCGAGTTCAGTCGCTCGCTCGCGCCATTCTTCTGCGATGATTTCCTCAGCCGTTGCCATGGCTTACACTACCATTTTGCCAACACCAGCATTTTCGTTCATAAACCTAGATTGAATTCGGACCTATGCTCGACATAACTCAAAGTGATGCCTCAAAAAATGCCGCGCTGCCCGATTGTGAAGTGTCGGTGCGTGATGTCTTTGGGCTCGATACAGACATCATGGTACCGGCCTACCGCGAACATACTGAACGGGTGCCACCGCTGGACGCTGACTACATCTTTGATTATTCAACCACCATGGCTATCTTGTCAGGGTTTGCCAAAGATTGGCGGGTACTGATTTCAGGATTTCACGGGACGGGTAAATCGACGCATATCGAGCAGGTCGCAGCAAGATTGAACTGGCCCTGTTTGCGGATCAATCTTGATAGTCATGTGAGCCGGATTGACCTGATCGGCAAAGACGCGATTGTGCTTCAGGATGGTAAGCAGGTCACTGAGTTTCAGGACGGGATTCTGCCCTGGGCGTATCAAAGAAATGTTGCTCTTGTATTCGATGAATACGATGCAGGGCGCCCGGATGTGATGTTCGTGATTCAGCGGGTGCTTGAGTCAACCGGACAATTGACCTTGCTGGATCAGAGCCGTGTTTTGAAACCGCATCCGGCGTTTCGTTTTTTTGCGACAGCCAATACGGTAGGGCTGGGTGATACAACGGGTCTTTATCATGGCACTCAGCAGATCAATCAGGCGCAGATGGACCGTTGGTCGGTGACAACCGTTTTAAATTACATGCCGCAAGCGCGTGAGGTTGAGGTGGTTTTAGCCAAGGCTCCGCATTTGCAAAATGATGATGGGCGCAAGCTGGTTACGCAGATGGTGTCCTTGGCCACGTTGACCCGTAATGCATTCAAGAACGGCGATCTGGCAACCGTCATGAGTCCGCGTACGGTTATTACCTGGACGCAAAATCTGACCTTCTTCAAGGACACGGCGTTGTCTTTTGAACTTGTCTTTCTGAACAAATGTGACCCGGCTGAGCGGGCCTTGATCGGTGAATTGTATCAACGGGTGTTCGGCGAAGAGCTCGGCGATCATCCTTAAGCACCGAGCTAGTTCGCCTACGGTGTAGGATGCAGTAATGGCAGAACATCGCATTGGAGAAGTACCGCCCGTCGGTGGGCCGGTCAGTGAGGACGGGTCTGGTGACGATGCAGTGCTTGGTGCGCCTGAATCCAGCGTTGGCGGATTTCGGCAATCGACAGGCGCTTGCGCGCGCGCGATTGCGCAAGATGCATCAATAGAAATCAGTTTTGATGAGAAGGCCGAGCAGGTTGAAGGAACCGTACTACCGGCGATTCAGGATGATGCGAGTGTGCTAGAGCGCATGCAGACGCGCGGACGCAGCGATGCAATAGCCTTGCACAAGCAATATCATGACGCGCGGACCCATGCGCGATTCCAGCCCACGACCGACACCTCTCAACGCTTGCATGCCATGGCTGAACAAGTGCGGGTCGAGGTGTTGGGTAGCGAACACTTTGCCGGTGTGGGACGTAATCTCGATGCGGCGCTGGATGCACGTTATCAGATGTTGCTTGATGCGATGCAGAGTCCGGTGGTGCAATCTCTTTCCGAAGGTCAGGTCAAGCAGCCGCTGATGGGGATTGATCATGCGCTGTCACTGTATCTTCGCGAACAATTGACGGGGCGCAGCCTGCCACCAGCAGCGGACCAAGTGCTGGGTGAATGGCGTGAGTGGCTCGATTCGGATGTGTCCGAAAAACTCAAGCTTGATGATTTCGATGTGCATGATCAGCAAGGTTTTGCCGAGGCCTTGAAACACCTTCTTCGTTCGCTTGAACTGGATTCGGGCGACGAGAACGATGCACCGGACGAATTCAGCGATGAGAATGATACCCCGGAGGATGCCAGCTCATCGGATGATGACGATCAGTTCGGTGATACCGATAGTACGTCCATGCAGGATGACGGTGAAGCCGAGACGACGGAAGATCAGGGCGAGTCTGAAGACGGTAGTGATGCCATTGAACCGGAAGAGGATATTCCTGAACGGAGTTCCGAACAGCCGGGCAGTGAGTGGCGCGCAACGGTGGGTGAGGGGCTGCGAAAGCAACTTAGCGATTACCATGTTTTTACCCGAGAGTTTGATGAGGTCATTCGTCCGCTGGATCTTTGCGATGCTGAGGAACTTGATCGGTTACGTCAGACTCTGGATTCACATGTCGGGGATCTGCAGCGATCAATTGGCCGCTTTGCGAATCGTTTGCAACGGGTTTTGATGGCGCAGCAACAACGGTCCTGGGATTTTGATCTCGATGAAGGTTTACTTGATAGCGCCCGCCTGACACGCGTACTGACCGATCCCATGAGTCCGCTAACGTTCAAACAGGAACGCGATACCGACTTTCGCGATACGGTCATCACGCTGTTATTGGATAACTCCGGGTCGATGCATGGGCGGTCGATTCGGGTGGCCGCTGTGTGTGCAGATATTCTGTCGTCGACGCTTGAGCGATGTGGTGTGCGTGTTGAAGTACTGGGATTTACCACTGGAGCCTGGAAGGGCGGGCAAGCACGAGAGGCCTGGGTCAAAGCCGGTTACCCGGCCAACCCGGGGCGACTCAACGATTTGCGCCATATCGTTTACAAGTCGGCGGACTCTCCCTGGCGTCAGTCGCGACGGAATCTTGGTCTGATGATGCGCAAGGGTCTGTTAAAAGAGAACATCGATGGAGAGGCGTTGCTATGGGCGCATTCGCGGCTATTGCAGCGTCCTGAGCAACGCAAGATCCTGATGATGATCTCGGATGGCGCGCCGATAGATGACTCGACCCTATCAACCAATCCAGGACGATTCCTCGAAAAGCATTTGCGCTTTGTTATCGAACAACTTGAACGCCAACAAGAGGTCGAGCTGGTGGCGATTGGTATCGGCCATGACGTTCGTCAGTACTATTCACGCGCGACCACCATTCACGATGTGTCGCAACTGGCTGATGTCATGACAAGTCAGCTCGTTGAGTTGTTTGCAGCTTGAGGTAGTTGGTCAATTTTGGCGGTATTGATCCAGCACTTCACACCACTGCAAATACTTTTCTTCCAAAGTCAGTGAAGCCATGGCCGGGCTTGTCGAGGGGAGGCTGTGGATCGCGATTGACGGGTCGGTTTTTATGTGACGCTGGAATAGCTTCTCGGCGGTTTTGCCGTTGAACACAATGGCCTTTATATGTTGCCTGGCAGTTAGCAAATCGTTGATCGGGTTAGGTATTTCAGATTGTCTGATAATCTTGCTGTCGAGACTGCCCTGACGATCGCATTGGGCCAGAACATCCCAGAGTCCGATGTGGCTATTTACGAGTAGCGTGCTTCGAGTGCTGTAATTTCTTTCGTGGAACAGATCTCGACTGATGGTTTTATCCAGGATATGCGCCAGTGCAATTGGCCAGAAGGCGTTTCGAGGGTGAGCATAGTATTCAGTTTTTTCGAGTGATGCCTGACCGGGCATGGTGCCCAGAACCAGAATTCTGGCGTTGCGCCCGATGAGCGGCTTGAACGAATTCATTGGGCGTAGTTCAGCACACTGACCTCAGACCTATCTAACGCTGCCACAATTTTTCCAGGGTTCGCCTCGTAGTCGCCATTGGAGAGGACTATATCCAGAGCAACGGTTACAATCCTCGCTTCTTTACCCGCCTGCAGATGATTCCGCATATGGGTCAGCAGGTGGGTCCGCTCTGGGTGGGTCTGCTTTGGGTGGGTTTGCTCTGGGAGTTTCACGGATAGGCCGGTTCGATATACCTCGGGCGGTGTACGATAGCGACGGTCCCGTTTCAAGTCTACAAAATCTTTTGGAATCGCCATGATCGAAAATCTAGTTTCTGGCCAACGTGTTGCCTCAAAAAGTGGACGGCAGCAGGATGTCTTCAATCCTGCCACCGGCGAGGTCATTGAAACCCTTGGATTGTCGTCTTCAGCCGAGGTTGATGCAGCGATTGAGGCTGCTCAAGAGGCCTTGCCGGCATGGGCGAATTTACCGCCGCTTAAACGTGCCGGGATCATGTTCAAATTCAACGAGCTATTGACCCGTCATGCGGATGATGTTGCTCGGGAAATTTCGCGTGAACATGGCAAGACGCATGATGATGCGCTCGGTGAAGTGCAGCGTGGGCGTGAGGTCGTCGAGTTTGTCTGTGGTATTCCGCAGATGCTGAAGGGGGAATTCACCCGCAATGTCGGTCCGCAAATTGATGCATGGTCTGATCGCCAGCCGCTCGGCGTGTGTGCAGGAATTACGCCTTTCAACTTTCCGGCAATGGTGCCTTTGTGGATGTATCCGGTTGCCATAGCTTGCGGAAATACCTTTGTGTTGAAACCATCCGAACGTGATCCTTCCGCGGTGATGATGGTTGCCGATTTATTGCATCAGGCAGGGCTGCCACCCGGAGTCTTGAATGTTGTGCATGGAGACAAGGAAGCGGTTGATGCCATTCTCGATAACCCCAAGGTTCAGGCTGTGAGCTTTGTTGGCTCCACACCGATCGCTGAATATGTCTATCAGCGTGGCACCGCTGCGGGTAAGCGTGTGCAAGCTTTGGGTGGTGCCAAGAATCACATGGTGGTCATGCCGGATGCGGATATGGACCAGGCAGTTGATGCGCTGATGGGCGCGGGTTTTGGCTCGGCGGGTGAGCGTTGTATGGCGGTATCGGTGGCTGTACCTGTGGGTGAAGAAACCGCAGATCGACTGGTTGCGGCGTTGCGGCCGAAAGTCGAAGCATTGCGTGTTGGGCCAGCTGATGATCCTGATGCGGAGATGGGGCCGGTGATCACAAAGGCGGCAAAGGATCGGATCAGCTCCATGATCGATTCAGGTGTTGATGCCGGAGCCGAACTGGTTGTCGATGGTCGCGGACTCAGTTTGCAGGGTTATGAAAATGGATACTTCCTCGGTGGCAGTCTGTTTGATCGAGTCACGACCGATATGCAGATCTATCAGGAGGAGATATTCGGGCCAGTGTTGGCGGTAGTACGAGCCGGTTCTTATGAAGAAGCGGTGACCATGATCAATGATCATGAGTACGGCAACGGGACGGCTATTTTTACGCGGGACGGTGATGCAGCCCGATCGTTTGCTGATGGCATTCAGGTAGGTATGGTCGGGATCAACGTGCCCATCCCCGTGCCGGTTGCCTATCACAGCTTCGGTGGTTGGAAGCGATCGCTATTTGGTGATCATTCAATCTATGGGCCAGAGGGTGTGCACTTCTACACACGTCTGAAGACGGTGACCAGCCGTTGGCCGACCGGCATCAAATCGGGAGCGGTATATACCTTCCCGACCTGAGCCTACCATCGGCCTGGTCGTCGGCATGCTGGTACTGGCTTCAAGTACCAGCATCATGTCGACCGATATGTATTCACCGAGCTTGCCGGATCTGACCAGCTGGTTCGAGACGACACCTACCCGCGTCAAGCTGACCATCAGTCTGAACATGCTGGCATTCGGGCTTGCGCAGTTGTTTCATGGGCCGCTGTCTGATCGCCTTGGGCGTCGACCTGTGATTCTGGTGTCTCTGCTGCTGGTCGCTGTGTTCAGCCTTGCCTGTGCGTTCGCCAAAACGATCGATCAGTTGATAGTCGCGCGGGTGTTGTTGGGTACTGTCGCGGCGGCCGAAGCGGTTGTCGGTCTTGCGATACTCAAAGATCTGTATACCGAAAAGCAGCAGGTCAAAGCGCTTGCCCTGTTAGGCATGGTTATCGCGGTGACGCCGGCGGCCGCCCCAATACTTGGTGGGTATCTACATGTTCGTTATGGCTGGCAGAGCAATTTTTATGTGATCTCCGCGATGGCATTGCTGTCGTTCATGATTATCTGGAAGTTGTTACCCGAGTCCACAATACCGGACCCAAAGGCCTTGAATCTTCGACGCGTCTTCACGGGCTATTCGAGACTGGTAGTCAATCGAGACTTTATGGTGCACACCAGTATGCTGGGTGTTGCAATGGGCTTGATTTTTGTCTTTGTGACTGCCGCGCCGTTTGTGTTGATTGACATGCTGGGTGTGGCGGTTGATCACTTTGGTTATTATCAGTCGGGTATTGTGCTTGCATTTTTTCTCGGTAGTGTGTTGGCGTCACGATTGGCGGATCACTGGGATGCAGTGCGTTTATTTGGCTTTGGTGTGTCTCTGGTGATTGTCGGGGCGGTCGCTTTGATTGGCGTGATCTTGCTGGATGTGTTGTCGCCAATGCGCATGGTCGTCTGTTATATGATCATCACATTTGGTATGGGCCCCTTGTTTGCCGTCGCGCCGAGTCGAGCCTTGCGCAGTGTCGAAGGTCAGGCCGGCACGGCCTCTGCGCTATTGAGCGGCATTGAGCAGACAATGGCCGGGGTCGCCGCGTTGGCCGTTAGTGTTTTACACGACGGGACGGCTCGACCGATGGCCTGGTTGACGATCGTGCTGGCGTTTTCACTACTACTGATGATGCGTTGGTCGCGGCTTATTGATCGCCAGCGTATTTCTCCATCAGGGTGATACTGATCCCGCCGGCAAGCATCAAGGCGATGGCTATCCAAGTTCCGGGGGCGCTCAGTGACGGCATCAACCAGTCATAGCTGACGATGACATCCTTGGGTGGTTTTCCGACCCTTGTGACTTGCTCGACTATCGCGTTTTTCCACGGCCAGATCACGACCAGAGAACCGACCACAAAGCCTGTCATCAGTGCTAGCGTGTGATCCTGATAGTGTTTGAAAACCCAGGCCAGAACGTGTGAGAACACGATCAGACCGACGATACAGCCGAGTGCCATCGGCAGCAGTATCGATAGGGAAAACGTGCTGATAGCGCCGAGCACCAAGGTATAGTTGCCCATAATGATCAGGACGAAGGAGCCAGAAAGCCCGGGCAAGATCATGCTGCTTATGGCAATGACGCCGCACAGGAACACATAGGCGAAGCTCGCGTTTTCGGACGCCGGCGCCAGGGTCGCGATCAATATGGCAACGCTTGCGCCAACGGCGAGTGCTACCCACACTGACGGTTTCCACTGCTCGATACGCTTTGCCACGTACCAGATCGATACCAGTATCAAGCCGAAGAAAAAGGCCATTGTCAGCTGCTCGTGATGTTGCAACAGGTATTCGAACAACTTGGCCAGGGTGACAATACTGATGGCCACACCGGCAATCAGTATGCTCAGCCAGCGACCGTCTATGCGCTTCCAGAATTCGTTGAACTTACCAGACAGCAGTAGTTTCACGGATGTGATATCGCCGCTTTTCAATGCGTTGATGAGGCGCTCATAGATGCCGGTGATCAAGGCAATCGTGCCGCCTGAGACACCGGGAATGACGTTGGCTGCGCCCATGGCGACGCCTTTGGCAAACAGCGAAAGATCAGCTTTCATCGATACGGTCCTGATAAATTGTCTAACTATCCAGACTGTCTAGGATAGGTAACATCCAGGGTTTGTTCTCGGCAATTTCTTCGCGCGTAAGCCCGCTTAGCTCGTAGGGCATGACTAACCATTCGTCGACACTGTGCAGGTGATAATCTGGGCGGATGTCCGTGCGGTTGTGTGCCGGCTTGTAGTAGGGCGCGGCGATGCGGGTGGTTTTTGGCATGTTTGCTTTCAAACGATGTCGCAGTCGTTTCAATACGGCGCTGCTGGTCAGACCAGAGCTGAACACATCGTCGACGATCAACAGGCCGTCGTCTGCGTTCAAGGTCTCCAATAAATATTGCGTGCCATGGATGCGAATTTCATCTTCGGGGTTGTCGACCATTTGCTGGTAACTGGCAAGACCACGATAGGACGTACGAATGGCGATATGATCAGTCGGTATGCCGAGATATTGCAAACACTCCTGAACTGCTATGCCGACAACGCTGCCACCACGCCACAGGCCGACGATGAACGTGGGTCGGAAGCCGCTGTTGGCAATCTGTAAGCCCAGCTTGTAGGCGTCGTGCAACAGTTCGGATTCTGTGATGTAGCGTTTATCTTGCATGGTGTACTCTAACCCGATGGTGGAAAAAGTCTATCTTGATGCGCAGACCCTGCTGGAAGATTCGTTTCGGCTGGCGGCAGGGGTATATCGTTCCGGTTTTCGGCCAAGCTTTATCGTTGCCGTCTGGCGCGGTGGGGCGCCAATGGGGATTGCGATGCAGGAGTTGTTGGCCTATCGCGGGATTCATTCAGACCACATTACCGTGCGCACTTCGTCATATCATGGAATTGATGATCAGGATAGCCGGGTCGCGGTCTACAGCATGAATTATCTGGTCAAAAAAATCACCCAAGAAGACCGTTTGCTGATCGTCGATGACGTCTACGACACAGGTCGTAGTATCCAAGCCATTATCGAACGATTGTCGGCGCTGACGCGACGTAACATGCCACGTGATGTGAGAGTTGCGGTGCCGTATTACAAGCCCTCACGCAACAAGACGGAACGTGTACCCGATTACTATTTGCACGAAACTGATCAATGGCTCAAGTTCCCTCATTCGCTGGAAGGTTTGACTCATGAGGAAGTATTGAACAATCGACCCATGCTTGCAGAGGCAATGGGTTTGAAGAGAGCCTGAATTAAACCTGAATCAATGCATTATGTTTCTGTTGCATTGTTAAAAAACATTGCGCCATAGGTGACAAAGATCTGACCCTGTCACGAATCGCAATAGTCACTTGCCGTTGCTGTTTTTTACGCGGTAAACTTGGCCTCGATTCGACAAGTCGAGTGCAAAACCGGTAGTCGATTTCATCACGCTTTCATCTGCAAATCAGGAGTCTGAATGACCATGCGACGTCCCGCCTCAAAGAGTGCAGAAATCGTCGATATGTCATGTTACGTTCAACTGTCTCCATCAAATGCACGTCGGCGACAGATGCAATCGGGTTCATCGCAAGAGGCTACTTTGCTTTCGATGCGACAACACCTCGGATTGCAAGCGTCCATCGAAATTGACGATCTCGCTGGTATTCAGACGCACTATTCCATCTCGGTACGTGATCGTGTTGTCAATGATGTGCGCAAACTGTTGCACCTTGAATTTGGATCGCTAAGAGTTTATCGGCACCGTCGCATGTTCATGATTCGTCATCATTGCGCCGAAGGGCTGATTGCAGGTTTGCTTCGCGTGCAGTATCACGCCAGACAAATCAACATACCATCCGTCAATTTTTTTGGCGAAGAAGCCGACAAGCTTGGTGTAGGCTTGAGCTGGGGGGTAGGTCACTCAGCGCTGGAGGCAGAGCGCGAGCGCTTGCGCCGCCGCCGACACAAGCGTTTTCCAGCCCGCTAGATTTATCGCCAAAGCCTCGTCAAGGCAGCGCTGTTAAAACAGGTTCAAAACAGGTTTGCCCAATCTGCGATCAGATAAGCGACGCTGAGTAAAATCAGGCTCAGGCTCCAGACTTTCATCCAAAGAACGTTGCCGCGTCTGGCAGCGAAGAACAGCACCATCCCAACCACGATCGCCAGGATCATCGACAGGCTCAGCATGTTGTGCATGCTGCTCCCGTAAGGCACGTTGAGGTCTGGCGTAGCGCCGTCAGGATACCGCATGAATTAATAATTGCTCCGCAATCCAGCGGTGAAAGTGGTGTGTTGGTTCATCCATCGCGGGTGCGAAGGCGCCGCCCTGGTAGGCAGGCGACGAACGACCTTTCTGCATACGTTCAACTGCGAAGATATCCTCTTCGAATACGTTTGTCCAGGAGGCCAGTAAGGTTTCATGGTGTTTTTTGTATTCGCTACTGAGCGCTTTCTCGCCAACATATGACAAGCGTACATGTTCTACCGTCTCGTGTTCGTTGATCGGTTGCAGGATCATGATAAACAGATGATCGGCGTGAACACCGATCAGAGTATTGGGATAGAGTACTGGGTATAGCGCCTTGTTGACTTGGTTTGCCGGCCAACCATTGAGTGTTGGTAGTTCTTTATCGTCGATGCTGAGACGCTGATAATTCACGCTTCCCTGACCGGCACCATAATCGAAATAATCGAGTGTGAAGTGTTGCTCAAGCGGAGATATGCGATTGAGCTCAGGGTGTACTGTCGGTAGATGATACGACTCGAGATAATTCTCGCAGGCGAGTTTCCAGTTCGACTGTACCGTCAATTGTGTGCGACAGCCTGTCGATTTTGCGATAAAACGCCCGCGTTGCTCTTCATCGCACAAGGCGTTGAATTGATGGGTCAGTGGGGCGACGTAGACATCGAAATCTGGCGCCGTACCGGAAAGGTTGATAAAAATGGTTCCGAGCCACACTGTTGAGCTTACTGCGCGCAGGCCATTGGCCGATTTGTCGAAATCGGGGTGTGTATGTATACCGTAGCCGCCAACATGGGGTGTGCCGCGCAAGGAACCATCGAGCTCATACGTCCAGCTATGATATGGACAACGAACGGTGCCGTTGGTCTTGCAAGGCGCATCCGCGAGATGCATGCCACGATGACTGCACACATTGTGAAAGACGCGGTAGTTGTCAGCCTTGTCTCGGGTGATCAGAAGTGGCAAGCCCATGAACTCTATGGGTAAGGCGTAGTTTGCTTCGGGGAGATCATCGATAAAGGCAAGCGCTGCCCAGCCCTGGCCTAGAACCAGATCACGATCTTCGGCAAAGGCATCGGCACTGATATAGCGGTTGTTTGGCAGGCCGGTGGCTATGGCGATGGGTTGATGGATGCGTTGGTGGATTTTGATGATGGAATCTTTCATGATCTGAACCTGGTCAACGGCGTTGGGCAACAGGTTGGCATTTCAGCACCTCTTGGGCAATATCACTTAGCCGTTTTTCATCAGGCTTGTCGCATCTGGCAAAGGCTCGCGTCGTGTTTGCGCGCCCTCGGTCCACAGACCTGCCTGACGTATGGCTCGTGCGTTTTGCACGTGTACCCGCTCGATCTCTACCAGGATGATGGCCGCGGGAAGCTCGTCGTTCAGCTGGAATGATTCCAACAGCTGCTGGTTAATGCTGATGCTTGCCCGGCCTTTTATCCGCAAGGCTTCCTCGCATCCGGGGACGAGAAAAACCAGGCCGATGCGAGGGTCGGTAAGAAGATTCTTCATTGTGTCCAGGCGGTTGTTGCCGCGTCGATCAGGTATTGCGATATGTGCCGAATCAAGCACTCGAAAAGCTTGCCCCGGTTTGTCGCCTCGCGGTGAGCAATCAATGCCGAGCTCATGCGCTGTCGACATAATAAAGAATGGACTGGCGGACAACCAAATTTGCATGGCTTCGCTGAGTGAGGTTTGTTCCTTCTTCAGTGAGCTGATGCTCGGTGCACGATAGCGCTTCGTCAGTGTGTCGACACTGGTAATGAGATCTGCGTTGCCCAAGGCGAGTATTGTTTGATTCGAGAGTCTGTGCTTTTAACAGATCAGTCGAGTCTTGGAAAGGGCGAGGGAGAGAGTGGTGGCCCGTGAAGCCTCTCTGGGGGACAACACGGGCCGACTGAATGCTGTTGATTCAGTCAATTGGCTTGACGACTTCGATCGTACGTAGCTTGCCCGAGAGTTTCCGGTAGCAGGTCTCGGATTGCTCAGGTGCCGGTGCCGTTTAGTGGATTTGTGCGCAGTGAGTCACGATAGTTACGAATACCGTCAACCAAGGCGGCTGCGAGACGGTTGCGATAGTTTTCGTCAGTCAGCCGCTCGGCTTCTTCGATGTTGCTGATGGCTGTCAGCTCCATCAGCACGCCAGGCGTGAAGCTCCGGGTCAGTACGTAAAGCATGTCGGTCTTGACACCTGCATCGACGACTTTTTCGTTGTCCAGGCTGACTTCATCATAGACGCGTTTGTGCAGTATGTTGGCAAGCCGTTTTGATCCACGCGTGAAACTAAGGTCGGCAGTGTTATAGGTTGCAGGCTCATGGATGACCACTTGATAGAAGTTGCTTGTGCTTGCCTGTGGCGGTTCCCTAAGCTTCTGACTCTCGATAATATCCTTGGGACTTGCGTAAAACGACTCCACCAGATTCACGTTCGGCACTGGCAAGTGATTGAAGTGCAATGACACCACAAGATCAGTCGCTGCACTTTTTATTTTTTCAACGCGGGCCTTGCGCCGCAGGCTGACATCCTCGGTGCGCGTCAAAATCACGTTTATGTCCGGCACTTCGCTGAGGAAGAGTTCGACGCGGCGTGCAATGTCGAGCGTCAGATGCTTCTCCTGCAATCCGTTATGCGCGATTGAACCAGGATCCCGGCCGCCGTGACCAGGGTCGATAAGAACGGTAAAAGTGGCACTGTCGGCGTTGGTATCGCTATTTTCAGCAATGCTTGGCACCGGGCTGAGTGACGTCGGTTTGATGGTCGCGTCTTGCAGCTTGATATGATCGAAGGCTTGCCAGTCGCTACGCTTGAAACCTTGCGGTTGCAAGAGATTGGCAAACACCTGGTGGGTGGTCAACAAGGCATCAGCGGATGTCAGCGTAATGCTGGTGCTCGCCGGCGTATGTGGGATGTCAACCCTGTTTGGCCACAGATCCGGTCTGGATGGTGTGGTTCCGAGTTGCGGGATAAATGATTCAGGGGTGCCTGGGTTCGTGTTGAGGAGAAAATCAAACCCTTCTGCACTTTTCGTGTTGTCTGCGACAACGCGCTCTTTCGCTGTCACCATACCCGGTGGATATGGCGCGGCTCCTAGCTGGGGGATAAATAATTCAGGAGTGACTGGTTTCGTATTGACGTAGACACGGAAGTCTTCAACATTATTCGTGTTGTTTTCAATCACGCGCTCCTTCGCTACCACCAATGCTGTCTTGCTGGACGGCTCCCAGAGCGCCGAGAGTATGCCCGCGAGGCCGAAACACGCCAATGCGGCTGCTATCTGCAGTTTCGAAACGGTATTCGGGTGGAGGGTTTTGCGTATGCCACCAAACATTGCCAACAGTTGTCCATATTTGAAAACTGTGATGGGTTACGCAAAATGTGTTCCATGCTCAGCTTGGGCGTAGCACCAGCGTTTGCAGCGCTCGGCCAACAATGCCCTTTTCGTCGAACAGCTGGGCGTCGGCCAGACCGATGCTGTTCGGTTCCCAGAAGCCTATGCTGCGGGTGCCTAGCCATTCACCAACGGGGTCTCGGTGTAACACCAACGTCAGATCGGCATTCATGAACATCGTCTGCGCCGGGTCGGCGTTGCGACCAAAGGCATTGCCACAGTCGGCGAGCGGACAAATGCGCTGAAACGGGCTCGGGTCCTCATCGGGTAGTAATGGCACGGTCCTGAGCCACGCGATTGTCGGCCCTGGCTGATCGTTTTCACCGATCGGGTAGCGAGTTTCAACGCCTGTGCCATTGAAAGCGGGTTTGTTATGTAGTGTGTTTTTTATTGGAAAAGGGCCCGGCTGTGCGTCTTCCGGGCTTAATGGTGTTTGAGTGTGTGTTGGGTAGGGTTGTGCAGGGCTTTCTGTCAAATGGAGCGCAGCTGCGGTAATTTTGATCTTGCCGTCATTGTCTACCAGGCTCGCTTCAGTCAGCGTGACGGTTCTGCCTTGTCGGGTGATGTTGGTGAGGATGCGGAAGCCACTGTAGGGAATCGGGCGTTGCAGATTGATGGTCAAGCGTGTCAGACGTTGTTCGGGAACCAGCTGTTCCAGCGCTCTTGCTATAAGCCCGGTGGGTGGGCCAGCGTGGCATGCATGTTCATCCCATGGGCCACGCGTATGTTCAGTCGGCGTGAACCAATTGTCATCGGTACTTGTGAAGAAACTCTTTGCCACGGTTATCTGCCGAGAAGCGGTGCAAGAAACGGGGCCGTTCTTGATGATTTGCTTGTGATGACTTTGTTGGGTGGCCCTTGTACCACAACGCGACCACCACCATCCCCGCCTTCCGGGCCCATGTCGATGATCCAGTCTGCTTCAGCCATGATATCGAGGTTGTGCTCGATCACAATAACCGAATTGCCTGCGTCGACAAGTCGGTGCAATACATGAATCAGATTCTCGACATCGGCCATATGCAGCCCGACAGTCGGCTCGTCCAAAATATAAAGCGTATGGGTGTTGACGATGGTTTTCCCGCGTTTGTCGGTCATGGCTGGTTTGGCCTTGGCAAGTTCGGTGACCAGTTTGATGCGTTGCGCTTCACCGCCACTTAAGGTTCGGCTTTGCTGACCTAAAGTGAGATAGCCAAGGCCGACATCTTGCAAGAGTTTCAAGGCGTGATGAATCGAGGAGTGCGCGGCAAAGAAATCGACCGCATCATCGACATTCATCGTCAGCACTTCACCGATGGACTTATCCTTGTACAGGACCGAAAGTGTTTCATGGTTGAAGCGTTGCCCGCCACAAACCTCGCAAAGTACGCGAACGTCGGGTAGAAAGCTCATTTCGATACGTTGCATCCCTTGTCCAGCGCATTCTTCACAGCGGCCGCCACCGGTGTTGAATGAAAATCGGCTGGCGGTGTAGCCACGTATTCGGCTTTCGGTGGTGTCAGCGAATAGCCTTCTAATGTTGTCCCAAAAGCCTATATAGGTAGCTGGGCAGGATCGGGATGTTTTGCCAATCGGCGTTTGATCGACTTCCAGAAGGCGCCGTATGGAATCCCAGCCTTCGATGCTTTGGCAACCGTGTAGTTTGCCGAGCTTACGTTTGCTGCGTTGACTATTGAGGACGCGTAAATTGTCATGTACAACGTCGCGGACCAAAGTGCTTTTGCCAGAACCGGAGACGCCGCTGACGCAGACAAGCTGACCGAGTGGAATATTGATGCTGACGTTTTTCAGGTTGTGCAAACTGGCGTTGCTGACCTTGAGTTTATCAGTTGCTTTTTTGCGCGGCGGGTAGAGCGGATGTTGCAGCGGTTTGTCGAGTAGTTTTCCAGTCACGGATTGCTTGTTTTTACGCACTTTGGCCAAGCTGCCACTAGCGACGATTTCACCGCCGCGAACGCCAGCACCGGGACCAATATCGATGATGTGATCGGCGCTTTTGATGGTATCTTCATCGTGTTCGACAACGACTATTGTATTGCCTTTCTTTTGCAAGGCGCTCAATGTGTCGAGCAGCATACGGTTATCTCTGGGATGCAGACCTATCGTTGGTTCGTCTAGGATGTAGCAAACACCTTGCAGGTTGGAGCCGAGTTGTGCAGCCAGACGTATACGCTGAGCCTCGCCGCCGCTAAGCGTCGGCGCTGATCGGTCGAGCGACAAGTAGTTCAGTCCCACCTCTTTGAGAAACGCCAGTCGGGAATTGAGTTCCTTGAGGCTGTCTCTGGCAATGATTTCCTCGCGGCTGTCGAGCTTGATCGCCTTGAGAATATCTGCGGCTTCGTCTATTGCCAGTGCCGTGTAGTCCGCGATGTTCCAGTCCTGAAAATAAACACTCAACGAGTCGGGTTTGAGTCTTTGTCCATCGCAGTGTGTACAGGGAACAGTATCCTCATCGCTATTACGCCATTGTTGCTCTTCGCCGGTTTGCTCTTCGTCGAAGCCATCGATTTGGATGCCGGTGCCGTAGCAGCTCGTGCACCAGCCGTGGCGTGAGTTGTACGAAAACATGCGCGGGTCGAGCTCCGGGAAGCTCCGCTGACAACTCGGGCAGGCGCGCTGGGTCGAGAAGAGCTTTTCGTTGGCGGTATTGCTGCCGATCTTGACGACGCCACTACCAAAACCGATGGAACGTTCGATCATCGCTGTCAGTTCCGCTTCGCGTTTGACGTTGACGTCCATCGCGCCAACCGGTAGGTCGATGTTGTGTTCCTTGAAGCGGTCAAGACGTGGCCAGTTGTCGGTGGGCAAATTCTCGCCGTCAACGCGAAGTTCGGCGAAGCCTTTGTTGAACGCCCATTTGGCCAGATCAGTGTAGTAACCTTTTCTGTCAACGATCAAAGGTGCGTGAAAACTGATTTTTTTCCCACGATGGGTTTTCAACACTTGCGCGGTTATAGCGTCGACTGATTGGGCTGAGATCGGTACTTCGCAGTCCGGGCAATATTGCTCACCGAGTTTGACGAACAGCAAACGCAAGAAGTGATAGATCTCTGTCATCGTGGCCACTGTACTTTTACGGCCACCACGGCTGGTTCGTTGTTCAATGGCAACTGTTGGCGGTATGCCGGTGATGGCATCGACGTCTGGGCGTGAAGCCGGTTGTACATATTGTCTTGCATAGGCATTCAACGATTCCAGATAACGCCGTTGGCCTTCATTGAACACGATGTCGAATGCCAGGGTGCTTTTGCCGCTACCACTCATGCCGGTAATGACGGTCATGGCATCACGTGGTATCGACACGTCGATATTCTTGAGATTATGTTCGCGGGCCTTGTGGACTTTAATGGAATCGTGGACAACGATTTTTCTGACAGGTTTGCTTGCAGGGCTTTCACCGACAGCGCTCTGTCTGAGTTTATCGCTGGCGGCTTGATAGTCGGCAAGCGATGCCCCCGTGACACTGCGCTTGTGTGCCATCAGTTGTTTGGGCGTACCTTTGCAAATGATCTTGCCACCGGCATCTCCACCACCGGGACCAAGATCGATGATCCAGTCGCTGTTGGCAATGACATCCAGATTGTGTTCGATGACAAGCAGTGAGTGGCCTTGTTCGAGCAGTTGTTGAAACGCGATCAATAGCTTGTCAATGTCTTCAAAGTGCAGGCCGGTTGTCGGTTCATCAAACAGGAACAAGGTGTTACCGGCGATAGTGCGTTTTGATTGAATCATGGCAGCTTGCCCGAGGTATGCTGCCAATTTGAGCCTTTGCGCCTCACCTCCGCTCAAGGTTGGAACCGGTTGGCCGAGCTGCAGATAGCCCAGTCCGACGTCTGCAAGTGGCTTGAGTGCGATCAGTACCTTTTTTTCGTCGCGGAAAAAATCAAGCGCATCGGCAACGGTCATGTCGAGAATATCGGCGATCGATTTACCTTCAATGTCATATTCGTTAAACAGCTTGATTTCCAGAAGCTCGGCTCGATAGCGTCGTCCCTGACATTCGGCACAACGGATATAGACATCGGACAGAAATTGCATCTCGACATGTTCGAAACCGTTGCCCGAACATGATGGACAGCGCATGCCGGAGTTGAAACTGAACGAACTGGCTTTGTAACCACGTTCCTTGGCTTCGGGCAGTTTTTCAAAGAGTTTTCTGATCGCTTCAAAAGCGCCTGTGTAGCTGACGGGGTTTGAGCGAGCAGACTTTCCGATCGGCGATTGATCTACCAGGATGACATCGGTGACAAGTTCAGCACCGATGATTTCATCATGCGGATCTGCCAGTTCTTTGGGCTTACCTTTGATTGCCGACAGGGCGTTAAACAAGGTGTCTTGTATCAAGGTTGACTTGCCGGAACCACTGGGACCCGTGAGACATACCAGTTTGTTGAGCGGTATATCAAGAGTGATGTTCTTGAGGTTATTGCCGCGCGCACCTTTGAGCATGATGCGTTGTTTTTTTGCGCTCTTGCCTGCACCTGCCGTGGTCCGATTGTTGGTTCGTGCGGGCAGTGTCAGCTGTTTGCTACCGTTCAGGTATTGTGCCGTCAGGGATTGCTTTTTTGCCAGGAGTTTTGTCGGCTTGCCGTTGAACACGATGTTGCCGCCTGCCTTGCCAGGGCCTGGGCCAATATCGATGATTCGATCGGCGGCCAACATGAGTTGTGGGTCGTGCTCGACAACAATCAAGGTATTGCCAGCGTCTCGCAGTCGTTGCAACACACGAATGACTCGATCCATATCCTGTGCATGCAAACCGATACTCGGTTCGTCCAAAACGAACAGTGTATTAACCAACGATGTGCCCAGTGCGGTCGTCAGATTAATTCGTTGCACTTCACCACCCGACAAGGTGCGTGACTGACGATCGAGCGTCAGATAGGCGAGTCCGACGTCATTCAGGTAGCTGAGGCGCACCTGCATTTCCTCGATGACCATTCTGGTTGCGTCATCGACATCCCTTTCGTTGATGCGGTTGACGAAGGCCAATGATTTTTCCAGCGGCAATTGCATCAGATCAACCAGATTCAGGCCGGGGAGCCTGGCCATGATCTTGTCCGATAGGGGTGCATCGGCGGCGCGGTATCGCTTGCCCGGTTCGATAGCCGCTTTCGCATCGTCAAGCGTGCCGACTCGCCACATCAATGATTCCGGTTTCAGTCGAGCACCACGACAGCTGGGGCATTCGTCGTAGCTACGGTATTTGGCCAACATGACACGCACATGCATACGATAGGATTTTCGTTCGAGCCAGTCGAAGAATCCTTTGACACCGTACCAGGCATTTTTCCCGGTTTTGCCGTCACCTTGCACCACCCATTGTTGATCCGCGGGTTTGAGTTTTTCGAACGGAACGTCCATGGGAACCTTGGCAGACTTGGCTGCGCGCTCCATATCACGTTGACAGATCATGCCTTTTTCGGTCTGAAAAACTTTGACCACACCACCTTTGATGGATTTACTTTCGTCGGGAAGGGCAAGACGATAGTCAATACCAATGACTCGGCCGAAACCACGGCAGGTTTCGCAGGCGCCCATTGGCGAATTGAACGAGAAGCTTGATGGCAGCGGTTCCTTGTACCGTCGCTTGCATTTCTCACACTGCAGCGCAACTGAATAGGTCTGCGAGCGTGTCGATTGCCGATCATCGTCAAGCTCATGTACTGTGACCTTGCCTTGACCGTAACGCAGCCCGGCTTCGATTGCCTCTATAAAGCGACCCCTGTTGGCGCTGTTTGCTCGCAGGCGATCCTGAATGACATCCAGCTTTTTTTTACCGGCTCGATGGATTCGGGTGTAGCCCTGGCGCGTCAGCCAGTCCTGAATTTCTTCCTTCGAGAAATTGTCGGGGATCGGTACCTCGAAGGTGACCATAAGGCGATGATCGACGTTGTTGCCAATCCAGTCCTGACCGATATTCTCTGGTGTATCGCGTCGCACTTTGCTGCCACAGCCGCCGCAGTACAGTTCGGCGGTTCTGGCGAAAAGCAGTTTGATGTGATCATTCAGTTCTGTCATCGTGCCGACAGTCGAGCGCGAGGTACGCACTGGGTTTGTCTGGTCGATGGCGATAGCGGGTGGAATTCCCTCAATTCGGTCGACACGGGGCTTGTCCATGCGATCAAGGAACTGACGTGCGTACGGCGAGAATGTCTCGACGTAGCGTCGCTGGCCTTCGGCGTAGATCGTGTCAAAGGCTAGTGTGGACTTGCCACTACCGCTGACACCGGTAATGACGATAAGCTCGCCATAGGGCAATTTCAGATCAAGATTCTGCAGGTTGTTCTGATGAGCATTCTCGATCAGTATGTGCTTTGCCATGTGGACGCTTTTTTTCGAGGCCAAGGGTGTGTACTCTCGGTTCTAATATACGCAGAAGGTGCGAATTGGGGTGACCGTCAATAAACAAGACGTTATTGCGTTTCAGCGAGATGGTTATTTGATTAGTCGGCAGCTGATCAATCCTGACCGAGTTGCCGCGCTTGTGGGGGCGATCGACCATGCCTTGAGCCCGCCGCTCGCGCCAGTCGAGTTCGAAGCGGATGTGCATTACCCTGGCGCACCTGCCTCTCGGACCGCGCCGGGTGGTCAGACGCCACGTCGTCTGTTGCATGCCTACGGGAGGGATCGTCTGTTTCAATCTGTCGGACAGGATCCTGACGTGGTCGCGATGCTTCATGCCCTTATGGCGACGGCGTCGATTCGTCTGTCGCAGAATCATCATAACTGCGTCATGACCAAACACCCGGGCTTCAGCAGCGTCACAAGCTGGCATCAGGATATTCGCTATTGGCGCTTTGATCGTCCTGAGCTCGTCAGCACCTGGCTGGCACTGGGACCGGAAAATGAAGCTAACGGCGGTTTGCTGGTCATTCCGGGTTCGCATACTGAGCGCTTCGAGTTGGGTCAGTTTGATGCAGCCTTGTTCTTGCGCACTGACATTCCTGCCAATCAGGAGCTGTTGGAGCGCGCTCTGCCGGTCGATCTTAATGCCGGTGACATGTTGTTCTTTCATTCGCGCACGCTGCATGCGGCAGGGCAGAACAACAGCAATGTCGTCAAGCGATCCTTGGTTTTCACCTATCGCAGCGAAGACAATCAACCGATTCCGGAAACGCGTTCCGCGGTTTATGAAGATATTCCCATTGTCTGATCGACGTTCCTTGCCGACAGCACAATCACTGATCACTTTGTTCGAGAACAGCGTGTTGGATAGTGACTGGGCGCGACGTTTCGTCGGCACGGACGTGGTGTTTGATGTGCGCGAAGTAGCGGATCATGCCGACGAACTTAGCGACGCGGAATGTGAGGCGGTCGCCAAGGCGGTAATGCGGAGACGAAACACCTATTCTTCCGGGCGAGCTTGTGCACGCGCGGCGCTTCTCGGTATCGGTGTGTCTCGAGCGCAGTATCCGGTCGGTTTGTTAAAGCAGGATGATGGCTCGGTTGGCTGGCCGCCTGGCACCACCGGCAGTATCAGTCACACGAATGAGTGGGCAATCGCGGCGGCAGCGTCAGCTGGGCAGGGAGTGGTGTCTCTGGGCATTGATCTCGAAGTCATTCAGCGTCTCAAGTCGCCCATACTCGACACCATTGCGACGACGGACGAACGAGCTCGGCTGGCGCAGGATCATGTGCAAGGCTGGCAGTCCGCGGCCTTGTTCAGTATCAAGGAGAGCCTTTACAAGTGTTTACGTCCGCACCACGGGGCGTTCATCGGGTTTCGTGATGTTGAATTGTCGATTCCTACCGACGCATTGAATGATGGGAGTGGCGTAGAGATTTACCAGCCGTCCATACGTTTTTTGTCAGCGGCGCTGATCGAGCAATTTGATGAACGGCGTCTGCGTGCGCGGGTGGCCGTAATCGATGGTTTTGTTTTAAGTGTCGTCAGCTACTGTGATGCCATCGCGGGCGATATTTGACGGTTTTTTGTGACGAGCTAGCGCCTGGACCGAGTGTGGCGCTACCCGAATCCTGAGCGTGGCCATGATGTAAATGGCGTAAGGCTGCTATCGTATGGCCAGCTGATAATTTCCGTTGAACAGCCCTAGACCCGACCAAACATGACTGCAATGCCCGACACCGGACCGGATACCATCGTCAGTGCACGTGATGTGCTTGGCATCGACAGTGATATTCGCGTACCCAGCTTTTCGAACCGTACCGAACACGTGCCGGATGTGGATGATGCTTACCGCTTTGATCGCGATGTCAGTCTCGCAATTCTCGCTGGCTTCTCGCAGAATCGACGGGTGTTGGTGCAAGGGTTTCATGGCACGGGCAAGTCCACGCATATTGAACAGATTGCCGCGCGACTGAACTGGCCGTGTTTGCGTGTGAACCTTGATGGCCATATTTCACGGCTCGATATGGTTGGACGTGATGCGATCGTGCTACGTGATGGTCAGCAGGTGACTGAATTTCAGGAAGGGATATTGCCCTGGGCGCTACAGCGACCCGTGGCATTGATCTTTGACGAATTTGATGCTGGACGCCCGGATGTCATGTTCGTGATTCAGCGCATTCTGGAGAAGGACGGCAAGTTCACGTTGCTTGATCAGAATCGCGTTATCACACCGCATAGTGGTTTTCGTTTGTTTGCGACGGCCAATACGATTGGTCTTGGCAATCTTAATGGTTTGTATCACGGCACGCAGATGTTGAACCAGGCGCAAGTGGACCGTTGGAACATTGTGGCGCGACTGAATTACCTCAAGCCTGAAGCCGAGGCCCACATCATCAGTGCCCGTGTGCCTGAGCTATTGAGCAAAGGTGATGGAAAAAAACTGATTGCCTCCATGGTTGAATTGGCGAATCTGACTCGGTCAAGTTTTGCCGCCGGAGACGTCAGTACGGTAATGTCGCCGCGCACAGTTATCACTTGGGCTGAAAACTTCATGATTTTTGATGATCTCGCCAAAGCATTTCGATTGTCTTACCTGAACAAGTGCGACGATGCCGAACACTCGATTGTGGCTGAACTTTATCAGCGCGCGATCGGTGAGGAATTGGCTGAGTCCATAGCGCATCTGGATGACAGTGAGTGACCTCAAACGAGGCGCTTAACGAGAAGGCCACCAGTGCCCGGCTGCGACGGCTGGAAAGACATGGTGCAGCGAGCATGCGTGCAGTTTCGGGGCGCAGTGAAGCGGAGTACCGTGCGCAGCGTTTACGCATTGCGGGAATTCCGCGGGCGTTCGCCGCACCCTACCTGGCTATTGATTTCAGCAACGCGAGTCTTTTGCAGAGTCGTGGCGTCATGGACTCACTCGGCCTGCGTCTCGCTCACAGTGACAATGTCTTGCATCGTGAACTGACACCTGCGACCGGGTTTTCAAGGCTTGTATTTGATGTGCTGGAGCAGTTGCGTTGCGACTCCTTGTTTAGCGAAGATCAGCGTGGCGTGAGAGGTAATCTTGATGCGGCATTTCTTGCCTGGTGTCATCAGGCGCACGGTGATGGCATTGCCGATAGCGGTTTGGGTGTGTTGCTGTATACCGTTATTCATATGGTACGTGCACGTCTGATCGGTACACTTGAAGACGAGACGGCGGAAGCATTGATCGAGGCAACCAGGGCTAATCTGGGACCGATGATCGGCCATGATCTTTACCACTTGCAGTCTTTGCGCTTTGATCAGCGAACCTTTGCGGAGTCTGCACTTCGGATTTCGTTAACCCTGGACGAGATGATAGAGGCCGAAGAGTCGGACAGTTTTGATGACGATACCAAGGTGCGTGAACGCCACGCCATTGTTCTGCCGCCAGATTGGCAGGATGACGGTCTGGAGGCCGATGGTGACGCCGGCGGAGTGTCCGGTGTTGTCGACCAGCATGTTGATGCCGAGCAGCCTTTGGACTCAGTCGGTGACTATCACGTATTCACAACCGAATTTGATACTCAAGTGACGGGTAATTCCTTGTTTCGTGACGACAAGCGACAGCGATTGCGTGGTGATCTTGACAAGTTGGTCGCGGCGCAGTCTGTCAGCGTGCCAAGACTTGCGCGCGAGATGAATCATCTCTTTGCCGAGCCGGTTTCCGATGGCTGGTTGTTTGGTCAGGATGAAGGCTTGATTGATGCGCGAAGGCTCTCGCAGCTGGTCAGCAATCCTGAATATCATCAGGTATTCGTACAACCCAGATTGCAACTCCATAGTCATAGCGTCGTCAGTTTTCTGATCGACAATTCGGGGTCCATGAAGCGTCAGAGATTTGCAGCCGTTGCCGTGCTGATCGACACGCTGACCCATGCGCTGGATCTCGCCGGTATTGCCACTGAGGTATTGGGCTACACCACCGGCGACTGGAACGGTGGACGGGCAATGCAAGCCTGGCGTCGGGCCGGGCAACGCGAGAATCCGGGCCGCATAGGCGAGGCCATGCATATTGTTTACAAGGAGGCGAATCAGTCCTGGCGGCGCGCACGCTCGTCGCTCGCCAGCCTGCTGGATACGCAACATTTTCGCGAAGGTCTCGATGGTGAAGCGCTGATCTGGGCCTATCGACGCTTGCAACAACAAGACGCTTCAAAACGCTATCTCATCGTGATCTCCGACGGTGCGCCGATGGACTCGGCTACACACAACGCCAATCGGGATGGATTTCTTGACGATCATTTGCGTTCGGTCGCCGAAATTATTCAACGTCGGGGAGATGTGCACGTCGGGGCCATCGGTATTGATCTTGATGTCAGCGATATCTTCTGGCGGAGCACGGCGCTCGATCTTGGTGGCACGCTCGGTAAAGGCAGTTATCGGGTATTACATGAGTTGTTTGCAGAGACCCTGCGTTATCATTAGGTTCTGAACCCCGGTCACCCGCTAAGCCTGAGCTCGAACCATGCGTCCCGAATACGATTTTCAAAGCACCGAAGCGTCCGTGCAAGGTGTCTGGCAGGACAATGACGCCTTCTCCGTCACTGAGGATCCGGACCGGCCGAAGTACTACTGCCTTTCCATGTTCCCCTATCCGAGTGGCAGCCTGCACATGGGACATGTACGCAATTACACCATTGGTGATGTGGTATCCCGCTTCAAGCGTATGCAGGGCTTCAATGTGCTGCAACCGATGGGCTGGGATGCGTTTGGCCTGCCGGCGGAAAATGCGGCAATCAAGCACAAAACCGCACCAGCGACCTGGACTTACCAGAATATCGACGAGATGCGTGAGCAGTTGCAGAAGCTCGGTATCGCGTACGACTGGTCGCGAGAGCTCGCGACCTGCAAGCCGGAATACTATCGCTGGGAGCAGTGGTTTTTTACCAAGCTTGTCGAAAAGGGGCTGGCGTACAAAAAAATGGCGGTGGTCAACTGGGACCCGGTTGAACAAACGGTCCTCGCCAACGAACAGGTCGATGCCAATGGTTGTGGTTGGCGCTCCGGTGCCAAGGTCGAGCGGCGCGAAATCCCGCAATGGTTTCTGAAGATCACCCAGTACGCTGAGGAGCTGCTGGAAGAAACCGACAAGCTTGAGGGTTGGCCGGAAGCGGTCCGCACCATGCAGCGCAACTGGATTGGTCGTTCAGAAGGTGTGGAATTCGACTTCGCCTTGACAGAGGGGAATGGCGTTATCCGGGTCTACACCACACGCCCGGATACGGTTGCCGGTGTGACGTATATGGCGGTTGCGGCTGAGCATCCGCTGGCGCGCAAAGCCGCCGAGACGGACAAGGCTGTTGCCGATTTCATTGACGAATGTGTCAACACCGGTACATCGGAAGCCGCAATGGAAGCGATGGAGAAGCGCGGAGTGCCTTTGGGTATTTCCGTGACCAATCCGCTGTCCGGCGATGAAGTGCCGGTGTATGTGGCGAATTTTGTGTTGATGAGTTACGGCACCGGCGCTGTCATGGCCGTGCCCGGCCATGATCAACGAGACTGGGAATTTGCCACGAAATATTCCTTGCCGATCAAGCAGGTCGTGCAATCGACCAAGGCGCCGGTGGATCTGGCCGATGGGGCCTATGTCGACAAGGAGAATACGACCCTGATCAACAGTGGCGAATTTGACGGTCTCGATTTTGCGGCCGGCTTTGCCGCGACAGCCGAGTACCTTGTCAAACACGCCAGTGGCGAAAAGCGTGTTAACTATCGTCTGCGCGATTGGGGCGTGTCGCGGCAGCGATATTGGGGCTGCCCGATCCCGGTCATTTATGACAAGGACGGCAATGTCCATGTTGTACCTGAGGAAGATCTCCCGGTACGACTGCCAGAGGACGTCGAATATTCTGGTGTCAGGTCCCCGATCAAGGAGGATGCAGACTTTATCAACACAACAGTGCCAGGCACCAGTGAACCAGGCACTCGCGAGACGGATACCTTCGATACCTTCTTTGAGTCCAGCTGGTACTACGCACGCTTCTGTTGCCCGGACGCGGACTCGATGCTGGATGAGCGGGCTGATTACTGGTTGCCCGTTGATCAATACATTGGAGGGGTTGAACACGCCGTTCTTCATTTACTGTATGCGCGTTTCTTTCACAAGCTGATGCGCGATGCTGGCTTGGTCGTGTCAGATGAACCGTTCAGTAATCTATTGACACAGGGAATGGTGGTTGCCGAGTCTTTCTATCGTGATGATGATGGAAAACCGGTTTATTACAATCGCAGTGAGCTCGATATCAAATACGACGACAAAGGCCGTATTGATTCGGCGAATCTCGTCGCTGATGGCAAACCGGTTTCGATCGGTCGTATCGAGAAAATGTCGAAATCGAAAAACAATGGGGTTGATCCATTGGAAATGATCACCCGCTATGGTGCGGATACCATGCGCCTGTTCTCGATGAGCGACTCGCCACCTCATCAGTCCCTCGAATGGAAAGAAGGTGGCGTTGATGGCATGCATAGATTCCTCAAACGAGTCTGGCGTGAGGTCGCTACCCTTGACAAGTCATTTATGGCTGCCCAGCTTGATGTTGATAATCTGGATGATGGACAGAAAGCGCTGCGCCGGAAGACTCACGAGACGATTGCCAAGGTCAGTGATGATATTGAACGACGAATGACCTTTAATACCGCGATTGCATCGATGATGGAGTTATTCAATGAGATCGGACGCTTCGATGATGTCACGGAGCAGGGCAAAGCGGTCAAGCATGAGGCAGTCGCCGCGCTGATCCGACTGCTCAGTCCGTTTACGCCGCACATCACTCATGAGTTGTGGCAGGGCATCGGGTTTACGACAGCATTGATCAATGAAGCCTGGCCAGAAGTCGATGAAGACGCGCTGGTTCGGGATGAGCTGGAGCTCGTAGTGCAGGTCAATGGCAAGCGTCGATCGTCGATCAAGGTTGCGGCTTCAGCATCGAAGGAAGATTGCGAAGCGGCGGCACGGGTGGATGCAGGTGCTTTGAAGCACCTTGATGGTTTGACGGTTCGAAAGGTCATTGTTGTGCCAGGACGTCTGGTGAACATTGTCGCCAATTGACCGATCGTCAACCTATGCCGGATTGTTTTCGGCGTTAACAGGTAACGCCTATTTGTTGTTGATACTGGCGCCGCTACTGTGGGGTGGTAATGCCGTTGCTGGACGCCTCGCCGCCAGTCATTGGGAGCCCTTTACCCTGACATCGATACGTTGGGGTATTGCGACGTTGATCCTGTTGCCGTTTGCATGGCGACCACTGATCGCAGACTGGCCGGTACTCAAGCGA
>CALDSR010000014.1 GCA_937924505.1 uncultured Granulosicoccus sp. | reverse complement strand
CAAGAGAGCAATTAAGCAGTAGAACGCTCAACCGGCCAAGATAGTTGTCGCCAAGCGGACAAAGTAGTTGACGTCAGACAGGCTAGTGCGGAGAATGCTTTGTGCAAGTGCTACATAATTCCGGACAGTTGCACCTCGAGCGCAACGATGAGTACCTCACAACGCGCCCGAGGTGCAACTGCAAGTTACGGCAGATGTTAGGCGTCACGGCATTGTCTAGCGAGATCGAGCCGTAGAAAATATAAATAGCTTGCAATTCTATTTTTGGGAAGGATTTACGAGAACGGTCTTTCCGTTGCGTTTTACTACGAGGTATGTTCCAGATTTCATCGCAACTTCACGAGCTCTTTTCGCGGCACGCTCGAGAGCGGCCTGCGAATTCCTAATGTCAGGATCTTGCGCCTCGGATATTGGCTTGTTGTTCATTCCTGTTCGCTCCAGTCGAGAAGCAATGGCGATTGCAGAGTTATCGTACACCGCCCGATCCTCTGAAATTGAACTTTTGCTGATATGTACGTACAATGTACATATGTCAGATATAGAATTTGAATGGGATTCAAAGAAAGAGAAGGCAAACGCCAAAAAGCATGGTGTGACCTTCGAGGATGCTAGGACTGCGTTCTACGACGAAACGGCCATGGTGTTCCATGATCCAGACCATTCAAATGAGGAGGATCGTTTCATCCTATTGGGGATGAGCGTCAGTGCTGGTGTCCTGGTGGTATGCCACTGCGTACGAGACAGCGACTCAGTGGTTCGCATCATTTCTGCGCGTCGTGCTGACAAACGAGAGGAATCAGATTACTGGGAGTATCGAGCATGAGAGATCACTACGACTTTTCGAAAATGAAGGGTAAGAAAAACCCTTACACCAAACAACTAAAACAACCCGTAACGATGCGACTGGATAAAGAAACGGTTGCCTATTTCAAATCGTTGTCAGAGCAAATGGGCATCCCGTATCAGAGTCTTATCAATTTGTATTTACGAGATTGCGCAATGAACGAGAGAACATTGGAAATGAAATGGGTTGCGGGCGACGAGAAGTAGCGTTCGACGCCTTTGTGTTGACGCCTAACGTAGCCTTGCAGCCGACATTGTGACAAAGCCTTCCCGACGCTGCCGCTCTGGTCAGTCTTTGTCAAATGCAGCTGAAGGCAGATGTTAGGCATATGTGGAATCACCTAGCGAGACTCGAACAGAAACACCTAGCGGACTTCGGTTTTTAAAACTGCTGAAGGTGATTTGAAATATCCAACATGGTTATCGCCTCGAGACGATGTGTATTGGAATTTTAAGGTGTTGAAATGTGGTATTACTGGTGATACCATGGATTGATGGCTAAAGTGGTGCTCGATACCAATATTTTGTACTCCGCTCTCAGGTCGCGACAAGGAGCGAGCTTTAAATTGCTGCAGCTTGTAGGAACCGGAAAGTACGATATTGCCATTTCGGTACCTTTGGTCGTTGAGTATGAGGACGCTCTTATGCGTTTGGTAGATTCGTCCCGTATCCGGAAATCTGATGTCGGTGCGGTACTGGATTTCCTATGCGCTGAAGCTAGCCATCAAGACATCTTCTTTTTATGGCGCCCGTTGCTTCGCGATCCCAAAGATGATCATGTGGCTGAGGTAGCGGTGGCGGCTAATTGTAATCATGTAATAACGTACAATTTAAAAGACTTTGGATCACTGGAGCAATTCGGGTTGTCGGTAGTAACGCCCCTAGAGTTTCTGAAAGAGCTGGGAGAAATAAAATGACCACATTGAGTGTTCGGTTGCCGGACTCGATTCACAAGCAATTGAGCGAACTGGCTGAGAAAGAGGGGGTCTCAATAAATCAATTAGTGAACTCAGCGGTGGCCGAGAAAATGTCAGCTTTGATGACGGCAGACTATCTTGAAAAAAGGGCTAGTCGCACATCGCGCAAGAAATTCGATGAAGCATTGTCGAGAGTAGCTGATATAAAGCCAGATGACGTAGATAGGCTTTCTGATTAAGAACCATTTCGCGTACATGCCTAACGGAGCCGTGAACTCGATAGTTGCGCATCGAGCGCAACGACGAGTACCTCACAACGCACTCGATGCGCAACTACAAGTTACGGCAGATGTTAGGCTTACTAAATTCAGTTTTACTTTGTTTGGCAGTTTTCTGGAGGCATAGTGACAAATGATGAGTATATGGAGATAGGGCGCTTCATTTGGGCGAACTATGTTCCAAAAAGTGGCCAATCTGACACGGTACAAGGTGAATTGTTGCGAGCTATTGAGAAGCTACGAGATGAAGCTCATAGAAACGGCAATATTAACTGGGATAGTGGTCATGAGGTTCTCGCCAATTACATCAGAAGTATATTGTGCGACTCGCGTTCTCTAACTAGAGACACCAAAGATCAGCTCGAATCAGATATTGGTATAGTTTTGAAATACGAAGATCCATATACAGAAGATGATGTATTTGATCGCATCGAAAGAGCAATCATTGATTGGTATATTGATAATAAAGAACCAATTTCTCGAGAGATAAATCTAGATCTCCATAGATGAAAGTAGAAATCTACAGCGGGCAAATTGACCAAGCCATGGAACGCAGCGAGGAGTATTGTACCCGTGGTGTTTTCAATCAGCAGCCGCTGAGGTGCAATAGAATAGTGTCTGAGGAATGTTGCGATTTCAGATTAGCAGGTTACATATTTTAGATTATGTGTCGCAAGCCTAACGGAGCCATGCAGCAAACACCGGACCCTGCCGCAGAACGTGGCTACGCCACAACCTGTGTCAGCCTCCAGTGTTCCTGATGTGTTGAAATGGACCCCTCTCGATCTTTGTAATTCGGCATCTATGTGCCATGGTAGAGATTCAATGTCACTACTAGAAAGAAACAAGAGGAGTCCGAGATGTATTCTAAGATTTTATCG
>CALDSR010000013.1 GCA_937924505.1 uncultured Granulosicoccus sp. | reverse complement strand
GGAAAGATTCATTTCAGGCATTATTAGAATTCCTGTATTTTCAGTAATTACTGAAATATACGAAATTTGGATCAGTATTGCAATGACATTTAGTGTTCGCTAGTCGCGTGGCTCGCCTGAAATGAGATCAGTTTCCTGCTTGGAGCAACGCCGTTTGCCACTGTTTGCCGCCTAACTGGTTCACTTGGCTGTTGTTAGTGCGTTGATTGATAGCCCATGGACTTGATGCGTTAGTTTGTGCCCGTGCGGTAAGGTCGGCTCAATTTACAAGTCGGCTGTTGTGGAAGTGAGCATAGATAGCGAAAACATCCGCTAAGGCGCTTGACAGCTTCGTGGTACTCCACTTCCGACGAGTCAGTCGCTTGATGTTGTCCCGTAACATCGCCAAGGCATGGTTGATGGTGAATAACGGATCCCACCCCGTGCATTTCAATTCTCCTTGCCCGCTTGCCGCGAAGGGCCAGGTTTCAGTACAGATATACCGCTCCGGATTCGGGCGCGACCCCCGTCACCTGTGGCGGGACCATCTGAGTGGCGGAAAGACTCGATTCCCCGAGCGATCCGATCGCAAGGGTCTCCCCGTCACCTGACAAGCTGATGCTCGATCCGAACCGGTGTTCGATCCCGGGGTTGCTCGACTTGACGTAAGCCTCTTGCCGCCAGTTGCCGTTGACGCGTTCAAATACGTAAGCGGCACCAGCGTCACGAGTCGGTATGCAACACCTTGTTGGGCACAATCCTATCGTTTTGCTGGTCGTTGTAGAGTGGTTCGGTATTTTTCCCGGCATTGGCGTGCGAGAGGTCGCAATCCGGAGTTGCTAATCAGTTGCATGCGAATGATTGTGCTCGCAGACGATATGTGCCGGATCGCCTCACCCCAAAAAAAGGGTCCTCAGGCTGGTCCAGTCTTGGCCATGCAGCGAGCGGTGACTTCAGACCGTTTCCAGTAAACCAGCGTCCTGCTGGTAAAGTGCATCCTTGTTCAAGTTGCCTAAGCTCCAAACAACGGGTAACTCCGAGGCCTGCAGCATCAAGTAAGAGCTGGAAAACGCTAGCGGTAAGTGCATTTGCCAGGCAAACCTAAGTCTGGTTTTTTCCCTCGCCGACGAAACGCCATAACAAACATACTTAGCACCAGCAACGTAACACCCCCGAACGAACCAGAACCTGATCCACTGCTGCTACCATCATCCGCTAAGTTACCGCTGCTTGTAGTAGTACCGCCTGTGTCAGTCTGCCGGTAGCAGGGTTGTAGAACCTATTCCACCGCAGGAAACCTGGCAAGCCCGTCTACAGCTTGCTCATTGGTTCCGGCTGACTCGATCTGCCCAGTGACCCAAATAGCGTCCTCTGCAGCCGCAATACCCCAGATGCCAAATGGGCTGGTTGTTGTGAAGGCCTGGCCAGGGGCAAAGTCGGGTGTATCAAGTTGAAACACATGCAGTCTGTGCGGTACAAAGACCTCCGGATCATCGGTCACCGCCTCAAGCGGTATCGTGTCTGGCAGGAAGCCGAAGAATTCTCCATGATGACCCACCAATACATCATCGCCAACTACCTGAAGGGCTTGTATATCTCCTGTGCCACGGTATTGCTGCAAGCGTGTGCCATCGAACGAATGGAAGGTGAGGAAGTTGGGTCCACCCCATGTGATGATGACGACCTCGTCAGTGACCGCGATATCATGCACCTGGATTTCCCGATCAATAGTGGTGAACGGTATAAAGCGCTCTGGCAGAACTGATCCATCCAGCGCTGACACTGGCAACAGCGATACATCACGTCCTACTGCAGTCAATGCAACAGCTGTACCTTCGATCTGAGCGAAGTTGCCACCGATGTAAACGACATCACCAACCGGTGAAAGCGTAATCGCCTGTACCGGCGCGGCGCGGCCAGAGGTAAATCCATTGGTCACTTGAGGTGCCCAGGAGTCGTCCAGTATCCCATCTAGCGATAGACGGGCAATGTTGGCGCGAAAGCTTCCATTGACGTTAGAGAAGTCGCCGCCAATATAAAGGTCGGTATCGGTTACTGCAATGTCGAATACACGCCCCGACTGTGCTCCCTGCGTAACTGCGATTGAATAATCGAGTTGCCCAGTCACTGCATCCAGCACCGCCACGCCGAAATCACCACCCACATAAACTTGCTCGCCACTTGGCGATAGCACAAGTGCGCGTACAACACTGTCGATTTCCGGCGGCACCTGAAAACTCGTAACTGGCTGACCCGAGACAGCGTCCAATGCAGCAAGGAAAGGTCTGTTGGTGATATTGACACTGAATGGGGTTTCTACGATCCCTGTGAAATCACCACCCACCAACAACAGATCGTTGATGCGCAATAATCGGCGGCCCCAAGCATCACCCGGTCGGGTGTCGTTAAAATCAAGAGTCGGTGCAGGGCCAGCCAATGACCATGTAGTTGTGTCGGCCTCAGACGAATAAACACCGAGTACCGGCGTCGCATTGACCGTCAGGAAGGCAACTTCCGAGCGCAACACGTTTACACCATTACTGATATCAACCGAGTACATCGATCCATCATCTGTCAATGCGGCGTCAAGCACTGTCAGGCTATCCGATGTTTCGCCTTCTATCAGAATATCATTGACAAACCATTGGTAGGTTAGCGTGCCGCTGCCAGTTGCTTCAACAAAAAACGAAGCACTGTTGCCTTCGGTCACAAGTCGATTTTCCGGTTGACTCACGATATCAATCGGCACAATGGCTTCAATTGATACGCTGACATCTGCGATACCTGAGACCGACCACATCCTCACTGAATATGGCTGACCAGCTATCAAATCACCCGTCCAGACACCCGGATTGTTCCCTCGCACAGTGGCTGAATTAAGCTGTGTGCCTGTGGTTTCATCAAAAACATTGAAACGAACATCGGCGTTTCCATCCCAGTCAACTGTGACAGTGTGGGACGCAGAGGCTAATGCATCGAAATTTAACCGCATTAAACGAGGCCCGGCGATACTGTCCGCATCTATCGTGCCTTCACCGATAACCGCAACTGTCGACGGAAGTATCTGCTCGACGGTAAGCGTGGCAGCATTGCTGGTCAGGGTTTCAAAATCAGTACTGACGTCAACCGAATACACAGTGCCATTGTCGACAAGTGATGTGCTCGCTAGCGTCAAGGTATTCGTTATTTCACCTGTGAGCAGACTGCCGTTGGCAAACCACTGATATGAAATTAAGCCACTACCGATGGCATCGACGGTAAAGATGGCGCTTTCGCCTTCTAACACTGTCACATCAAACGGCTGCTGCTGAATGCCAAGCGGTACATTAGCTTCGATAGAAGCGGTGATGTCTGCGATACCAGAGGTTGACCACATTCGGACGGAGTAAGGTTGGCCGCCAACGAGGTCGCCTGTCCAGACGCCAGGGTTGCTGCCTTGTACCACGCTAGCGTTGAGTCGGTTGCCAGTGGTTTCATCAAAGACACTGAAGCGAACATCAGCATCACCAACCCAGGCGACTGATACATCGTGGGAAGCAGTTGATAGCGCGTTGAAGTTGATACGCAGAAAGCGAGGGCCAGCGTTACTGTCAGCATCAATCGTACTGTCACCAATCACCACAATGGACGTAGGTAGTGGCACTGGCTCGACAGTTAACGTTGCACTGTCGGACAAAAGCGTTTCGTTATCATCGGTGATTGAAACGGAGTAGAGCGTGCCTGATGCACTTAGCAAAGCGGCGCTGATTGTAAGGGTGCTGCTCGTAGCCTCTGTGATCGCAACTCCGTCAGCAAACCATTGATAGACAAGCGTGCCTGTACCATTGGCAACAACAGTGAAGACAGCATCCTCACCTTCAATAATCGTTAGGTCTACGGGTTGCTCTGCAATTGTTATGGATGGTGCAGGCTCAACAGTAAGAGTGGCTGTGTCGGAGCTCACTGTCTCAAACCCATTACTGACATTGACTGTGTACTCGCTGCTATCATCGGCAAGCGATGTATTTAACAACATCAGCGTGTCTGTCGTTTCACCAGCCAGTGCAATCCCGTCAGCAAACCACTGATACGTCAATGAGCCACTACCGGTGGCAACAACGGCAAAATTGGCGGTATCGCCTTCCGTGACGGTCAGATCGACGGGCTGTTGGTCAATGCCAAGCGGAACACTGGCCTCGATCGAGGTTGTGACAAGAGCAACACCAGAGGATGACCACATCCTGATGGAGTATGGCTGGCCACCTATAAGATCACCTGTCCACTCGCCCGGATTAGCACCCTGCACAAGGCTTGAGTTGATTCGGTTACCGGTAGTCTCGTCAAAGACATTGAAACGAACATCAGCGTCGCTGTTCCAGGCTACAGAGACTGTGTGAGAAGCCGTGGAGAGCGCGTCGAAATCAATAGTCATGAAACGAGGTGCTGTGTTGTTAGAGGAATCGAGCAGATTCTCGCCTATCACCACGACGGTTGAAGGTAGTGCCTGTTCAACAATAAGAGTAGCTACATCGCTAGTCAGCGTCTCAATACCATTGCTGATGTCAACTGTATAGGTGTTGCCATCGTCGGCAAGCATAGTGCCTGTCAGGGTTAACGTGTCTGTCGTTTCGCCAGGTAAAAGATTGCCGTTCGCAAACCACTGATAAGTGAATACACCACTACCGGTGGCTCCTACCGTAAACGTTGCGTTATCGCCTTCAGTCACAGTCAGATCGATCGGCTGCTGTTGAATGCCAAGGGGCACACTGGCCTCGATGGAAATCGTGACATCAGCCACACCCGAGAATGCCCACGCCCTGATCGAATACGGTTGTCCACCGATCAGATCAGCTGTCCAGACACCAGGGTTGTTGCCCCGCACCGCGCCTACGTTGAGTCGGTCGCCTGTTATTTCATCAAATACGTTGAAGCGCACATCGGCGGTACCCGTCCAGGAGACCGTTACGGTATGAGAAGCGGTGGATAGTCCGTCGAAATTGGCGCGAAGGAAACGCGGACCAGCCATGCTGTCCGCATCAAGCGTACTCTCCCCGATTACCTCGACGGTAGTCGGCGGTGAGCCGTCCTGAGCGAAAGCAGTACTACCTACGAGAGAAACTGCAAGTAATACAAGCGGCACCAGAAATGCCGCGCCAAGCGGCTGACGACGCAAAAAATCAGTCATGTTCAAGGGCGATCCACGCATACTGCTGGGTTTGGATGCTACGCGCTGATCAGGGGCTTTGTCATGAGCATTCCGGTGAACAATCATGACAAATACGCCAGAGAAACAGGGCGCGCACGTTAAAATTAGTGTGATGAGGAGCATAGTACCGTTGGGCAACGGCAGCTACGGTGTTACGGCTCACAAAACGACCGAATTTGACAAATCTTCCGCCGATGCAGTCCTGATGCATGCCTGCCGTCAATCATCCCGATTCATCGCCGCCGGGCCGCTCATCCCGGTTCATTGTCGCCGAGTAGAGCTACACCTTGCAATTTCTTTGTCGGAGTAAAGAGAACGGTGGCGATAGATTTTGTGAGGCAAGTGCCCCGGCTTATTAACATGACTCAGAATTCACAGTTGAAGGCGTGTCAATATTCGCCAAATCCGTATCAAGAATTCTACGAGTATTGTTTGCCCAATCCTGAAATTGCATTGAGGGTAAAATTATGCCTCTCCACATTCGCAACACCTCGTTGTGGTTGCCCTTCATGCAGGTGACAAGGTCAGGGCCGTCAAAATCATTCCAAGCGCCACCGAAGAAAGCGATGATGTTGGTCAATCGAAGCTTGTTGAAACCACTGCTTTCAGTGTAGACGTTAAGCCAAAGTTTAGCCTGAGCGCTATCAGTTCTGGATGTCAGGATGGAGACTGGGTCCAGTGTAACTAGCAAATCTATCTGCCGTATTCCTGTGGTGTCATATAAGTACTCGGACAACTGAGCGGCCGTCGCACCTCCATTACTCCAGCCAACGACAACAAGCTGAGTGGTATGTTCTAACGCAGCGTAGGATTTCAGTTGTCTCGTGATGGCAATATGGCCATTAAGATACTGTGCGTTTCCGGGCAGACAACCGGGGTCATCAGCTGGGTCGCCTGTCCACGCGATGTAGTCAGTCGATATTACACCTTCGTCCAGGCCGAGAGCGGCTGACAGGTCTGATGTTATGTCGTCTTTTATAGGCCAGAGACCTTTATTAGCCCTGCACTCTGAATTACCTCCGACCAGAAGAAGTAATAGTTGCGGAGGGATCTTGATTTGCGTGAACTTATCGTCTCTGTGATTTTTAAACAAAGAGCAGCCAGCAAGCAATGTCACTGATACAGCGATTGCAAATGTTCTGCGACAAACGGTTTTCATGAATCAGGTCCTGATGTCGTTATCTCGCAGGCTATCGGTTTTTGGAGTGTTAAGTCCAACAGCATGCGGAAACAGAAAGTCAATTAGATATCTATGTGCTACTCACTGAGCGAAGCGGTCGTACGGGTTGTATACATATTGTATTTATATTGTTTCTGTGTTAAAAAACAGCGTGTTTCACCGTTAGGAAGTGCAGTTGAAGGACTCCAGGAAACTCGATAGCTACCATGATCTGAAGCAACGGGTGCTGACTCTCGAACTCAGTCCCGGAAGTGCCCTTGATGAGGTTGCCTTGTCGGCTGAGTATGGTCTGTCGAGGACTCCGCTTCGAGAGGTTTTCCATCGTCTCGCGGGTGAAGGATATTTGTCGCTTGCATCGAACAAGGGGGCGTCAGTGTCATCGATGGATCTTGCCAGGATGCGTAGTTTCTTTCAAAGTGCCCCGATGATTTATGCGGCTATCGCGCGTCTCGCTTGCGAACAGGCCAGCACTGCACAGATCAATGCGATAAAGAAAACACAAGCGCGTTTTCACAAGGCGATGCAGGCGTCTAAAGCGCAGGATATGGTTGTGCACAACCACCGCCTGCATGAACAGTTAGGTGAAATGGCCGCATCACCGTATCTGACCCCTAGCCTTGGTCGTTTGTTAATCGACCATGCACGCATGAGTCAACGTTTCTATCGTTTACATGACACGTCATCACGTCAACGTATCGCCAAGGCTTCAGAACAACACGATGCAATGATAGAGGCAATCGAGCAACACAGCCCCGCAATGTGTGTTGATCTCACCATGCAGCATTGGGAACTATCGCGCCGCGAGATGGATAAGTATGTCTTGCCCGACCCGCTTCCCATTGACATCACCACTGATCTGGCGGGATGAATCGTCATGCAATTTGAAGGTATTTATACGCCAGTAGTTACACCGCATACGAGTACATTCGATATCGATCAGGACAAGTTTACCGAAACCATCGAGCTACTGATTGGTGCAGGTGTGTCGGGTTTGATCGTCGCGGGTACGACCGGTGAGTACTATGCACAAACGGCAGAAGAACGTATCCAATTGATGAATCTCGCCCGTTTGGTCATCAAGGATCGAGTGCCACTGATTGTTGGCACCGGTGCCATCAGAACCGAAGACAGTATACAGTTTGCCGAAGCTGCGAGACAGGCAGGTGCCGATGCTTTACTGGTTGCAACCCCGCCTTATGCTTATCCTACGGGGCGTGAAATCGCTTTGCATGCATTGGCGATTGATCGAGCAGCGAACTTGCCGGTAATGCTCTACAACTATCCCGGTCGAATGTGCGTCAATATGGATGAAGAGACACTCGATCGCCTCGGTCGCAGCCGGAATTTTTGTGCCATCAAGGAGAGTTCTGGTGATCCCAATCGCTTGCATATGCTTGCCCGCGATTACCCGCATATCCAATTGTCTTGCGGTATGGATGATCAGGCCCTGGAATTTTTTGCCTGGGGTGCGCGTTCTTGGGTGTGTGCTGGCTCGAACTTCGCGCCAGAGGCACATATCGCTTTGTATAGAGCCTGTGCTGTTGAAGGTGATTTCACCAAAGGACGGAAAATCATGTCTGCGATGTTGCCGTTGATGCGCGTACTGGAGCAGGGTGGAAAGTTCGTGCAATGCATCAAGCATGGTTTAACACTAAGAGGTATTGATGCGGGTCCGCCGCGTAAACCGCTGCAACCATTAAGCAAGGACGATAAACGAGAACTTGCGGAAGTCATACGCACCATGAATCTGACCATCGACCGCATCGAGAAGGAGGCAATGGCATGAGTGAGTTGCTGACACACGAAGAATACGCAGCCATTGCTGCAAGTCTAGATTTTCCGCGCGCCGCTTTCATCGATGGTAAATACCAAAAAGGTCATGGGGCAAGTCTGACCACAACCAACCCGGCCACGGGTGATAACTTGTGCGAAATCGCGGCCTGCAATGTCGACGATGTTGACATAGCGGTTAACAAGGCGCGTGAAGCCTTTGATCAGGGCGGGTGGGCAAAGTCGCATCCTTCACACAGAAAGGACACCCTGATACGGCTTTGCAAACTGATCACCCGAAACAGACGTGAGCTCGCGGTGATGGAATCGCTCGATAGCGGCAAGCCGATTCGCGATTGTGAATTGATAGATATCCCGGAGGTCGTGCACTCAATCAAGTGGCATGCTGAAGCGATTGACAAGCTCTACGATCAAAGCGCGCCTGTCGGTGATGACGCCATTGCGCTGATCGTGCGCGAGCCTGTTGGTGTGGTTGCCGCCGTTTTACCCTGGAATTTTCCGTTATTGATGTTGGCCTGGAAAATGGCGCCGGCACTTGCCGCCGGCAATAGCGTCATCATCAAGCCGGCGGAGCAAACCAGTCTGACAGCACTTCGTATGGCGGAACTTATCCTGGAGGCGGGTGTGCCGCGTGGTGTCTTTCAAGTGTTGCCAGGTACGGGTGAGGCAGTCGGTGAGCCACTGGGGCGACATGCAGATGTCGACATGGTGAGCTTTACCGGTTCAACAGATACGGGCCGCCGATTCTTACACTATGCAGCCGACAGTAATCTGAAGAAGGTCGTTCTGGAATGTGGTGGCAAGAATCCCGCCGTTGTACTTGAAGATGCAGAAGATATTGATCTCGTTGCCGAACACATCGTCAACGGTGCGTTCTGGAACATGGGTGAAAATTGTTCTGCCTGTTCGCGTCTTATTGTGCACCATACTGTTAAGACGCCTTTGCTTGATGCGATCGTTGCACGTGTCAGAGACTGGAAAACAGGTGACCCGCTTGATCCGGCTAATCATCTTGGGGCCTTGATTGATCGAGAACACTCCGACAAGGTCAATGGCTATCTCGCTATGTCCGACGGTATCCGATCTTTAACCGGTGGTAGTTCGAATGGTTGTTATGTCGAACCCACAGTGTTTGATGATGTACCGCCCGATCATGTGCTGGCAAATGAGGAAATATTTGGCCCGTTATTGTCCGTCATGACTGTGTCCTCAACTGAGGAAGCAATAGCATTGGCCAATGCCACGGATTTCGGATTGACCGCGAGTGTCTTTAGCGCAAACGGCAAGCAGGCGATACGCGCGGCGCGTGAAATCAAGGCGGGCACGGTCACCATCAACTGCTTCGGCGAGGGAGATATATCGACGCCATTTGGTGGATACAAGCAATCAGGCTTTGGCGGGCGCGACAATAGCTTGCATGCCCACGATCAGTACACCGAACTGAAAACAATCTGGATCGATCTATCGGATGCGGCGTCCAGAGACAAGGTCGAATGACGGATAAACCCGCTTCACCCACAATGATGAAAGGTCGCACACGGCGAGGCGGTAGAGCAGCTTTGCGGAAAAAGCGTCAGCAGCGTGATACGACAATGCTACCGGCGCTCCAGCGCAAACTACCGTTGACCGAGCCGATGACTTCGGAGCAGGTAGAAAAGATCGATAACGCGTCCATGTCGATTCTCGAAGAGGTCGGCGTTGTGTTTCGTGATGATCAGGCCATCAGAGACTGGAAAGCTGCTGGTGCTGAGGTGCGTGATGGGGATCGGGTGCATCTTGATCGCGAGATGGTGCGCGAATTGATCAAATCAATTCCCTCAAGCTTCACTTATCATGCAAGAAACTCGGCCAACAATTTGCCGTTCGGCAATGATCATTCGATTTTCATCCCCATGACAGGCGCGCCATACCTGCGGGATCTTGATGACAAGCGTCGCGGACCAACGCTTGATGATCTGGCCAATTTTCACAAGCTCTCACAGATGCTACCGGTCATTCATTCAAGTGCGCACCATATCGTTGAACCGATGGATCATGTCATTTCGCATCGGCATTTACGCATCACCTATTCATCAATGAAGTATTCCGACAAGACGTTCATGGGAATGACGACCTCGGGCAAGAATGCTGAAGATGTTCTCGACATGTGTGCGCTTCTCTTCGGCGATGAGTTTCTTGAAACGCATTCTGTGGTGACGGGCAATTGCAATGGAAATTCGCCGCTGGTATGGGATGAAACCATGCTGTCAGCGATGCGTGCATTCAACAAGCGTAATCAACCGGTGTTGTGTTCGCCGTTTGTACTCGGTGGTGCTAATACGCCTGCGTCAACTGCTCCGGCGGTCGCGCAATTGAATGCAGAGGCCTTGTCGGCGCTTGCCTATACACAAGTCGTACGTAAGGGTTGCCCTGCAATCTATGGTCATTATCTGTCTACAGTGTCGATGGCATCGGGTGCGCCAATGGCCGGAACGCCTGAGATCAGCCTGATGAATTACATGATCGGACAGATGGCGCGTTACTATGACGTACCGTGGCGTACTTCAAATACACTGGGCGGTGCCAAGACCTTCGATGCGCAGGCCGGCTATGAAAGTGCATCAACCTTGATGGCCGTTATGCTGTCCGGGGCTAATTACCTCTGGCATTCAGCGGGTTGGAACGAGGCGGGTATGCATTGCTCGACAGCCAAGTTTATTGTCGACGCCGAACAATGTGCGATGGCCTACCGAATGGCCGAAGGCATACGTTGGGATGACTTCGATGAAGCCCTGTCGGCGGTGCGAGATATAGGCCCCGGCGGGCATTATCTCGGTCATGCGCACACACTTGAAAATTTCAAGGACGCGTTTTTCATGCCGGAAATGTTTGATAACAACTCCTTTGAACAGTGGGTTGCAGAGGGCAGTACCGAGATCACCGAGCGCGCATTGAAGCGTGCGCGATCCATGCTTGACACCTACGAAGAACCCAGGCTCGATGCTGGTATAGACGAAGCCTTGCGAGATTTTATCGCCAGACGCGAGCGCGAAATCCCTGCGGTTGAAGCCTTGAACACGGATTACTGATCAAGGCATGGATGTCCACAGTCTGCCGAAAGATCCCGGCCCTGCAGCATGGAATGCACTGTTACCTGGTGCAGCCTCTCGAACCGCTTTAAAGGAACACACGACGGCAGACTGGTTGGTAATCGGTGCCGGGTTTACTGGCTTGTCAGCGGCGCGGCGGCTGGCTGAACTTCACCCCGGGGATCGCACTGTCATCCTTGATGCAACCACTATCGCAGATGGGCCGGCAGGTAGAAACTCAGGCTTCATGATTGATTTGCCGCATGATCTGACGTCCAGTGATTACCGTGGCAATGCAGACAAGGATCAACGTGATACCCGTTTGAGTAGGGCGGGCATCAACTATGCGTTGAATGCCAAGGCGACCTATGGCATGTCGGATGAAGCCATCGTTTTGAGTGGCAAGATCAATGGCGCGGTAAGCGCTCGGGGAGTGACACACAACAACACCTACGCGGCACATCTCGATAGCTTGTCTGAACCGTATGAACGGCTCGATGCGAAAGCCATGCAATCACTGACAGGCTCACCTGCCTACATTGATGGCTTGTTTAGCCCGGGAACCGCCATACTGCAACCGGCCTTGTATATTCGAGAACTTGCGCGTGGTATCGAATTGGATCACGTGCGTGTTTACGAGCGCACACCTGTCGTCAAACTTGAGCATGTCGATGCGATCTGGAAGGCGACAACACGTGATGGGAGTGTCTTGGCACCCAAAGTGATACTGGCTGTCAATGGGCATCTGCAGAGTTTTGGGTTTTACCGACGGCAGCTGATGCACATCTTTACATACGCATCGATGACCGATCCATTAACCAAAGCGCAACTGAATCGTCTAGGCGGCGTGCCACGTTGGGCATTGACTCCCGCTGATCCTATGGGTACCACCGTACGTCGTATTGCCGATACTGGCGGGCATCGATTGATCATTCGTAACCGTGCGACGTTCGATCCCTCTCTGGAAGTCTCTGATTCGCGTATTGAGAAGGTTGCACGTACGCATGATCAATCATTCCGTTATCGCTTTCCCATGCTTGATGATGTGAAGATGGCTTTTTCCTGGGGAGGGCGCCTGTGCCTGAGTCGAAATAACGTACCGGCCTTTGGTGAGATTGACCAGGGCCTATATGCTGCCTGTTGCCAGAATGGTCTGGGTACGGCTAAAGGTACGATTGCGGGCAAGCTTGCCGCCGAGCTTGCCAGTGGTGAGCGCAGCAGCTTGCTCGATGACATACAAGCTGATGAGCAGCCAAGGCGGCTGCCACCAGCCCCTATTGCAGCTTTGGGTGGTAGTGCGGTGTTGCGTTGGGGGGAGTGGCGCGCTGGCAAAGAGCTGTAGTGATAAAGAACTGTAGTGCTCCGGGCCAGGCTGTTGTGCTGTACTCATTTTCTGGAGTGTTCAGTTAAGCAATCTCGGTATGCGTCAGGTATGAGCCGATATGGTTGAAGCCGCTTGGGTATTTGGGGTCGATCAACGCCAGGTTATGTGCGTTGTAACGACTTTTGCGTATTAGCTCACGTTTTCGCTACGTTCTGTACAAGTCTTGATACTGATAGCTGGGCGTCCCCTTTAAACACACGATTTAGACGTACTCCACGCGAAAACGCCATGGAAACGAATCAGGTTAATACGGAGCTTTGGTACTAAATTCGCGAGCCAGACGATGAAATCCAGGTGCTAAAAAATGACGTAAATGGTCAATCATGGAACGGTTCTGTCGGTCTCTTGCGGCATCGGACGTAGTACCTGACTTAACTGTGAATTCAATCACTTTATCGAAAAGATTGCCTTATAGAGTTTCCAGGAAATAATTGAAGTCCCTGCGTCACGATGGTCATGCAAAATTGTTCATTGATGAAAGTTGTTAACCCCTACGCTGCAAATTCCAAGGGCGACGACGTTATTTTTCTCTGTGCCGAACAGGTTCTAGTCCGGCTTGCGGATAACAATTTATTTTCACCTGCCGCCGTTGTACAGATTGTGCAATGTTTGAAGCGTGAATATCTCACCCTTAAAGAGCGAGCTACTACTTCCACCCATACAACTACCAACACTGCGAGAAGAGGACACGCGTGAAAGTAATTGGTATCAGTCCGTTAGATAAGGACTCCACTGTTTCATTCATGGAAGACGGCAAGGTTCTGTTTGCCTGTGCTGAAGAAAGATTAACCCGCACCAAACTTCAGGGCGGCTTCCCGAGCCTTGCCATGAAAATGGGTTTTGAAAAAACCGGCTGGACTGCTGCAGATATTTATGCTGTTGCCTATGCATTTCTTGATGTTGATGAAGAAGTGCGGTTAATGCGTGAGTCCGTTGCCATCGATAAAAACTATTACAGCAGTGATTGCACTCGGGAATCACTTCGGGCGCTCAGGCAGCTGGATGAAAACGGATACAAGCCCGATCTGAGCACACAGATTCCCGGTCTTGACGCAGAAAAAGAAGAATTCATGCCGTCAAAGAGCTTTCTGAAAAACTGGATATACAGATTTTCTACAAACATCGCGAAGATTGACTGGGCTTTGCATAGAAAATTCTATGACATGTGGCTAGAACAAGCGATCGCAGATCACCAAAGGATCGGCTGTGAGCTCATGCAAGGTCTAAAGGAATTTGACCTTGAAGGAAAATTAAAACGTTTCAACCACCACGATACTCATGCGGCCAATGCGTTCTATTCAAGCGGCTACGACAAAGCGCTGTTAGTCACTCTTGATGGATACGGGTCCGGTAATTGTGGTGGCGTTTATACAGGTGGTGTAGATGGCCTTACGCCATTGATAAAATTCTCGTTTCCTAATTCGCTCGGCCAGTTCTATGAAATGGTCACCAGTGCGTTGGGTTTTAAACCCGGTAGACATGAAGGGAAAATAGTCGGTCTGGCAGCCTACGGTAACCCTGAAATACTTGGGCCGATACTGCACAAGCGTTTTGATACCAGAGATGGTGATATACGCCTCAAAGCAAGCATGAATTACTATTTTGCCCGAGCACTTGCACAAAAGTATGCAAAACGTGATGTCGCAGCGGCGTATCAGCATGTACTGGAGCAGGTCACCAAAGAAGTGTGCGAGTACTGGGTGAATAAAACTGGCCTGCGCAATGTGGCAGTGTCTGGTGGCGTGAATGCTAATGTGAAACTCAATCAGCGAATTCATGAGATAGCGGGCGTAGATAGCGTTTTTGTGTACCCCAATATGGGAGACGGAGGCTGTGCTACCGGTGCAGCTATGCTTGCTTTCGATAAAGTTGGACGGCCAAAGCCGGTAAGTACTGTTTACCATGGACCTTCATACACTAACGATGAAATCAAAAAAGAATTACTATCGAACAACCTGAAATATGAAAAGCCCGACAGCCTTGAGGAAGCTGCAGGCGATCTGCTAGCCAAAAATCACATTGTTGCAAGATTCAATGGTCGGATGGAGTACGGTCCGAGAGCACTTGGCAATCGCTCGGTGTTATTCTCGGCGCATGATCCCGGAGTAAACCTCTGGTTAAATCATCAGCTTGGACGAACCGAGTTCATGCCTTTCGCGCCAGCAGTACTGGACAGCGAAAAGTACAATCTGTTTTTAAATTTCGAGGGCTGTGAGAAGGCGTCAGAGTTTATGACAATCACTTTTGATTGTACCGACGATATGGCGGACAAATGCCCTGCCGCCGTTCACGTAGACAAAACCGCACGGCCGCAGTTTGTAAGCGAGCGCACGAACGAGAGTTTTTATAAAATAATCAGTGCGTACCACAAAATTACGGGCATACCTGCTGTGATCAACACCAGCTTCAACATGCACGAGGAACCGATAGTCTGTTCACCGAAAGACGCGGTCAGGGCATTCCTGCTGGGCAACATCGACTATCTGGCAATTGGTCGTTATTTGGTCCCACATCCCAACCTCAAAAAACTGGTCAAAGAGCGAATTGTTCTGTAAGTCCTCGAGGAAGAATCGTTGCTGTTGAGGAGGCAGTTCTGGTAAAGCTGTATAGTGGTCACGATAATATCTTTGATAACGCGCTGTAAGCTTACATTTATTCTCGTAGAAGGACATACAGGCGCATCATTAGAAGTAGCTCTGACGATTGTTGCTCACGTCATCGCAACACATTGAAACTCTGACTGAATCATTGTCTGCGTGGTTATCTGCAGTTTCTTTGATATCGACCAGCACAGTGGCTGATTCGGGCCTTGTCGCGAGCGATTTGCCTTGATTTCAGAGGCAAAATACCCCTTTCTCAACTGTTAAAAACTATGGAATCTCGTTTGAGTTGGATGAGAAAGGTGGGATAATCCGGTGGTAACCCGGTGCGAGAACGTCGTCGGCAAATAATTCTTCAGTGGATGCATGAACACTTTTCTGAAGATGTTGTCTGCATAGTGTATCGAAAACCAAAATTTGGATTTAATCTCTGGAGAGTATTATGTACCGTTCAACCCGTCGTATTGCGCTTACTGCGGCTTTGTTCGCGGTCTCTTTAATCGCTATTGTCAGCACTCCTGCGGTTGCACAAAACGCGAGCATAAGCGGTTTACTAGCCAGTGCATCTGACAATGCGCTTGATAAATTGGGAAAACCGGGCGCTTTTTTTGCTGATAAGGCGGTACGCTTATCACTACCTGGTCCTTTGGAAAAAGCGAGTGGGTTGTTGCGTTTAGCCGGCAAATCTGGACTTGGCAAAGATCTCACTAAAAGTTTAAATGATGTGGCTGGTCTGGCTGCTAAAGAAGCTAAACCTATATTTCGTGATGCGGCGGAGGGCATAAACTTGAAAGACGGCGTTGACATTGCTTCAGAAAGTGACGGCGCTACCCAGCACTTTCGCAAGAGTAGCGAAGATACATTACGGGAAAAAATACGCCCGCTAGTTGAAAAAGCGATGAGCGATACGGGTGCTTTTGATCAGTTAGATGAGATAAGTAGTATAAAATCACTTGGTAAGCTGGGCATAAGCAGTGACGGTATGACTGATCACGTCACTGGTAAAACGCTTGATGGTATTTTTAAATACATGGAAGCGGAAGAGAGGAAGGTGCGTAAAAACCCGCTTAAAGCGTTAGGTGGTGTTTTGGGAATAAAATAATAAAAAATCTTGATAAATTAATTCCCGCTGAGGTGTTCTCCAGTCCGGATTGACGGGCTTTAAACAAGTGCGTTTATACAGTTATGGGACTTATTCAATTATCACGGAGTTAATGTGCTGATTGGAGCTCTGAGCACCGAGGATGCGGAGCGAGGTGATAATATTCTCGGACTGGTAACGGCGTTTCTTGCCTGTGTACGAGTCTGGCGACACTGAGTGCGGGTATTTTCTATCCATAAACTGGTTGGCATGCATTGATCGTGTCAGCCGCCGGTCTCTGTACACTTGTGGCCGCGCTTGCGTTACGCCAGAATCGTTCATCGGCCAGCTCGCTTTGAATAGCAACAAGAATTGGCCATCATGTCTTCCGCCGCAGGCTTCTGGCGACGGAAAGTTGTATCAGGAGCCTGATGTATGCAGAAATCCGACAATAATCTCATTGCACCGGTGTTCGATCGGGCGCTAGATAGCATTGGAAACACGCCGATGCTGAAAGTGACACGTCTCGACACGGGCTGTTGCGAGCTTTATCTGAAACTTGAAAATCAGAATCCTGGCGGGTCGATCAAGGACCGCATTGGCAAATCCATGATAGAAGCCGCTGTTGCCGACGGCAAGGTAAAACCTGGTGGGACACTGATTGAAGCGACCGCAGGAAATACTGGCTTGGGTCTCGCGCTGGTTGCGGCACAAATGGGTTTCAAGTTGATACTCGTCGTGCCCGATAAAATGGCGCAGGAAAAAATATCGCACCTCAAAGCGCTCGGCGCAGATGTCAGGCTGACTCGTTCAGATGTTGGCAAGGGCCACCCTGAGTATTACCAGGATCTTGCGCTTGCCATACATAAGGAAACGCCGGATTCATTTTATATCAATCAGTTTGAAAACCCTGCCAATCCAAAAGCGCATTTTGACACTACCGGGCCTGAAATATGGGGACAGATGGGCGGTAAAATGGATGCGATGGTTTGTGGTGTGGGATCCGGTGGCACCATAACCGGGCTGGGTCGTTACTTTCGCACAGTGGACTCATCAATTGAGATGGTACTGGCTGATCCAGAAGGTTCGATTCTCGCAGAGTATGTGACTACCGGAAATCTCAGTGATGAGGTTGGCTCTTGGTTGGTGGAGGGTATCGGCGAAGACTTCATACCACCGGTCTCTGATCTTTCCATGACTCGGCATGCTTATACAGTCAGCGATGTTGATGCGTTTCTGGCTGCGCGTGAATTGTTGCTAAGGGAAGGAATTATTGGGGGTTCTTCCAGTGGGACGCTGTTGGCGGCAGCGTTGCGGTACTGTCGTGAACAAACCGAGCCCAAACGTGTAGTCACCTTCGTATGCGATAGTGGTAACAAATACCTGTCAAAAATGTACAACGATGTATGGATGGAGGATCAGGGGTTTATCAGTCGCGAAGCAAAAGGTGATCTGCGTGATCTGATTCCCTACAGGCATTTGCAGCGGGACACGGTAACGGCTAATCCTGACGACAGCCTGCTCATAGCGCTGAACCGGATGAAACTTTATGATATCTCCCAGCTGCCGGTGCTCGACGCGAAGGGTAAAGTTGTGGGTATCGTTGATGAATCCGATATATTGCTTGCGGTGTTTAAAAACCAGGACCGTTTTCAGGAGAAAGTCAGCTCTGTAATGTCTACACAACTGGAAACTGTCGAAGCGGATCAACCCATGGAATCATTGCTGCCACTCTTCCAGAAAAATCTGGTGCCGATGATTGTCAAGGACAAGGTATTTCGTGGTTTGATAACCCGCATAGATTTGTTGAATTTTCTGCGACGAACTGTGCGTTAACTTAAACACATATAAGCGAGACATATGTGTAGGCAAGAAATACGTGTAAGCGAAAGCAATGACTCAATAATCTTTAGCAGTTGTTTTTTAACCGATAAATAAAACACACTAGTTATGGCAAGCAATTTTAAAAACAGACACGGCTTTACCACGCGTACCATTCATGCTGGTCAGCAACCCGACCCGTCGACTGGCGCTATCATGCCGCCTATCTATGCGACCTCTACCTATGTACAGGACAGCCCTGGTGTCCATAAAGGTTATGAATACAGTCGCTCACAGAATCCGACTCGTATGGCCTATGAACGCTGTATTGCCGATCTGGAGAGTGGGGATCAGGGTTATGCATTTGCGTCGGGACTTGCCTCCATCGCTACACTGCTGGACACATTGAGTCCCGGTGATCACGTTATCACCATGGATGATTTGTACGGCGGCTCCTACCGGCTTTTTGAAAACGTCAGGCGTGGATCTCAGGGGTTGGACTTCAGCATGGTTGACCTGTCCGACTTAACAGTGCTTGAAAGCGCGATCAAAGACAACACCCGTTTGATCTGGGTCGAGACTCCCACCAATCCGCTATTGAAGCTTGCTGATCTCGAAGCGATCGCGGCGATCGCTAAAAAGCATGGCATCCTGTGCTGTTGTGATAACACGTTTGCAAGCCCCTGGGTACAACGTCCACTGGAACTTGGATTTGATCTGGTCATGCATTCGGCGACCAAATATCTCAATGGGCACAGCGATATGATTGGTGGGGTTTTGGTTGTGCGTGACAACCCTGAGCTTGCTGAAAAGCTGGAATATTTGCATAACGCGGTCGGTGCGATACAGGGCCCGTTTGACAGTTTCCTCGCTCTGCGTGGTTTGAAAACTCTGTCTTTGCGCATGCAGCGCCACTGTGAAAGCGCTATACAGATCGCTGAATTTCTTGAATCGCATGCAGCTGTCGAACGTGTTTACTATCCGGGTTTGAAATCACACCCGCAGCACGAGTTGGCTCGACGCCAAATGAATGGTTTCGGTGGCATGGTGACTGTCGTTCTAAAAGGTGGGCTACCTGCGGCCACCAGTTTTCTAGAGAAGGTTGAGCTTTTTGCACTGGCGGAGAGTCTTGGCGGGGTGGAGAGCCTGATCGAACATCCGGCCATAATGACTCATGCATCGATACCTCCCGAACAGCGCAAAGCGCTCGGTATTGATGATGGGCTGATAAGGCTGTCGGTTGGTATCGAAGATCTGAATGACCTGATTGCTGATATAACTCAGGCATTTTGAGACTGGTGACGAACTGACACGCGTAGCAAGGCAGCACTATTGCCGCCTATGTTTCCTGTTTTCTACTGACGTTCAGGGAATGATGATGCTTCGCTCTGGGAGTATCACCGATCCGAAAGTGTATCTATCATAGATATCTGTGTGCCAGCGATCACTGTTGGTGCATTCGAGCCTACCCTCATCACCGGTCGATGAAGTAGAGTTACTAACTGAAATGTTTTCAAAACGCTCGCCGGTTGCGTGATTGATCACGATGTACTTGCCTGAATCAATAATACAAGGGCCGCCCGAAAGACTGGACATTTCACTTGCATTACCTGCACATATGGTCTCGTAGGTATCGGCATGCTGTACCTGATGCCAACCGTCGTCTGTCCAGGTGAGCCGATCACCCGAAACAGTCGGCATGGCAACGCCGTATGATGGCAGTACCAGTAGCGTAACGATTGCGCAAAGCGATTCGGGAGATAATTGCTTCATTTTAGTGGAGTGTGAATTGTTAATGATGAAACTGTGAGTTTTTCGCTCATGTGAGTTGTTCACCCAGGAGTCAGTTTAACGTAAGGAAATCGATTGGTTTAATAACGTTACACAACTTCACAGTAAGAGTAATGCGTATGCCAACTCTTGTTTCGTGGGGTAATTTAACCATTTACAGGGTTTTACGCACTGGGCCTGTAGGTCTCTGCTAATCTTTCGTTCATTCAGTACATAGTCAAAATATAATCTTATGAGCAGCAGACGACCAAACTTGTTAACCACGAAGTTTATATCCGTCATTACTATGGTGTCCGCGTTTCCAGTAGTGGGGCTGGCGATGCCATCAGTGGCAGGTAATATATTGACATGGCCTGCTGACGGTTGGTATCAGGTACAACGTGCGGATACTTTTGAAACTGTTTGTGAGGGCAGTGTATCCGAGACTTCAAGCCAAACAAATGGCCCCTGCACGATTGATACGAATAACCATATCGTGATTAATCATTCCACTGGTGAGCGTTTTGAAAACATCCGAGCGAATAGCACGCTGGATTCAAGCCCTGTGCCTACAGTGAGCGCGGTCACGATCAGCGGCTCTACAATTAGTTGGCCAGATGATGGTTGGTATCAAGTTCAAAACAGCGATACCTTTACGACGGTGTGTGAAGGAGGAAACTCTTGTGATGTCGCGGCTGGCAACTATGTGATTATCAATCACACAACGGGTCAGCGGTTTGAGGATCGCCGTGTCGGCGGTACTCCTGCTACTGACACGCCAACGCCAGATCCTGATGCCCCTTCAGTAACAGAAATTACCATTAGTGGGCGGATGATTTCATGGCCTGATGATGGTTGGTATCAGGTGCAGGATGCACGGACTTACTCAGCAGTTTGTGAAGGTGGCAGTGGGTGCGAAGTGTCGCCAGGGGATTATGTGGTTATTAATCACACGAGTGGAGTGCGTGAGTCTGTGAGTGTGTCTGGCGAAGGTAGCGGCGGGGTTGGAGGGGCTGGTACCACTTTTACCCGGGTTGATTTCGATATAACAGTGCCTGTATATGTTTCCGATTCCTTGCAGGTACGTATCAGGTTTGGCGATGTAGCATTGTCAGCAGGATGGGTTGTTGATGAAACATGGGTAGTATCAGGTGATCTGCCGGCTGATACGGAAGACAGTCTTGTGGTCACATTCTTCGATAGAAATGGTGAGATCGTTCTTGGCACCTATGAAACCCGCTACAGAACCGGCACAAGTGCGGCGGAGTCCATTCAGGTTAGCTCCAATCAATTTAATACAGCCCGTTGGGACGATGATAGTGATGGTGTAAGTAACCTCGCCGAATCACTGATTGGATCTGATCCTCTTGCTGCAGGTGCGCTTGGCGAAAGCACGGTTCGTGTAAATTTTGGAATCAACGTGCCCGCCTATATGTCTGATGAGCTCAAACTTCAGCTGGTCTGGGGCGAAAGAGTGATTGATGCCAGTTGGGTTGGTGATGAATTCTGGACGGCATTCGATGACTTACCCAGTGATGTGGAACAGCCTCTGTCTGTCCTTTTCTTTGACAGAAACGGTGAAATTGAATTGGGAAGTTACGAGACCAGCTACCGCACTGGAACCAACGAGTCTGAATATATTCAGTTTGAATCCCGTCAAATGAACACAAATCGTTTTGATTGGGATTTGGATGGTCGAAGCAACTTTCGGGAGCTGAGTAATGGAACTGACCCCTTAGTGAGCGAACCTCCTGTGCCGGTGACATTCACGTCCATACAGAGAAGATTAGGTGGGCGCTGTGCCGATTGCCATTCGCAATACAGAGGTGGTATCGCCTATGATCGCCTGCTGGAATTGGAAAGCCGTAGTGGCGTCCCTTATGTAAGTCCGTTTTATCCCGAGATGAGCCGGTTGATTCGACGATTAGAGGCCTCCTTTAATCATGGTGGAGAAAACAATCGATCAACATTTCCGCAATTGCTACGGGCCTGGATGCTTACCGGCGCATTGGAAAACTGATTGGTTACAGTTGTTTGAAGTTACTCCCGTGTTCTTGCGGGAGTAATACTCTTTGGCGATCATGGTAAGGTCACGATTGTAATTTTTAATTGCAAATCTTTAATTACCTTTCGCTCTGGAGTCTTGTCCAACATGGTGTTAAAGAAGGTTGTCACAAACGTACAGTACACGGGTTCGCTATGGGAGCGGCTAAACGACGCCTACGCTCCTGCCCAGTTGTTGCGCGTAGCGGGCGATGATCTTGAAGGTCTGCGCGATGGCCTGAGGGACGCAGATGGTGCATTGATGCAAAACCTGCTGCCAGTAGAAGAGATTCGGGGTGAACATTTACGTTGGATTCACGTGACCCATGCCGGCATTGATCGGATAGCTCGCCCAGAGCTGTTTACTCGTGGAATTCGCGTGTCGGGATCAGCAGGTTACTCGGTGGAAACTCTCGCTGAACATGCGCTTTTTTTTATGCTGTCGCTGGCCTATCGGTCGGCTGATTTACTTGACTCGCAGCGCCACTGTCGCTGGGAAAAGCAAGGGCGTGAACATCTTCGATCACTTTATAGGTCCACCGTCGGCATTATCGGTATGGGGCACATCGGTCAGGCACTGGCTGTGCGTTGCTCTGCAATGGGCATGCGAGTGATCGGCTATCGGCGTAAACGCGGCCATCTACCATACGTTGACCATCTGTATACCAGCTTTGACAAAAGGGGGCTAGACAGCCTGCTAAGGGAATCAGACTACGTTGTTCTCGCCTTGCCGCTCACCAACGACAGCCATCATATTATAAACAAACAAACGCTCGGGGTAATGAAACAAAGCGCCTTTTTGATCAACATAGCAAGAGGTGGTGTTGTCGATGAAGTCGCTCTGATCGATAGCATTCAAACAGGTGCGATTGCTGGCGCGGGTCTGGATGTATTCTGTGAAGAGCCACTACCAGCGGATAGCCCGCTCTGGGCACTTCCGAATGTTCTGATCACCCCACACACTTCTCCAAGAGAACCTGATCGTGAACAGCGAGCAGTTGATCTGATCTGTGAAAATGTTAAGCGTTACCGTAACGATCAGCCTTTGATCAATGAAATGACGCGAGACGATCTCTACACGCCTGAGTGAAAAAAAGACACTGGGAATACCGGTTCATTCCGCAACTGGAGCAACCGGATTATCATCCATGGACGCCTGCATTCGCTGCCTTGGCCGTAGCCCGGCTTCTGAGGCATCAAGCATCGATACAATCAGGATTTATGATGCACATAGTAAAATGCGCCTTAGCTGATGCTTTCCAGTGAGCAATTTATCCGGATTGCTGAACCCATCCCCATTGTTATACCAGCTGGCCGATTATCAGCAGTCTAGAGCATTCCTCGTTCACGCAATAATCACCTGATCCAGCACTGTTTTCAACACATCCACAGTTCGGTCAACGTTTTGCAATTTATCCAGCCCAAACAAACCGAGTCTAAAGGTGGAATAGTCGTCTCCCTCATCGCACATCAATGGCACGCCGGCTGCGATCTGTGTGCCCAGGGCTGCGAATGATTGGCCATTTTGAATGGTGGGTTCACTGGTGTAGCTGACAACGACCCCAGGTGCCTGAAAACCACTGGCCGCTACACTTGTTACGCCTTTATCGGTCAGTGCTGCACGAACCTTGTCGCCCAGCTCTTGCTGACGATCCTTGGCTTTTTGAAATCCAAAGGCTTGAGTCTCTTGCATGACGTCTCTGAATACACGTAAAGATTCGGTCGGCATGGTGGCGTGGTAGGCGTGTGCGCCAGACTCGTAGGTTTCCATTATCTGTAACCACTTTTTTAGATCAGCGGAAAAGCTGTCGCTTGTTGTTCGTTCGATTGAAGCTCTTGCGTGTTCGCTCATCATCACCAGTCCGGCACACGGCGGGCCGCTCCAGCCTTTTTGAGGTGCGCTGACTAAAAGGTCCACGCCGGTTTTTTGCATATCGATCCAGATCGTACCGGAGGCAATGCAATCCAGCACCATGAGGCCGCCGACTGAATGAACCGCGTCTGCAAGCGCTGAGATGTAGTCATCCGGCAGAATCATTCCTGCTGATGTTTCCACGTGTGGGGCAAATACCAGCGCGGGTTTCTCGCGCTTGATCGTGGCGACCGCTTCGTCAATGGGGACAGGAGAAAAAGGCTCTGTGCTGCCAACCTTTTCGCGTCGCGCTTTAAGCACGATGGTGTCCGAGGGGATATTGCCCGTCTCGAAAATCTGCGACCAGCGATAACTAAACCAGCCATTGCGGATGACCAGGCATTTTTTATCGCGAGCGAATTGTCGTGCCACTGCCTCCATGCCGAAGGTTCCGCTTCCTGGAACAATCACGGCACGGTGCGCGTTATAGGCCTCTTTAAGCATTGCAGAGATGTCTGTCATCACCGACTGAAACGACTTCGACATGTGATTCAAGGAACGGTCGGTGTATACCACCGAGTACTCTCGCAGACCGTCCGGATCAACATTGTCGTAGAGGGCTCGCATTGGATTCTCCTAAAGTGGCTTGTCCCTGCGCAATAGCAGGTAGATCGATTCGTTCACAAGGATATCACCACAGCAGAAGGTACAGGCGCTGCGTCAAAGAGTCGGTGAACAGAAAATAGCTAGCTGACTCTACTGATTACGTATCGTGGTAGTAGGTACTTCTGGGTAGCGGCTTCGCGGTAACGGTAGTTTTACTTAGACCTATATTGTTAAGTCTAATATGATATCAGTTCCGCCTCTTGTGCCAACCACGCTACCCATCGGGACGGTAAAAATCGGATTTCCGTTCTGTCGCCGTGTAACGGGGTCTCTACGCATCGACCATGCTTTATTTTTTAGTCCAGGCAACCTGTTATCCGGAGCCGTAACTATCGGGTGTGTTGGTTTATTTCGCGCAAGGTGTTCAAATACATATATAATTCTGCGCTGGCTTTTTTAAAAAATCAGTTGGTCATCTACAGTGCACGGGTGAGATTGATCTCGATGCCAACAATAATTGTCAAACCGTCGCATCTTCGCCCCAGATTTCTCTTAAGCGCCTATCTCTTCCACAAGCATATCGATAAGCCTTATAACGAACGGGGCTCTTCTTGTAAAAATCCTGGTGATGGATTTCGTTCCCTTTAATTGGGTAGAAAATGCTTAGTGGTAAAATTGGTGTTACCACTGTCTTGTCAGGGAATTGTTCGACAACGGCCTGCTTTGACTGTTGTGCCAAATCCAACTGTTCCTGATTTTCAACGAAGATGGCGCTCAGGTAGCTTGGGCCCTTGTCGCAAAATTGGCCAATGCTGTCAAACGGATCATGATTTACCCAAAAATGGTCGAGCAGTTGTTGATACGTGATTACATTAGGGTCGTAGGTAATTTTGACAGCTTCATAGTGGCCGGTATGATCGCCACTGTACGTCGGATTCTCGGCAGTTCCGCCTGTGAAGCCAGATACGGCTGCGCTAACGCCGCTTAGTGCTTCAAAATCTTTCTCAACACACCAAAAACAGCCGCCAGCGAAGACGGCTGTGGCTGCATTGGCGAAAGATGTGACAAATAGTGTGCTGCTCAGCAAGAAACTAACTATGGTTATTTTCATCAAATTTGCCCGTGATATGGCACGTATGCGAGATGTAGCCTAGGACTGCGTTTAATAAATAAAGTTCTATGGTGAAGTCTGTATTTATAGTCATATGTCATCAAGGTGTATCAGATTATTCGTACTGGTACATGCATATAGCTAATTCCACTTCAGCCAAACTACCACTTTTGTAACGATGAATAGACGTACTTTGCTAAAAAGCGCTGTTGCATATCTGTCGGCAGCTAGCCTGCCAGGCATAGCTGTGGCCGGTGACAACACTGAATCGAATTTTGAAGTCTCAAAAAACAGTATCGATAGGCTGGCGAATGCAGCAAAAAGAGTGGATCGCTTGCACGCCATCGTGGTCATGCAACACGGAGAAGTTGTCTTCGCAGAAGCCTTTCGTGGTCCTCCGGTGGCACAGGCTGTCAATGTAAAATCCGTGTCGAAGTCGGTTGTGGCAGCGCTGGTTGGTTGTGCACTCGAACGTGGCGTGCTTGTCAACGTGGATGCCACACTTGGTGAGGTCGCTCCCAAGCTTTTACCTGCCAATGTCGATCCGCGCGTGGCCGCACTGAGCGTGCAGGATTTCCTGACGATGCGCATTGGACTTGAGCGTCAATCCGGGCCTAATTATGGGCGTTGGGCAGCTAGTGATGATTGGGTGCGCTATGCCTTGTCGCGACCTTTCACGGCGGAACCTGGTAGCAGGATGTTGTATTCGACAGCAGGTTGGCATGTACTTGGAGCGTTGTTGTCTGAAGTAACTGGAAAGAATTTATTGACGCTGACTCGTGAATGGCTTGGAGAGCCTTTGCGAATTGAGTTCGCCCCTTGGACACGTGATCCTCAAGGTCGATTCCTTGGCGGCAATGAGATGTCTATGTCACCGCTGGAAATGCTACGTTTTGGTGAGCTGTATCGTTTGGCTGGTCGCTGGAGCGAGAAGCAAGTTATGGCCAAGCAATGGGTCACCCAGAGTTTCATACCACGTACCGTATCGCCCTGGTCGAATGATGCCTATGGGTATGGTTGGTTCCTGCGCCCGTTCGGCGATCATCACATCGCTTATGCTCGTGGATACGGAGGGCAACTCATTCACGTGATCCCGGAAGCTGGTGTCGTCGTAGCCATAACGTCCGATACCTCGCGACCCGCACGTAGCGGTGGCTACATGACAACATTACATTCATTGGTTGAGAATGATTTGTTGAGCGCCGACAGCTTGTGATGACTCTACTGGCTTTGCCTGAAAACTATTAGCTGGATTAGATTACGCCTAGAGCTGAGTGGCAAGTGGTTGTAAAGGTTAAATATTGCCTGTTTTCCGTCGACTAGAAGAAAACATCTATCGGGATTGATCGAATTATAGTCAGCAACATTTTTAGCTGATAAGGTGCAGTCGTTGTACCTACTCTTGGTAGGCGTAAACAATGCTGTGGCGAACGAATACTAAAGGTAGGGCTGCTTTGTATTACTTTAAAAATTATTTTTCAGTGCGACGATGGGTATGTCTTGGCTTTATCATCCTGGCTATGGTGCCGCCTACTGTGTATGGCGCTGACAAGTCGGCCCGCGATATCAGTTTCGAGCTACAAGTTTATCGAACGGGTATTATCCCGGGAGTCAGATTTGAATACGCATTTGACGATCGGCAAGCGGTACATCTTCGTCTTGGTATTCAAGAGATAAGACATGAAGACTTCGGGGTGCATGAAGATGAGCGCGGCGATGGAGCTGGATTTACGTTAGGCTATAAACGGTATCTTCATCCAGGGTTAACCGGGCTTTCTTTTAGCTTCAGAACAGACGTGTGGTTTAATTCACTGGATTGGCGAGATAATATCGATACCCCTTCAGAAGTCAGCGGGCGAACCAATGTCACCGTGCTGCAGCCAACCGTTGAAGTCTCCTGGCACCGCTCGTTTGGCAAAAAATATTTTTTCACGCCGTCTGCGGCGGCTGGATTTGAAATTAATGTTGATACCGATGGGGAAGATGTCGGTGAAGGTTTTATCTTTTTGATCGGCGCGTTGCTAGGTGTTCGCTTTTAAAGCTGTATGTCTGGAACAGCATGCAATTCCTTTCGTATAAACACCATAGTTAAAAATACTGCCGCCAAACCTTGATAGTTTGCGCAAGATAACTGAATAACTCAGGCTGCAGTTCCATGATAAAAATCGAAGAAGTATATTTTGCCGGTGGCTGTCTTTGGGGAGTTCAGGAGTTCTTCCGTCATATCCCGGGTGTGAAGGAAACCGAGGCTGGCCGAGCCAATGGTTCAAGTGATTCAACTGCAGGCGCATACGATGGCTATGCCGAATGTGTTCGTATCGAGTTTTGTATCGCCGAACAATCGATGGCTCAGCTTATGCATGAGTTCTTCGAAATTATTGACCCCTATAGCCTCGATCAGCAGGGGAATGATATCGGTAAGAAATATCGAACCGGTGTATACAGCAAACATCAGAAACACCTTGATGTGGCCCGAGCGTTTATAGACTCGAAAGCTGACCGTGACCAGATAGTGGTTGAAGTATTGCCACTTTTCAACTTTGTCAGTAGTGATCCGGAACATCAAAACAGACTACTACGGCGCCCGGGCGATTACTGTCATATACCGAAGGAGTTAATGAACAAATATAAATTGCGATGACCTGCTGGTTCTCGCGGTAGGCTTAGACCGTATAGTTAAAGCTCATGTCGCATTCCTGTTTGATTTCTCGTATCCGTTGAATCCAGCGTCAGTCCTCAGTTCTTCATTCGCGCTATTGTGCCCATTCGGAATCGCGCTCGTCGAACCAGCCGTATGCTCGCCACCGAGTTTGAACTTACCAACGACGCCTTTAAGCACGCGCCTTAGATAACGTAATCGCTCGGCCGCCTAGGCATTTTTCTCGATCACATCGGTTACTTTGCTCGCGCAGGCTCGGATACAGTCATCAGGTTCCAAGGCTGGTTAACACTTAAAACAAGCTTTCTTCGCCAGCGAAAATATCCTGAAAGCCGTTCGGTGTATGTGGTTCCAGCACGGCAGTCAGTCCTGCCAGTTGTTGTGCATATTCTGCTGGGCAATTTCGTCCACCTGTCATCAGTTGCAGTGCGATACTGCTGATAGTGGGGTCATCAAGCAGAGCTGGGTCAGAACCGACGCCCCAGCAAGCTAGATCCCCCAATCGTTGTGGGCCGGCACGATGTGAATCGAAAAAAGGTGTTTCAGGCTGGCTGCCGAAAAACCAACCGGCCAGTACTGACCCTTCACTCAGTCCCGCTTCACCAAGAAATACCGCGGCAAAACCATCGACGTAGGATTCCTCGATACCCAGTACCGGTAGAGACAGTTGATTGACCAGGGCGTGCCCTAGCTCATGCATCAGAACAAAAATGCTCGCACTAACTGCCTGGTCTTTTTCGTTGTAGAAATTTGCGAACAGTTGGGTTAGCTCGTGACACATGACAATGGACCCGCCGGCACTTCGTGGTTGTTGAGTCACTTCGGATTCTGTTGGTGGTAGATCCTGCGTGTCATTATCTTCAGGTGCTTGTTCGCCGACTAATGATATGGATGGTGGGATGTAGAAGGCGTTTGCGATACCACAGTCGACAAAGAACACGTCTATGTCTTCGGGCAAAATAAAGCTATCGCTTAGTCGTTCAATTACATCGACGCCTGATTGGGCGTAATCGAGGTCCAAATCAGTTCGGGTACCAAACAACGCAGGTATCAAGCTTCCTCCACTCACAAGGTCGCTCGGGTCAATGCCGTCATCGGCCGTAGGCGGGATGCTCTCCGTAGGTGGAATGCTGGTATCAATGAGGCTTTCCGAATCAGCATCTTCAGGGTTCGAACCGCTACCCGAGCCACCACAAGCGCTCAGCAATCCCAAAGTCATTATCACTATTGCGGGGTGCGAAAATTTTTTCATGATCAAAGTTAGCATAAGGTCGTACACATCTGGATTTTCTGTCTCATTACAGGGTAGGACCTCGAAACACTTTTAAGTTTCAGTGGTGACCAGCCTATGTAGACTCCCTGTCAAAATTGGCTATTTGAACGGGCTTTCCGCAGGATCAATTAATTGGCGCTGTTGGAAAAAGGATGGTGACGGCTACTTCTACATTATCGCTATGTGAAATACTGCCGGTATAGTCAGTGGCTATGGCGTGATAGAGAGCCATACACGATCTCGCTCCTGGCAGTGCATATTCCCTAGCACTCAAGGCGGGCCGCCCATAGATGGCAATTTTTCCGTCTTAATTATCTGTATGAAATTTGTAATAAATTGTTAAACTTTTGTGTACAGTCACAAGGTCCTTGTTTTTGAGAATGAGCTCTATGATCCGTACTCCATCGGTAACACGTCGCGGCTCAAGCATTTTTTTAACTGATCCTAAGGCGCTCCGCGCTTTGGGCATAGCCGCTGCAGTTTGTCTGTCAACGAGTGTTGTACAGGCTGCGGAGATTACATCCGCTAACGAGTTTGATCTAACACGACCAGCGATAACCGCGCCAGGGGAACAGCCGCGCCGCATTGGTGCCTGGTCGCTTAATGTTGATAATGACTTACTCACCGGCGGTGGGCGTGATCAGGATTACACCGGTGGCCTTGCCCTGGCAATAACTGGCGGCGGAACCCGTGACTGGTTATTTGGTCTGGACCGCGCAAGAGGTGCTGTCACTCGTTTAACAGGTCTGGAGCGATTGTTTATCAATCAAAATCATGTGACCCGGCACACCATCGAGTTCGGATTTACTTTGTTCACCCCTAGTGATATCACTATCTCTGAACCCATTCCGAATGATCACCCTTACGCCAGTCTGTTCTTTGTGGCCAACGCCGCCCAACACGTGTTGCCTGATCGAAAAATCTCGTACCAATCCGTGTTGACCTTCGGGCTTATTGGATTAGGGTTGGCGGACTCGGTGCAAAGTGGAATTCACACGGTCATCGGTAGCGATGAACCCGAAGGTTGGGATAACCAGATATCTGACGGTGGTGAGCCAACAGCGCGCTATTCATTTTCGGTAGCAAAGACGTTGATTGAAGGCGGTGGCCCAGGCCTAAGCACGCAGTTCACTGTTAACTCGGAAGCGAGCGTAGGTTTTACCACTGATGCAAGCGTAGGCTTTGGCATGCGCTGGGGTCGTCTCGAACGCCCATGGCATACCTTCAATCCGCACCCAGCTGAATACATCAGTATTGGTAACCCACCTGATGGCAGCACCAAGACTTCCAACCGTGAGGCCTATTTGTATGCGGGTCTTAACGTCAAGGCCCGATTGTATAACGCCATATTGCAAGGCCAGTTCCGCGACAGTGAAGTTACCTTCGATTTTGACGAACTAAATCCGATTGTTGCTGAGGGTTGGGCCGGTTTTCTTACCGAGCTCAGTGGCGGTTACCGTTTCGGTATGTTCATTAGAGCCCGTTCTGCCGAGATCGATGTTGGTCAGGCTCGTAATCCTGTCTGGGGTGGCTTCGTGATAAGTCGTTCTCTATAGGGCGCAACGTCATAAAGCGCAACGGTCGAAGCGTGGCATAATTCCCCGTGAATCGCTCGCGCTGTACTGTGCCTCGATCTTGGCAAATCAAGGTTGGTACAGCTCGCTTTTCACACCCATAAAATTCTCCCAAGCGAACCAGTAGGATATATGTCCAGGGAGTCTTGCGCGTTTTTGTCGGCCATCGCTTGAGACGAGAAATTGCTCATCTAATTTCCATTGCAAGTTATGCGTGGTGATTTCCCCGGTGGCTGACACGGAAAATACCTCACCTTCTTCACGTTCATAGGCACGAACAGTACGCGTCGTCGCGTCTCCTATTAGTACGATAGACAGGTTCCCTACCTTGTCATTAATAAGTGGCTCATTTGAGAAGGCAGACAAAGGCCATGCTTTACTGGATGCAACACTCCTGACACCGAAAATATAGTCTTTTCGCAATGCCTGATTTTCATCTTTAATGATGGCAGGAAACATCAAGTCGGGGCTGGAAAAATAATCCTGGTAGACAAACCCTGAGCTGTAATTACGAATATAGCCGGTCTGCAATGACAGCACTGTGGTGCTTTCATGTAGTTTGCGCCAGGATTCCCAGGTGGTGATTGCTATGGGCCTGACCTTCAGTTTTATATCGCTGCTGGCTAGTGAACCTACCACAGGTTCACCACTGAACTGATTCCACAAACTATTGGTCGCACGGTCAAACATCAATTTGTTGGAGCGGTAGAGCAGGCCGGATGAACCGAATGCCAGGGGCTCATCAAAGCCTTCAAGCAAAGTCTCGTACAAGATACCACTGCCGCACAACGTACAATAAGCCAGAGCAACTGGTACGCCACCAATCACATCGTTGGCCATCTCGTGCCAACCCATTATTCGCAATGGATAAGCGCGTGCATCGCCGTTGATTTCGATACCGAATACGAGATCCGTTTCGAGCAGGTAATCAGCCTCAGGGGCCTTTACCATGGTGGCGTAATCCAATGATGGAATACCATCAAACTGCACACCACCCCAGACGATTTCCTCAAGCCTGATGCGCATATTCTCAGGTAAACCATGCGGGTCGGCAAACAGGGTTTTGAATCGTGCATCAGTATTGCCTAAAAATCTGAGCTTCAGGGTTTTATAGCTTGCATGGGGGATAATCTCTGGATGGCGCTCTTGCCATTCGTAGGCATCGTGCCAGGTGGTTATTTCTTCTCCAGTGAGCTCGGTCAAGGCGCGAGCGACATGAATATTTGATCCCGTCCAGCGCATGGCAAGTACCAGGGTCGGGATCAGGCTCTTGTCATTGAAAGCGGCAAGCTCTGCAGCGATTGACGCTTTCGCGAGTCCTTGGGTTGCAAAGAGTTGCAGGCTTAGATCAGCAATCTTCTCATTTGAGTTGTCAGTGGCGTGGCCAAAGCCAGATAGTATCGACAAGGCGAGTAGGTAAGCAGCAAGTGGTCGTGGTAATCTCGCGATAATACGAAACGTCATTGGGTCTTCTCGTGAGCCGGATATTCTCGAACACATCGATACTATGACAATTCCGGCCGTTGCCGGTTCAAATCGGCGCCGGTCGGGTCGAGTGGTCTCACGCTAAGTAACGATGGAAGCTGGCATTACAAGGGGTGCATCTCTATTTATGGTTTGTTCCGTATTTCGAACAAACAAGTTCGATAGCTTGAATTTTCAAACGTTGCGGTTTCTCCCTGTTTCATCACGCCTTTGGTTGTCGTATTGTCTGTGACAGGTTATTGTGAGGGGTATTCACTAACCGGAACCAAACACCATGAAAGCAGAAATTGCAGATAAAAAGCCTGCAGTAGTCGAGCTCGTTGAAGGGGAGAAGTATTTTTTCTGCAGCTGCGGAAAGTCAGCTAAACAACCGTTCTGTGATGGTTCGCATAAGGGCAGTACTTTTTCGCCAACGGTATTTACCGCTGAGAAAAGTGGAGATGCGTATCTGTGTCAATGTAAGCAAAGCGCTAAGCTTCCCTATTGCGATGGGACTCATAAGAAATTGGGTGCTTGAACGCAGGCGCCATACAAACCTGGGCCTTAGCTCTACGTCTCTTTTTTAACCTGCGCCAGATCTTGGCATTTGTGTTGTTCTGTATATGTATCCTCGAACACATAGAACGCCACCCCATCCATGAATACGCATGGCGAACTGACTTTGACAGAAGCGGCTGTCAGAGTACTATCATTGTCTCAATTGAGGACGCTGCCTATTGCTTGCGGGATCGGCATGTAGTAAATATTGATCCTCAGAGAATTTTATAAAATCAGAATGACTACGCTGACTTAAACAAATATAAGTCAGCGATGAGCGATTCGAACCTAAAACTGCAATGATTTCAATGGACCCGATTCAGGATCCCGCCCACGTCGAAACCGAAACCAGTTGGCAGCAATTTACAGTCAGCTACGCTTTTCCGGTTTGTTTTACCAATGGCCTGTTCAAATCCGACAATCCGGTACTGCGCGATACGCTTTGCCATCTGGAGGCTGACAAGCGCCATCGCATGATAGTTTTCGTGGATGATGGGGTTGTCAAAGCCATGCCGGGTTTGCTCGATGCCATTGATCAGTATGCACAAGCCTATTCGCGACAAATCGAGCTGGTTGTGCCACCGATATGCATGCCATCTGGTGAACAAATAAAATCCGATCTGCATTTCATCGAGCAAATGCAAAAGGCTCTGTCAGACGAACATATCGATCGCCACTCCTATGTTGTGGGTATTGGTGGTGGCGCATTGCTCGATGCGGTTGGGCTGGTGGCTGCAACCTCGCATCGAGGTATTCGGCATGTGCGAATACCGACGACGGTGCTATCGCAAAACGACTCTGGCGTAGGGGTCAAGAATAGCGTGAACCTCTTTGGGCAAAAGAATTATGTAGGTACATTCGCGCCACCTTTCGCTGTGCTCAATGATTACGATTTTATTGAATGCTTGCCTGAGCGAGACAAAATTGCAGGCATGGCGGAAGCGGTCAAGGTCGCCTTGATCCGAGACGCTGATTTCTATGCCTGGCTTGAGCATCATGCTGATGAACTGGCTCTGTTCGAGCGCTCTGCAATGAGCTACATGATCAAGCGGTGTGCGGAGTTGCACATGCGACAGATTGGGCAGGGTGGAGATCCCTTCGAGACGGGCAGCGCCCGTCCGCTGGACTTTGGCCACTGGGCGGCGCATCGCTTGGAGACCATCACGCGTTATCACCTTCGGCACGGTGAAGCCGTGGCGATTGGTATTGCACTGGATGCACGTTATTCAGTACTTTGTGGCCTTCTCGAGCCAGGGGCAGATGAGCGTATCTGCTTTTTGCTCGAGCATCTCGGTTTTAAGCTTTGGCATCCGAGTCTGGAGAGCAAAAACACACATGCCCGATTCGAAGTGTTGCAGGGTCTCAGTGATTTTCGCGAACATCTCGGTGGCGAAATGACCATTACCCTGCTTGCAGGTCTTGGGCAAGGGGTTGAAGTGCATGCCATGGAAGAGTCCCATGTCCGGCAAGCGATTGAATGGATGAAACGGCGTAATAGATCCTGACGCCCATCCGCGCTATGCTGGCGGGCTTATTGTTGGTAATTCAGTCATTTTTTGACAGAGCGTGATGTCTCAAAACGTAACAAAAATTCTGGAACTTTGGCTGCAAGCTCGCCTGTCCAATGACAATTGGCGGTGGTTGCAATCACGTCTGACCCTGCTCCGAGAATCTGGCGCTGTTCGCGATCTGCATATATCGCTGGGTTTGGTTCCGCGTAAGCTCGGTCGAGCTGATTTGAATTTATCTGAAGCCGAAATAGACGCTGCACGTCGTGACAGCAATCGCGTTTGGGACACTCGGGAATGGACGGTTGAAACCGCTGCACGCATTCTCATGTTAAACATAGTTGCCGAGCAAGATGAGAAAGCATTTGCTTGCCTGTTCAAAGATCTGTGTCGAACTGCTGATTTGAATGAATCGATAACGTTCTATCGCGGTATCGCGTTTTACCCGCACAGTGCCGAATTGGATGCTCAGATAGGTGAAGGCTTGCGCACCAATATACGAGCAGTGTTTGAAGCTATTGCCCACCACAATTCGTATCCGCGTGACCATTTTGATCAAAACCGTTGGAATCATATGGTTTTGAAGGCGCTGTTCATCGACAGTACTCTGGCGCCTATTCAAGGCTTGGACGAACGTGCCAATGCAGAACTGGCCCGCATACTCTGTGACTACGCGCATGAGCGCTGGGCGGCTAATCGGGCGGTTACACCAGAACTCTGGCGGTGTGTGGGACCGTTCGCTACAACGGAGATGATTGACGATTTACGCCGTGTTACCGAATCTTCTAGCGAGATTGAGCGTCTGGCGGCGCTGCTGGCCTTGTCACAATGTTCCGATCCCATAGCGTCTGACTTACTCAGTCGTTTTCCAGATGAATCAGCTGCCATCGCAAAGGGTGAGCTGACGTGGGACATGCTCGGTGATTCCGTCGGCGGTTCTGCAGACAGAACCCGAACGAATGGAGAAACCACATGATGTTTATTGATCCTCATGCGCACATGATTTCGCGCACAACCGACGACTACGAGGCCATGGCCAAGTCAGGTGTAGTGGCGGTGATAGAACCGGCCTTCTGGATCGGTCAACCCCGCACGCATGTGGCTACCTATACCGATTATTTATCAGCGATTCTGGGGTTTGAGCGGTTCCGAGCCGGTCAATTCGGCATTCGACACTATTGCACAATCGGCCTCAATTCAAAGGAGGCAAACAATGAAGAATTGGCAGAGGCCGTTATGGAAATTCTGCCGCGATTTGCACTCAAGGAGGGGGTTGTCGCGATTGGCGAAATTGGCTACGACGAACAAACGGAATTGGAGGATCGTTATTTTCGGCAACAGTTGGAACTGGCGAAAGAGCTCGATTTACCCGTCATGATTCATACACCGCATCGAGACAAGAAACGTGGCACAAGCCGATCAATGGATGTGTGCGAAGAACACGGTATGGATCCAGGGAAAATCATTGTCGATCACAACAATGAAGAAACGGTGCGAGAAGTGCTCGATCGTGGCTATTGGGCCGCATTCTCCATCTATCCATCAACCAAGATGGGTAATGAACGGATGGTGGATATTCTGGCTGAATATGGTGCGCAGAAAATAATGGTCGATTCCGCCTGTGACTGGGGAATTTCTGAACCACTAGGTGTCGCAAAAACAGCAGCGCTTGCATTGCAACGGGGTATTCCCGAAGAGCATGTCAGGTTGGTCTGCTATCAGAATGCTCTTGACGCCTATGGGCAGAGTGGTCAGATGCACGAGAACGACTGGCTGGATCCGCCTGCTGTCGACCAGCGAAATGTATATGAGGGTAATTCTATCTTACGTGGCGGTCGTGAGCCATTGGTGGAAGAGCCAGCCAACAAACGTAATGTAAACAATCTGATCATCGAGTAATGACGGAATGAGGACTCGTACGAGTACGGCTGTCATAGATAACAACTTGCGGGAGCTGATCACTGGCATCGGTGACGATAAATCTCGCGAGCGTTATCCCATAGAAAAACTTGATGCCCACGTGCGCAATGTACCGCATGTGGCAATTTCCATTTTCGTATTCCATGGCCAGCGTTTATTACTTCAAAAACGTGCTGACACAAAATACCATTCGGGTGGCCTGTGGGCTAACACTGTCTGCTCCCACCCGCGCTGGAATGAGGATGCACAGATATGTGCTGGTAGACGCTTGCAAGAAGAGTTGGGCTGGGAAGTGCCCCTGAGAGAATTTGGTCGTATCGACTACGCTGCACGCGTTGGCACACTGTACGAAAACGAACATGTACATTGCTTTTACGGCAACCTTGAAGCAGCTGTATTACCAGCGGAATTTAATCCTGATGAGGTCTCCGCTACCCAATGGTTGACCATTCCTGAAATACTGGAAAAAATATCCAGTCAACCAGAGCTGTTTTCAGTCTGGTTCAAGATATACATGGCCAAACATCGATCGATGTTTGATGCGCTTATCTACCAATGACTCATGAGAATTTTTTTGTAATCTGATTGAGTATTTACTCGAACACGTGCCGTAGCACCAACTCCTTGAATGCGGTGGATTCAATTTCTCCATCCGGCAACAAGCCGGCTTCGGAACTGATCACCAAGGGTCCGTGATCTGGATCATCGGTTGGGCGACCGTGCGAGCCTTTAACTTGTTTGGTGTCTTTCAGGGAAATGACATCAAGCAAATTACGCAAGCCGAGTTTTCTCCGCGCCAGCCGTGAGCCAACGGCCAGCATCGGGTGCTTGATTTCGGGGTCAATAAAGAGCTCAACCGGGTCGTAACCTGGTTTGCGATGGATATCAACGGTACGCGCGTAATCGGGCGCACGCTTATCATTCAACCAATAGTAGTAGCTGAACCAGCGGTCTGCTTTGGCTATAGCCACCAGTTCACCGGATCTCTCATGATCCAATCCCCAGGACTTCTTGCCTGCATCGTCTAGCACATGCTCAACGCCATCAAGCTTTTCGAGTAGAGCTCGTGTTTGCGCGAGCTTCTCGAGGTTGTTGACGTACACATGTGCGATTTGATGATCAGCTACCGCGAAGGCATCAGAAGCCCCTGCATCAAATTGTTCCCGGCCTTGCTCATTACGAACTTGAATGAGCCCGGCCTCTCGCAGTGCACGATTAATGTGTATGGCATCGCTCACTTGTGTGATTCCGTACTCGGATACGATAATGATGTTTTGCTTTTGCTTGTTGGCGGCATCAATCAATTCACCGCATAGTTCATCCACCTCGCGCAGATCGCTCTGGATTTTCGGATGTTCCAGATCAGGACCCAGGCGTTGCAGGTTGTAGTCAAGATGTGGCAGATAAGTTAGCGTCAGGGTTGGGTTACGGGTGTCCATGACATGCCGTGTGGCGTCACTGATCCAGCGACTGGAGGTGATATCCGCCATGGGGCCCCAGAATTTGAACAGGGGGAACTGCCCGAATTTTTCATCGAGTTCGTCGTGCAATCCAGCGGGATAGCTATAGTGGTCGGGAATTTTTCGTCCGTCTGCGGGGTACATGGGCCTGGGCGTAGCGCTCCAGTCGGCGGTCGAGTACATGTTGTACCACCAGAACATTTTGGCGCAAGTGAACGTCGCATCACGCGCCTTGCCTGCTTCCCAAATTTTCTCGCCCGCGACAAGGCGGTTCGATTGACGCCATAGCCAAACTTCAGATAAATCTCGAAAGTACCAGCCATTGGCGACTATGCCGTGCTCAGAAGGCATCAGGCCGGTCAACAAAGTTGACTGGGCTGAACATGTGACCGCTGGGGTTACGGCTTTCAGTGGGCGGATACCACCACGGCGGCTAAGTTTTTGCAGATGCGGCGTGTGTTCGCCAACCAGAGCCGGGCTTAAGCCGACCACCAGAATTACCAATGTCTGTTTCATCATTCGATGATACTGAGCACAGTGGTTTCATGGCAACACAATTCGTGTTTAACTAATGGCATCAAGATCAGATGCGGCAGCTGGCGGCTGCTGTTGTTCTGATTTCCTTGTCACTACCTGGACAGAATCGGTGAAAGTCTCACTTGCCAATGGTGCAATAAGCCACCTCAGCTATTGCTCGAACATACATCCGGGTGAATCCTGGGCTGAGGTTCGCGGCAATCTTGCGCGCTTCATGCCACAAATCCGTCAGGCCCTGAGTCCTGACGACAAATTCGGTATTGGTCTGCGGCTGTCAGCCGATGCTGTTAATGATCTTGCAGCACCTGCTGCGTTGGCTGAGTTCAAAACTTTCCTGGCTGACAACAAGCTTTATGTGTTCACGATCAATGCCTTTCCCTACGGCCCGTTTCATGGCGCACGAGTCAAGGAGGATGTGTATTTGCCAGATTGGCAAGACGATGAACGCCTGCGCTACACCAATCAGGTTGCTGATGTGTTCGCCGAGTTTCTGCCAGCAGGTCAAACCGGCAGTATCAGCACAGTGCCCGGCGCGTTCAAGGCTCGCGTCAGCGGTGAGGATGATATTTGCTCCATGGCGCGCAAGATGGTTCAGCACATTGCTCATCTGGTTAAGCTTGAACAGCGTGTGGGAAAATGCATTGTGTTGGCATTGGAACCGGAACCCTGTTGTTTTCTGGAAACGATCGAGGAGTCGGTTAATTTTTTCAGTGATCATCTGTTCAGCTCGGAATCACAGGCACAACTGGCAAGCTTGCTTGGGCTGGATCAGGGTGACGCGGAAACATTGCTACGCAAGCATCTGACTTTGTGTCTGGACTTGTGTCATGCAGCTGTCGAGTTCGAGTCTTATGATGCTTGTGTTGCCGACCTGCGCGCTGCGGGTATTGGCATCGGAAAAGTGCAGATCAGTGCCGGGCTTCGTCTTGAAAATGTTACACGAGATACTATCGAAATCCTGCGACCCTTCGAAGACAACGTGTACCTGCACCAGGTGGTCGAGCAGCACAATGGGGTATTGAATCGGTATACGGATCTTGCTGATGCCTTCGCTGCACTGAAAGATGACAATGCAGCGCGCGAATGGCGTGTGCATTTTCATGTGCCTGTTTTTCTTGATGACCTGGGGGAATTTTCTTCCACGCAGTTTTTCGTGCGGGAGGCCTTGGAGAAACAAAAAATCGACCCGATAAGCAATCATCTCGAGGTTGAAACATACACCTGGAATGTATTGCCGGAGCAATACCGAACGCAAAGTATGGATGCGGCGATTGTGCGTGAATTGCAATGGGTCCGCGACATACTCACGTGAGCTGGAACACCGCTATTTTTTTGCGCCTTGGCCGTGTGTCCAACCTACCAACGGTATGGAGTAATACGATAGCAGGTGTCGTGTTAGCTGGCGCATCACTAGATGATTGGCGAATACTGGCTCTGCTGCTTGCCATGACACTTGTCTATACCGGAGGCATGTTCCTCAATGATGCGTTTGACAAGGATATCGATGCAATCGAGCGCCCTGAACGTCCTATACCGTCAGGAATGGTAAGTGCCCGGAGTGTCTATTGTTCAGGGTTTGCCATGTTGGGCTCTGCCATGCTGCTGATCGCTTGGTGTGCGATGACTACCGGTGGCGGCGGTTGGCCTGCATTTGGCGCCGCTATATCGTTGGCAGTTGCTGTTGTTCTGTACAACGCCTGGCACAAGAATAATCCATTGAGTCCTTTCGTCATGGGGCTGTGCCGAATGTTGGTCTATATCACCGCAGGCTGGACGTTAACAAACGAACCATCAAGTGTTTTGTATGTTGGTGCGGTGGCATTGTTGTGCTATCTGATCGGACTGACTTACACCGCCAAGCAGGAGAACCTGGGAGAGGTCAAAAACATGTGGCCGCTAGCGTTTCTGGCTATACCGTTGATTTATACTGCTGCCACCCACACTGGAAGTCTTGTAGCGTGGCTTACAGTGTTGATCTTTATCTTTTGGCTGATCTACTCTTTGCGATTTGTGTTGCGCCGTCATCCGGGAGACATTCCACGTGCGGTAGTCAGCATGATCGCCGGAATATCGATCGTTGATGCCATGTTGATCGCAGCCACAGGTTCCATTTTATGGGTCGTGGTGGCTTTACTGGCATTTTGCTTGACGCTGTACCTGCAGCGTTATATTCCAGGTACTTAAGATCCGGGGTTTGGATTGCTGATACGAGGCATCAGGCAGATTTTCCTTCAGGCATAAAAAAACCGGCTGATCAGACGAACAGCCGGTTTTTCGTATCGTCACTTGACGACGACTTTACTGCAGAACACCGTCGATGCTGTAAACCGTGGCACCAGCATCACCTGTGTCAATCAGTGTGGCTGCGAACCCACCAACTGTCAGTGATGAAGCATCGCCGCCGATTGCGAAAGCATTGCTGCCATTCGTGACGATTTCAGCCAACGCTGCCAAGGCATCCGGATCCAGATTGCCACCTACAAAGATGTGATCCTGCTCGCTAACGGTACCCGTAGCTGCAGCTAGTGCAGCGTCAGTTGGTGCGAATACAGTCCAGGTATTGTCTTCCAGAGAAGGGCTACCGATAGAAGTGTCGAGGAAGTCGACAAAATTGCCGTGTCCAGTAGCTTGGAGAGCAGTAACTACTGGACCAAAGCTTCCACCCGGTGTACCACCAGTTGTTTCACCACCAGTTTCTCCGCCATCAACTTCTCCGCCGTCAACTTCACCACCAGTTTCTCCGCCATCAACTTCACCACCGTCAACTTCTCCGCCAGTCTCGACTACACGAGCAATTGTGACTTCCAAAATTGCATCGGTTCCTACGAAGTCAAAGTTGCCTGTGCCAGTCTGACCCGGGTGAGGACCGGTGACACCGTTCTCGTCTTCATGCATGTTTGTACCGTTGCCACCACAAGGCTGTACCCAGTAGTCCGGGTCCAGAACGTTGGTCTCTGTACCTGCATCATATGGTACGGCAGTCAGAGTGAGCGTATCAGAACCGGTTGGTAACTCAATCGAGTCGAATCCAGTGAAACCATCGTTGGTACATACAACCATATTGACCGCACTGAAAACCTGAGCAACCCCGTCAGTGACCAGTGTGAGGTTGGCCGTCTGACTCGGTTGAATTGGTCCTGGGTTGGCAGGATCAACAAATGCCACACCAGCGGCGGATACTTCATCTAAGGACTGCGCCAATGCAACCATTGGAGCGTTGTTGCCGTCTTCGGCAATTGCCTGTAACTGAGGGCTAGCGGCGTCACCAATCGTGAAAAGACTCACGGAAGGATCATGAATTGCAGCCACGGGAGGTGTCATCGGTTGGCCGACACTCAAGTTCGTGAACGCAATTTCGTAAGTGCCTTCTGTTGATTCGAGGCGCTCGACATCTATGCGAATTACAGATTCTGTACCGACGAAGTCAAAATCGCCCGTACCTGTCTGACCTAAATGAGGGGTCGTGATACCGCCTTCGTCTTCATGCAAGTTATCACCGCTACCACCACAAGGCGCCACCCAGTAATCAGGATCCAGTTCATTGAGTTCGGTACCTGCATCGTAAGCCACCGCCTCAAAGCTGAGCGTATCAGAGCCTGTTGGTAAGGCCATCGAGTCAGTACCGGAGAAGCCATCGTTGGTACAAACGACCATATTGACCACGCTGAGTACCTGGTCAGCAGCCTCTGTCTCTAAGACGATCGACGTTGTCTCACCTGGGCCGAATGGTCCGGGGGCTACGCCGGAAGCGCTCACTTCTGATAACGACGCTGCCAATGCAACCATCGGATCGTTGTTGCCATCTTCCGCGATAGCCTGTAACTCAGGGCTCGCGGCTTGACCAATTGTGAAAAGACTGACGGAAGCATCATGAAGAGCAACCACAGGCGGTGTCATTGGTTGACCCGTAGTGAGGTTTGTAACCGAGACTCTGAAAATTCCGGCTTCGGTGCCGCCTCCGGCAGAGGTGTCGTCGTCATCGCTTGATGAACAACCGACGATCGTCATGGCACTGCAGGCAAACAGCACGGCGGTGGCGTTTCTTAGCATGGTGTTATTGCTCCTGGAAAAGGGTTGATTAAGGAGTTAATTGCTGGCAGTGGTATATAGCATATGAGTAGTGATTTGATTACTCTTCCGTACACCATCTAGCAAGTTTATTGCGGTGAGAGATCGCTGAATCGCACCCGTGTAGACCGATGACTCGGTGTATCGTGGTAAGAGTTCGTTCAATCACACAACCGTCGGACTTAGTGTCAATCTTCCGTGAATAAGTTGTCACGAAATATTCACAAATTCATCACAATCGATCGCGGAAATATGTCGTTTAAGGCAGAGAATTTAAACTGCATTATATTACATGTTGCGCTCATGTCGCTATCCGTGTGCCACCCGCATAGAAATTTGCTGGTAGCTGGATGAACCAGGTGGGACGCTGCGCGACGTGAGCAAAAGCGTATGCCGCGTAGCGCTGCTATCGATTCGTTGAAAAGTCTCTTGGAGCACTCGGAATGGAATAAACTTGCAGGTGAGCTACGGTTCCTGGTCCGCGACAATTGAGCCGTGTACGTGACCAGCAACACGAGTTGTAGCCGGTATGCTGCTTGGGTGAGCCGTTTGACCGGCATTTAGTCCCGTCTGAAAGGCTTGGCCTTTCTCGGCCAATGGCTGGTCATTGTTAAGTATCAAAGAAGCTGATGCGTTCTGCATTGAACTGACCATCGATAACAACACCGATGACACATATGGCACGCTTTGCACACACAGAAGTGCAATCCAAAGCCGTGTGTCAGCGAGATAGGTGTCGTCGCGAAAGCTGATGGCACTTGCAGAGAGAAGCAGAGCTACGGCAAGTAAACACTCCTCTCTTGCCGCTTGAAACGCTCTAAAAACAGAGTGAGCATCAGCTTGCTTTGGCGTTCGGAAGAATCCTATATTGTTATCAAACATCCCTGCGAACATGGCTCGAGCAATCGTGTGGGAAACTGCCAATCCCGCTATTGCTGCCGCAAAGCTTTGTCTTAACCCAGCCTTTAATCGGTAGCGGTACAACATCAACATCTTGCATACTTTGAAGCCGAAGAATGCTAGTGGCAGTGCGCTAAACAGTGCTGCGGGTGGCGTTATCAGGTGCGGTACAAAGATGAGCGCAATGGAAAAGCCAATGGCAAACAAGTTGAACATCAAGCTCAGCGCGTCTGACAGCCAGGGTAACCAACCTGCCAGAAAATGAAAACGTTGGCCCGCTGTGAGATTCGATTGGGTAAAAACACCAAGTTGACTCGCATGCTTGCGTAATATTCGCATTGAGCCGTATGCCCAGCGAAAGCGCTGCATTCGATAGTCGTGAAATGTATCTGGCATCAGCCCACGTCCATAAGATGTGGGAACGTAAACTGCTCGATGCCCAGCCTCCAGAATCTTCAAGCCCAGCTCTGCATCTTCTGTAATGCACCATTGTGACCAGCCGTCGACTTCTTGTAACGCGCTGCGACGAACCAATGTCATGGTGCCGTGCTGAATAATAGCGTTGCGCACATTCCGGTTGATCATGCCGATGCCAAAAAAGCCCGCGTATTCGCAATAGAGCATGGACTTGAACAAGTTCTCATCCGCGTCGCGGTAGTCTTGTGGAGCTTGTACGACAGCGATGTCTTTATCGTCAAACAACGGTATGCAATCAGAAAGCCAATCGGATCTGACCATATAATCGCTATCAATCACTGCGATCACTTGTGCATCTTCTGCGGTGTGTTCGAGGGCGTAGTTCAGAGCTCCGGCCTTGAAACCTGCCAATGATTTAACGTGATGGAAATGATAGAGAGAGCCCTGTTCTTCGCACCACCGATACACGGGCATCCAGGTGTCTTCACTGTCCGTGTTGTTATCAATGACCAGTACTTCATAGTTTGGATAGTCCAGGCGTTGTAAGGCTTGCAACGTTTTTATAACCAATGAAGGCGGTTCGTTGTGAATGGGTACATGGATGGAAACTTTAGGCGTGGGTCCAGGTTTGGATTTTTCAAATACTTCCATCCCTAATGAGCGAAGTGGTTCGCAAGGAGCTGTCGTGATGCGCTTTTTTTGCCATAAGGTTTCAGCCCATTCGTGGGCCTCTACGGCGAGCGCCGTTGCGACTGCGCATACACAGATTAACAATAGCAAGGCTATGACTATCTCCGAACCAACTAAATATTGACTGAGGTAGCTATGTAAATGCCAGACAAAGAATCCTGATATACCGAACGAGACTGCTACCAGAAACGCTTTGCCACGGACGCGCAGAGCGCGGCCATCACGTAGCATGACTATTGTTAATAATCCTGCTGTGAAGAAGGTGGCGATTGCCATGGGTAGCCACGCATTTACCGGGCTGATGGAAAGGTTTTCGAAAGTTTGTTTCGGTTGACGCGAGGCGTCGTAAATGCCCCAGTAACGACCAACTTCGCCTTCGTGGACTTTCCAAGGCTGGTCAAAGGCCTCCATGGCAAAGTATTGGGCTTTTTCTGCGTGTGCCAATTCGAGGAAATGACGCATGAACCGCGTTTGGTTGAATTGCGATGGAACCGCATCGCGTAACTGTCGCCCCGCGCTCGGCCAGCCAACTTCCCCAAGTAATATTGGTTTGTCAGGGAAGGTCTGCTGCAATTGTTGGTATCTGCTGATCACATAATCTGGTGCGGCCTCAGCCGAAATACCTTCCCAGTAGGGCAGTACATGGGCGGTTATAAAATCCACGTGTCGAGACAATGCCGGGTTCTCCAGCCAGATGTCCCAGGTTTCGGCCACCGTAATGGGGACATCCCCCACAATGCGCCGCACTCGTTGGATGAAGTTGACTATTTCAAACGCTGTGAGCTCCTTTCGCAGTAGCACCTCATTGCCCACCACAATACTTTTCACCTGAGAATTGAAATCAGGGGCGATCTTTGCCAAGCGTTTTAACTCTTGCTGATTGCGTCTTGGGTCAGAACTTAACCAAACGCCGACAACAATCTCGAGGTCAGTTTGAGTGGCCAGACGTGGTATATCTCCCAAGACACCTTCAACTGAATAGGTACGTATAGCATTGGCATGCTTGTCGACGAGCTTCAAGTCTTCCAGAACTTCTTCCTCGCTGGGAAAACTTGTAATGTCTTCGGGCGTTTGATTGATTCGGAAAGGTGAGAAGGATACCCCGTTTAAGGTATCAGGCCACGAAGGCACAGTGATTGGTCGATTCAACAAGGAGACGAATAACACCATAACAACGCCAATGACGACGTATATTATCGCTGCTGTTTTGTCGAGTTTGAACACGGTTTGAAACGTAACTTGTTGTTTTTTTGCTTTGCTTGTTGTTCTAATGATAATTACGGCCTGACAGGGTTATCAGATTCGATTATCTAAGAGAAGTTTCAAACGAGGTCAGTGGATCTTCATATACAGTTGATAGCATGCCACGCACCGATTGCATGGGCAGGGCTTCTGCATTCGCTAATGGACGCATACCATCATTGAAATTCAGAGCAGGCAGTCTTTCCAAAAGTGCCGGGTCGGCCGAGATCACATGCATGGGCACTTCGGATGAAGGCGCCCAGCCATCAATGACACTGGCGGGTTGATGATCACCCACCACAATAAACAGCGCATCGTCGGCAAACCGGGCAAGGTATTCACCAATGAGTTTCAAATTTTGATCGAGTGATTTTCCGTAAGCAATGCGCACAGGTGCGGGTTTTGCCCAGCTGTGGGTTTCCCCGTGTCGTTGCGTGCCATCAAACACACTGCCATCACCGATAATATCCCATGGTTGATGAATAGGCAGCGGTCCCCAGGGTGCATGGGAATCCATCAAGCCGATATGCGCCATTAGAGGGCGATCTGCCGTCGCGCGAACCTTATTTTCAAACGCGGTCAATGTGTACTGATCAGGCATCGTGACATACCCGAATCCTTTTCCTTGATATTGCAGTGCATCGCGATCGTAAAAACGATCCACCTTGTACCATTCACCTTCAACCCACTTGACCCCTTTGACAACCGGTAGAAGCACAGAAGTTTCCCAGCCCGCTTCACTAAACAAAACCGGTAAGGACTTGCGATCGGATGTAATCAATCGATCAAAGCGTGCATGGTCTGTTAGTGGGAGGCCCGATGATAGAGTCGCGTGAGCAAGCCAACTTCGCCCGCCCCGAATCGGAGAATCAATCCACGCGCTTTTCACTGATAGACCAGCGTCCAGGATTTCAGATTCTACCGATTTCAAGCGAGCATCGGCCTTGTCTGCAAATTGTTCGCTATCGATGAAGGTTCGGCCGTAGGATTCGACAAACAAGATGATGACATCGCGTCCCTGTAATGCAGCGAATCGGGGGGCGGAATCTGCGATCGGGTCCGTCGCGAGCAGTTTGGTGAACTCTGCTTGGTCTTTTATCTTTTTGTGGGTGTACTCGATGCGAGAGCTGAGTTCGTCAAAGCTGACCATGCCAACCCGATAATTCTTTTTGTGAAGGGTCTCCAACCCCATCACGCCTGCTCCAATTACCGTGACCACAGCAGATGCTACAAGCGCACGTCGGTAAGACCGTTTGGACAGATTAGCTAGTTGCCCCAGCCCTCGATACAAAAAAACAGCGACCAGAAGGAGCAAGATCAAACTGCCACCTGCCAATGCCAAAGCTTCGCCCTTGCCCAATGTTTTCGCGGTCAAGGACCACCCTTGCGTAACCAGATGCCATTCTGCTACGGGATTGAAGGCGCGCCCAAAAGCGGTGCGTGATATCAGATCGCCTACTCGCAAGAGGAGTAACAGAGATATAAACCCAATGATGAGAAGACGTGCCGCAGAAAACGCCTTGCCTCGCAGAATCAACAAGATCAACACAGTCAGCGGGGCTTCCAGAGGGAGGTACAGCCAATGATCAGCAATCAGCTGAGATGGCTTGCCCGGAAACCGCAGCAGTAGGGTGAACAGACATAGGGATGTTAATAGCCCGAATATCGCGAATTTTGAGCGCATGGGCAGAACGGCTGGGGGTTCGAGTGAGTGCATGTGGTGGACTATGACCTGTTAAAGGTGCTTTTGTTCGGTCAAGGAAGTACGTCTGTTTCTGGAAATAGGCAATGTGACTGGTAATTACAAGTCAGTATGGTCAGAAGATCCTTTTTTTGATAAAAATATGGTCATATTGTCTTTTTATTTGCTGTACAAGGATTCATTCGGCTGATATGCCGATGTATCGCGGTTCCAGAGTCAATGGTGCCTGTCGTGTAGCGCACTCATCTTCGATGATCATGGCTGAACAATGCCTGAATCTCAGCGCTCCGGATGCCAGCGGTGTTGCTGTTCAGAGGTTGATCTCCTGACAATACGTTCCTGGTAATTGCAGATGCTCGATACGGTATGGAAGCGAAAAATCCTGACGAGAAACCAGAATGGATACGCACATTTACCTGACGTACCTTTTTACTGATGCGATACGTTTGCGGCCAGGGCTGTAACCATAACATCAGCTGCTCATCACACTTTGTCACCACAGACGTCTACCGATCTCGCATAGCCGACCCAAACCTTGCATGGAGCTGTCATGCAGCCGCTCTGGCTCTATGTGATGAATCAACGTGGAGTAAACCTTACCATGAACCGAACCGTGCGCGGAGTGACCTTGGTGGAGTTGATGGTGGTGGTTGCGATCTCTGCCATTCTGGCTGGTATCTGGGCCAAGCAACTGACCGCGCGCCGTGTGAAGCAAATGCATACAGAAAAAGTGATGGCTGCATTTGTCATGTTACAGCGGCCTAAAATCGCAGTGACAGAGCATTTTATGTATGAGGGAGAATTCCCGATCGACAATCAGGACGCCGATTTGCCCGCTTCTGAGGTTCTGGCTGGCATCGAAACTGAAAGCATCGAGGTCCAATACGGCGCAATCCATATCACCTTGAAAAAAGGTGGCCCCGAATCTCCAAATAAAGTGCTAAGTGTTCGACCCGCGGTGCTTAAAGCCGAGCCGCGTGGCCCATACATCACCTGGGTTTGTGGTAATCAGGACGCAGATACTCGCTTGTTTGTTTTTGGCCGCAACCGCACTAATGTTGATAACCAATATTTACCTCGGCAGTGTCGTGGCAATGGGATAGGGACAGGCATTGAGGCCGTGAACGCAGAAAATTATGCGGAAGAAGTCGTCATCAATGAATAGTCCCTTTTGACCCCCACTTTTCCCTCATGTCAGAAAATCATCACACTGGATTGAGCGGATCGTGTTTGTGCCGATCTCGTCCATTTGGGTGGGCGCCAGGACTGATACGGGTTGATCACTGTGAGCGAGGGTATACTGCGGACTCGTTCTCGATTTTTCGGTAAAATAGCTAGCGCGAACTTCCAGGCTCACAGGGGTATCATATATCTGTACACGCATTGGCTTGGCGTTATCACACTGAGCGCCGCGACAATGCCTGACCAAATTCGACGACTAAAACTCAGCCATCATCGGGTGACTAACCATGAAATTGATTTCAAACATTATAGTTGCATTCACATTGTTTCTGGCTGCGGCCACGTCCGCCTACGCTGCCGAACCGATTAACACTCTGGAAAAATCCGGCTTGTTTGGTTACAAGCCGAACGGTATTGCGATTCGTGGTTTTGACACCGTCGCGTATTTCACAGAAGGTAAAGCGGTAAAAGGTAAAGCCTCTATCGCCACTGAGTGGAATGGCGCTACCTGGCATTTTTCCAAGCAGGAGCATCTGGAGCTTTTCACCGCGGACCCTGAAGCATACGCGCCTCAGTATGGCGGATATTGTGCCTATGGCGTAGCGGTCGATAGCCTGGTAAAAATCGAAGGCAATTTATGGGATATCGTCGACGATAAGCTGTATCTGAATTTCAATAAAAAATTACAGAAAAAATGGCGCACTGATATCCCTGGTTACATAAATACCGCTGATGCGAAATTCAGCGGGCTGCTCGCTTCCCAAAACTAGTCAACCTTTTTCTCTGTACCAAGTCGCGTTCAGCTTACTGCCGTGATCGCCCCGTTTTACTGCTGCCGGAGTCGCATCGGTATCTTGGGGCGGTAGTCACGCCGGACACGCTTTCATGCTAGCGATGCTAAGATTAGTGCATGAGCCATGCGGATCGACCGAACCCGGATTCTATTGTTCTGAACAGTGGTAATCCCGCTGCAACAGTAGATCAAATACTCGCGGCGCTCAATGAGCATGAGGTCGAACACACCACGATTACACATGAGCCGCTGTACACCGTGGAGCAATCACAGCGGGTTATATTTGAATTGCCTGGTGTGCATACCAAGAATCTGTTTTTACGCAACAAGAAGGGGCGAATGTTTCTACTGGTCGTCGAGCAAGACCACCGAGTAGATCTGCGAGCGCTCAAAGAAAGGCTGAGATTTCCAGGCGGGCAATTTGCGTTCGCCAGTACGGAAAGACTGGGAAAGTACCTGGGAGTTGTGCCCGGATCAGTTTCCCCTTTGGCGGTGTTTAATGATCATGAGAACAAGGTCGATGTATTTATGCAAAATACCTTGTTGACGCATCAGTGGATCTATTTGCATCCTTGCCGAAACACCCACAGTACTCGAATGCGAACCAGCGATTTGTTACGGCTGCTGCAAGCCTGGCAACACCCAGTGACGTCACTTGATTTTGATTCGGAAATTTCTTCGCCAATGTAGTAACAGCGCCTTGGCTAGCTTCTGCGAATCCGCACAACCTTCATACTCTCGAATTCAATGCCAGCGACTTCTTCGGTTTGTGCGTAATAGGTGAGATTTACCAACCCGTCTTTCAGGCTACGGTATTTTTCTTTTCTGGAATACTTGAACGGCACATCGTAGCCTTCCAGCATCAGGGTATTTTTTACCCAATCGCCGCTTTCGCGTTGTACGTGGCTGAGTACTTTCACGGCATCCAAATGATTGAGTTGGGCGTTCTTCTTCAAGAGCTTGTCGACGTCAGATTTCATGTACTTGGTTTTATCCTCATTTCTTACGTCGTTTCGCAAAAGCGGTGGGCGTTGCCGATAGTGGGTCATCTGGCCAATCGTGTTTTGGGTATCGCCCCTTCATGTCTTTTTTGACTGCCGCGTAGCTATTGTTCCAGAAAGTAACCAAATCTGTTGTCACTTGTATAGGGCGCCGAGCAGGGGACAATAATTCGATCTTGAGTACTATTTGGCCATTCGCTATCGAGGGGTTCTGGGCGCACCCTAGTAGTTCTTGTAGCTTTACCGATAATACAGGCTCACCGGCTTGTACATAACGAAGCCGAATTTTTGAACCGCTGGGTACGGTGTATCGTAATGGCAGCCAATCATTCATTAATCTCTGTTGGTGATAATCCAGCATGGCGTCAAGAGTTTTGTACAAGTCCAATTGTTTGAGCGCCTTTATCGAGCCGATGCCGTTTAACCAGGTTGTCAGCCATTCGTCCAAATTGTTCAGTAGTGCTTCGTCATCCACATCAGGCCATTCCTTGCTCTGTCCTGATGGTGAGAGATTTCGCATGCGCTTCACGCGCGCCTGCCATTCTCGACAATCATCATTCCAGGGTAAGCAGTTTATGCCGAGTTTCCGAATACCTTCTAGCAGAGCCGTTGCTTTGTCCTCATTGCTGATGTGTTGCATTTGCTTGGAGCTGACAATAAGGTTACCTATCATTAGCCGATGCTCTGCAAGCACGCGTTGTTGTTTACTATCCCAATCCACATGATTTATGGTATCGAACATCTCAGGTGAGGCACGCTGAAGTTCTTCAATATCGAGCGCCAGTGCCTTGAAGATGCGCAGTTGTGGCCCGCTACCACCGAGTTGGGCAACGCTTAACCACGGGTGGTGGGCTAAGGCATCCTCACTGTCTATGACAACACCCGCTCCGCAGGCTAAGTGAAAATTACCCGCTTTCCCCGGACGACGCTGCGCAATCCAATCGGGATACGCCTGTGCGAGTAGCACTGCGGCTGTCGGTGCCCCGCCTCTCGTTAGGCCAATTTTTACTGAACGTTCTAACTGAACGACACGGCGTTGCAATGACGGTGGCAATGGTGTGTTTAACGACGACTCCAGGTCGATCGAGTTTGCCCCACGAATGTGTTCTTCCAACAGCACCGCCAAGTGAGCGGCAACGCTGACATCACCGGCGGCACCTGCCCAACAAAGCATATTGCCCAAGCGAGGATGTGTGGGTAATGCGGCAACTTCCCGACCGTATTGTGTAGGTTTGTGGTCTTTCCACAAGCCCAGTCTTGTTAGCAGCGCATCGGCTCTTGCAATACTGGCTGATGGCGGAGAATCCAACCACGGCAGTTCATCGTGTCCAGATGCTCCCCACAAGCCGAGTTCCAGTAGTAAAGGTGCAAGGTCGGCACGATAGATCTCGGGCTGCCAGTGAGCCGATCGTCTGCTGTGTCCGGCCTCACTCCACAGGCGATAACAAACACCGGCCGTTGTGCGTCCTGCGCGTCCCGCGCGCTGCGTTGCACTAGCTTGACTAGCCATAACAGTCTCAAGGCGCTGTGCACCAGTCGTGGGGTCAATACGTCCGCGTCTCTCCAGACCTGAATCGATCACTACGCGCACACCGTCTATAGTAATCGAGGTCTCGGCGAGACTCGTGGACAGAATAACGCGCCGACGCCCATCACGTGCAGGTATTGTGGCTTTGAATTGAGCATCCGAGCTTATGCCACTGTGTAGTTGATGGAGATCGGCGGTTTGGCCTAATCTGGCTTGTAAGAATTTTGCAGCGCGGTTGATCTCTGCAACACCTGGCAAGAATACGAGCACATCACCTTTATGATTTTCTATCGCGTTGAGCACACAACGGGCGATACGTTGTGCAAGTGGTTCGGAATTTTCACCCAGCCATATGGTTTCAACAGGATGCTGTCGGACAGAGCAATGAAAGGCTTGCACATCACGCAACTGCGTATGAATAGCATCAGCATCCAATGTTGCAGACATCAATAGCAGCCTGAGGTCGTCACGCAAGGCCTGTTGTACCTCCCGGCATAGAGCCAAGCCCACATCAGCGTGCAGGCTTCGTTCATGGAATTCATCGAATATCACCAAGCCAACACCATCCAGGGTCGGGTCATCTTGCAGCAGGCGGGTGAGTACGCCTTCGGTGACTACCGTCAGTTTCGTCTGAGCAGATACGCGGGTGTCGGCGCGCATTCGCAAACCAACGCGTTGTCCCACTTTTTCGCCGAGGTGAGATGCCAGGCGTTGGGCGACTGAGCGAGCTGCGAGTCGGCGCGGTTCCAGTAAAATGATATTGCCGGGTATCTTGCCGCTCAATAGCAAGGCCAATGGTAATCCGGTACTTTTGCCGGCGCCCGGTTCCGCACGTAACAAGACATTGCCCGTCGATAGCGCTTTGGCGATACCATCTGCGAGCGTCATCGCAGGCAGCGCCAGCACGGTGTCAGGTAGAGTGTGAATGAGCTGCATTCCGAAGCAAGGCAGGTAGGTGGATTACAAATTGTACCGGGGAGGCAGTCTTAACACACTTGATCGGTAGTCGGGTTTTGAATCCGAGTCGAGGGTACTCGAGGCGCCATCGTGGAGATGGTCGTGGACAACGAGCCGAAGATTCAATACAGTTGTCTGAGAGTTTTAAAACTAAAGCTGCACAACGACGCGCCGTCGCATATACGGGTGATATTTCATATGCTATGCCGGTGTAGAGGCGCAATTACGGTCTAGCTTGCTACTTGTAACTTTAATCTTTTGTAAGGATCACAGCTTGATCCGCCCTGATAAATGTTTGGAGATCGCGTCATGCGTAAAAGTTTTATAAAATGTTTGCTTGTCTCGATAACACTTGGATTCACTAGCGTTGCAATAGCGCAGGATAGTCCCAAGCGCTCTATCGAGAAGGTTGCTGGCGATGTCTATCGCTTTCAAAACAATTTTCATTATTCACTGGTTGTTATGACGAGCGAAGGTGTTGTTGTTGTCGATCCCATCAATAGTGAGGCGGCGAGTTGGTTGAGAGACGAATTGAAAACAATAACTGACAAACCTGTTAGCCATTTGATATATAGTCACAGTCACCTCGATCATGCATCGGGTGGTTTGGCGTACACCGGTACGGCCACGGTTATCGCTCATGCCAACGCGCCAGCAGCAATAGATGGTGTCGTGCCTGATATTCGATTTGAACAGAGCGAAACGATGCAGGTCGGCGATAAAACGCTGGAGCTGACTTGGTTGGGTGAAGGTCATGGCAATGATCTTATTGCTGTTGTGGTCCGACCGGAGAATGTTGCGTTCATAACCGATGCGGCTTCACCAAAACGATTACCTTGGCGCAATATGGGTGGGGCTAATATTGACGGCTGGATCAACCAGATCAAAATGATCGAGTCATTGGATTTCGATATATTTGCCCCAGCGCACGGCAGTATCGGTGTAAAGGCTGACGCAGCAGAAGCACGAATCTATATGGAAGAGCTCAAGAGCGCTGTGTTGACCGGGCTGAAAGCTGGCAAATCAACCGATGATCTGGTAGCTGAAGTTTTGATGGAAGATTACGCGCAATGGCAGCAATACGAAGAGTGGCGTCCGCTGAATGTGGAAGGCATGGCGAACTTTCTGCAGGCCAGTGGTCAGGTTAACTGACACTGCTAGGCTGAACAGAGGCGCTCCCTTGGGAGCGTCTGTTGTTAGGCCGTCGGATACACTATTTGACGCTCGACAGATCTGTTGAATCCGAATCTACCGTTTACATTAGCAGCAGTGTTTTCAGCTTAAGATAAAACAAGACACTCTGCCCATGAAGAAAGTGGCGATTTTTGTTGACGTGCAAAATGTTTATTACACAGCGCGACAAGCCTTTGGTAAAAATTGTGATTACAACAAATTCTGGCAGATGGCGACCTGTGACAGGCACGTCGTCAAGGCTGTTGCCTACGCAATAGACAGAGGTGATCCGAAGCAACAGGAATTTCAGAATATACTGAGAGCTATTGGCTTCGAAGTGAAACTAAAGCCGTATATACAACGCTCAGACGGTTCTGCGAAAGGCGACTGGGATGTGGGCATAACTATTGACATCATGGAATGTGTTGACAAATGTGATGTTATTGTCCTGGTGTCTGGCGATGGCGACTTTGATCTGCTTGCACACAAAGCGCGCGACGAAAAAGGTAAGCGGGTAGAGGTCTATGGTGTGGCCGCACTGACAGCGAATTCGCTGAAAAATGCTGCCAGTGAGTTTATCCCTATCGAAAAATCTCTGTTGCTATCGTAGTTATTCAGTCTGATTTACAGGGGTTTTGTTTCGGGAGACATCGTTCAGAAAGTGATAGAGAGCCTGTGTATCGCAAGGTTTGTGCATGATTGGCAAGCCGCTCGCGTGAACTTCCTGCAGCCTGCTTGCTTCGATGTCACCGGTTAATATCAGACTGGAAAACGGGCTGCTAAACGCCTGGCAAAAAGCATCAATCACATCCAGCCCACTCTCGCCACCACGCAAACGAAGGTCGACGATGACGACATCTGGCTGCTCGTCAATGTCAGACATGATTTCAAATGCCTCATCTGCTGAGCCTGCCGTAATTGTCTGGCATCCCCATTCCTCAAGGATATTGCTCATCGCTTCTTGAATGGCGATTTCATCATCAATCACCAGAACGAGAAGCGCCGAGAGTTCATTGTTATCCGAATTATGATTGGCGGGTTTCGGAGTTTCGCTGACCTGACTGCCTTGAGGAACAATCAGGCTGAAAACAGAGCCATTCCCAGGCTCCGATTTTATTTTCAAATCGATGTCCAGTAAGGTGGATAAACGTTTGACAATTGACAAGCCAAGACCGATGCCTTTTGTGCGATCGCGTTCTGGGTTGTTCAGTTGGACGAACTCTTCAAAAATGTGTTCTTGATCTTCAATCGCAATGCCAATTCCAGTGTCTCTAACGTCGATCTTAACTGAATCGTTGACGGGGCTGGCGTGAACAGTGACGTGGCCTTGAGCGGTATATCGAATAGCGTTACTTATCAGATTGCGCAATAGAGTTTCTAGAAGTTGTTGGTCTGAATTAACGATATAATCATCGATTTTTACGTCGAAGTTCAAACCCTTATCCTCGGCGACAACGCCAAACTCAACTTTCAATCTGTCGATAATGGTATGCAGGTAGAAGCTTTCTCGTCGTACCTGCAAGGTGCCGGCATCCAGTTTCGATACATCGAGCAGGCTGTCAAACAATTGCTCCAGGGCGGTCACTGAAGCGTCGATATTGTGTGCGAGATCCTTTTGTTTTTCATCATTATTCATCATCTGCAACGTGGCTGAGTAAAGTCGCAGAGCGCATAATGGTTGGCGAAGATCGTGACTGGCTGCTGCCAGAAACTGAGTTTTTGATTTATTCGCACGCTCCGCCATATTCATCGATTGAACGGCCAATCCTTTTTCTTTGGTCAATCGATCGACCAGCCCTTGATTCTCAAAACGTAACTTGATGGATTGTATAACGGTTGTCCGAAATCCACTGGCAAACAAGACACTGACAATCAGATGCAGAAATATCAAAGACGCGATCCAATGATACAAAGTGTCGTTCAACGTCGCTAATGCTATTGCAGTGGGTACTATAAAAGGAATAATGAAGCCTAAGTAGGCGCTTCTGATGTGAGCCAGTGAAGCAGTTGCACTGGCAACGAGTCCGCTTAATACCATCACGGTGACCAAGCTCACTTGAGGGATATCTTGCAACACTGTGAGAACGCCGAACACACCCCAGAGCGACCCGGAGAGTATAAAGAAAAAATTAAAATGTAAAGTTTGTTTACCGATGTTCTCGTCGGTAATTGGTATGGATTTCCAATGTCGCAAATGAAACGCGCGGAACAAGGCGAGAATAAAAACAACAGAAATCCAAGTTAACAAAGCTTGTGCATTGAGGTAGCCATGCAATGCAATTGCAACGACAGCAGTTGTCAGTAAATTGCTGACTATAACGATCGGAAGCTGTTTGCGTAGAAGCGATACCTGTTCAAAACGTACGCGTTGGTCAATATTCTCGATCGTCACATCAAGTCCCGGAAAAGGTTATGTCATAGGTAGTGGTCAAGAAGAAGGCGAGCGCCAGAGATAAAAAGCATGAATTTTGTCGATTATACCTGTTGTTGGAAGGTACGATACAATCATTGAGATAATGGGAAAGTGGCTAAAACAGTGGCAAGCCACTGCGGATGTAGTTGTATACGTCCAAGGCGACTGCATTGTGGCTTTGAGTGATTGTCAATCAACATTTATACCGATCAACTCAACATCGAATATCAGTGTTGAACCCGGTTTTATTTTGCCAGTGGCTCGATTGCCATACGCCAGCTTGCTGGGAATGAATAGCCGTGTTTTTTCACCTTCAACCATAAGCTGCAAGCCTTCCGTCCAGCCTGGAATCACTTGATTTAATCCAAAAGTGATCGGTTCTCCCCGGTCAACCGAACTGTCGAATACAGTGCCGTCAATCAGCGTGCCATGATAGTGAACCTTGACTCTGTCGGTGGCAGCGGGGTGAGTGCTTCCGCTTCCTTTTTGTAATACCTTGTATTGCAAACCACTACTCGTGCTTAGCACTCCGTCAGTCAGGCTGTTCTTGTCCAGAAATTCCTGGCCTAGCTGAATATTTTCCCTGGCTTTTCCGCTATTCATGAATTGCTGAGCGACATACCAGAGTGCCATGACGGCGATTACGATAAGAACGTATTTCATAGTTGGATTTTTAAGCAGGTATCAAAACTTCGAGGGATGCGTAATAATAATCTGACAGGCGAGCTAGAATGGCAACCCCGCCATCGTTCATTGTAACGCTCGTATTAGAAGTGATGGTGCTCTCTATGCTACGGAACCACCGTTATACAACCCAGTCTTACTGCCCATGATTTCACTTGATAAAGTTCACCTTGCCTATACGGCGGGCAATCGGTCGGTTCCCGTGCTCGCTGGCGCCTCGCTTGATATTGAACAAGGGCAGAGTGTCGCCATCATCGGCCCGTCAGGATCTGGAAAAACGTCATTGCTTCTGATTCTGACTGGGTTGGAAACCCCGAATAGTGGCTCGGTGGTATTCGATGGCGAGCCGCTACATACCTTGTCGAGTGACGCTCGGGCTGATCTTCGGCGCGACCGAATTGGCATTGTTTTTCAGAACTTTCATCTTGTTCCCAGTTTGACGGCTCGCGAAAATGTGGCTTTGCCTCTGGATATTGCCGGTAAAACAGGTGCCCGCGCGATGGCCGAGCAGTTGCTGGAACGCGTTGGTCTTGGTCATCGTATGGATCACTATCCCAACGCTCTGTCTGGCGGCGAACGCCAGAGGGTCGCTATTGCACGTGCCTTGATACACCGTCCCGCCCTGGTCGTTGCTGATGAGCCCACCGGCAATCTTGATAATCAGACGGGTGCTGCGGTGGCTGACATGTTGTTCGCCCTGAACGAAGAAAGCGACGCCACGTTGGTGTTGGTGACACATGATCCAGCACTGGCAGCGCGTTGCCAACGGCAAGTACGTCTGCATGAGGGCGGTTTACATCCAGTCGAGCGCCAAGATACTGATCAGCGCTCAATACCCGGCGTTGGTTGAGGAGCGTTAGCGGTGTTGAATTTTCTATGGCGTGATCTTGTTGGCAATAGAGGATCACGCCCGCTTCATTTGCTGGCAAGTAGTTTGTTTCTCGGCGTTTTGCTGATAGCGGCTTGTACCGGATTATTAGCTTTGATCCGTGATGGGATTGCCAGCGAGGAGCGGCAGTTGTTCGGCGGCGATGTCGAGCTCGATGTACGCGAGCCACTGAGTAGTGAAGCGCTTGAATGGATTGGCAATCGTGGAACGGTTTCCCGACTGACTGAGCTACGCACCATGCTTGGTAGTGCCGAAGGGGGATTTACCGTTATCGAGCTGCAAAGCGTTGACGAAAACTACCCCTTGTATGGCTCGGTGCAGTTTGAACCGACGATGTCCTTGCTCGAAGCCACAGATGGACTGGGTGCTGCGATAGACCCTGTGCTGGCCATCGATCTGGGGCTTGAGGTTGGTGACACGGTAAGCGTTGCAGACACGATGCTTACCGTGCGTGCCCTGATACAAGGTCAACCGGATCGCGCGTTGACTGCAGATGTTCGCGGGCCACCGGTACTGGTTTCGCAAGCGACGCTGGAGGCGACTGGTCTCGTGACACCGACGAGTCTGGTGGACTACGAATATCGTGTTCGCCTTGAAGGCACAGACGTTGACCATGACCGGGGGGTGTATGGCGACACCGACGCATTTCGTCGTGCCTGGCGAGACGCATTCTCTACAAGCACCGCAGAGGTCAATACTGTCGAGGATCGTAATGATCGGGTGTCGGAACGGTTAAATGAAGTTGCAGCTGTATTGTTGTTAATTGCGGTTGCCACGCTGCTCGTTGGGGGGCTCGGTGTAGCCAATGGCGTTGCTGCGTGGCTACATTCCCGGCGGGAGGATCTCGCTACCTTATCGGCCATCGGTGCGCGTGATGATTGGCGTGCGCGTTTTATGGTTATTGAAGTGCTGCTGGTTTCGGCAATAACCAGTGGAGTTGCATCGCTTTTAGGCGCATCGATTGCGTTTGCTTTATCTCGCAGCCTTGCCGGTGGGCTGCCTGTTGCAACTTCACCATTCTTGTTAGTTGAACCAACGTTGATATCCATGGCATTTGGCACACTTGCGGCGCTTGCATTTGCGGCACCCAATCTCGCCAGAAGCCTATCGACTGAACCTGCAAAACTACTGCGCGGCGATACCGATCACGACGTGCGAACACCGTTGTCAACTCGCGCGCGGATCGTCTGCGCGGCGCTAGCCGTAGCGGCGGCGATTGCGCTTATTGCGCTGGTGCCAGACCGTATTATCGGCATTGGCTTTGTCATTTCGATGGTGTTGCTGTACCTGGCGCTTTCGGGATTGGTTGTAATCATGCGTAAGCTTGCACGACGAACGGTGCACTCCGGGCGACTGGATCTGCATTTTGCGACGCGTCGTGCTATCGCAGGTCTTGACCAACCCGGTTCTCCATTGCGCCCGTTGCTATTGTCACTGGGTATCGCATCAACCCTGTTGGTAGCTGCCACCATTGTTATCGTATCCATGGTTCGTCTTCTTGACAGCACGGTACCAGCCCGCGCTCCCGCACTGGCTTTCTATGATATTCAGGATTACGACATCAAGGCATTTCAGGAAACAGTCGCCAAGGCACCCGGTGTTACCAATGTGCAGACCGTGCCCCTTGTGCTTGGGCGGCTGACACATGTGAACGGTAGGTCTTTGTCAACTCGTGATGATGCCGCTGAAGCACTGGAGGCGAATGACGAACATAAGCTTGGCTACCGTGTAGATCAAGTAGACAATATTCGAGCTACCTCTGGTGCCTTGTGGGCGTCCGGTTATCAGGGGCCACCATTAGTTGCGATGGAAGATCGAGAAGCGGGACAGATCGGTGTCAAAGTCGGTGACATGCTGACGTTCACAGTTTTTGGTGAAACGATTGATGCCGAACTTGTTGCGATCTATGCACAGGGTAATTTCGAAACGCGTTTTTGGTTTGAAGCGCTGTTTAGCCCCGGTGTACTGGATCCGTTTATTACTCGCCATGTCGGAGTCGCATGGCAGGACGGAGTCTTCAATACGGCAGGCGCAAATGCCAGTAGTTTGAATAACAGCGAGCTTGATGGCACAAATGTGAGCCAGAATAACGCGCAAATTCCAATCGATATTGCCGCGGCCAATGCCATTGCGTTGGAATTTCCTGCAGTTGTGACCATTCGTACGGCACGTGGCCTGGCTTCAGCGCGGCGCATCCTGAATGCTGCGGCACTTGCCGTATCGTTGGTTGCAGTTACCAGTTTGATTGCCAGTTTATTGGTTCTCGCTAGCGTAGTTGCTGCCAATCGACAGCGCCAATTGCAGGAGGCCGCTGTCCTGCACGCTATCGGTAGTCGTCACGGTAGCTTGATGAAAGCCCTGGGTATTGAGTACATTCTGCTGGGTGTTGTCGTTGCCTTGTTTGCCAGTCTGGTGGGCAGTGTGCTCGGAACATTGGTTGCTGTTGGCTGGCTTGAGTTACCGGTCGGGCCGATTGCCTGGATGGTCGGGTCCGGTGTTGGGTTTGGCATAGCAGTTCTATGCCTGGGTGCTGGCGCGATATGGGTCGCCCGATCGTTGTCGGTATCGCCTGCGCAGTTACTCCGCGAGGTTGGCTAAGTAGGCAGGTAAAAGATAGCTGATAGCATTTTCATAGCCGTTCTTTATTTACTTGAGAACAAACTCAACGGCAATGCCGGGAAAATTAATGCCACCACCTGTTTCCGCGAACAAGCCAAACACACTTGATCGATGAAATATGCTGTATCCCACATTGATCTCATGGAACCATTGGGAAAATACTGAATTATTTCTGGCAAGCTGGTTTCTAAAGGAATAATGCAGGCTGTATTCAAGATAGTGCATAAGCTCTGCGGACTCGTCTGGTTCGAAATCTCTGACTTCCGCGGCAGGCAAATCGTCTACATAGCTGAGCCCTTGGGCGAGGCTTAATTTAATAGGGATACGGGTAAAGGGCAGGTAAGTCTCTTTGGCAAGTCTCCAGTATCCAGTGGTACCAACAATATCGCCCTGAATACCGCGTTCATCAAAATACTGTATGCCAAGGTGTAGCGATACATCTAGGTCACGCCCATAAAAGGTATCCGATATTTTTTTTCCAATGCTAAAGGAATGGAGTTTAGAGCGTTCTTCGGCTTGATCGAGCAGGAAAAGCAGGCTTGGGAGGAAGTCTGCATCCGATGCAAATCCATATTGATATTGAATTATCCATGAGCCATCCGGCGCTGAATTGACTTTCTTTGGAGTCGGGGTCGCCTCGTTTGCCCAGGCATTTCCAGTGCTATAACTGACGACTAAAGCTGCCCAACACAGAAGGAGTTTACAAGTTTGGATGGACATTCGATGGTGATTGGTTGTCAGAAATGGGTTGATCAACACTAAGGTGGTTGACGCTAGAAATTAGAGCATCCGAATACGGGTAGTGTTTTACTACTTTTCATCAGGAGGCGCAACCAATATTCCAGTCATCTGACGTTAACCGTGCTGATCATGTGCAGTAAAAAAGAAAGAAAAATTGTTGATCATTTTGTTTGATCAGTAGAAGTTGCAGCCTTGCAGAGACTAGCAGTTTCGCGATAGCGAGTTTTCGCGTCAACGAACCCAGTCTGCAGCCGGGAGCGGCTATGAGTCTTTCAGGGTTTATATGTTCCAGAGATTCGCGTTGCCGTTGTTGGATCATCTCAACAGGTTCAATATCGTTATTAGCTATCGCTGTTTCACCAGTTATAACAACGCGTTAACCCGCGTTTTACTTTTCGTGACCGGAGCGGCAGCGCAGGGGATGAAAAGTCAAATGACGGGTTCAACGTACTGTTCTATTTGCTGCTATTTACAAGATCCCCACCGACAGCTATGTCCCCAATCCAGACATTCAGTCGCCTCGCGTATTTTTTAAATCAATATTTGAAAGGCCATTTTGCTTTTCTGAATGCATTAGCGACAATTTCAAATTCTTCTGTAGTTTCTGATCCGCCGACCCAAAATCTACTGTTATCGCCAAAAGGTTCTTCAACCTGATATCTAACTCCAGCAAATTCAAATTCACAAAATACATCTTCTCGGAACCATGACAATATAATCTTAGGCTCGCGGAGAATTTTAAGATCTGGAACAGACTTTAAAATTCTAACAACAGCTCTACGGCTCAGCGCAGAATTGGGCACTTCGAACGACTGAAGAACTCCATCTGCATTATGATTCTCATAAGTCTTCATTCAAATCCGGAATTTTCGAGATTGTGCTTTTTTAAAGCAGTGGGAACGTCCGCAATGGGCCGGTTCTTGCCGTCCCACTAGGTATAGGTGATGGGCAGCATGGTCCCCAAAGCTGTCGTTCAATTACTTTGACACTGCCAATTTCTTTGTCATGTTGTGCAGAACAACCCCTTCAAATCCAGCTAAATCAAAAGAGTCTGTTTTTTGCCATCCTAGATGTTCATAAATTAGCTGATTATCGACAGCAAGATCGCCAACGGTAAGCTGCAGAGATTTATGTCCTGCTTCGATCGCCGCTAATTCGAGCACTTTTAGTAACTTGGAACCGATGCCTTCGCCGCGTCGATCCGGTGCAACCATAAGCCGCTCCACTTCAGGAGCGCCGCTGCTACTGAGACTAACAGCACCAACGATTCGACCGTGATCAGTTGCAACCCAAGAATCACATGTCGAAAGCTTGGCATTGAATTCCTCAACGGTGTCATTCAGCGACGGCACATCTGGTGTACCGTAAAGCTGGGCTTCATCAACAAACGCTGCGAGTTGGAGTGTATAAATTTCGCCATAATCCGCTGGCTCCGCTACGCGAATTTTCAGTGTATTCATTTCTCGCTTCTCATACGAGCATCTGATCAGAAGAATTTATCACACGCCGCTTCCAACAAAGCAACGACCGGCTTAGGGCCGGTTCTTGCCGTCCCATTAAGTATAGGTGATAGGCAGCATGGTCCCCAAAGCAGACAGGGGATTTTTCATATTCATATCGACCACATTGCTTCCAGTTTTCGTTATTTCATGACTGAAAGAGTCTTAGGTTTGATCGATCGAAGAAAACCAACTAAAAAAAGTAAAAAATAGTTGGGTTTTATACTGCGTGTCTTGAAAGGCTTGAACATATAAACATGGACACAAGAAAAGCTAGATCATGTCTGCCGTGCACATTCTCGCTAGTCAGCGAATTAAGTAGATCTTACGATCCAAAAAAAAACTAACAGGCAGGCCTTTGCAAACCTACCAATGCTTTTCTTATTTCATCAACAGCCTCTGCGTTCATTGGTTCGAGCGAAAGGGTGCCGAAGTTGTCGGTAGCCTGCTTTGGTGTCCGGCAGCCTGGTAGTGGAATCGCTCTTTCAGACTGCGCTAAGCACCAACAAAGAGCGCCCTGGGCAACTGTTCGTCCATTGGAAGTGAGGCAGTCTCTGACGATTTCGACGGCTTCGACAAGCTCTTTCGTCGGGGCGCCATCTCTATCGTAGTACCGCATCCACTGGAGGCCGCTGCTTCGCATATCGTTATCGCCCACATTTGGTGTCTTTCCACGGTATTTGCCAGTGAGAAGTCCCATGGCGAGGGGTTGGCGATTGAAAGACCATAGATGGTTCGCCTCGATTGCGTTAAGCATTTTATCCGCAGGGGAGAATAGATTAAGATCATGCTGAACAGCTTTAAACCCTTCGAGGTCTGCGAAGGCCATCACGCCATCGGCATCGTCGTTGCTCCACCCGAAAGCCCCAATTTTGCCCACTTGGTGCGCCTCTGCCAACGCCTCGAACACGCCATACGATTGTTGGACCGAGTAGCGATTGACGTGGAACTTCACCAGGTCGAGGTAGCCCGTATCTAGGTTTTTCAGTGATGTATTTATCGCAGCAAAGATATCCGCTTTCCTGTCTGTCGTTCCGGTGATATCTCCAGTCAATGGATCGTATAGCGTCCCAGCTTTCGTGCAGATTAAGAAATCATCACGGTGTAAGTGGCTTTCCTTAATTGCCTGCGCGATAATCCGCTCAGCATGACCGGCACCATAACTTACTGATGTGTCGATGATCCGCACACCCATTTCAAATGCCGCATGGAGGGTCCGCACGGACGTTGCGTCATCTACGTTACCCCAGCCGATTGGCTTGCCACCGGAATACTGCATACCACCTAATACCCACGTCCCAATGCCAATCCGGGGAGCTGTTTTCCCATTCCAAAGCACAATGTTATTCATCTGAACTAATTTCCTTATATTATCGACCGTCAGACGGTGGCAATTTGTTTTTCAAACTTAGCTAGGAGATCAAGGGCTCGCCCGAAGGACGCTTCACTGATGTCGAGATGTGTGACCCAGCGCTGACGGAACGACGAGCCTGACACAGCAATTCGATGAGCCGAAAGAAACTCTGTAAATGGTTTCCGGACAGCTTCATCGACTGCGCAGAAGACCATATTGGTCTGCGGGGATTCAGGGGTTAGACCGGGTATGTTAGTCAGAGCATCCGCCAACCGTTTTGCCCGTTCATGATCTTCCGCAAGGCGCTCTATGTGATTATGCAGCGCGTACAGCCCCGCTGCTGCAAGAAAACCGGCTTGCCTTAATCCGCCACCCAACATCTGGCGGTGTCTACGTCCTTTCTCAATGGTGTCTTTGTTGCCGACTAGAAGGGAGCCGACAGGTGCTCCCAATCCTTTTGAGAGGCAAAAGCTTATCGTATCGAAATGCTGCGCGATCTCGGAAACATTCACATCCATTGCGCAGGCCGCATTGAAGACCCGCGCGCCGTCGAGGTGCATTCTGAGATTATGTTGTTGGGCAAGAGTAGCAACTTTCTGAAGGTACTCGTTCGATAAAACATGCCCGTTGAAGGTGTTTTCTAAAGCGATCAAACGCACAGGCGAATAAAGAATCGAAGCTGGAAAAAGCGCTGCCTCAATATCATCGATAGCCAATGTTCCATCAGGCTGGTTGAGAACAACTTGCGGTTGGACCGACGCCACGACTGCCACGCCACCCAGCTCCTGCAAGTAACTGTGAGACTGATTGCCAACAATGTATGCATCTCCCTGCGCACAGTGGCTCATGACAGCAATCAGATTTGACTGAGTCCCAGAAGGTGTGAAGAGCGCGCTTTCCTTTCCAAAGAGCTGCGCTGTGTATTCTTCTAAAGCGTGAACTGTGGGGTCCTCGCGATAGTAATCATCGCCGACTTCGGCTTTCAACATCGCGTGGCGCATCTCATCGGTGGGGCGCGTGACTGTATCGCTGCGAAAGTCGAATTCAATTTTGGAGTTGTGTTGCATATCTTGGTTACACCCGTTTCTGATGTACTGAATTTGGCCTAAACCTATTGCAATAGGTGATCGAAGTTTGCGACAATTTGCAATTTAATTGCATAATTGCAGAATTCTTGAGCAAGTTTATGGATCGTATCGACCACAAAATTTTGGCGATTCTTCAGGAAGACGCATCAATATCGAACAATGACTTGGCTGATCGTGTGGCACTCGCACCTTCGAGTTGCCTTCGGCGCGTGCGAAAATTGAAAGCTGACGGAATCATCATCCGAACAATCGTGCTCACCGATCCAAAGAAAATGGGGCGCGCATTGAAAGCTTTCATCACGGTCAGGCTGGCAGATCATGGCAAAGCCTCGCGTCGGGATTGGCTGCGAGATCTGGACAAGGAAGACGCGGTGTCCCAAGTTTATTCGGTTTCAGGGGAAACCGACGTTGTTATCGTGCTGAACCTAACCGATATGGAAGAGTTTCAGTGCCTATGCGATCGGCAATTTTCCGATAACAAAAATGTCACCCAGTACACTACTTTGTTCTCTTTGGAGCAGCATAAGTTTGAGCTAGCACTAAAGCCATAGAGTCAGACTAACTTTAATTATGAGAAATTAGCCTCTATTTTGCTCTAGCTTTTTCGCCTAAATGAATCCAGGCAGAATGTCTGCTTCGGGCCGGTTCTTGCCGTCCCATTAAGTATAGGTGATAGGCAGCATGGTCCCCATAGCAATCGTTGCCGTGGGTCGATTTATACCTTACCTTTCTGTGAATGCGAGCTTGAATCCGAGAAATGCAAATGTCCCGGCAAAGGATCCTTTAATCCATCGCAACACATTAGGTGATTCGATTACATAGGTTCTTGCTTTCGCCGCAAATGCCCCATAAGCAAGAAATACTACTAATGTTATCAGCATGAATATCAATGCGAGGTACGCTAGGTAACTAATTGAGCCAGTTTTTTCGATCGGTACGAACTGTGGCAGGAAAGCCACGAAAAACAAAGAAAGCTTAGGATTGAGCACGTTCAATAATGTTCCTTCCAACGCAGTGCGAAATAATGATTTCTCGGCTCTATTCTCGGTTACCTGCATTAGCCCTTCATCGCGAATGATGCTCCAAGCCATATAAAAAAGGTATATAACTCCCAAGTATTTAACGAATAGAAATGCAATGGCGCTGGTATGAAAAATGGCAGCAAGTCCTAAAATACTTGCGGTTGCCGCGGGTACTATCCCAAAAGTGCAACCAATGGCAGCTGCAACACTAGGTTTGAAGCCACGGCCTAATCCAATTGCGACAGTGTAGATGACACCAGTCCCAGGCAATAAAACTACTACCAAAGACGTTAGAAAGAACTCAACTGACATATTGATTTTTCCTTTAAATATTACCGTGTCTGATTTTCTTAAATGTCAGCTTTGGGCCGATACCAGAAGTTCATCGTACAGACTTTCGCTCTCGTGAGAAACCCATAGAAAATAGAACAATTGCCGGTTTGATTTTCTCCAAGGCATCCAGTGGGTGGCGAGCAAACAAAGGTTCGTCGGTTCGAATGTTTGTGCAGCCAGCATCTGCCAATGCCTTTTTGTTCAAGGTATTGGCGATATTGACGACTAGTCGTGCGGCGTCGTGATAGCAGGTGTCAATGTTCGTATCGGAATCCCTCATGGGTCTGGGTATGATGTTCTTTAACGACCGTTTTTCATTCGATGTCTTGACACCTGATAGAATCAAGCACCTATGGACACCTTGATACTAATAGTCAGCATTGCACTGTTTCTTGCGGCGATTCGATCCCATGCCATGGCGCAGGCCTTTGTGAGCTCGAAAACCGAGAGGCAATGGTTTGAACGGTTGTTTACCGGTAGCAGAGCGCCTAAAGACACCTTGACTGAAGAGGGTCTGCATCATCGCAAGCAATCCAATCTGTTTGCGATTGCTGGCTTCTTGTTGATTGGTGTGTATGTATGGTTGAAATTCACCAGTTAGCCCGATTGGCATTGTGATATTGTTGGCGGGTAAATACTAGCAAAGAGCATCAATATCTTTACTTAAGCTGTTGAATGTTGGTGTATGGCATTTGACGGGAATTGCTGAAAAATTACGCAGAACTAAATCTGGTCGACTTTTCAATCAAGCGAGGTCTCCGCATGAGTAGAACAAGAATCAACGTAATGTTCATTGTTTGTTTTTTGTGGCTCAGCTCGGCATCGGCACAAGACGTCGCTGACGGATTTGCACCTGAGATTGCGACGGGTGTTTCGAGCAATGCAATGGTGAATGCTGATCGTTTTATGATCACTGCGGCAAACCCCCACGCAGCACAGGCCGGATATGATGTACTACTCCGTGGCGGTAACGCGATTGATGCGATGGTCGCCACTCAATTCATGCTTGGTCTCGTCGAGCCACAATCCTCCGGTCTGGGTGGCGGTGCATTTCTGGTTTATTACGATGCCGAGGACGATCACTTAACCACTTACGATGGGCGTGAAACCGCACCAGCGGCGGCAAGGCCAACGTTGTTTCAGGACGAACAGGGCGAGAAGCTCAAATTTTGGGATGCCGTTGTTGGCGGTCGATCCGTTGGCACGCCGGGTACTGTCAAATTAATGTACGAGACACACAAAGCGCATGGCAAACTTCCCTGGCCTGGTCTTGTTCAGCCGGCCATTGATCTTGCCGAATCCGGATTTGCAGTGTCTGATCGACTGCATCAATCAATATCAAATGATAAAGAACGTCTTTCTATTCACCCGGATACCAAAGCCTATTTTTTTGATGCTGAAGGCAATCCACATTCAGTCGGTCATGTGCTGAAAAATCAAGCCTATGCTGATACCTTGAAAAAAATCGCAGTCGGTGGTGCCAATGCGTTTTATGTTGGACCTATTGCATTGGCTATTGTTGACAAGGTAAGAAATGCCGCGAACCCAGGGGTTCTATCCTTTGCCGATCTGGCCCATTACAAGATAGCGCAACGTGATCCGGTGTGTGTCAATTACAGGGATTACAATGTATGTGGTATGGGGCCTCCTTCGTCCGGTGCCTTAACCGTCGGGCAAATACTGGGACTGGTGCAACCGTACAAATTGAACGAACTTGGACCTGCTTCGGTCGATAGCTGGCGATTGATTGGCGATGCGTCTCGCCTGGCATTTGCTGACAGAGGTCGTTATATGGCTGACAGCGATTTCGTGCCCATGCCTACCGAAGGGCTGGTGAGTCCAACTTATCTTAAGACGCGTTCAGCGTTGTTGGCTGGCAGCGAGGCATTGGATTCTGTCTCTGCCGGTGAGCCTGAATGGGATCACTCCATGTTGCTTGCCGATGATGAAAGTATCGAGTTCAAATCCACCAGTCATTTTTCGATTGTTGATGCCGACGGTAATGCAGTATCAATAACGACAACGATCGAAAATGGATTTGGCTCGCGATTGATGAGTGGTGGTTTCTTGCTCAATAATGAACTGACCGATTTCTCATTTGCAACTCATAAAAATGGAGTACCAATTGCGAACCGGGTAGAGCCTGGAAAACGGCCGCGCTCATCGATGTCTCCAACCATTGTATTAAAAGACGGCAAGCCGTACATGATAGTTGGCTCGCCGGGGGGGAGCCGAATCATTGGTTATGTGGCTCAGACCATCATTGCTCATCTGGATTGGGGAATGAACGTGCAAGAGGCCATCAATATGCCGCATGCTGTCAATCGATTCGGAACCTACGACCTGGAAGAAGGGACCGGTGCGGAAGCGCTACAAAGTGAGCTCGAAGCCATAGGCTACGAAGTCAACCTGAGAAGCCTGAACTCTGGGTTACATGCCATTGTTATAGAGGACGGCGAATTAATGGGCGGTGCTGACCCACGACGTGAGGGAGTAGTTCTCGGCCAGTAGTGACGAAAAAGACGGTGAGCGTATCGAATCTTGGCGCGCTGTAGGAAAAGCTCATATCATTGTGTTAACGCAGTGTGTCCAGCTCTTTCAGGGTATCGTAGTCCAGCAGGATGCCGTCATTCTCGACAGTGACCTCGAAAATTTCATCCGGGTATTGTTTGAGGAGATGCTTGGCCCCGGTATCTCCTTCAAGAGTCAGTAGCGTGTCAAAGAAGATTTTTCCGAACAGTACCGGATTGCCACGACGGCCATCGGACACGGGTAGCACGATGGACTTGTCCGGATTTGTCTTGAACGCATCGATCAACTGATTGATGACTGCGGCCGATACGTGCGGCATATCGCCAAGGCAGACCAGAACGGCGTCACAATCGGTCAATCGTGAGACGCCAGCGATTACCGAACTCGCCATGCCCGATGCATACGCTTTATTGAAGTGGCATTCCACAGCCGTCGAGGCTAATGCCATTTCAACTTGTGAGTGTTCGAAACCCGTGACCGCAATTACACGATCAGCCTGGCTGGCGCAAGCAATGCGTGCCACCTCTGTCACCATGGCATGCTCGCCCAATTTAAATAATAGTTTGTTGGTATTGCCAGCGCGGCGGGACGAGCCGGCAGCGAGAATAATGACGCCGACTTGCTGCTGTTGATTAGTTTTTATGCGGAAATCCTCTTGTTGTGTCTGTTTAAAATACGCAGCATAAACTAAACGCACACAAGAGGATTTCGGGTCTACATTCTGGTTTTTATATTTTTAAAACCGTTTAAGTCGTTCCAGCTTTATGCGAATACGTTTGACGTTTCAGGCGACAATCGTGTGGTAACAAATCCAGGATTGGCTATCATGCCTTGAACACGTGTGACCTTTTCAACCTTGCCAGGAACCCGAGTGCTGCTTGTTTCCCATAGGTGCTTTTGATAAGGCGTGGGTCCAATTGCAACCGTTAGCACTGAAAAATGTTTGCTTTCGTTTGGCGCAAGATCAATCGGTCCGTTTGATAGCAGTCTGTTCAAATGAAAATTATGATGTTTGCTCATCGCAATCTGGTCACGGTCAAATTTATCAATATGCAAGGTGCGCGACGAGTTGTTACGTACGACAACATTGATTTTACCAAGCGGTGTGCTTCTGATGACCGTGATATCAAGATCTGCCATAGTCTGGCTGTTTGATTGATCGTTCAGTGTGGAGTCGGCGGTAGATTGATCGCTGGCAAACGCCGTCAAACCAATGGATCCTGTGGCGATACCGGCGCTAGTGCCGGCGATCCTTTTTAGTGTATTACGTTTTTTTGAATCGAATTGAGACATGAATTTTTCTCCTAAATATGTATGGCGGAAAATAATGTATGGGCATAGTGTGCGATTCGGGAATTCCGTGACATTGGTTAACAATTCCTGCTTGAGTTGCTCTCAATGTAATCATTGACTATTTCATTAACGCTTTCTCGCTACAATTTGCAGATATCGCGCAGTGTGTTTGTAAGGTGAGCGCTCTCCCATTGCAGCTTCCAATGCCTGGTACTTATCAAGTAACAATTGATCAGCGCCGGGTCCATCAGAGTCTGGTATGTCTTCGCCACGGCATAGCAGTCCATAGTCGCCGAGTATGTCAAATTTCTGTTTTTCCAGCCACTCCTGCAAGAAACTTGTTGAGAAGAATAAAACATCTGCATCGAACACCCGAGAAGGGCCGCGTGTTCTCTCAAGTAAAGCAGGTAGTGCTTCCGCAGTGTGGCTGTGTACGTCAATCCGGTAAGGCTCTGCATACCAATTTCTGACCACGAGCGACAACACCCCTCCTGATTTTAATGGTGCGGTCATTGAGACAAGCAACTCTTCCCAGGCAGAGCTGTATTGAATGACGTTATGGCAGAGAACCATGTCGAATGTATCGACTTTGAACAGCTCATCTATTCGTCGAATGTCGTGCGCATGTGCATTTATTCGCTCTTGTAGATTGTTTGCTTCGGCGATGGTTTCCAAATCGTGGAGCATAGCCATGGAACGATCCACAACATCAACGTTCGCGCCCGCTTTTGCTATTGGCAGACTGGCTTGACCGTTTCCTCCGCCGGCGTCAAGAACTCTGAGTCTGTGTACTTCAGATACATGACGCATCAGGTAGGCGTGTGACAAGCTACGTCGAAGTCGCACTCGCAGAGTCTGTTGTTCTTCTTTCCATCGCGGTACACCTGATTCGAAGGCAAGTGTAGTGCGAGTCTCGTCCAGTGCATCGCCAAGCCCGAATTGGCCAGTCTGTAGTGCTCGACCGATCAGAACGCCGGTAATTCCAGGGCGGTTGTAGCAATCGACTACATCCTGGAGGTCTCGTACTTCGCCGCCGACGATTACGTCCATGCCCGATAACTCCGCTAGTTCGCTAGAGTTGTCAAGATCGGTTCCACTCATGGTCCCGTCAGTTTGCAGCCGCGTATGTACCAACGTTGTAATACCGAGCTGGGACATCTGTACGGCGAGCGTGAGCGTTTCCAGGCCTCCAACTGCTTCCCAATTCGGGTCGACGACATCACCATTGGGAGCAGCGGTGATTGCCAGCGCAAAGTGTTCGCGCCCGTGCTTGATGATTGCTGCAGAAACTATCTCAGGGGACCTGACGGCTAATGTGTTCAGCAGCACGCGACTGACACCGACGTTTATTGCTTTGTCGATGTTCTCTGCGCTACCAAGCCCGCCGCCGTACTGAATGCGTACTGGAAGCTGACATAGCTGCTCGAGCAAGTTCCAATCGTGTTGGGCTGAAGGGTCGAAACTCGTGTCTACGTTAATTACGTGCAGCCACTGCGCACCATGGGCGATAGCGTGTCGTGCTGCAGCCAGTTGATCCGTTTGCTGATCAAGCACCGGTTCATTGTTCGACGTGCTGGCTGCCAGATCAACGAGTCGACCTTTGGATAGATGTAGCGCTGGCAGGATGTCGAAAGTACGAGCCGGTTTTGTCACTATTCGATTTCTCTATGAGGATAGAGTGTCATCCTAACGCATGGATGACACTCGCAACCAGATATCACTTGCTGTCGTGTATTTCAGTGTAACTACGTCAACAGCGACCCCTTTTGGCTCGTTATTATAGAATTTTCAATTGCCCGACAGCAATTGCCCGACAGATAGTGTCGATTGTGGGTGCTTGATACTTTAGGTGGGGAGAATCCGTAAAATTTGTCACATGTCAGAGACACCGCATGCTCAATTTCACTATTTTATTCGATAAATACTAGATATATATCGCGACGAGCCGCTGTAACAGATAAGCGCAGTATTTCTGAGTGATGAGGCTTTATCAGTGGTGTTGATCACTGACAATTGATCTCATGTTTTACTCGGTCGAGGTAATTTAGTTTTGCTTCAAGAAGAAGCCAATATATCGCACTCACGTCGTACATTTCTGCAAGGCTCGATTTTGATCCCTGCCGCGATTTATAGTGTGCCGGCCCTGGCTCTCCCGCCGGACTCAATGGCAGCCCGACCAGAAAGCCGTCGCTTGAATCTGGCCAATATGCATACTGACGAGTTACTCGACGTGGTTTATTGGGAAAATGGTCGCTATATCGATGATCATGTCGGGCAGTTGAATTACTTCATGCGTGATCACCGCGCGAAGAAATCCATGCTAATGGATAAAGACCTTTACGACTTTCTGTTCCATCTATATTCAGTTCTGGATACCGATGCGCCTATATGTGTGCTTTCCGGCTATCGAACGGAGGCAACAAATTCATCGTTGAGAAAGCAATCGTCTATGGTCGCTAAACGTAGCTACCACGTCTATGGTCAGGCCATTGATTTCTACATTCCCGGCGTGGATAACAAATTTATACAGCGGGAAGCTCGCCGTTTGATCCTCGGTGGTGTTGGTTACTACAAGAAGTCAGGATTTATACACCTGGATACAGGTTATCCACGCCATTGGGTGAGTGGTTAGGTCTTGGTACGTTCAAACGCGGATTGCCGTTGTTGCTTGACGGGATCGGCTAGAGCTATATGGCCAATGATCGCGCCGTTGTTACCCTGAAATTCCAAAGTCATAGCGGCCAGATGCGTATGTATTGATTCGTGCCAATCCTCCGCAATTGGAAAATCACTGAAAATTACTGAACCCGGAATTCGTCGAATCTGGAATTTGTATGGTATCGAGTTGATGACAAAGTCATTCTTGACACGCCGCTAGCGTTCAGCATTTGCTCGAATCCATCGGCATGGTGTCGCCTCACCAGAATGCTGCTTTTGGGGCTTTATGCGGCTCAATTTTAAGTTTGCTTTTTGGGTCACTATCGATGCAGAATAGGAGATTCGTTCCCACGGCTGACAGGAACTAGATTTTCATGGAAATCCGTAAAACAAGAATCTTGAAACGGATTGTATTTCTAGCGCTTCCGCTTAGCGCTTATCAGCTAGTTCCGGCTAACGCAATTGCCGCCGACTCTGTGGACTACGGAGATCGACCCGCTCAAATAATCGCTGGTTTGCCCAGTGGCGAGCTCAGATCCGCGCTGCAATCCTGTGCCGGTAATACGGCCAAGCCAAGCTTGTTTTCGATTGCTCATCGAGGAGCACCATTGCGATACCCGGAGCACACACGCGAAGGTTATATTGCCGCTGCAGAAAGTGGAGCAGGGATTATCGAATGTGATGTGACATTTACCAGTGATCAGGCGCTGGTCTGCCGTCATTCACAATGTGATCTGCATACGACAACAAATATCCTGACGACTCCGTTGGCGCAAAAATGTAGTGTGCCACCCAATATGTCCAGTGGCACACCGTTTAGTGATGTCAAATGTTGCGCCAGCGATCTTACTGTCGCAGAATTCAAGTCTCTGGAAGGCCGTTTCGACAGCGTCAACAAGAAAGCCAAGACCCTCGCCGAATACCTCTCGCTCGAAGACACGCCGCATGCACAAAGCGCAGATAGTGGAACCGTGTTGACTCACGCTGAAAGCATCGAGTTGTTTAAATCTCTCGGCGTGAAGATGATCCCTGAATTGAAAGCCCCTCAAGTGCCGATGCCATATACGTTTACCAATGGTGCGCAATGGACACAGGAGCAATACGCGCAAGCACTTGTTGACGAGTATCGAGAGCATTCCGTCATGCCGGCGGATGTGTTTTTGCAAAGTTTTAATCTTGATGACGTGAAATACTGGATAAACAACGAACCGGAGTTTGGCAAGCAAGCAGCGTGGCTTGATGGACGTTATCGTGATAGAAGCTTCAACATTGAAAAGCCCAAGTCATGGGATCCATCAATGGATGAATTGGTTGAAGCAGGTGTGACGACTCTGGCACCACCAATCTGGATGATGCTAGGCATGGACAAAAAAGACAAGGTCGTGCCGTCCAGCTATGCCAAGGCCGCTTCCGAATCAGGCCTGAAATTGATTGGCTGGACGCTGGAGCGCTCCGGATCGTTGGCAAACGGGGGAGGATGGTACTACCAGACAATCAAACCTGCTGTCTCAGATGATAGCGCCATGTATCAAGCCTTGCATGTGTTGGCTGAAGATGTCGGTGTTAGCGGTATGTTTAGCGATTGGCCAGCGACAACAACTTACTATGCCAATTGTTTTGGAAAGATGTAGTAAGGTGGGAATTGTCTCTACTGCTTGGAATGTAATAAGCAGGAAGCCTCCCCGGAGTGAAACAAGTCGGTGTTAGCTGCTGGGGATAATAGGGGTGGCTCCAGTAGTTTCCTGGCGAAGAGGTTGATTTTTAATACAGTTGAAATAAATCGAATATACGATTGGTTGAAGATGTGTCTACCGTGGCTTGTGTCGTTTTACAGCGCGGATATAAATTCAAAACAACTAGGGAGAAAGGATTTATGAAGTTCAAACCATTATTGGCCGCGCTTGCACTAAGTAGCAGCATGATAACTAGCACGCAGGCTCTTGCTGCTACAGAGATCCAGTGGTGGCACGCGATGGGTGGCCGTCTGGGTGAGGTGGTCAACGAGATTGCTGAAAACTACAATGCCAGTCAGTCTGACGTTGTGGTCGTGCCCACCTATAAAGGTGGTTATGAAGATACGATGACAGCCGGCATTGCAGCTTTTCGCGCCAAGGAGCAGCCGCATATCATCCAGATATTTGATGCAGGCGCTGCGACAATCATTAATGCGAAAGGCGCTACAGTTCCAGTAGCGGATCTGATGAAAGATTTCAACATCGAAGATTATATTCCCGGTGTTCGATATTTTTATGCGGATTCTGCCGGGAAAATGATTGGTCTTCCGTTTAACTCTTCAACGCCTTTGTTGTACTACAACAAGGAAGCTTTTGCAGAAGCGGGTGTCGATGCACCACCAAAAACATGGGAAGAGTTTGAGGCAATTGCGCCAAAATTGAAGGAAGCTGGATATGTGGCGCTCGCGCAAAGCCACAGCCCCTGGATTTTTTCCGAAAATTTCCACAGCCGTCACAATCTCCAGATGGCTACGGGTAACAACGGCTATGACAGTACTGACGTAAAACTACTTTACAACAATGAACATATGAAAATGCATTGGAGTAAGGTCAAAGAATGGCTAGATGATGGCTATTACGGTTTTTACGGTCGTGCGTGGGGTGATAATCAAGACGCGTTTGTGCAAAAGAAAGTTGCCATGTGGCTGGGCTCTTCTGGTTCATTTGGTGGTCTGACCAGTTCCGCTGAATTCGAATTTGGAACAACGTTTCTGCCATATTGGGAAAGCATCATCAAGGAGCCCAAGGGCACCTTTATCGGAGGTGCAGCGTTATTTGCAATGGCAGGTCATGATGACGATGAATACGAAGCAGTTGCCGATTTTTTCGCTTATATGACAGCGTCAGCCAATCAGGTGTTCTGGCACAAGCAGACCGGGTATGTACCGATCACGCAAGCTGCGTACGATGATGCCAAAGAAGACGGATACTACGAAAGTACGCCGGATGCTGAGATTGGTATCTTGCAGCTAAGCCAACCGGGTGGTGAATGGACCAAAGGGTATCGTTTGGGCTATTACGTGCAGATCCGTGATGTCATGTACAAGCACTTTGATGACATATTCTCTGGAGATGCCTCGGTTGATGAGGCGTTTGCGGCAATGGAAAAAGAATCCAATGCCTTGCTGGTTCGTTTCAGCGATACCTATAAGTAAACTCCACTATATCTGTAAATTGATGTGACGGCGTTTGCCGTCACATCCTTCTTCCGCGACTCACGCCTGGAATTCATAAGTGAAGAGAGTTCAATTTGAGCACAGCGCAATTCCTTATCTCTTCGTCGCTCCGCAAATAGCCATCATCCTTGTTTTTTTCCTCTGGCCAGCGGCGCAGGCCATTTACCAATCCTTTCTACTGGAAGATGCATTCGGATTGTCTAGCCAGTTTGTTTGGTTTAGAAACTATGAGGATACGATCTTCAGTGACTCATGGTTACAGGCCGCCGGCTTTACTATTGTGTTCTCTGCGATTGTCACATTTTTATCTTTGGCGCTGGCTTTGTTGTTGGCGGTTAAAGCTAACGAAGTGATTCGAGGTGCAAGTACCTATAAAACTACACTGATGTGGGCTTATGCCATAGCGCCGCCCGTGGCTGGGCTCATGGGCAACCTGATGTTTAATCCTCTGATAGGCGATTTATATAAATTTTTTAATGCCATAGGTTGGGATTTTGACCACAAGCTCGACTCATTTGACGCAGGTTTTGTCGTGGTGCTTATTGCAGTGTGGAAGCAAGTCAGTGTTAACTTCATTTTCTTTTTATCCGGGCTGCAAGGGATACCCAAATCGGTTAATGAAGCATCGATGATGGATTGCAGTAGCCCAACCCGTCGATTCTGGACAATTACCTTTCCGTTATTGGCACCGACTACCTTCTTTTTGATGGTGATCAATATCACCTATGCCTTTTTCGAGACGTTTGGCATCATCGATACGACAACCCGCGGCGCGCCTGGCGGCGCTACCAATACGCTGGTGTTTAAAGTATTTCAGGATGGGTTCAGAGGGGCTGACCTTGGCGGGTCATCAGCTCAATCAGTGGTGCTTATGATTATGGTGTTAGCGCTCACCGTTGTACAGTTTAGATTCATTGAACGCAAAGTACACTACTGAGGCTTAAACGCATGAAACAGTGGAACTGGCGATTAATCTCAACACACGCGATTTTAATTGTAGGCGTGTTGTTCATGAGCTTGCCGGTATGGGTGGCCTTTGCCACCTCTACCCATTCTGCCGAAACTATTTTAAGAAACGGATTACAGTTTTGGCCAGGTAGTAATTTTCTGGACACTTACAAACAGGTTTTGTTTGTCGATGGTGGTGTGATGAAATCAGTGCTGGGCGTAGACATGCTAAAGAATAGCTTGATTCTTGGAATTGGTTTCGCCATTGGTAAAGTCATCATCTCGATGTTGGCAGCGTATGCCATCGTATATTTTCGATTCAAACTGGCAGTGCCGTTGTTCTGGATAATATTCATGACGTTGTTGCTGCCATTGGAGGTCAGGATCATACCCTCGTATGAGGTGGTTGCGGGCCTTGGTCTGCTGGATACGCATGTAGGATTGATTGTGCCTCTGATTGCGTCTGCAACGGGTACGTTCTTTTTTCGACAATTTTTTCGCTCGGTTCCTGATGAGCTCCTTGAGGCTGCGCGTCTTGATGGTGCCACTGCGTGGGGATTTTTCAAGGACATCCTCGTGCCATTGTCCAAAACGATGATAGCCGCCATTCTTATCATCATGTTTGTCGTTGGTTGGAATCAATACCTATGGCCGTTGATCATGACCACAAAAGAGGAAAATTACACCTTGGTGATTGGCATAAAGCAGATATATCAAATACTGGCTGAGGGCGGCGAACTGCCGCAATATCAAAAAGCGTTTGCATTAACCATTCTTGCAACCTTGCCGCCGGTATTGGTGGTACTGATATTTCAGAATTGGTTTGTCAAAGGTTTGGTGGAGAGCGAAAAGTAATGTCCAAGGTACAACTTAGCAATGTCAGAAAAACGTACCCCAATGGCGCAGAAGCTGTGCGTGGCGTGGACATGGAGATACAAAGCGGAGAATTTATCGTATTCGTTGGGCCATCTGGTTGTGGAAAATCCACCTTACTTAGAATGGTAGCCGGGCTCGAGAAAATCACTGATGGCCAGATACAGATTGATGATCGATTGATCAATGACGTATCGCCTGCGGATCGAGACGTGGCGATGGTCTTTCAGAACTATGCTCTTTATCCTCATATGACGGTGCGCGGCAATATGTCATACGGGCTGAAAAATAGAGGTATGCCGAAATCCGAAATCGATAAGAAGGTCACTGATGCAGCGCAGATGTTACGCATCGGTGATTTTCTTGATCGTCAACCAAATCAGCTGTCCGGTGGGCAGCGACAGCGGGTGGCGATGGGGCGCGCGATTGTGCGTGAGCCAAAGGTCTTTTTGTTCGATGAGCCCTTGTCAAATCTGGATGCGAAATTGCGCGTGCAAATGCGTATCGAAATAAAGCGCCTGCAACGCCGAATGAACGTAACCAGTATCTATGTCACTCATGATCAAACGGAAGCCATGACGTTGGCAGACAGACTTGCGGTGATCAATGATGGCCAGATCGAGCAGATGGGTAAGCCGATTGATCTTTACAACGATCCGAAAACCTTGTTTGTCGCATCTTTTATTGGCTCGCCTCAAGTCAACCTGCTGCCTGTTGTGTTTGATGGTCAGTCCCTTGTCAATGGTAATCTAAAGCTATCTGGCTTCAGCGATTTACCGAGCTCAAAGGAATTGGTTTTAGGTATTCGTCCAGATGAACTTACGCTTGACGATAATGGCCAATTTCCCTTGCGAGTAGATATTGTCGAGCAACATGGCTCTGACAACCTCATTTATGGCGGTATTTTAGGCGCGCAAAATGATGACATCGAGGAGACGGAGTTTTGCTTCAAAACCGGTCAGCACATGCTCCCGGAGTTAGAGTCAACACTGACACTCGGGTTTAACGCAGAGCGAGCGATGGTCTTTGACAAGCTATCGGGTGAGCGTCTGCGCTAGCATCAATAGTATTGGCGGTGACGCCAGTGTTTGAATCATCGTTGCAACGGATCATTAGTGCCAGATCAATCTAAAAGCGGTAACCGTATTGATGTCGCCGGGAGTCGCCGTATTCAAGCCTTGCTTGCGCATTTGGTACTGTGCTTAGGTATGGTGTTCATGTTAGGCCCCATCGTGGTGGTGGTTGCCTCGTCCACTCATCCTACTTCCGTTCTACAGAGCCAAGGCTTGCAGTGGCTGCCGGGCAATCAGGCCTTACAAAACTATGGCTGGATATTATCTTTGCAAGCGGGCTTTACCGATCAAATTACGCCGTTTGCCATGCTCGTCAACTCCATGATTGTGGCGCTTGGTGTGGCCGTGTTAACCACCTTTTTGTCTTTACTGACGGCTTATGCCATTGTTTTTTTTCGTATGCCAACGAAAAAAATAGTGTTTTGGTTTGTATTGGTAACGTTGTTGTTTCCGTTGGAATCACGATTTGTTAACACTTTCAGTGTAGTGGCTTCACTGGGGCTGATTAATACGCATGCTGGCATTGTTTTGCCGGCACTGGCAGCAGCGCTTGGAACGTTTTTCTTCCGACAATATTTTCTAACCCTTCCTAAAGAGCTGATAGAGGCGGCTACTTTGGATGGGGCTGGTCCTTTTCGATTTCTCAAGGATATTGTCATACCATTATCTTATTCCAGGGCTGGGGCGATATTTGTTGTCGCGTTTATGATCGGTTGGAATCAGTATTTATGGCCATTGATGATCAGTACAGACGACAGTTTGTACACACTGGTGCGTGGTATCAGGCTGATCGGGCAGGAATCCGGGCCCGGTATGGCGTTGCTAGTGATTACCATATTGCCGCCGTTCATATTGTTGTTGGTCTTTCAGCGATGGTTTTTCAGTTCTTTGTCATCCTGATTGGGTGACTGCTTTCGACTGGTCTGTTACCGGTTGATTGCCAGTTCTGACGTGGCGTTTCGTCCCCGGTCGTAGGGGATCTCGTGTTTAGAGCGATTTTATCTCGATGCGTTTTAGCCTGAACGCTGTCATCAGGCCTGTCGCGGCGAGCACTGCCAACAGTAGAAATGCCTTGTCATAGCTACCCTGCGAATCAAATATCCAGCCGGCGAGCAATGGACCAGCGGCGCCGCTTAGCGTACCGAAAAACACTACCGTACCAAAGGTTGTGCCAATGGCACGCATCCCGAAATATTCAGCAAGGGTTGGAGACACAATGGTGAAGAACCCGCCATGTGCGAAACCGTAAAGTATCGCGAAGCCGAAAAGGTAGCGCGGGTCTTCAATCTGTCTTAACCAGAGGATGCTGATGAGTAATAGTGAAAAGCAGATGATATAGCCTCGTTTTCCGCCAATCCGATCGATACTCCAGCCAAGTACCAACCTGCCCAGGATGCTGACCGCGCCGATACTTGATAGAACCGCGGCAGCTGTCGTTGCATCGAAGCCAAGATCTTCGGCATGTATAACGATATGAACAGGAACTGTCATCAGGGATGGAAACAGCATGAATTGCAATGCGCAGAACATCCAGAATTGGGGAGTACGGCGTATTTTAAAAAATGCCAGTCCTTGGTTTTCTGTACCCGCTTCATCGGACGTGTCTGGCTTTGGTGGCCTGGCGCCGATTAGCCATGCGGCAACCATCAGTATGATGAGCGCCATCAATCCCATCAGTAGAAATGACTGCCGCCAGCCGAATCCTGCGATCAACAAGGCTGCCACTACGGGCACTGTAATCTGTCCACACGCAGTGCCCACCTTGACGACACCGGTCATTTGTCCACGCTTTGTGTTGAACCAGCGCGCAATGGTTGAGAGGGTAACGATGTCATGAGTTGCCATGCCAATGCCAACGGCGATTCCAAATAGCAAAATCGCGTGCCTGGGCTCTGTTACCAGGGAGAGCAAGGAGTAGCCACATGCGTAGATCAATCCGGATGCGACCAGCACCCAACGAGGTCCGAAACGATCGTTCAAACGGCCAGCACCGATGGCCAGAAGGCCCATGATCAGAAATGCAAGTGATGTGCAGGCCGACAAGATGGTACGTGACCAGCCGAGTTCTGTTTCGAGTGTTGAAAAAAACACGCCGTAAGCAAACACACCACCAATGACGGTGAACTGTACAAGGGAGGCACCGAGTACAATCGGGATCCTGTTACGCCGTGTTGCATTTTTCACGTGAGAAGGGTTCTGGAAGACGGGGTCGGGTGCAAGCTTGCTGCTATGGTAGCCTGATTGGTGCGATATCGCTGTCAAATGAAATGTCGTGGTCAAATAGAAGTTGTAGCGAATTTATGCTCGGTATCGCATCGTGGCCTGGCGCTAAAAGTGTAAGAATCTGGATAAACGTCAAACAATTAAATTTTGGAGCGATTGGAATGTCAGACAAACCACTAGCGTTAGTCACAGGTGGTGCGCAAGGTATTGGTCTTGCCTGTGCGCAAGCACTTGCAAAAGATGGGGCCCGTGTTGTTCTGGCGGATATCAACGCCAATGGTGTGCATGCTGCTGCTGAGACTATGGGCAATGGTACGGTGGCCATGGTGTGTGATATGGGCGACACTGGCCAGATCGATACAATGTATGACGAAATTGAATCCGAACACGGACCATTATCAATATTGGTTAACAATGCTGGGATTGCGAATCCTGGCGACTTTCTTGAGACGACAATTGAACAATTTCGAAACGTCATCGATGTCAATCTGGTGGGTGTTTTTCTTTCATTGCAGCGGGCAGCGAAATCTATGGTTGCGCACAAGATAGAAGGTGCAATCGTGAATATGTCATCTATTAATGCGGTAGTAGCGATTCCCACAATTGCCGCTTATTGTTCCTCAAAGGGCGGTGTGATGCAGTTGACCAAATCAGCTTCTCTGGCATTAGCGCCATACAATATTCGCGTTAATGCGGTTGGCCCTGGTTCGATTGATACCGCTATGTTGGCGGGTGTCAATGCAAATCCGGATGCCATGAAGATGGTGATGTCCCGCACTCCCATGCAACGAATCGGTAGTGCACAGGAAATAGCGGACGCGGTTGCTTTTTTGGCCAGCAGTAAAGCGAGCTATATCACCGGTGAGACGATCTATGTTGATGGCGGCCGACTGGGTATGAACTACACCTGCTAGGTTTAAAGGGTGGTCAGCATGCAGCAACATTGTGATGTGGCTATTGTGGGTGCCGGGATTGTTGGTATTGCCACAGCCTATTATTTAAAAAAGTTGAGGCCATTGATATCCGTGGTGTTGATTGATTCAGGACAGCCGATGGAGCTGACGTCAGCTCAATCAGGTGAGAACTATCGTAATTGGTGGCCACACCCAGTGATGACCGCCTTTACCGATCACAGCATCGATTTAATGGAGGCGTTATCTCTGGAGTCTGATAATCTGATCAATATGAGTCGCCGCGGCTATGTATTGTCTACCCGTGCAGATGACGTAGATCAGTTATTGAGCGAGCTGGATCACGGTTATTCGCGACTTGCCGATAATGATATTCGTATCCATGACACGGCGTCTGGTGTCCTCTACAAAAAGCCAACCAATGCTAACTGGGAGCAAGCGCCGTCAGGGGTGGATGTTTTAAAAAATCAGTCGTTGATCAGAAAGACATTTCCATCTTACGACAGCTCAGTAAAAACTGTCATTCATATTCGACGGGCTGGCGCGATAAGCGCACAGCAAATGGGACAGCTGATGCTCTCCCGATTCAAGGAGGCAGGCGGCTTGCGTGAATCGGCTAGAGTTACCGGTATTGATATAAGGGGCGACTTTATCTTGCGGACTGAGCAGCCGGCGACAACAATAAAGGCTGAGAAGGTAGTTAATGCCGCAGGCCCTTTCATCAATGATATCGCTCGGATGCTGGGTACTGATTTGCCCGTCAGTAATACACTGCAACAAAAAATCGCCTTTGAAGATACCCGTGGCGCGATTCCCAGACAGATGCCATTTTCCATCGACCTTGATGCACAGCAGATCGATTGGAGCAGCGATGAGCGTCGGCTATTGGCAGACAGTGAGGAGCATCGCTGGCTTACGCAAGAACTGCCTGGTGCAATTCACTGTCGACCTGATGGTGGTGATAACGGCAAATGGATAAAGCTGGGTTGGGCGTTTAACAACGCAAGTGCTGGTGCAACACGAGAGCCTGCCTTAATGGACTCTTTTCCAGAGATCGTTTTACATGGTGCGGCGCGACTTAATCCGTCACTTAAAGCGTACTACGGGCAATTGCCCCGGTCAATGCGTCACTACGGTGGTTACTACACGTTGACAGATGAAAACTGGCCGCTGGTTGGTCCGATGGGCGCGGCAGGTAGTTATATTGTTGGCGCGATGTCCGGATTCGGTACGATGGCCGCTTGTGCGGCAGGTGATTTGTGCGCTCGTCTCTTGTTGACAGAGGATGTGCCCAAATATGCACAAGCGCTTTCTCCGCAGCGGTATTCGGATTCTGCGCTTATGGCAGAAATCGGAGCGCTATCCCAGCGTGGGATTTTATAGAATTGATCGGTAACTAACCCTATATATATCAACAAGATATATAAGGTCGAGACGTGTCGGGGAAATATTTTTGTTTTTTATTCAAAGTCGATTCTTTATGATGTTCTGACGCGGAGTTCGATCAACAAGAGAGGAATTATGAATTATTTGAAAAAGCAATTGCTTCCCGTTGTCGCTGGCTGCCTGGGCGCGCTTTCATTATTGCCAACAATGGCTAATGCTGCCAATGGCGACACCCTGAAAACCGTACAAGATCGCGGTAGCTTGTTGTGCTCGGGACACAACGGCAGTTTTCCGCCTTTTGTTCAGGTCACAGATGATAACAAGTGGAGCGGTTACGATATTGATTACTGTCGTGCACTGGCGGTAGCTTTGTTTGGTTCTGACGAGAGTCTTAAAGTTGTGCCTATCAGCTGGGCCCAGCGTTTTCCATCTTTGCAGTCAGGTGATATCGATATTATTATCAAGGCCACAGGTTGGACGATGGGTCGTGATACAGAGTTGGGTATACAATTTTCGCGTCCGTATTTTGTTGGTGCAACCAACGTCATGATGCCAAAGGAGCTCGGCAGTACCGCACCTGAAACATTGGAGGGTGGCTCATTGTGCGCCAATGCAGGCACATCAACGGAGCGCTTGGCGGCAAATTTTTTCAAAAGCCGTGGTATTGAAATTGAGATGATCACGTTTGAAAAAAGTGAAGAGACGCGTGAAGCGTACTTTGCAGGTCGGTGCGACAGCTTGGTCGGCTGGGGGCCGAATCTGGCGGTGACACGTCAAAGTGCAGAAAATCCTGATGATCACGCCATGATGGACGTTGCACTGGCATTGGAGCCTGAATCAGCTGCCATGCGTCAAGGTGATGATAATTGGGTTGATATTGTTAATTGGATGTTTGCAGCTACATGGATCGCAGAAGCTAACGGCATTACTTCAGCTAACGTTGATGAGCACAAAGCCAATCCTGCAGACAGTACAGTGGAGAAACTACTGGGCGTCACGCCAGGTATCGGAGAACGACTCGGATTATCAGATGATTGGGCCTATAACGTGATCAAGCAAGTCGGTAATTCGGCTGAAATATTTTCACGCAACATCGGTGCGGAATCTATTTACAAGCTCGACCGAGGCCTCAATGCCTTGTGGAGTGACGGTGGTGTAATCGTACCCATGATATTGGATTGATTACTACTTACGTCAGAAAGATTAAGATTACGCTAAGGCAAGTCCAGCGTACCAATTTCTATCCGGTTGTTTTTCGCAAGGCGCGCTTGTCAAGAGCAATCGGATAGTTCCTCCTCGTTTAAACCATACGTTCTTACATGGGTAGTTTTCTCAGAAACCGAAAGTTCAGAGAGATTGTCCAGCAGGCCGTCGTTCTATCAATCGTCGCAGCACTGCTGGTGGCCATGGTAATGAATACGCGGGCGTCCCTTGAAGCGCAAAGCCTGACTACCGGGTTCGGATTTCTCGATAGATCAACAGGTTGGGATTTTTCTTTCTCGGTATTGCCATTCTCCATCAGTGATACCTACCGAAAGACCCTGTTGATCGGGTTGTTGAACACCTTGCTGCTAGGTTCTTTAGGGATATTCTTTGCCACGCTCATCGGCATATTAATTGGATTAATACGGACATCCAGGAATAAACTTTTTTCGTCACTGGGTACCGTTTATGTTGAAATATTTCGCAATGTACCATTGATTCTGCAAGCGGTATTCTGGTATTCGATAGTTTCTCATTTACCCAGGCCACGATCGGCAATTTCCCTTGGTGATGCGTTTTTCTTGTCAGGCAGAGGCTTCTACTTTCCTATTCTCAATATTGAGATGTGGTCTGTGGTCCTTATGCTGTTATTGTTCATTTCATGGCTTGTATTCTTGCCGTGGATGCGTCATCGAATCAAGCGACCATCACGGTATCACCAGATAAAGCGTATTGGCTGGTTGATTCTTCCTGTCATCTTGTTGGTGATTGCATATTTTGCGCGTTTACCCGATACGCAACTTGTCAATTTTCCTGCCTTGAAAGGCTTGAATTTCAGGGGCGGTATGCGTATGCCCCCTGAATTATCTGCTTTGGTTATTGCCATCGCACTCTATGGGGGGGCTTATATTGGTGAGGTAGTACGTGCAGGTTTAATGTCAGTCCCACGAGGGCAAATTGAGGCCGGCTTTGTCAACGGATTAAATAACTACCATATTTTTTCTCGCATCCGTTTGCCACTTGCGGTCAGAGCCGTATTGCCGTCATTGACTAACCAATATGTACAGCTCATGAAGGCGACAACCATCGGAATTGTGGTCGGATTTTCAGATTTTTTTATGATTATCTCTACATCGATTAACCAAAGTGGCCAGACCCTGGAGTTATTGGCTATCTTGATGGGCGGTTTTTTGCTGATAAATTTGTCGATTGCCATTGTAATGAATGCCATCAACCGAAAAATTGCGATAAAAGGCTATGAGGTGAAAAGCTGAACTCATGGCCACCGCAAATATTCAACTACCGCCAAAGATTCCGTTTTCAACAAAACTTAAGAATAGTTATTTCGCCAGCCCATTGGATTGTCTTGTTTCGCTACTCTGCGTTGTGTTTTTTGCTTTACTGATCAGCAGCTTTGTTGATTGGGCATTTATATCGAGTATTTGGTCTGAAGAAGATGAAGCTCTTTGCCGTGATGCGAGTGGCGCTTGCTGGTCGGTCATTGATGCCCGACATCGCATCATTTTTTTTGGTTTGTTCCCTTATGAAGAGCACTGGCGCTCGACAGTCGCTTGTGTTGTGATGATTGCAACAATGATTGCGTCTTGCTTGCCCTGGTTTTGGTCTGCGCTAAGGCTCAGTTTCCTGTGGGTATTAGGCTTCGGCGCATTTTACATTCTGATGCACGGTGGAGTATTTGGTCTGAGTGTTATCACTCCAGAGCGATGGGGTGGCTTGGCGCTCACAATATTTATTTTTGCAGCGGTATCGATTATTGGCATGCCTTTATCAATCGTGCTGGCTTTGGGTCGACGCTCCAAATTACCGGTAATTGCAACGCTCTTTGGTTTGTTTATAGATTTTTTCCGATCACTGCCTCTCCTGACAATATTATTTACTGCAGCAGTCATTACTCCTTTTTTATTGCCTGGTTGGTTGTTAGGTGACAAGCTCTACCGAGTTATCGCAGGCTTTGCGATATTTTTTGCCTGCTATCAGGCAGAGAATATTCGGGCTGGCTTACAAGCTATTCCTCCCGGGCAAGATGAAGCGGGGCTGACATTAGGTTTGAACTATTGGCAGCGTATAGGGCGTATTCAGTTGCCGCAGGCATTTCGTAATTCCCTGCCGGCAATTGTTAATCAGTTTGTTATTACGTTCAAGGAAACTTCAATTGTTACCATCGTTGGTTTTTTTGAAATATTAGCCTCTGGCGCGGCTGCGTACGGTACTGGTAAATGGACCGTCCATTACATTGAAGTCTATGTATTCATTGGGGCGGTATATTTCATATTTGTATTTTCGCTTTCCCGTTATGGGGCTTACCTGGAAAAGAAACTGCGAGTTGGGCATGGCTGATAATACAAGTATGGGTGTAACCGCTGTTTCGATGAGCAAAGTCAACAAGTGGTTTGATGATTTCCATGTGCTCAAGGATATTGATCTGAGTGTCGCTGACGGTGAAAAGCTTGTGATCTGCGGTCCATCCGGCTCCGGAAAATCCACACTGATTCGTTGTATTTGCAAGCTGGAAGACCATCAGCGTGGTGATATCAATGTGCTAGGCACGGAGCTTAATGATGATGTTGCCAATATAGATGGGATCAGGCGCGAAGTTGGCATGGTGTTTCAGCAATTTAATCTTTTTCCTCATATGACCGTAATGGAAAACTGCACCCTGGCGCTCACCCTGGTGCGTAAAAAATCTCGCAAAGAAGCTGAGGACATTGCTATGGGTTTTTTGGAGAAAGTCCGTATTCCCGAACAGTCTTCAAAATACCCAGGAGAGCTCTCTGGTGGACAGCAGCAGCGCGTGGCAATAGCCCGTTCTCTATGTATGAATCCGAAGATTATGTTGTTTGATGAACCGACATCTGCACTCGACCCAGAGATGATTTCCGAAGTACTCGATGTCATGGGCTCCCTGGCCGAAGAAGGCATGACAATGATATGCGTCACTCATGAGATGGGATTTGCTCGACGCGTCGCTGATCGAGTGATCTTCATGGATGAGGGAGAGATTGTTGAACAGAATGATCCTGAAACCTTCTTCAACAGCCCGAACAACGAACGTACCAAACTATTCTTGAGCCAGATTCTTCAGCACTAGCGAATTGCATGTCTGTTATTCGTTCTTTCTCTGTTCACACCCACTGTAATGATCTGGGCGGAAAGGTTTGGAACCCAGCGATCAGGTGGAACAAGAAGTACGCTGTGTTTGTTGTACTGGAAAGCGATTCAGGGGTGCGAGGATTAGGTGAATGCTGGTGTTTTGATGCTGCTCCTGATGCATTGGTTGCTTATCTTCGTACAGAAATTGCGCCCCATATTCTGGGCTGTCGTCTGATTGATTACTCGTCTGTGTATAAACAATTGATCAACAGAGCGACATTGACGGCGCGTCACGGCATTTTGGCATCGGCATTGTCGGGTGTTGATATAGCGGTTTGGGATATTCGAAGCCGCATTGCTGAAAAGCCACTCTGGGCGTTTATGAAAGCCCTTAGAAGCGACGAGAGCCCGCTTCATGGTCATGTGAGGCTCTATGGAAGTGGTGGGTTGTACGGAGATAATAAATCAAACGATGATCTGGCAATTGAAATGCGAGATATGTGTCGATCAGGTTTTGGTGTTGTAAAAATGAAGGTTGGTGGGAAGACACTGTCTGAGGATATTGATCGAGTGCTGGCTGTGCTTGATTCTTTGGATGATTCTTGCAAGTTGATTATCGACGGGGTCTACAGTTATTCAAAAGATGATGCCTTGCAACTCTATCAAGCGCTGCCGGGACCAAAAATTGAAGCATTTCAGTCACCGCTTAATGCAAGTGATACCAAGGGCATGCAGGAACTTTGTCGCGCTGGCGTACCGGTTATGGCAACCGAGGCTGAGTATCGCGATGAAATTCATCAAGTTCTCATTGAGCACGGGGTTGTGAAATATTTGCAAACAGCGCCGATTGCATGTGGTGGAATTACACGGCTAAATGAACTCAGCGATCACCTTGCTTTGACCGAAAGCCAGAAAATAAAGCTATCTCTGGAAGTGTCTTCAACAGCCGTCGCTCTTGCTGCAGCCTGTCATTTCGCTGCTGCCAATAGCGAGGTGGCACATACTGAATACCATTTTGTACATCAAGTGTTTATGGACGAGCTGAAGCTGCAGCCAGTAAAAGATAAAATTGGCTGGTTTCAGTTACCTGAAGCAGCAGGTATAGGAATTACCTTGCCAGTGACATTGGTTGAAACAGCCTTTGAATTAATTTTTTGAATATTCTGGCTGGCTGTTGATAATTGCTTATAGTTGATTCTGAAAATTGATATTTTCAGGATCTTGAGCAACGAAACTGTTTGTGGGTATATTGTGGTCCCTATAATTTCCAATATATCTCGCATGAACCAGGCAAAAGACGATCTACCATTACTTGGGTACGTCGATAAATTATCTGCTCGTCCGGCGGAGACACTGAATTTCAAGGTGTCGTCACAATTGGACAAGCCTTTTATAGCCTATCTTATGCGCTCGATAAGTGCTGACCCCAATCCCGCAGGGCCAGGGATAATCGAAGAAGACGCATCAGCCTATTTCAAGACTCGAGAGGTCGCCTCGCGGCATCAAGCGTTCTTTCCTGGCTCCTGCGGCATTGCGCAAGATGATGTATCGGCACCGCCAGATTCAACGTTGACACTATCTGCAATCGTATTTCCTACCTTAAGATGTCAACGAGCGCAGAACGTATTGAGTATTGGAGATTACGCACTTTTTGTTGATGCTGATGGCGCTGCATCCGTTCGCATCGGTGAAGTGACTTTGACCACTTCGCAGCCGCTAAAACTTCGGTGTTGGTATCGAATCGAAGCGCGTGTTGAGTCAGATCGAATCACATTGGAGCTGAAGCCGCTCGATTCTGCCATTGCCACAGTAATCAAGACGAGCGAGCGAGTTACTTCCTTGGCCCTGAAAGGCAGACCTTGCGTTGCTGCCCGATATGAAAACGGTCTAGCCAGTGAACATTTCAATGGCAAGATAGAATCGCCAGCTGTCTTAGCTAATGAGCGGTTACTTTGCGCGTGGGATTTTGCGCAAGATATATCAAGCACCCGAGTGCCTGGTCGGGTTGGCCCTGCACTTGATCTTGTAAATTTTCCGACTCGAGCAGTAACGGGTGCTTCGTGGGATGGTTCCGAGATGAACTGGATGCATAAGCCTGCGCATTACGCGGCAATCCACTTCCATGAAGATGATATCTACGATTTTGCGTGGGATACTGATTTTTCGTTCACGATTCCGGATGATATGCCATCAGGTGTGTATGTCATGCGGCTTGAGTGTGGGGATGACTGGGATGCCGTACCTTTTTTCGTCAAGCCCGCTATCGGTAAGCCGCGCGCTGATCTATGCGTATTGGTATCAACCTTCACTTATGCCATCTATGGCAATCATGCTCGCCCGGATTTTCAAACATCGTGGCTAAACAACGTTACTGAATGGAACGCTTATCCGCACAATCCGGCCGAGCATTCGCAATACGGGTTATCAACGTATAACTATCATACTGACGGCTCGGGAATATGCCACGCATCGTATCGTCGCCCTTTGTTTAATCTCCGTCCTGGTTATCAGACGTTTGGCAATACATCGTGCTCGGGCCTACGTCATTTCCAGGCAGACAGCCATTTGATCAGCTGGTTGCATAAAAAAGGTATTAACTACGATATTGTGACTGATGATGACTTGCAGGCTCATGGCAGCCCAGTGGTTTCATCGTACAAGGCGTTGACAACTGGAACCCATCCTGAGTACCACACCGCTGAAACCTTGGATGCACTGCGAGATTACCGAGATACTGGCGGGCATCTACTTTACCTCGGCGGCAACGGTTTTTATTGGCGCGTAGCGTTGCACAAGGAGAACGACAGCATGCTTGAAATAAGACGTGCTGAAGACGGCATTCGTGCCTGGGCGGCGGAGCCAGGTGAATATTACAATGCGTTTGATGGCACCTATGGTGGGCTATGGCGTCGCAATGGTCGAGCACCTCAGGCGCTTGTTGGTATTGGTTTCGCTGCGCAAGGAAATTTCTTTGGTGATCCTTATAAGCGAGTATGCAGAGATTCAGCCTTTGATTGGGTCTTTGATGGCATCGATGAGGATATCATCGGCGATTTCGGGTTGTCGGGAAACGGAGCTGCGGGATTTGAGCTGGATCACATGGATGATCGCATCGGTACACCAGATACCGCTGTGCTTCTCGCCCGTTCTGTTACCCGCAAGAGTGGATTCATGCTAGTTCCGGAAGAGCAGCTGACGCATATTACAAACCTGACGGGCAGTTCAGAGTCAGAGGCTAAACATGCCGATATGATCTATGCCGAATATCCCGGTGGAGGATCTGTCTTTGCGACAGGCTCGATAACCTTTTGTGGCAGTTTGCCTTGGAATGATTACGAGAATAACGTCTCGCAACTTTTGCAGAACGTACTTGCAAAATATTTGTAGCGTCAAGTGAGGACTTGAGAGTTCCGGTTATACATACGTAACAATACATAAAGTGTGTACTTGTTCGAACCCGGCCAACCGTCTCGAAAACATGAATGAGTCGATAATTACGCCAACAGGTGTTTGAATGTTTGGAGCGTTGTGAGCGTCGATGGTGAGTCCGTGCTCAATGCAGCCATTTTCTTCCAGAACGGTCGGGACTATGTCTTTGATAGGCCGATAGTGCCTTTTCGCGCTTATCCGGTGTTTGGTGATGATGATCGCGACGACACTACAGCGTCCAAATTATTCAAAGCGCTTTGGATTTTGTTGAATTAAGGTCGTTGACTAAGATGATTAATGGGGATACTATCTTTGTTTTACGAGGTATCAAACGCCTACAACATAGCCAAAGCGCTTTGAATTTACCTCGCGTTCTGACTGTACTTGTAAGGTTCAAGTTAAACAACTGTTCTTGGGAGAAATTCATATGAATAAGGTTCTGTTGGCAAGTGCGGTGTCACTTGTCATGTCCGCGACAACTGCCTTGGCTGACGGTCTCGGTGATTTGAAATTCAAACCCGGCGAAGGTGACTTTAGTTGGGACAGCTATGAATCGTGGGCCAGCAGTGCGCCAGATTTTAGCGGTCAGACAGTGACTGTTGCCGGCCCGTGGTTGCAACCGGAAGATGAGGTTTTCCGAAGTGCTATCGCCTACTTCGAGCATGCTACTGGTGCTGAGGTTATCTATACGGGGTCTGATTCATTTGAACAGCAGATCGTTATCGACGCGGAAGCTGGTGCCGCACCTAATGTGGCGGTTTTTCCACAACCTGGGCTTGCGGCTGATCTGGCTGGTCGTGGTTTGTTATACCCCTTGCCGGAAGGTACTGGTGAATGGGTAGCTGAAAATTATGGTGCGGGTTCGTCATGGGTTGATCTTGGCACCTACGATGACAAGGATGGCAACTCGCAATTGTTTGGCTTCTTTTATAACGTTAACGTCAAGTCTCTCGTTTGGTATGTGCCTGAGAACTTTGAGGATGCCGGCTATGAAGTACCGGATACGATGGAAGGCTTGAAAGCATTGACTGAGCAAATAGTGGCTGATGGTGAGACGCCGTGGTGCATTGGTCTTGGATCAGGTGCAGCAACGGGATGGCCAGCAACGGATTGGGTTGAAGATCTGATGCTTCGTACACAAACAGCCGATGTGTATGACGCATGGACGACCAATGAAATCCCGTTCAACGACCCTCGCGTGGTAGAAGCAATTGAAGAGTTTGGTTGGTTTGCTCGTGATGACAAGAAAGTCTCAGGTGGGGCAGGTGCTGTCGCGTCAACGGATTTTCGCGATTCACCCAAGGGCATGTTTGCCTCTCCTGCACAGTGCTATATGCACCGTCAGGCGTCTTTTGTACCTGCATTTTTCCCGGAAGACATAGAGTTTGGTGAAGATGTCGACTTCTTTTACTTCCCCGCGTATGAAGGGAAGGATTTGGGAAATCCGGTGCTAGGTGGTGGCACGTTGATGTCGATTACCAAGCCATCTGACGCTACATCAGAATTGATGACATTTTTCACGCTGCCACTGGCGCATGAAGTGATGATGGCGCAAACCGGTTTCCTGACACCTCATAAAGGGGTGAACAGCGCAAATTACATGAATGACGCGCTTCGCGGTCAGGGAGAGATACTGGTTAATGCAACGACGTTTCGTTTCGATGGTTCCGACCTGATGCCGGGGGCTGTTGGTGCGGGCACCTTCTGGACTGGCATGGTCGATTATACGGGCGGCAAAGATGCCAGCACCGTTGCTGATGAAATTCAGACCAGTTGGGACGCTTTGAAGTAGCCTGTTTGTAGCGTTGTCGTAGGCACTGGGGTCAATGGCCCCAGTGCAATCCTTTCCACCCTTTGTTTATTGCATGTCGAGCCCCCTGGGGCATGGAGACTGATCGAACATCATGAATCCCGCATTGCAAGGTGTCATCACCATTCTTATCGGAGTGGGTGGATGTATTGGGTATTTCTATTTCTCGAACCGTGTTCTTGATACGGTGATCTTTCCGCCGACAGGGGACAAGGCGGGCAGAAATATCAATCGGGCGAATCTGGTTCGTCCCTGGCTCTTTCTGGCGCCGGCCATTGCAGCGCTCGGTCTATATCTGGGCTATCCCGTGTTCGAAACCTTGCGGTTATCGTTGACTGATCGGGATGCCGGTGGTGCCTTTGTAGGATTGGACAACTACCGGCAGATGGCCAGCGAGCCGAAATTTTGGGAAGCGATGCGGAACAATCTTCTGTGGTTGATCGTCGTGCCGGCGACCTCCACGGGCTTTGGGCTATTGGTTGCGCAGCTAACCGACCGAATCCGCTGGGGCAACATCGCCAAGTCACTAATTTTCATGCCGATGGCGATTTCATTTGTCGGTGCGGCTGTGATATTCAAACTTATATACGACGCTCGCCCAGCGGCGTCGTCTCAAATTGGCGTCATGAATGCCATTTGGATGAAATTCGATGGTGGTGCAGGGAGTATCGTTGCGTTAAAGATCTTGCCCAGCATCATCCTGCTTGCCTTCGCAGCGATTGTGGCTGTTGTTGTCTATCAGATGATCAAGCCGCTGATCCATGGTCAGCGAAGAACTACAATATGGTCAACCGTACTTCGTTTTTCAGTGGCCTTGTTAGGTGTCTGGCTGATCTACAAGTCGTTGTCATCGTTAATCTCGGTATGGTCGGCATCGTTGTCCTATGGTGAGCCTCAGCAATGGCTGACCCTTCCGTTCTGGAACAATTTTTTTCTGATGGTTGTGCTGATCTGGATACAGACCGGCTTTGCGATGGTCATTCTTTCTGCCGCTCTACGGGGCATACCCGAAGAAACCATTGAAGCGGCTGTGATTGATGGTGCCAACCCGTTTCAGATCTTCTTCAAGATAAAAGTGCCGCAAATCATTCCGACCATAGTTGTGGTCTGGACCACCATCACGCTTGCGGTATTGAAAGTGTTCGATATAGTTTTTGCCATGACCAATGGTCAGTGGGAAACGCAGGTGCTGGCCAACTACATGTATGAGAAGCTATTCCGTGCCAACGATTGGGGTGTCGGTTCTGCCGGTGCCATGGTGATCATGCTTTTGGTGTCACCGATTCTGATATGGAATGTCTACAACGCCCGCAAGGAAATGCGCTGATGAGATTGCCGGGATGAGGTCTTGGATATGAGTAGTGGCATAGCAGGCAAAAAATCAGCGTTGACTTGGGTCGTCCACATCTCGGTGCTGGGATTGGTGCTGGCATGGTTGTTCCCGACTGTTGGACTCTTTGTTTCATCGTTTCGCACGGCTGACCAGATTTCCAGCTCAGGTTGGTGGGCGTCATTGACTGAAAGTGAGAGCATTGTCCAATTGCGCACAGGTGGCAAAAGTGTGGCCGAACAGGAAGATGGTGTTTACGTTGTCGAAGGTAATCTCCTGACAGATAATGAAGAATCGCGCGGCGAAGCGAGTATTTCGGCATTTGGTGTGTCGTCCCGAGCTATTGGCGCATATGCGGTTGGCGAAACGGCTGAATTCAGTGATGGCGAAGAGTCACTGACATTGAATCCTGATGGGAGTTATCGCTATACCAGTATTGAAGAGCCGGGACGTCGCGGACAGCGTGTATTTGTTACCGCATCCACACCGCCAGAATTCACGTTGGATAACTATAAGACTATCTTGTTCAGCGGCGTTGGTCAGGACAATATGGCCAAGGCGTTTTTCAATACGCTAACAGTTACCATACCGGCGACGATCATTCCAATTGTTGTGGCGGCATTTGCCGCTTATGCACTTGCCTGGATGGAATTTCCTGGTCGAGCCTTACTGGTCGCTGTCGTCGTCGGCCTTCTGGTGGTACCTCTGCAGCTCGCGTTGATTCCACTACTTCGTTTGCACCTTGACATCGGTATAGGCAAAGGGTATCTGGGCGTCTGGTTGGCACATACCGCCTTTGGTTTGCCGTTGGCGATTTATTTGTTAAGGAACTACATGGTGGGCCTGCCACGCGATATTATCGAGAACGCTCGTGTTGACGGCGCCACTGAGTTCCAGATCTTCACCAAAATCATTCTGCCTCTGTCCTTTCCGGCGCTCGCTTCGTTTGCGATTTTCCAGTTTCTGTGGACATGGAATGATCTTCTGGTTGCCAAGGTGTTTCTGATAGATTCAACCGGGTCAACCACTGTCATGACGAATCAGATTGTCGAACTACTGGGTACCCGTGGTGGCAACTGGGAAATCCTTGCAACAGCGGCGTTTGTATCCATTGCGGTGCCGTTGATTGTTTTCTTTGCCATGCAACGCTACCTGGTGCGTGGTTTGCTTGCAGGCTCTGTTAAATAAGTAAAACTGATGAACGTAGTCCAGAAAATCACAGCGGATTCGGCTTCAATTACCTACGCTGAAAATTCGACAGATGCGGATTGGTGGCGCGGTGCCGTTATCTATCAAATATATCCACGATCATTTCAGGATACGAGTGGCGATGGCATTGGCGACTTGCGCGGTATCACTCAACGATTGCCTTATATCGCCTCTCTGGGTGTAGATGCGATCTGGATCTCGCCATTCTTCCAGTCCCCAATGCTCGACTTTGGTTACGACGTGTCGGATTACAAAGCGGTCGATCCGATGTTCGGTACGCTTGAGGATTTTGATGAGCTGATAACCTTGGCACACGAGCAAGGGCTCAAGGTTATGATTGATCAGGTCATATCCCACTCGTCTGACCAACACGAATGGTTCCAGGAAAGTCTGACTAGTCGCGATAACCCCAAGTCTGACTGGTATGTCTGGGCCGATGCAAAACCTGACGGAAATCCGCCCAACAACTGGTTATCCATTTTTGGTGGGTCTGCCTGGGAGTGGCATGCGACTCGTCGTCAATACTATCTTCACAATTTTCTCAAATCGCAACCGGATTTGAATTTTCATAATCCGGATGTACAGGATGCCTTGCTGGACTCAGTGCGTTTCTGGCTCGATCGTGGGGTTGATGGATTTCGTCTTGATACGATTAATTTTTATGTGCACGACAAATTATTACGTGACAATCCCGCTATCCCGGAACAAGAACGAAATTCCAGCATTGCTCCAGAAGTCAACCCTTATAACTACCAAAATCACTTATACGACAAGAATCAACCAGAGAATCTTGAGTTCCTGAAAAGACTTCGCCTACTGCTGAACGAGTATGGTGCCGCCGCAGTTGGTGAAGTGGGCGATGCGCAATATGGAATTGAAATTATGTCCGAGTACACGTCAGGCGGTGACAAGGTGCAGATGTGTTATTCATTCGATTTTTTATCGGGAGAGCCTCTCGATACGGCGAAAGTTAAAAGAACTGTCGCGGGTTTTGACCAGACAGCACCAACCGGCTGGTCCTGTTGGGCGTTTTCCAATCACGACGTCCGACGTCATGCATCTCGCTGGATTGATCAGGGCGCGGACCGTGATGCTTTTTTGAAGATGTTGGCGGTGCTGCTCTTGAGCTTACGCGGTTCGGTTTGCCTGTATCAGGGCGAAGAACTCGGTTTAAGTGAGGCTGATATCGCCTATGAAGATCTGAAAGATCCGTATGGCATTCAGTTTTGGCCAGACTTTAAAGGGCGAGATGGTTGCCGGACGCCGATGGTCTGGACCCGCAATGGCTCACATGGTGGATTTACCGAAGGGACGCCTTGGTTGCCGGTGCCGACAGAGCATCTTGGATATGCAGTGGACGTCCAAGATGGGGTAGAAGGGTCATTGCTGGAACACTATAAAACGTTTTTGCATTTTCGCAAGAAGTATGAGCCTTTGATAAAAGGGGTTATCACCTTTATGGATGCGCCAGATGATGTGATGATGTTCCAACGGAGTTGTTCTGGTGAGTCACTTCTAGTAACGATAAATATGGGGAACAAACCTGTCGAGGTGAGGACATCGTTAAAATTGTCAATGCTTGATGGTGGTGCGTTTGGGGCAGAACTGCATGATTCAGCAATTAACCTTGATGCCTATGGTGCACTCGTTGTAAAACTCGACGCGGACAGTTCAGATTAATCTCATTTTGCGGACACCACAATCATGGCAGATGTCAAACTAACCGGTATCAATAAATCTTATGGCTCTGTGGAAGTCCTCCACGGGATAGACCTTGATATCAAGGCCGGTGAATTCATCGTGTTTGTCGGTCCTTCCGGTTGTGGTAAATCCACATTGCTGCGCACGATTGCCGGACTTGAAAGAATTACCGGCGGTACTCTCGAAATCGATGACATGGTGGTTAATGATGTGCCGCCTTCGCAGCGTGGGATTGCGATGGTATTTCAGTCCTATGCGTTGTACCCGCATATGACTGTTTATGACAATATGGCCTTTGGTTTGCGCTTGTCCAACGCAACTGCAAAAGAGATTGACGAGCGAGTGCAAAGTGCTGCGTCGGCGTTGCAGCTCGCACCCTATCTTGATCGGCTACCCAAGGCGCTCTCTGGGGGGCAGCGTCAGCGTGTCGCTATTGGCCGCGCCATCTGTAGAGATCCGAAAGTATTTCTGTTTGATGAGCCGTTGTCCAATCTGGATGCGGCGCTACGTGTTGCCACGCGAATCGAAATTGCCAAGCTATCCGATTCCATGCCCGACACTACAATGATTTACGTTACACATGATCAAGTGGAAGCAATGACATTGGCTGATCGTATCGTTGTGCTGAAAGATGGCTATGTGGAACAGGTGGGCTCGCCACTGACGCTATATCGCAAGCCGGCCAACTTATTTGTGGCGCAATTCATTGGGTCGCCTGCGATGAACATACTTCCAGGCGAAATTGAGTCATCGATGGGAAGTTCGGTCAATGTCAGTCTCGATAGTGGTGGTGCCGTTATAGTAGAATGTGAGGGTCGAAGTGTCGCCTCAAATCAAAGGGCGTGGCTAGGTGTTCGACCGGAAGATCTAAGGATCGCGCAAAGCGCAGAATCTGCAATTGTCTCTGGTGTTGTGGATGTTGTGGAAGCGTTAGGGGAGGTCACGCTACTACATGTCAAAGCCGCTAATGTCGATGAGACGATTATTGCCAAATTGCCTGGTGACCTCAATATCGATGTGGGTTCAGAAATTTATCTCGCGGCGGAAAACGCGGCACTGCATTTGTTTGATGCTGACGGATTGTCTCTTCTGGTTTGATCCGGGTGTGGTTAGTTAGCCAATAATTACTCAGAATAATTCTGTTCAATTTTTTATTCCGCTTCCTGGAGCATGCCAAGTTGACGATTTGTATACCAATGCGCTATCAAAGCGCTTAAAACCACCACGGTAATGATTGTGTAGAAAATTGACATCATCGGGAAGTCGAACAATACGATCAGTACGTAATTGATCGAAACGGGAATAACGACTTGCCGGGCAATACCAAGAAACATCGGAAACATAGGCTGTTTGATTGCCTGCAGACTTGCATTACTTAGAAACAAGACAACGTAGGCATAGAAAGCGATTGCATCTATTCGCAAGTAGGCTGCTCCGGTATTTCTGATGGATTGATCCGTGGTAAAGAGATCCATCATCGCGGGTGACAGGAATACCATCACCGGTATTGACACGGCCGCCATGACCAGCCCTACCATCAAGCCTTTGCGATACGTCTCCTGGACACGACCCGTTAATCCAGCTCCAAAATTCTGACCTGCTATTGCCATTACCGCGGTATTCAGTCCCAACGCGGGTAGTAACAAAACCTGTTCAAGTCTCAGGCCTACCGCATAACCTGCGACATGTTCACTTCCAAAACGTCCAACCAGAGAGACTGTGATAAAGCCGCCCGTGATGATGGTCAACATGTTGAAGCTTGCCGGCAACACTTGGCGCAGTAACTCAAGATAATGCCTGACGTTGAATTTTGGCTTGCTCCAACGGCCCAGACGCTTTGACAATATCCAAAACAAATAGATAGCAGATGCCAATTTGATTGTAACGGTTGCTAACGCTAAGCCGGACACCCCTAAGCCGAGTGTGAATGTGAGCAGTGGATTTAACCCGAGGTTGACGAAGAAACCAAAGGCCAGCGCATTGCGATTGGATTTGGTATCGCCCAACGCCATGAGTATGCCAGCTGCGGCGAATGTCAGAATGAATGTAAATGCACCGACGATGGTGATACCAACATATTGCATCGATAGCGGGGCTATATTTTCTTCAGCACCAAGAAACCGTACCAATGGTTCAGCCCAGATAATTCCAGACATTGTGACAACAATACTCAAAACCAGGGACAGACCAAACACTTGGTCGGTGCGGTCGGCAACTCCATCTGAATTACCACGGCCAACCTCGGGTGCAATAACGGCAGACGCGCCGGTTTGTACCCCGATGCCGATAGATAAAATGAGAAAAAACACGCTTCCAGCGATTGACATCCCGGCGAGCGCTTCGTCCGAGAGCTTTCCGGCAAACCAGAAGTCGGAGAGGTTGTACAGAGTGTTGAAAATCATACCCATTGAAGCCGGGATTGATAGTCGTATCAGGTGATTAACGACAGATCCTTCAGTGAGCGTGTTATTTTCCGGTTTCATACCTGTCGTGGTGGAATGTAGAAAAGCTCTAGCATACAGACAGAAACATGTTCAGGACGAAAATGGTCAGGGATTATCTTCGACCCCACTCGATTACCCTTAGACGTCCACTGGGTGCCCAACAACTCAACGCCATGTTTACCTGACGTTATTCTTGAATAAAAACCGTTTTTGACTGTTCCACCGAGCTAAGGCTGTGGCAGGGACGTGAGACTTTTATGTTGTTCATTCCCGGCTTCGAGTACTCGATCAAGTTGGCCATCAGTATTCCGGCAAGTGATGCGCTTCATCAAATACTTCTATTGGTTCCGTGAAAATAACCTGTTACTTTGGTTTATTTTTTGTATTTGGATAATACCTATGGTGATCACTGCCGATATATGAGCAATACAATTACAGAGTATTGCGATCATGTACGGTCTCGTAAATAAAGCGGTAGAGCAACTCGTCCAGAAGCAGTTCGGGGAAGACAAATGGATTGAAATAAAGGCCAAAGCTGGCGTTGATCGAAATTTTGTTGCTATGGGGTCATATCCTGATCAAGTGACTTTCGCGCTTGTTTCTGCGGCTAGTGACGTGCTTGGCGCGCCCCCTGAGGCAATTCTTGAAGCCTTTGGTGAACATTGGATTCAATTTACCGTTGATGAAGGATACGGTGAAATGATGGCAATGTATGGCAACTCTGTATTCGAATTTCTAAACAATATGAACAGCCTGCACTCTCAAATTCGTCTTACCTTTCCGGAACTACGCCCCCCTGTAATCAGTTGTGAGGAATTGTCTAATGGCCAATTACTAGTCAACTACGAGTCGGAACGTGAAGGATTGGCGCCTATGTTGGTGGGTTTGATCACAGGTCTTGGCAAGCGGTTCAATACACCTGTTGACGTGGAATTTGTAGCGGGCACTAGTGAATCTAGTGGTGGTGCGCAGTATAAGGTTTCCTATGTTAGCGAAAAGGCTGCATAAACATGTCGAATACATCATCTGTGACGAATACTGATGATTCGCTGCTTGCACAGGCTTTCCCGTTCAATATTGTCATAAGCAGTGACAGCGAGATAATTCAGGTCGGCGCATCACTCGCTCGGATTTTTCCGAATGTCGCAAATGGGAAAAATACCCTGGCAACTCATTTCACTGTTGATCATCCGAACTGTGATGCGCGCTTTGAGCAGCTGGTTGAAAACAGTTCGAAGCTCTTTATTCTTAAATCGATTGCTGACCCACGTTTTGTTTTACGGGCGCAATTGATTGTTTCAGGTGACGGTGCAAGAGTAACTGTTCTGGGATCCCCTTGGTTGACTGATTTATCATTACTGGGTGAATTAGGCTTGAAAATGAGTGATTTTCCTCTCCACAGTCCAGTGTCTGATTTTCTGATGTTGGTACAAGCACAAAGAGTCTCGTTAGAGGACAGTAAGCGTTTATCTGATGAGCTGAGTCTTCTCAATAAAGATCTTGAGGCGAGAGTGGAGCGTCGAACCCAAGCTCTGAAAGAGCAGGCCGCGGAACTTCTCGAATCCAAAACTCAACTTGAACATGAAATGTCTGAACGTCAAAGGGTAGAGGTGGAGTTGCGTCATGCTCAGAAATTAGAAGCAGTTGGTCAGATGTCGGCCGGGATAGCTCATGAGATCAATACGCCAATTCAATTTGTTGGCGACAGTTTGAAGTTTCTGAATGAGGCGTTTTCGGACCTACAAGATGTGGCTGCTGCTAGCCAGAACACGCTCCCGTTACTAAGATCCAATGCGCAGGCTAAGGGTATCCATGATGTACTGGAGCACGCTCTTGATGATGCTGATATTGAGTATCTTGATGAGCGAGTTCCAAAGGCTCTGGAGCGCGCCAGGAACGGTGTTGAAAGGGTGACAAATATCGTCAAAGCCATGAAGGATTTCTCTCATCCGGATCAGCGTGAGATGACCCTGGCTGAGCTGAACAGCTCTATCGAGAGTACGCTGGTAGTCGCAGCTAATGAATATAAATATTCAGCTACATTAAAGAAGGAATTACAGGAGTTGCCACCGGTTCTTTGTCATCTCGGTGATATTAACCAGGTAATCTTGAATCTTATAGTAAATGCAGCTCACGCAATTATAGAGCAGCATGGGTCGTCTGCAGACGAGGGTCTTATTTCTATAAAGTCCTGGTGTGTAGGCGAGCAAGTCATGATTTCCATTGCCGATAATGGGTCAGGAATACCTGCCTCAGTTCAAGATAGAATATTTGATCCTTTCTTTACTACAAAAGAAGTCGGAAAGGGAACAGGTCAAGGATTATCAATATCACACAAAATCATTGTCGAAAATCATGGTGGGCAACTATATTTTGAAACTGAAGAAGATGTGGGTACTACGTTTTTCATAACGCTGCCATTGAACCCGGGTAAACAGAGCGCGGAGCCTGGAGTAAAGGCCGCGTGAAATATAATCTCTTGTTCGTCGATGATGAGGCGCAAATCCTTGAGGGTATTCAGGACTCTCTGAGAAAGTATCGCAAACAATGGAACATGACATTCGTTTGCGGTGGCGAAGCAGCTATTGTTGAGCTAACCCTCAAGCAGTTTGACGTGATTATTTGTGATATGCGGATGCCCCAAGTGGACGGTGTTGATGTGTTGACGTACGCAAAAGTACACTTCCCGGCAACTATACGTATCGTGCTTTCGGGCTACTCCGAAATCGAGCATACAATAGTTGTATCGTCGTTGGCGCATCGATATTTGACCAAACCTTGTGACAAGAATGAGCTAGAAGCAGTCATACAGCGGTGTATGGACGTTTCAGAAAAATTAAACAATTCGATTGTGAAAGAGATTGGCGGAAGTATAGATCTGTTGCCAGTAAACGACGAGCACTATCAACGCATACTGGCACAGTTGGACAACGATAAAACGCCGCTCTCAGAAATAGCAGAGACAATCGAATCTGATATAGCTCTCACTTCAAAATTATTGCACTTGGTCAATTCGGCGTTTTTCCGTCGACAAAGAAAAATCGAATCAGCAAAAGAAGCCGTGACTTACCTTGGGGCGGATTTAGTCAAAACCATGGTAATGGCTAATCAATTTTTTTCGCTTGCCGAATGCTTACCGAATATTGATTCATCGTGGGTATCACGATTGCAAAAACACAGTTGGCTTGCTGCCTCGATAGCAAAAAAACTGATGACAGATACTGATCATGCGGAGGCTGCATTTACTGCGACGTTACTTCATGAGGTAGGGGCCTTGGCACTTGCTGCGGAGAGATCGGATTTATTGGCTAAGCTGATGTCATCAAAAAATTCAGAGTTTTACCATGACGAATATTCATCAAACGATTATCAGTCAGGGAAGCAAAAATCGTTACAAGAAGAGCTGGGTGCCTACTTACTAAATTTATGGGGAATGCCATTCAACATAGTGGAAGCTGTCGCTTTTTATAAGCGACCTTCAGAGCGAGAATATGATTCTTTTGACACTGTCGGTACGGTGCATGTAGCAAACTATTTGGCTGAAATATGTATGGCAGAGGATATCGACGATTGCAATCTTAGTGCACTCGATTACGTCTACCTGGAAAGCGTTGGCCAGGGAGGAAAAATAGAGGAGTGGTTGGAAATGGCGCTTGAAACTGCCGAGGAGTGTGGTATGGAAAATATGGGTCAAATTTCAATAAAAGCAGCATGAAAAAGCCTTCCATTTTATGTGTAGATGATGAAGTCAATATCCTTGAAGGCCTACAGGATAATCTGCGAAGACAATTCAAGGTGCATATTGCTACCAGTGGTGCCGAGGGGCTGTCCATTCTGGAATCAGAAGGGGCATTCCCGGTTATTATTTCGGATATGCGGATGCCTGAAATGAATGGTGCCGAATTCCTGTCCCAAGTGCGCAGTTTGTATCCGGACTCTTTGCGGATATTGCTTACTGGTCAATCTGATATTGAATCTGCAATTTCAGCGGTTAATGAAGGGCAGATATTTCGTTTTTTAACCAAGCCCTGTGAAACTGATCATTTGATATCTGTTATACAGCTGGCTGTCGAGCACAATCGTCTCAGCGGTTTAGAGAAAGATCTTCTTGAGAATACTCTACAAGGCTCTGTGGAAGCAATGGTAGAAGTTTTACAATTGACCAATCCTGCTGCATTCAGTCGTACAAACAGAATACGTGAATACGTAAATCATATGTTAAATGATTTGGGGATACAGGATCGCTGGCAATATGAGATAGCAGCGTTGTTATCTCAGATCGGATTCGTAACATTGCCGTCGGAGACGATAAAAAAGCTATTTGCAGGTCAAGCATTGAACGATGAAGAAAACGCTTTGGTCGATGAGCACCCCGTTGTCGCTTATAGGCTAATCAGCAAAATTCCAAGGTTGGAAAATATAGCCAGCATGATATTGAAGCAGCGAGATAATGTGCACACCAGTACACGAGTTTCTGATTCCATTGACGGATCCAGATTGAGTGGATCCTCGGATTCAGGTGGGTCAAGGGAAGCGTCAGGTAGTCCGATAGCGTTAATGGCAAAAGACGCCCAAGGGTCTATTAAAACGGGTGCATTGTTGCTGCAACTGGCATCTGAATATGACAGTTATCTCGGCAAAGAAATTAGCCATGAGCAAACTATTGAATTATTGCGACAATCAGCTAACTCGGATTCGATGCTATTTCTTGATAGTCTGTCCAAGCTAACTGTAAACAGTGTCGATAAAGAAGTCGTTTTTAAAATGGCGAATGTCAAAGATCTGTGTCGCGGCATGGTGTTGGATCAAGAGATTACAGACTCAAATGGTCTTCTATTGATGGCAAGTGGTCAGTTGGTGACTGATACGGTTATCCATCGTTTGAGTGTGTTTGCGCGGCGTGGCTCTTTGGTCGAGCCAATTCGTGTACGAGTTGCGGCTTAAATTCTTTAGTTAATTATCCGGATGTATGTGCAAGTCGTCGAGTTTATAATTTAATTCGTCGCTTAGATAAAGGCTGTGTTGTTGTAATTCCATGTTGGCTACTACGGTGTTGTGTCTCGGTTTGACAGATAGCATCTTGTAATGACTGGCAAGGGTTAATCGTTTCAAAGCTCCAGTTGCACCGTTGTCATTGCGATCAGCGTGATATCTATAGTATTTTTCAATAAAATATTCAGCATCTCCCAGGTTTAGTTTCCAAAGATCTGGTAGTGTTTCAGGTAAGTTTGCATCAAGCCTGATTGACGGTTTCCGTAGGTCGTTCAGGCGCATGTTCGAGTTCCCGTTAGTGAATAGGAGTGGAAACCCGCCAATAGCAATATCATATGCTTGTGCCAGTACTTCTCTCAGCACGATAAAGTCAATCGGAAATCCGAGAGTAAAATTTTGAAGACGTGGTATTTCATTTTTTCGAAACGATTCTAGCACCCAATCTTTTGAAACATCATCACGCCATTTTGTAGCGACCGGCTGCCCCTGATCGGCTCCATCAAGAAGGAGATTGTAGGTCTGTGGTTGTACTGTTCGCATATCGGAAATTATGAAATACTCCGATGCGCGATCTCCTAAGATGTCAGCGATATAAATACCGTTTTCTGGATTAGATAAATCTGGCAGGCCCGCGGATAGGACGAGCTGTTGATTGAGCTTCGTTAATGCGTATCTATTTCTGGCTGAAGTTTTGTGAAATACCAGGTCGTCGGTTCTGACGACGATTGCTCCCTCAAATAATCGTAGACCTTTCGGTAGTCTGGTGTCTGAAAGCTTGGCTGGCGTTGTGGATTCAGTAGGTGATGTTTGAAGTTCTCGGTGTCTCTGAATGATTGGATGAGCGGTTATCGAGTATTCATCTAAAGTTATTTCTTGTAATATATTCCTACTCAGTTTGTCGATGTAAGTGATACTTACAATATCTACAGAGTGTGTCGGCAATGAGTAGTCATAAGATGTGTGATTGGTTCGGATAAACTGATTCCGCCTCCCGGATGCGCTCGTTTCTCGATGTGGGTGTCTTGGGCGAAATTTATAGTTAACCAAAATTTCCATATTTCGATCTATCGACGGGCGATTCAGTAGCTCAAACGCGATATTTTCGCGCATCGGAATATGTCGAAATTTTAGTGATGATTGAATGTCCGGTAATCGAACTAGATGATTATCACCGACAATTGATTTTCGCAGTGCCGAATATAGATCAATCTGAAAGCGGCCAGGTAGCGGAAAGGATGTACTGGTATTTGTAGATGTTTCTAGTTCAGGTAACGCAATGCAAGGAAAATTCTTGTAAATGTGTTTTTTCTTGTAATTATATTTTGTGGCCGAGAATGCATCAATTACCAGGGGGTCTGGAAGATGATTGAAGATATTTACAATCAGCGTTTTGGACGGACGATCGTAGGACTCGTATGCATTTGGTATGGATATTGTCGCATCAAAACGGTCGGAGAGCTTAGCGGGATTGATTGCATTATGAAGTGAATAGAACTTTCTTTTGTATTCGTTTTTGACGTTGATTACTCTGTCTTTTGCCAATTGGTTTGCTTCCACGCACCGATCGTAATCAGGGGTATTTTCAGCATGTAGTTTGTCGAAGTGTGTAGCGGCAGCAGAGACAGGTATCGTGTCTCGGTTGGCGTGATAGAACAACCATGACATACGCTGATAATCGGTCAACCCTGAAATATTTGGTGAGGCGACTGCAATGGGCAAGAACATCGCAAGAAACAAGGTCAGAAGCCCTGTTTTATGTAAAACACTTTTGATAAAGTGCATACGACTAGTTTCGAATGCTGTTGACTTTAGATTTCACCATAGTATGTTCTATACATGATATGCAAGTAGTATCGGTGTAATTTATATCTGTTTGGAAATTTGAATTATGGTCTGAAGTATTTTATGCATGTCGCTCTGGTCTCTTCCCAGCCAGCGTTGATTGTTTTAATAACGGATTCTGGTAAAGGTCCTGCATTACAAGCGCTTAGGTTTTGTTCGAAATGGGCTAGTGTACTCGCTCCAAGTATGACGCCGTGCTCTACTGTGTCGTTAGAGATTTCCGAGTGATGAATCAACCATCGCAGGGCTGCGGCAGCTGGTGGTATGTTAGCGCTTTCGCAAGATTGGGCAAAGCTATTGACGACCTTGAAATAGTCGGGCTTCCAGTATCGGTCTTGATATCCATCAAAAGTTGCGAAACGCCCGACAGCTGGAATCTCTTCGACTGAAAAATGCTTGCCCGTCAATAAGCCTCCGGCGAGGGGATTGTATGCATAGAACGGTATTTTGTAGTTCTTCAGGCATAGTAAAAGTTCTCGTTCTACATCGCGTGTCAACGCGTTGTACATGCCTTGATATACCGTTGGTCCTACCCAGTCGTGATGACGGCATAATTCAACGATTTCAGCGACTTGCCAAGCGGCGTAATTGCTCAGGCCAAAACGCTTGAACTTACCGGCGTCGTAGAGGTTTTGTACAGCCTCGAGAGTATCAATAATTGGAGTATTGGGGTCAGGCATGTGTAAGTAAAAAAGGTCTATGCACTCTTTACCCATTCGTTGTAAGGAGGTGTTTAATTGCGTGATTACCGATTCAGCCGTCAATCCGTTTCCGCCGTTTGGATTCGCTTTACCAGCTAACTCGCAATCATCCAGTATTTCATCAGCGTTCAGTATGCCAAGCAACTCTTCCGTTTTACCCTTGTTATAGACAAACGCGGTATCGATTTGCTTATGACCTGCAATTCGAAAATGAGTCACCATTGAAGCTGCAGTCTGTTGATCCACCTGATCACTGAATGTCATGGTGCCAAGAATAATGTGCATATTAGTCACTCATAAAACAGCATGTCTGGATTTGGAGAAACTATTGAAGTTTCAAGAAACCTACTCTTTAGTTTGTGTGCAAAAATAATTGCCTGGTCCGAGATATACTACCGGCTTGAATATGGTCAGCATTGTCTCGATGTATTAATACTTACATCAACTCTCGACACGGTACCCGGTTCTTGGAAAATGAACACATACTGTACCAATCTCCGTGCTTGTTCGATCGATGGCGATGGTGTGTGAATTAGCCATGCGTACCGTGCCCTGTACAGGTTGTTCGCCGCCATTGACATCTGGACTAACCGTGACATTTTGACCGACTTGCAATCCTTGCGGATCATGATCAGCAACTCCCATGGGTGTTACAGGTTCTGAATTCAATGCAACTTGGATCGCTTCTTCGGGACCCAAATTCACTGATGTTCCATGTCCAAGGGACACGATGCTTTGTTCCCAGCGTTCAAGTGCTGGGAATTCTGAAAGCATCGCAGGGCCGTCGCTCCATCGACCTCGAACAAACCAGACAACATGGAAAAATTGAGCATCAATCGCAGCAGGTGCTGATCCAAGCAGGTAGGTACGGCCATCGCTTAACTGATTGTCAAGCCATGACAATGGAGCCCGTAGTTGCGACACCAGATGCGGGAGTTGGGCATTTGCTGTACGTAATCCTTCTGCCCAATTTTCACCAAGATACAGACGGCCTCTATCTTCGGCGAAATCCTGTGGGAGTGAATCACCCGCTGACCCGAGTACGATTTTGACCGCGAGATCGAACCAGGCGCCATCTGTCCACCGACTCAGACACCACATCAAGCCTGCATCTTCTGACGGCATAAGTGATGGCACGGGGTAACGATGCTCAAGTTCTCGAATGATGCACTGGCTATCGCAATAGATATCGGCGCCGATCTGCATGACCGGTGTTCGTCGATAGCCACCGGTGAGTGTTGTGAGCATGGGTTTGGGGGGTAAGCGAGGAATTTCCACATTTCGCCAGGCGAGTTTCTTGATTCCGAAAGCTACCCTGACTTTCTCAGCGACAGGTGACTGCGGGTAGTTGTGATAGATGATTTCAGTGTGGCTTGCGCTCATTTTGTGAATCCTTGATTCTGTTGCTTTTTTTGATGAATATACATCAAGCAGCTGCTTTCGTTTCACCTTGAAATGCCGCTGATCAAACTATTCGCTTCAGTGCGCTGGACTATCGATTCACGTACACTGCGCAGCCGCTGACCTGATTTCACATTTTCCGGTTTAAATGACTCTATTTGGTTTCAAGCAAAGTACTTTGCTTGCAGACTTGCGCCGTACATTGGCGTTGGCGCTGCCGTTGATCGGTGCCCAATTGTTGCAGATGGGCAACGGCTTGGTCGATGCCCTGGTCGCGGGCCGACTTGGACGGGCGGAGCTGGCTGCAGGCGGTATAGCGGGAGGTCTTTGGTTCTTTGTTTCATTGCTGTGTATCGGATTGATGGCAGGTTTGTCTCCGACGCTGTCAAAATTGATTGGAGAGCGTCGGCGTGGCTTTGTTGGAACCATATTTCGTCAAGGCTTATGGTTAGGACTATTTACAGGAATAGTTGCAACGCTCTTGTTATTGTTGCTCGCCTACAAGCTTGACAGTATTCCGTTTCAGCCTGAACTGATATCCCCTATGCGGCAGTACCTCTATACGGCTTGTTGGAGCTTGCCATTCTTTGCTCTGGTGCTGGCTAGTCGTAATGTTTGTGAAGCAACAGGGCTGACACGTCCGGTTCTATTGGTACAAGTGCTTGGTCTTTGTGTCAACATATTGGTTAATCTGGCGCTTGGTTTGGGTTGGTTTGGGTTTCCACGGTTGGGCATGATCGGCATAGGTTTGTCGACATCATTTGTCATGTTAGCGATGTCCATTGCTTTGTTGTGGATGTTGTGTGGCCAACGCTTTGCTCGTTACAACTTGTTTAGCGGTTTTGATCGGCCGGTTTGGGTTCATCTAAAGCCAATGGTGATTTTGTCAGTGCCGATTTTTTTGGCCCTGGTCTTTGAGGCAGGCTTATTTGTCGCAACTGGCGTTCAAGCAGGCATCATTGGAACGCTGGAATCGGGTGCTCACAATATTGCCATTAGCGCCTCAGCATTCTGTTACATGCTGCCACTCGGGCTCTCATTCGCGTTGACAGCGCGTATGGGACGGGTATATGGCGCACAGCAATGGCAGGCTCTCAAATTGCGTATTGTTACTGGTATTTTGCTTACTGTGATAATGGCGATGTTCACCGCCAGTTTATTGATTTTATTTCGTCATTCGATTGCTGGTTTGTACACCAGTGATGAAGAATTACGGCAGTTTGCGGCTGGCCTCTTACTGCTCGGTGCGGTGTTTCAACTGTCTGATGGTGCGCAGGCAACATTGCTGGGTATGTTAAGAGGTATTGGTGATACTCGGGTGCCTATGTTGATCAATGCATTTTCTTATTGGGCCATCGCGTTTGGGCTAGGCGTATTTGCTGCTCATGTGCTCGATTGGGGGGTTTATGGCTTGTGGTTCGGTTTTATCGTTGGGCTGACTGTTGCCAGTTTCCTTCTGGGCTGGCGTTTGCGTGTTTGTTATGGTCAGATTAGGGCGTGTGCGAGCTAAATTCTTGCTAATTTGACAACAGGGCCTGCGATTGCACCAGAACAAGTATAAGGACCGCCTCGTTCCAGTGATCAGGCGTTATTCGAGTTGCCAGTGATTTTGATGTTCTGGTGGACTTTCGGTCACTGAATATTTAATTGGTAAGCAGCGATAATCGGAGGATTGGTATTTTCCCCTTGTTCAGTGTCAGCCATCAGAACACTGAATAGTAAGGTGCCGGTGGATTCGTCAAAACTTGCGCCACCAACACGGTTGACCGTGTCGCTGGTTTGGTAAGGTACGTTAAATTTTCCATAGGCATATGGCTTAATTGAGCTGGATATTTTCCGGCCTCTTTTCACTGCGGCCAGGTCGGCTACATCCCACAACCAGTAGTAATTCATCTGATCTGATCTGAGGTTTGAGCAGTATCCCGGGCAAACATTGCCGTTATCCTGAGTAATCTTGTACCCGACACCAGATGTAATACCACTGGTGTGACCGAAGGTAGCGTAGGTACGAGTGCCCGGTAAAATAAAGCCATAAACTGCGTTCGAGGTATGCGTCCATAGATCATTGCTGCGAGACTCATTGAAGAGATCTTCGTGGAGTGGACGTCTCACCGAAAAATCCATTAGCTTTGTTGTTTTAATTTTACGGTTGCCCGCGTTTGCCTGTAGGAATTCCGAGCTTTTGACCACAAAGGCGGAAGGCCCGACACTCAGACGGCTGATGATCGGATCGCCGCTGGAGTGCCCGGTCATGTAGTCGCCTCCAAGTATGGTCTGCCATTCTGGAGGGATTGCCGACAACCAACCTCCAGCATGAGCAGCACCTCGCAGTTCGTAATACCCGCCAATGTCGGATGTTGCGAGTTCAAAGGCATTATCTGCGATCAAAGTCGTATGACTATTATCCGCTGGAGCATCGTAATATTCCATCGCATTGATAATCAGTCGATCATCAATCACTTCAAGTCCGGTAATATCGTCAATGCTTTGGCTGTTGCCCGAGCTGGCTGCACCGAGTACTGAAACAGGTAGTTGAATTGGATTATCTGCGATGATCAGCTCGCTGACAATCTCACTATTGACCAGCTCGGGAATGGCAAATTCGGCAATCATGTCATGATGCTGATGACCGACGATAAACAGCGAATTGCCAGCTTGCTCGATAACCCCTTTTGCATAATTAAAGCTGGTGCTGCCATATTCCTTTGCGGGTAATCTGAACCCACCGATGAATTCGAAGTCATCGATATCTGCCAGTGGAAGGCTGTACGGATCAAGTTGTGCTGCGGCCAACGCTGGAGATTGCTCCGGGTTCGTCGGTGCGGCTGGAATAGCCGCCGTCAGATCAGATTGAGAGTTACTGGCGCTGCATGCTGAGACAAGAAAAATTATCACAAATATGAGTGAGTTTGCAGATTTGTCGATTCGTTGTGCGTTCATGATGATTCGAACTTCCTGACGAATATCTATCTGACGACATATTTGGTCATAAGTTTTAGTGCTCAAAGTTAAAGCATGGAAAGGATCGAGCGTTAACTTTTATTTTTCCAGCCATCCTAATATACAAGATACGTAAAGAGTACTGATTGGATGTCAAAGTCGGGCTTGAAGCGATGCTTGTTTTCTTGGGTACGTGATACTTCCGTGATATTTGTTTGGCAGAACTTAGTTGAGTTGAGAGAAAAAACCCGAGAATTCCGATGGTTGTTGATTCCTCCGTCATTTTAACAATGGCGAAATTAGTAACGGTTCAAATCTCATCTACTTCATCATATTCATCAGTATCAATGAAATCCAAGGTCGGTGACACAGTTGATATAGTTCCCCTACCGCCGATATCGATGGCGCGTTTGATAACATCATTGCCAAAGCGTTTTACCAGTTGATCGATCGTGCGTTCCAGTGCCTGTGGTTTGCCTTGTTCCGAGAACAGATCCAGTTGTGATATTTCGTCTTCCCGAATGAGGTCGTATGCGGCAAGTCCAACCAATCGATACTGCTGTTTATGGTCAAACTGATCAAGCAAACTGCATCCGGTTTCGAACAGTATTTGTGAAGAATCGGTAGGTCCAGTGAGTAATGCTTGTCTGCTGAATATTTTGAAGTCACTTGTTTTCAGTTTTACCCGAACACCACGACACTGATAGTTCTTGTCTCTCAATCGACTTCCGATGCGATCAGCTGAACGCCTGAGATGGTATTCAATATCTTCGCGTTTGCTGATGTTATCGGTTAGTGTTCTATCCGATCCCATGCTGCGGGCAACCCGTTTACGTGCCACACGACGTGGATCCCGAGCATTAGCCAGTGACTGGAAATGGCTGCCTGCACGTCCAAGATGGCGATGAATCCAAATCGGATCGGCACGGCGAACATCGCCGATTGTATAGAGCCCTAAACTCTCCAGTCGAGGGATGGTTTTTGGTCCCGCGCCCCATAGTCGCTTGACGGGCATCGGATCAAGCCATTCAACCGCGTCCTTGGGTGCAACAACTGTCAGGCCATGGGGTTTGTTGAAATCACTGGCAACTTTTGCCACATATTTGGTACTAGAAATACCGACAGAAGCGGTTAAACCATTGGTGGCCTCTGTAACCGCATTCTGGATCTGTTTGGCCATATGTGCTGGTGGGCCGAAAATCTGTTCTGCTCCGCTCATATCCAGAAATGCTTCGTCAAGAGAAATCGCTTCGACATGCGGTGAGAAGTCCTCGAACACCGACATGATCGTGGATGATATTTCCTGATAACGCTCAAAGCGAGGGGGGACGATAGTCATGTCGGGGCAGCGTCGTCGTGCTTCAGCCATGGGCATCGCACTCTTTACCCCAAATTGGCGGGCTTCATAGCTGGCGGTCAGCACGACACCGCGATAGCTATTGGGGCCAACTATGAGTGCACGACCGCGCAGGGAAGGGTCGTCCAGCTGTTCTACAGAGGCATAAAATGCATCCATATCGGCATGCGCCAGGATACGTGGCCATCCGCTCTTTGTTACCTCTATCGCCATGGTGATTAGTATACTGTAAAATATATCAGTTATTGGCGCGCTGGACACAGACACCTGCCTCGACACAAATTGCAGCAAAGCCTTTCCCACAATTCGAGGCTTCTTGCTATCCAGCCGATTGAGCTATCTGTATATACTCGTACCATGAGCGTAATAGAATTTTGTTAAACGTGAACCCCGAGCCCCGCATCACGGTATTATCATGTCAACTGGATGTGCCTCTCGACATGCGTTCGCTTGCAGCGCGGGATGAACATCTGGATCGTGTTGCGCAGTTACTGGATGATGCACTGTCTCGCCGATCTGCCGACGTTGTTGTATTGCCAGAATTATCAAGCATCTCCTATACAAAGCACTGTTTCAGTAATCTGGATCATTTTGCCGAATCGGCAGCTGATGCGTCATTTCAAAAACTATCAGTGATTGCGGATAAGCATGCCACTTTTGTGCTTTATGGCGCTCCCCGTATAGGCGAGAGTGGTTACGCTCATATCAGTCAGTTCCTGATCGACTCCGCTGGCGAAGCTTGCGGTGTATTTGACAAATTACACATGGCGCAGTTTGGTGCGTCGATGGAAAAGGACTACTTTACTCGCGGTGATAAATTACTGTTTTTCGACGTCAAGGGTGTGCGTCTCGCTCCACTCATATGTTACGACATGCGGTTTCCAGAGCTGGCGATGACTCTTGCGCAGACCCATAAAGTTCACGGCATTCTTCATTCGGTCGCATTTTTCCGAGATCTCAGTTTTTACAGCTGGCATGCCTTTGTTATTGCGCGAGCCCTTGAGAACCAGGTCTATTGGTTGAGCATCAATAGGGCTGGCACGGATTTCGGTGCTTCCATCGTGTGTGCGCCGTGGATTGACGAGTCCGCGAAAGAGGTAACACTAGGTCAAGGCGAGGAATTGCTCTGGACTGATATTGATACGGCCATGATAAACAAAACGCGCCTTCGATATACCTTCGGCGCCGACAAATATCCCAACTACAAAGATCTAAAGATAATCCGCAAGGAGTAGGCTGCGATGTACGTTATTGGCTAACCGTAAGCTTGTGCTCGGGTGTACATGTTAGTTAGGTGTTACGACGTTGGGTTGTTTGCATTAGTTCATGTAGTTATACCGTTTTTGAGGCAAGTTTATCGTTTTAAGGACGATACTGATTACCACAGAGGTATAAAAATACAGATTTCAAAGTAGCTTGGAAAAGTGGAAAGTTATGACAGCTACTGATCGCGATAGATCAGATAGGGTGCGACAGTAAGGATTGGGAATTTATGTATTTCCGAGCTTGGCAGCTTGGGCAGTTTTTATCTCGTGTAGTGGAATCGAATCGCTGAAAATTGATTATGTTGATTCTATTCAGGATATTTTCCAGAGTGCCATTTTTTGCCCTTAAACTAAAGCATTGTTATGGATTTAGACAGGCCGATTGATACTGAAGAGACTGCCGTAGTCATGGTTGTTGATGACGACGCGTCTATACGGGTGACTGCCAATAAATATTTGACTCAGGCGGGCTTTGTCTTTGTCGAAGCGGTGGATGGTTTGGACGCTCTGACACAACTACCAATAGCAAAGCCAGATCTGATCATCCTGGATATTGAAATGCCAAACATCGATGGCTTTGACACGTGTAGCGAGCTCAGGCGAATGCCCGCATTTGCGTCAACGCCTGTTCTTATGCTGACAGGGCTCGACTTGGAGGATACGATCGATAAAGCCTATAAAGCTGGCGCAACGGATTTTGCCACCAAGCCGATCAATTGGACACTGCAGTGTCATCGTGTTCGAAATTTGATTCTCGCGAATCGGGCATCGGAAATGCTGAGTGAAAATCAAAGAGCCCTTGCCGCTTCCCAGCGTATCGCAAAGTTGGGCAATTGGGTGTATGACGTAGTGCAGGAGCGACTGACATGGTCAGATCAGATGTTCGAAATTCTTGGATATCAGCCTAATGAAATAGAGCCAACTCATCATGCGTTTTTGTCGAGAGTTCATATCGATGATAGAAATCGTGTAGACACGTGGATAAATCAGAATCTTGAATTTTTGAGTAGTGCTTCAATCGAGCATAGAATTGTCTTGCCGAATAATGATGTGTATAGCGTCAGGCAACAAATGGAATGCGCCCGGGATAATGATGGCTCACTAATTCGATTGCAGGCGGTTGTCCAGGATTTTACTGAGGTGCGCCGATCTGAACAGAAGATACACCAGCTAGCTTACTACGATAGTTTGACCACTCTTCCCAATCGCGTTTTATTTCGGGACCATTTGGATAGCTGTCTGACTATTGCAAGAAAAAACAATCTCACACTGGCGGTGCTTTTTCTGGATCTTGATGATTTCAAACGAATAAATGACACCTTGGGGCATCAGGTGGGAGATTTGTTGTTACAAGCGGTTGCAAAACGACTCCAGGAAAGTATCACGGACGATAAGTATGATTTATCATTGGGTAGCGACAAGAATGATTCGATGGTTGCACGAATGGGAGGCGATGAATTCACCATTCTTCTCCCGGATGTCAATAGCGTTTGGGACGCAAAGCTATTAGCGAAAAAAATCATCACTAATTTGTCGGAACCTTATGCGGTTGCCGACAGGGAAATATTTACATCACCGAGTATCGGAATATCAGTGTATCCAGATAATGGATCAACTGCAGAAGATCTTCTGCGTAATGCAGATATGGCTATGTACAGTGCCAAGCATGATGGCAAAAAAATGTTCAAAGCCCATTGTAAAGCCATGGATGCTGCTGCTCAGAAAGCTTACCGTATTGATGCGAGTTTACGTTCTGCTTTGAATAATGATGAGTTTACTGTTTATTATCAACCTCAGCTAGATCTTGCGACAGGTCGGATCTCGGCGGTGGAAGCATTGATACGTTGGACCAGCAACTATATTGGTTATGTGCCACCCAATGATTTTATTTCGATTGCTGAAGAGAATGGGCTTATCGTTCCAATAGGAGAATGGATTCTCGGAACGTCTTGTGCTCAGGTTCAAAAGTGGAACACGCAAGGGTTTCCTATTGACAAAGTGGCAGTCAATATTTCAGTACTGCAATTCGCTCGCCCGGATTTTCCGTTAATGATCGAGAAAATTCTTGATGAGACAGGGTTGCCGGCGCATCAACTTGAACTTGAAATCACTGAATCGCTACTCGCAAATGATACGCTTAGCACTGTGAATACATTAAACAAGCTGAAAAAAATCGGCGTAGAGTTGAGTATCGATGATTTTGGTACAGGTTATTCAAGTTTGAGTCAGTTGAAGAATTTCCCGATCGATCGATTGAAAATTGATCAGTCGTTCATTCAAGGCGTTTCTTACTGTAGAGATGATGCCGCCATTGCCAAGGCTATCGTAGCGATGTCACACAGTATGAAAATCAAGGTGCTTGCGGAAGGGGTAGAGACAGTTGAGCAATTGGATTTTCTAAGAGCTAATGGTTGTGATGAGGTGCAAGGATATCTCATTAGTCGGCCGCAACCGGCAGCAGATCTTGAGGAAAATTTCGTTAGTGTTGATTCCTTATTGGAAGAGCTGTTTGTTGATAGATCATCGGGTTATTTAAAAACAGGCACTGGTTAATCGGGTGTTTTATAAGTGTGATGAGACGACTTTCATGTCGTCAGAAACGGTGGAGGTTTGTCTTTTTATGCAAGTAGAGTGCTTCAGTTGCTGCTCAGGTACGCCAAGTTTTCGATTATTTGTGCGTTGAGGGTGACAATCCGGGTACCTTGCGGAAGATATTCTGTTGCCGACTGCGCATCGAGAGGCTCGACAGACAATGTGCTCCTGCTTTTTGCGTTTAGTTGGTCGATCCAAAATACTCGTTCTTGATCAGGCAGAAGCAAAACTGGCTGATCAGTACAAATTTCATTGCAATCAATAGTGTCGCCGTCGAATATCACATCGCCTACATGGAAGGAATTTATAACTACAATGTGTTCGCTGATGTTCTTGACAATTAATGAATTTTCAGCAACATCAGGACTGCTGACGATGGTTATTTCCAACTCTTTTTGTAATAAAACAGAAGGGTCAGTATCTGTTACGAATACACTCGCTGCGGTCAATGAAGAGGCGGAAGCAAGTGTGATGGCTGCTCCGAAGCGGCTGAAAGTTGCGAGCGCCATGCGCTTATCAAGATCGATGTCATGTTGACTGTTCATGGTAACTCCGTTTTGTTAAGTTGGTAAAAAAATACCTCAAAATGCACCCCTGCTGCAGAATGATTAATATTGCTTGACAGCTCGCTTGTGGTATTTATCCGAATGCATGAGCTTGTCACCGGATTGATCAAACATAGTGTCCGTGTCGCTGCAATACTTCTATTTCATAGCCATCCGGGTCAGTGCAAAAAAAGAACCTGGCGATACGTTCGCCATCTGGTGCGAAATCGACAATATCGCGTGGTGATAGATTGTTGTCGATAAAGTGCTGATGCGTTTTATTCAGATCGTCAACCACGAAGGCGCAATGTCCGTAAGCGGAGCCGTGTTCGTAAGGTTCAATTTGACCTTTGTTCAAGGTGAGTTCTATTTCTACATCGTTTTCATCATTACGAAGGTACACCAGGGTGAATTCAGAAAAGTCAAGGCGGTGTGATTCTTCAAAATCAAATGCGGTTTTATAAAAGGCTATGGATTTTTCCAGATCCAGAACACGAATCATCATGTGAATGAATTTGGCCACAAAGCTCTCCTTGTTGATCAATTGGTTCTGGATAATTTATCACCGTATGGGGCAAAAGCGTGAAATTTGCCCCGGAAGGCTATCCGGTATAGAGTTGTGAGCAACGCTTTTAGTCGAGCGTTGATAAATATCGCACAGCTCAATAGTATCCAACTGGAGGATGATCAATGAAAAAGACCATCGTTTTGCACCAGGATAACGGGACTGAAGCAACTCTCGTCCCACCGGATATCCCACTGACACGACGAGAATTTCTCGCGGGCAGTGCAATTCTCACAGGGACGTTAGCATTTGGAACCACCTTGTCAACCCTTGCGCCATCACGAGTATGGGCTGCGGAAATGTCAGTATTAAATGAACGCGAGGCGCAGGTAATCCTCAAGATGACACAGATCATTTTTCCGCATAAAAATATGCCAGAGGCGATCAATGCGCTGGCTGTTAAGGATCTCGATGCCGCCGCTGCCGATGCGACCGTCGCAGAGACATTCAGAAGCGGAATAGCAATCTTGGATGAAGCCAGTGGTGGTGACTGGTTGTCAGCATCTTTGGCTGATCAGACTGCTGCAATAGAATCTATTGCAAACGGTGATTTTTTCGCCAAAGTGCGTGGTCAATGCATCACGTCACTTTACGACAATGAACTAGCTTATGAGCACTTCGGATATGAGGGTGAAGCCTTCAGCAAAGGGGGCTATTTAAAACGTGGTTTCAATGATCTGAGTTGGTTACCTGAACCTCCTTATCACGTCAGCCCCACAGCACGCTAATCCGGAGAACATTTCATGACTACATTTGACAAGACAGATGACAGTGTCGTTGTTGTGATTGGCACAGGTGCCGGTGGTGGTACCTTGTGTAACGAACTGGCACAAAAAGGCATCAAGGTTATTGGACTTGAGGCGGGCGCAAGGCAAACCACGGCCACGTTTCTCAACGACGAATGGAAGTCTTTTGGTCAGTTGGCATGGCTGGATAAGCGCACGACATCTGGCTCGTGGCGTATTGCCAAGGATTTTCCCGGGTTGCCCGCCTGGATCTGCAAGACCGTTGGAGGGTCAACCACTCACTGGGCTGGTGCTTCATTAAGGCTCACCGAACACGAATTTCGAGCGAAGACGGTCTATGGTGAAATTGATGGGGCGAATTTACTTGACTGGCCTATAACACTAGAGGAGCTGGAACCCTATTATTCACGAGCAGAATACAAGATGGGTGTGACGCGCACACACGGTATTCCTGGCTTACCGGGTAACAATAATTTCAAGATCATGTACAACGGCGCGGAGAAACTGGGCTATCGCAGTTGTCATACGGGGCGTATGGCGATTAACAGTCAACCCCGTCATGGTCGGTCGCAGTGTTTGCAGCTGGGATTCTGTTTTCAAGGCTGCAAGTCAGGAGCGAAGTGGTCAACCCTGTACACTGAAATTCCGGCCGCAGAAGCCTCGGGTAATTTTGAACTTCGCACCGAGGCGCATGTTTCGCGAATCGAGCACGATGACTCGGGCAAGGTCAATGCTGTCGTCTATTTTGATGCTGACGGCAATGAGCAACGGCAAAGTGCGCGAGCCGTCTGTGTCGCTGGAAATTCGATTGAGACCCCGCGACTTCTCTTGATGTCCGAGTCTTCGATGTTTCCAGATGGCTTGGCCAACAGTTCAGGGCAGGTCGGGCGTAACTACATGCGGCATATGACTGGTTCTGTCTATGCATCTTTCGAGCAGCCGGTAAATTTCTATCGTGGTACGACGATGGCTGGCATCATTACCGATGAATCCAGAAATGATCCCTCTCGTGGGTTTGTTGGTGGCTATGAGATGGAAACGCTGGCTTTAGGCATTCCTTTTATGGCGGCATTTCTTGATCCAGGTTCCTGGGGTGAGGAATTTACCTACTTCATGGATAACTACCAACACCTGGCAGGTATGTGGCTGGTTGGGGAAGACATGCCTCAGGAGAGTAATGCCGTGACACTGAATGCGGATGAAAAGGATCAATACGGCATGCCCGTTCCGAATATCCATTTCGATGATCACGAAAACGACATTGCGATGCGTGAGCATGCCTTCAAGCAAGGTCGGGCTGTTTATGAGGCGGCGGGAGCAACTCGGGTCAAGTACACGCCACCTTACCCATCCACCCACAATCTGGGCACCTGTCGTATGAGCAGTGATGCGGCAGCTGGTGTGTGCAATGCCTGGGGTCAAACGCATGATATTGACAACCTGTATATATCGGACGGCAGCCAATTCACGACCGGTGGTGCTGAGAACCCAACCCTGACGATTGTCAGTCTGGCCATTCGGCAGGCGGATCATATTGCCAAGCAAATGATCAGTGGGGCTTTGTAGAGCAAGAGAAAAGCCGGAACGGATCTACCCGCTGTCGATCTGCAAGTAATATATGACGGTGGGTAGATCTTTGCTGAGCGGTATATGCGCGGTAAACAAACTCTGTGGGTTTGCATTAATGGGTTAGGGCGTAGATTACGTAATTGATGCCGAACTGATACCCGAGAGAGGTCATGCGCAGCGGATAATACGGATCATCGGCATGCTCCCAGGAATCGCCCATGTCCATATTGAAGTTGATGGCCACTATCCAACGTCCGTTTTCGTCTTTGATTCCGCGCCACCTGGGTGGTCCGTGTGGCATTCGCACTTGTACATTGCCTTGCCCGTTGTTGCCGATGATATGGCGGCGACCGGGAATCTGTGTATTTTGATCAAGATCATAAAGTACGGTCATGATTGCATCACCGGGTTTGATGTTGACGATTTGATGGCCGGGTAAGGCCCGTCGCATGACTTCACTGAAGGTTGTCCAGTCGTTGGGGCCGTGAATATCATCAGCGAGAAGAAAACCGCCACGTCGTAGATACTCACCGAGTCTTTTTGCTTGATGATCGTTGACTTGCCAGCGACCAACTTGTTGTGCGAACAACCAGGGGTGGTCGAACATGGCGTCGTCGTCGAGTTCGATATGCACGCTATCGGATGCAATGTTGATCGCGGTATAACGCTTCAGTCCTTCCAAGAAATGTGCTTCGGCCTCTGGCCAGTCGATTCGCCACCACGGACGTCCTGGTCCCCAGCCGTGGTAGATGTTGGTATCAAACACGAGCCTCGCAATATGAAACTCATTGAGTGGGCCACCTGGCATCGGAGGGTTGACTACATCAGGGTGCCGAACGGGAGCTTCAATGGCCTTTGTAAATATACGTGTGTCAACCGAATTGATTTTTTCATCGGCGAGAGTGGCCATTGACGTCAGCAAGCCAAAGAGCAACGCTAGCGCCTGTTGGACCCACTGCTTGGTGTTGCTCCTGAATAGTACATTCGGAGCGCTGGGTCTCAATGTCGCTGAACGATGACACCTTGTCATATTTGCATAAATCGCACCGCAGGAAACGCCCCCAGCCTACTGCACACAGCAAAATCAGTCCAGTTCGTGATGGGGAGCGGTATTCGAGGCACTTGGCGATCAGTTCGGCTAGACTTTGCTGTGTGCTTCATATCAATCGCCATCTCAGTATTCCAGAAAGGGAAATAGAGTTGAACGCCATCCGCTCCAGCGGATCGGGTGGGCAGCATGTCAACAAGGTGTCTACCGCCGTACATCTGCGCTTTGATATCAAGGCGTCATCCTTGCCCGAATTTTACAAGGAAAGATTGCTGGCCAGTTGCGATCATCGGATTTCGGATGATGGGGTTATCGTGATCAAGGCTCAGGGGCAGCGAAGCCGCGAAAGAAACAAGATTGACGCGTTCAATCGATTGCGGGAGCTCATCATCAAGGCAAGCGAAGTGCAACGAAAACGTATAGCGACCAAGCCAAGCCGTAATTCGTCAAAGCGCCGGATGGACAGCAAGACGAAGCGATCAAAGACAAAATCCTTACGTGGAAAGATTGATTATTGAACCGGTAGATCGATGCACTGGACTTTTTCTTCAAGCCTGATCGTATTACTGAACTAACGGCATTTTTCCCATATGAGCAAATGATTGTTGGACGGCATTGGGATAATGCGTGCTGGTGAAAAGTTGATTAAAGTAGCCAAATGATCAAGCTCTGTAACATCACGAATACCACCGCCGGGATTTTCCCGATTGAGTTTCTGATCGAAAGCCTCATTGCCGGGGCTGATGTGCTGCCCATCAAAACGAAACGGACCATAAATGATTAGCTTCCCATTTTTGGGTAATACCTTTGCGGCGTGGGTGAATAGAAGTTCGACCAGTTTCTGATTGACGATATGAAGCGTATTCGCGCTGTAACAGGCAGTTGCAACCGGTAGCGGCTTGTCTGCTTGCGCGAGGTCAATTTCGATGGGCGGAAGAACATTCGAGCAATCGGCGTCGATTATCCATTGTTGAATGCCGGGTAATTTGTCAGCCATATCCGATGGCTGCCAGCAAATACCTGGCAACGCTTGTGCGAAATGACAGGCGTGCTGACCAGTGCCGCTGCCGTATTCAAGCACCCGTTCGTCCGCACTTAGCTCCTTGCGTAAAACTTCCAGGATTGCATCCTTGTTTCGATCTGCTGACGGCGCGAAGGGCTTGTTATTGTTCATGGGCTGATGATGGAGTGATGAGCCGTTCATTTTAGTCAACGATGCGTCCCTTCACCGTGAGTGGCGGTGAAAGAAGCTGCCTTCCGAGCGCCGCTTCCTGAAACATATTCACATGACAAGGCGTGTGTCTTGATGAGCGGCTTGCCAGCCGAACCAGAAAGCTCGATGAGCGGGCAGACGAGCGTGTGTTTTGCCGTCGTCCCGCGTGATGTGTGATTCAGTCAATGTCCAGCTTCTTCCTTCCGAATCATTGATTTTGTTATCGCCGTCATAGCTGACGAATTCAATATCAAAGCTTTCATATACCCGATTAGCACCTGATAGGTCGGTAAAAACGACGAAAGCCTGTGCACCAAGCCGATCCGTATAAATCGGTTTGTCGCTCAAGTAGTCAGCACTGATTGCCAATCGGTCATCAGTGACGCCGGGAAACTGCAAGGCGAGAATTTCCGCTTTATTTGCCAGCCGATCATCGAGGCTGGGTACCGTAAACATCAGTTCATCGGTCGCGAAATATTGTCGATAGGCGAAACCCTCAGCGTAGTTTCTATTGTGCCCCGTATTCAGTGAGAGTACCTTGGTATCTGGATGGCGTCTCTTCCATTCGCCCCAGGTGCTGGTTACCACGTAACTGCGTTCCAGCTCGATACCCTTGCCTACCAATGGGCCGACGGTCGGTTTTCCCCAAGTGGTGCTCCATAATGATTGTGTTGCCTTGTCATACATCATTTTGTTCGAACGATAGAGGAAGCCGCTCGTACCGAGCTCGTGACGAACACCTTCGTGATGAGTCTTGTACAGGATGACGGCACCGCATAGCGTGCAATACACCCCGGCGTATTCCTCGCCACCGACAGTATCGACAAACATTTCATGCCAGGCAAGTATGCGCTTGGGGTAGGCTCTCGCATCGCCGTTATATTCGATGCCGAAGATGACATCTGTATCGGACAGATAAGTCGCTTCGCTAGCGGTGATCATCTCCGGTTGACGAAGTGGGGGAATGCCGTCTTGCTGTACGCCGCCCCAGCGAGCCTCATCGAGCCGAATGGTTGTCTGTCGAGAGTCATCAAAGTAGTTAGCGAATCTACTATCAATCTCACGATAGAGTAGAGACTTGAACTGCGCGTAGTTTGGATGACGAATTTCGTCTTGAGCCCACAACCACTGATACCAGTCATCGAGATCATTGCCGAGCTGTTGCCCGGTTTGTTTTGACAGCATCGCAATTAGTGATTTAAATAAAAAACCGCTTTGGGCAAAGCGGATGGTTTCAAGCGTCATTGGGATCATGCCGGGATGCCAATTTTCCTCCAGTATCTCGATGCTTTCTGCGATGCCGGTGGAGTCATTGTCAAGCAGGTTTACAAACAGCTCGGGAGCATCGATTTCCCCGAATACCGAGTCGTCTGCATGAGATATGGGTACAAGGATTATCAGGATCACCCAAACCATTGACGCTATTGTGGTGGACCTGATGTTCATGTCATTAACCCCGTATTTTATTTACAAGAAAGATCTCGCAACCATAGAGCTGAATGCAGCGTGATGGTTCCTTTGAGACGAGCATGGTGCAGGTTAAGCTATCTCCGGTCCGAATGATGTCGCAGATCGGAAAGTTTTACGAGTCAAACCGCTTTTTTAGCGAGAGTCTGATCGCTACAATCGGCAGCAAGACATGCTGGAATACAAACATGAGCAGTAAGTCGTCCGCTGACTACTACAGCGCGCAGCGCAAGATCGATCCGAGCTGTGGTGAATATTTACACGATGGTTCTCTAAATGATGATGATCGTATCGAGATCGGGCCAAGCTGCCTTGCCTATGATGAATGGTCAGATGCGGGATTGCGCTTGCCGAACTTGCCCTTGATGCGTGAATACCGTTGGAAGCGTCTGACTGAGCATGTGGTTGATCGGGAATACGGTGGTGTGTTGCTTTTTGACCCATTGAATATTCGTTATGCCACTGACAGTACCAATATGCAGTTGTGGAACACGCACAACCCGTTTCGCGCAGTGCTGGTCTGTGCTGATGGATTCATGGTGATATGGGACTACAAGAACTCACCTTTTTTATCGACCTTCAATCCTTTGGTCAAGGAACAGCGTTCGGGTGCGGATCTCTTTTATTTTGATCGAGGGGACCGTATTGATATCGCGGCTGATGCGTTTTCAAATGAAGTACGCGTACTGATTGACGAGCATGGGGGTAAAAGCCGACGTCTCGCCGTAGACAAAATCATGCTGCACGGATTACGTGCATTGGAAGCTCAAGGCTTTGACGTATTTCCCGGTGAAGAGCTCACTGAAAGGTGCCGATCCATAAAAGGACCGGATGAAATTCTGGCGATGCGTTGCGCGTCCCATGCCTGCGAGACATCAGTAGCTGTCATGGAGCAATTTGCTCGTGAAAGCATTCCGACTAAATGTGTTTCTGAGAATGATATCTGGGCGGTACTGCATGCGGAGAATATACGTCGAGGGGGGGAGTGGATCGAAACACGTTTGCTGACCTCAGGACCACGAACCAACCCCTGGTTTCAGGAGTGTGGTCAGCGAATTGTTCAGAACAATGAAATTATCAGCTTTGATACAGATCTGGTCGGCAGCTACGGTATCTGTGTCGATATCAGTCGTAGTTGGTGGATTGGCGATGAAACGCCTCCACCGGAAATGATCGATGCCATGCAACATGCCCATGAACATATTATGAGCAATATGGCGATGCTCAAGCCGGGTATCAATATTCAGGAGCTAAGTCGGGGTTCCCATGTTTTACGGCCAGAGTTTCAAGCACTTAAATACGGATGCCTGATGCACGGTGTTGGTTTGTGTGATGAATGGCCGCTCGTGGCTTACCCGGATCAAATGGTCGACGGTGCCTTTGATCACGAGCTGGAGGCGGGGATGGTGCTATGTGTTGAAGCCTTGGTCAGCCCCGAGGGTGGTAATTTTTCGATAAAACTTGAGGATCAGGTGCTGGTTACCGAGACCGGCTATGAAAATCTGACGTCCTATCCTTTTGATGACTGTCTGATGGGGCGTTGAGCGAGCCGCGCCGTGGGTAGGGCCCAAACAAATCGTCATGATCCTGGTTCGGACGATTGGCATCAAAATAGATGCTGGAATCTTACAAGCAACCAGCTTTGTTAGTCAGATCATATCACCCTCTATATAATAAGTTGTATGTCTATTGTGCTTCGGGTGTTTTGTTTACTGGCAATTATCTGTTGCCCGTTGTCCGCGAGTAGGGCCACAGACCATGAGTTCGAATTCGCGCGTATCCGCTATCAAAGCTTTGGCGAGTGGGCGCGCTGGCAAGCCGACTGGCCGGAAGCAGAAACTCATTTTACCGAAGGCCTTGCGCGATTAACGCGTATCGACACATCACTGGAAGGTCAAGTACTGACTTTGGATCAGGATTCAATCTTTGACTATCCTTGGCTTTACGTTGTCGAAGTCGGATTCATGTCTATGTCGCGTAGTGAGGTAGACAACTTGCGTGAGTACCTGCTGCGCGGTGGTTTTCTGATGGTTGATGACTTCCATGGATACTACGAGTGGGAAAACTTCGAGACTCTTATGTCCGCAGTGTTTCCTGATCGATCAATTGAAGCTCTCGACGGTAACTCAGAAGAATTTCAGGTGCTTTACGATCTCAGTGAGCGTGTGCAGGTGCCGGGCGTTAGAGCGGTCATGAGCGGGCGCACATGGGAGAAAGGTGGCGTCAATCCGGGCTGGTTGGGCATCAAGGATGATCAGGGGCGAACGATGGTCGCGATAAATTTCAATCAGGATATTGGTGATGGCTGGGAGCACGCGGATGACGCGATGTATCCGGAGCCTTTCACCGCGATGGCCTATCGTCTTGGGGTCAATTATGTTGTCTATGCGATGACTCACTGAGGTTCTCTGGATGATGGAGAATTAGCCATACGTAACACGCAAACCATAAATCTCAATGACGTTATGAAACGTAAATATCGACTAACTCCATTTGTATCGACCGGATTTTGAATTGCGTTAAAAATTGAATTTATCGTTCAGAAAAAGGTCTTAAGGTACCTATAACGCGAAAAGCGAGTGTATTGGGTAAAATAATATCTATAGATTTATTTGCTCGAATCAAAGGATAGCGATGAGTAGTTTTACTGTATCCATGACTGACAAGCATATAGCCGCAGAGCTATTTGCCCGAATTGAATCGCGGCGCAAAGTGTTGAAAATAACGCAAGCTGATATGGCGAGCCGGATTGGTGTCACACCTAAAACCTATCGCAGTCTGAAGGAAGGGACTTGCAGTTTAATGGTGCTGTTTACTGTCTTGCGTCAGTTAAACCTGCTGGAGAACCTCGACGTACTCGTGCCGTCTCAAACAGCTCAACCTGCGGATTTCTTGAGACAAGCGAACTCATCGAAAGTGACGCCAATGATCGAGCAGGAAAAAGAACGGTATTGGTGAAGCAATTGGCTCACATGCGTAGCATAAAATGCAACGCGACTCTCGATCCAGCTACATGCTGGTAAATACTAACTTCTCGTTCTTGCGCACATAGTTGAGAATGCTCGAGCCACAGCGTTAACCAGCATCAGCAACCAATCCAACGGCCTCAATACCCGCGACAGCACAGTGTTCATCGTTGTCAGAGATGTCACCAGTCACGCCGACGGCGCCGAGTAGTTCGCCCTCACTAGAACGAATCAGTACGCCGCCAGGTACAGGTACCAAAGCGCCATCGCACAAGGCATTCATTGCCTGAATGAAAAATGGCTCGGCCTTCGCCCGTTCAAACAGGGCACGTGATCCCAGGCCGACTGCATATGCACCGTATGCCTTGCCGTGTGCAACCTTGGGTCGGACAAGGCTGGTGCCATCCTGGCTTTCACTGGCTTTAATGGAGCCGCCAGCGCCCAGTACTACTACGGCCAGGGGTTTGAAGCCTTGTTTTTCCTGTTCAGCTAATGCGTGCTTGATGATGTCTTTGGCTTGGGCGAGTGTCAGTTGCATGGTCAGTTTGTGAGTCCGTTGAGAATTAAAAATTATACGTGCCGAGGGTGTTGAATGGTATCAGGTGTCTCAAGATCGGTGTTCGCGCTTGAGCCAGTATTTTCCTGATCGATCAGCCACTGTCGAACCGTTGCGAATTTATTTGCCAGATGGCGCTTAAGAATCGCGCCGAGTAGTTGGCCATCACGAGCATCCATTGCTGTGATGATTTCCTCATGTTCATCGACCGCTTGTTTCCAGCGTTCGCTACTCATGTTCGCAAGATAACGGGCGCGGCGTACTCTGACGGCAAGGGACTGGTACATTGAGCTTAAGGTCGCATTGCCTGCGGCCTCCATGATGATTTCGTGAATTCGTTGGTTGTGCCGAAAGTAGCCCGACATGTCGCGTGCCTGAAAACGTTCGAGCATCAGCCCATGAGTCTCGAGCAGTTCGGACATTTGTATATCGCTGATATTGGCGCAGGCAAGCTCTCCGGCGAGTGCTTCAAGCGCGCCCATCAACGGAAAGACTTCTTCGAGATCGTCAAGCGTAATCGCGCGTACCCGGGCGCCACGGTTTGGTTCCAGGATCAGAAGACCATCGGCGGCCAGCACCTTCAGCGCCTCACGCATGGGTGTGCGGGATACGCCGAGTTTTTCGCACAAGGCTCGCTCCGGGACCTTCTCACCCGCGCCGAGCACGCCTTCAACAATCATGGTCCTCAGTCGATCAGTCAACTCCTCATGCAAGGACGGTCGTTTGATGGATGTGACTCGATCAAGTGCACTCACTTTGTATCTCCAACTGCAGCGTGGCCTGTAACTCGGCTCTTACCGTGAAATGTGTGATGTTTGTCAAGCGGATCGATGATGTTATTTCTTGACCCGTGTGCCAATGCCATGAGCAGCACTTCGGCAACGTGAACGGCCTGACGTGTTGTGCCATCGGCTATCTGGTGACGACACGAGGTGCCGTCAGCAACAATTAATGTCTCGTTGTCGGCATTGCGCACGGCCGGTAACAAATCAAGCTCTGCCATCTGCATGGATACCTCCGCTGTATCCCTTGCGTAACCAAAAGAGCCGGCCATGCCACAGCAACTTGATTCAATAAGCTTCACGTGCATGTCAGGGATCAAATCAAGACACTGTTGGACAGCGGAAAATGCCCCTAGTGCTTTTTGGTGGCAATGTCCGTGCACCAGTGCCGTGGCGGCCGGCGCCTTGAGTGTCCAGTCGAGTCGTCCCTGACGGTGATCGTCGATGATCAACTCTTCGAGCAGCATGGCCTTTTCAGCAACCGTATCGGTTTTAATGCCGGGTATAAGTACCTTGTACTCGTCCCGCAAGGTCAACAGGCAACTTGGTTCAAGACCGACAATCGGAACATCCTTGTCAGCCCACGGTAACAGCGCGTCGACCATACGATTTGCTTCACGCTTGGCGTATTTCAACATGCCGGTCGCGAGGTAGGTACGCCCGCAGCACAACTTGCGTTCTCCGGGTAGCTCGGCAAGATTTACCCGATAGCCGGCCGCTTCAAGAACTTGACGCGCCGCGCGTAGTTTCTCTGGTTCAAACCAGGTGTTGAAGGTATCGGCCAACAACACCACATCCCGCTTCCCATCCTGATGAGTCGTCTCACCCCGATACGGCGTCGACGACCACTTGGGTAATGCGCGATGGGCAGCAAAATCGGTGATGGGTTCCAGCAATTTTGCCAATAGTGGTGACGAGTTGCGCAGGTTCATCAGGGCGCTCAATTTCGCTGCCACTGGCGCGTAGCGTGGCAGGTGTGCAACAAGATGATCATGCAAGCGGTAACCATGGGTACGAGCGCGTGCGGCGAGTACTTCGATCTTCATCTTTGCCATGTCGACGCCGGTTGGGCATTCACGCTTGCACGCTTTACACGATACGCATAGTTTCATCGTGTCCTGCATCGCATCCGAACTCAAGGCACCGACGCCCAGCTGGCCTGACAAGGCGAGACGAAGTGTGTTGGCGCGGCCACGGGTGACATCCTTTTCATTCTGAGTAACCCGATAGGAGGGGCACATGACACCGCCTTTCATCTTGCGACAGGCACCGTTGTTGTTACACATCTCGATAGCGCCTTGCAGTCCACCACTGGCGCCACTCCACTCAGACCAATCAAGCTCTTGTTTGATCGACACCATCTTGTAGTTCGGTGGATAACGGAACAAAGTCCGGTCATTCATACGTGGCGCATTGACGATCTTGCCTGGGTTGAACAAGTTGTCCGGATCAAAGTGTCGCTTGACATCGGCAAAGATAGAGACCATGTCTGCGCCAAACATCTTGGTATGGAACTCGGAGCGTGAAATACCGTCACCATGTTCGCCGGAATGCGACCCCTTGTACTTCAGAACGAGATCGAAGGCCTCTTCGGCGATTTTTCGCATGGTGTTGGCATCTTTTTCAAGTTTCATGTTCAACACAGGTCTGACATGCAGACAACCGACCGATGCATGTGCATACCAGGTGCCGGGGGTTCCGTGCTTGTCGAATACTTCGGTCAACCCAGCGGTGAATTCTGCAAGGTCGGGTAAGTCGACCGCGCAATCCTCGACAAATGATACCGGTTTGCCCTCGGACTTCATTGACATCATGATGTTCAGGCCAGCCTTTCTGACCTCACCGATGCGCGCTTGCATGGCGCTGTCAATCGCATCGACAACGCCACCCCATTGCTTGTCTTTACCATTCCAGCTGAAACCCAGATCGCCCATTTGTTCGTGCAATCGTGATAACTGTTTGAGGTTCTCATCATGGGTTTCAAAGGCGAATTCGACGAGTAATACTGCGGCGGGATTACCGATGACAAATTCATCAACTGATGACTTGTATATGTCAATATCGCGAGCAAGCTGAATCATCGTGCTATCAACAAGCTCTACCGCGTGTGGGCCAAGCTTCACCAGATGCTGGGTTGCATCCATTGCCTGATAGAATGTCGGGAAATGACAAACACCCAGTACCCGATCCTGCGGCAAGGGTGAGAGTTTCAATTCAATGGCTGTTGAGTAGGCTAGCGTACCTTCCGAGCCTACCAGCAGGTGCGACAGGTTGATGTCAGGGTCAGATGCCAGAAGCGCATCGATGTTATAGCCGCCGACGCGACGCAGTACCGTTGGAAAGCGTTCGTTGATGGTCGCCGCATTCCGATTGGCAAGATCGGACAGATCTTTGACCAGGTGGCGCTTGTCACCGCTCATGTCTGTCAGTGACGGATTGATTGTGTCAAAACGCATGCTTGTGCCCGATGGCAGGATCGCATCGATTGCCTGAACGTTATGACGCATTGTGCCGTAGTGAATCGAACGCTGGCCGCAGGAGTTGTTCGCGGTCATACCGCCAATCGTTGCACGTGATGCTGTTGAAACATCGACGGGAAACCAGAGTCCATGCGGTTTCAGTATACGATTCAGTTCGTCGAGCACGATGCCCGGCTGGACCCGACAACGACGGCTCTCGACATCAAGCTCGATCAACCGATTCAAGTGGCGGGAATTGTCGATGATTAATCCGGAATTGACCGTCTGGCCACATTGCGAGGTTCCACCACCACGGGCGGTGATAGGCGTCTCGAACTCGCGGGCTAGGCTCAGCGTGGCCTGAATATCCTCAACACTGCGAGGCAAAACAACGCCCGCGGGCATCATCTGGTAGATCGAGGCGTCGGTGGCATAACGGCCACGAGTGAACAGATCTCCGTGAACCTCACCAGCCAATTCTTTGCTCAGGCGGCGTCGTAATTCGGAGTGCGTGTCGATAGTCATTGCAATTTGCTGCTCAGTTACTCAATAATGAATTCAAAATTCAGATTAAGCAACCTCGTTCGGGCAACCGCGGAGCCACCGATATGCGACAAGCTGGCCGTCATTTTCTACAGATACCGGGCCCCAGCCCGGTGCCGGATCGAATACTTCGCGCGATCGACATGCCGGTGATCGATCACCGAGGTCCTGGTTTTGCGGACCTGGGCAATCGCGTCCTCTCGGGGATCAAGCGCATCTTCAAGACCACTCAGCCGGTCATTATTTATCCTTCCTCAGGGACCGGCGCCTGGGAGGCGGCACTTGTCAATACGATGAGTCCCGGTGACAAGCTTCTGATGGTAGAGACTGGTCACTTCGCCTCGTTGTGGCAAGCGCTGGCCTTGAAGCTGGGCTTGCAACCGACGTTGATCGAGACTGATTGGCGACGTGGCGCTGACCCGGAGCTTGTTGAAAAGTCCTTGCGGGCCGATTCCGGCCACAGCATCAAAGCTGTCTGCGTCGTGCACAACGAAACATCCACCGGATGTACATCCAGAATCGCCGATATCAGAAAGGCGATGGACGCGACCGGACATCCTGCCTTGTTGCTGGTTGACACCATTTCAGGTCTGGCATCAGCCGACTTCCGATTCGATGAGTGGGGTGTTGATGTCGCGGTTTCTGGATCTCAGAAGGGGCTGATGCTGCCGCCCGGATTATCGTTCAATGCCGTCAGCGAAAAGGCCGTGCAAGCAAACGCCAATGCGACACTGCCCAACGCTTATTGGGGGTGGACAGAGATGATTGAAGCCAATACACGAGGTTACTTTCCCTATACACCGTCGACTAATCTGTTGTTTGGACTTGCCGAGGCAATCGATATGCTCGAAGAAGAAGGGCTTGAAAAAGTCTTTGCCCGGCACATTCGCCATGCTGCCGCAACGCGTCTGGCCGTTGACGCCTGGGGGCTTGAAGTTCAGTGCCAGAACGATGCTGAACATTCACCCGTACTGACCGCTGTTCGAGTGCCCGAAGGCAGTGATGCTGATCAGTTGCGTGCGGTGATTCTCGCTGAGTGCGATACCTCATTTGGTAACGGCCTGTCCAAAGTCGCTGGCAGGGTTTTTCGTATCGGACATCTTGGCGACATCAACGACGTGACTCTCGCCGGCACCTTGTCAGCTGTTGAAATGGGTTTGCATCTCGCTGGTGTACCCCATCGCTCAGGCGGTGTTCAGAGTGCACTTGATTACTTGAAGTCTACCTGTGAGGCGCAGACAAAAGCGGCATAAGTTCGCTCGTCATCGGGGTGTCTACATGGGCCATTGAAATCCGCACTTGCGGCTAATTGAAAATCGAGGAGAATTTCATGATGAGAAAGACATTTTTTGCAGCATTGTTGGGCAGTATGCTGTCGCTAGGTGCGACGACCGCAGCGGCTGAAAAGCTGGTCCTGAAGTTTGGTCATGTGGGTAACCCGGGGTCGCTGTTCGAAGCATCCGTCAATGAGTTCGTGAAAAACGCCAATGCTCGTTTGGGTGACAGAGCCGAAGTGCAGGCTTTCGGCTCTTCGCAGTTGGGCAAGGACAAGGAGCTGTTACAGAAGCTGAAACTCGGTCAAGTAACCTTTGCCTTGCCATCATCGGTTATGTCATCGGTTGCTGATGAGTTTGGTGTTTTTGAAATGCCGTACATCATCAAGTCTCGCGACCATATGAAAGCGGTGCAGGCTGAAATCGGTGAGAGCGTGTTCAATGCAGCCGCTGAAAAGAATGGCTACAAAATTCTCAGCTACTTTGAGAACGGTTTCCGCCACATCACCAATAACACGCGTCCGGTCACTGTCCCTGCTGACCTTGATGGCATAAAACTCAGAACGCCCAAAGGGGAATGGCGGGTGAAGATGTTCAAACTCTACGGCGCTAACCCGACACCGATGGCTTTTTCAGAAGTTTTTACCGCGTTGAAAACAGGCGTTATCGATGGCCAGGAAAATCCGTATGCGCAAATCTGGTCTGCGAAATTTCAGGAAGTGCAGAAGTATCTGTCAATAACTGGTCATGTCTACACACCCGCATATGTACTGGTATCAGCAAAGCACTTTGCAAAGTTACCCGAAGATGTACAAAGTGATTTGATGGCCGCCGCTGCTGAATCGCAAGACGCCGTCTACGCGATGGCAGCGCAGCTTGAGACTGAACTTCTGGATAACCTGAAGGCCGGTGGTGTTGAAGTCAATGAAGCTGACAAGGATGCCTTCATTGCTGCATCGAAACCTATCTATGACGAATTTGCCAGTTCAGTTGATGGTGGAGCTGATCTGATCAACACGGTTCAATCACTCGCCGAGTAACAGGTTCGATCAATTCTGTAAATCCCACTGATCTCGCTCTCATGGCAGTTGTCGTGAGAGCGGGTTCGAGTGCGTCTCTGTGTGCTGAATAGCGTGTACTGAGTGTATTGTGCTGAGTAGATTGTATTGAGTAGAGTGTTTTGAATAGTGTGCACTGAGTAGATTGTGCTGAGTAGAGTGTGTTGAGTAGAGTGTTTTCAATAGTGTGCACTGAATAGAATGGGAGAACCTGGGTGAATCGTTTGTCGCAAGTGCTCGCCTCCATACTCGAATGGTTTTTGATGTTCTTGATGGTGGCGTTGACAATAGTCGTTGTCGTAGCGGTCATCTATCGAAAGCTTGATGCGTCGCTTTCCTGGTACGACGAAGTGGCCAGCGTCGGACTCGCCTGGATCACGTATTATGGTGGTGCTCTGGCGGTGCTCAAACGTAAGCACATCGGGTTTGATAGCGTACTACTGGCAATACCAATGCCGGTTCGTCTCTATCTGGCAATTTTCGCCGAAGTTGTTTTCATCGCATTCTTCGCGCTACTTGCCTGGGCGGGCTGGCAAGTCGTGTTGATTCTCGAGGGGGATTCCCTTGTAAGTCTGCGCTGGGTATCCGTGCAACTGACGCAATCGGTCATACCAATAGGCGCCGCTTTGTTCATCATCTGCGAATTGCTGGCAATGCCTGAGTATTTCAGAATGGTGGTCAATGGGGAGTCGGCGGAACATGCCGACATCGAGGCGGAAATTGCCGCTGAAATGGCGGCAGCCGGGAATGTTTCTGCGAATGCTCCCCCTGAAATGGGAGTCAAGCGCTAATGTTGGTACTTGGCGTCTTTCTCGTCCTGCTTTTGTTGATATTTATCAATGTGCCGATCGCTGTTTCGCTTGCGGTGGCGGCGATTTTTGGTCTGATCATGACCGAAGGCGCGGGTTCATTGGTCACCGTCGCGCTGGATATGTATGACGGGTCGACCAAATTTTCATTGATTGCGATTCCGATGTTTGTGTTAGCGGGTGCCATCATGAATGCCGGCGGCATTACCGACCGTCTGATTAATTTTGTCGCGGCCTTGATCGGCTTTGTTCGAGGTGGATTGGGCATGGTAAACATTGGTGTGTCCTTGTTCTTTGCCGAGATTTCGGGTTCTGCCGTAGCTGACGTTGCAGCCCTTGGGTCGGTCATGATTCCGCAGATGAAAAAACGCGGCTATTCATCGCCCCTGGCCGCGGCCATCACATCATCATCTGCATCGCTTGCGATCATTATTCCGCCATCTATCCCGATGATCGTATACGGAGTATCTGCCAATGCGAGTATCGAGCAATTGTTTGTCGCGGGTTTAGTGCCTGGACTGATTGGAGCCGTTGGGCTAATGGCTGTCGCCTACGCATTTGCCTGCAAGTACAATTTGCCAAAGGAAGATGCGTTCAATACCAAACGCGTCAAGGAAACCTTTCTCGAAGCCTTACCAACATTTCTGTTACCTGTGATTATTCTGGGTGGAATTTTTGGTGGTTTTGTCACGGCTACTGAAGCGGCCGGACTAGCGGTTGTAGTCGCATTAGGATTAGGTATTTACTATCGAGAAGTGAATTTCAAACGCCTTCGGTCTGCCATGGTCGAGGGTGGGATGCAGACTGCTGTCGTCATGTTGTTGGTGGCCGCATCTGTGTTGATGGGTGGGTTTCTGACAAGGGCACAGATACCGCAAGAGCTGGCTCAATCATTGATGGCGATGACAGACAACAAGTATGTCATTCTGGCGATCCTCAATATATTTTTTCTGATCATTGGTTTCTTTCTGCATTCGGTTGCTGCCATCATTCTGGTTGTGCCGATTGTTATTCCACTGATTGAGTTGGCTGGTATTGATCCGGTGCATTTTGGTTTGATCGTGACATTGAATCTTGCCATTGGTCAGCAGACGCCGCCGGTGGCGTCGGTGCTGATTACCTCCTGTTCGATAGCCAAGGCGAATATTTGGGATGTCTCGAAAGTCAATGTCTACTTCGTTGCCGTACTGCTTCTGGTGTTGTTGTTATGCACCTATGTTCCGGCTGTTCCGATGTTTCTCGTCCATTACTTTTATTCGTAGCCAAATGGCCTTTTCAAAAATGCTTTTTTGCGATAATTACATAGGCGGTATCGATGTCTGAGGAACTGCAGTTCCAACGAAAGGGTGAAACCGGCGTCATCACATTCAATCGGCCTGAAGCCAGGAATGCACTGACGTTCGGCATGTACGAATCACTGGCGACGCTCTGCGAGTCGGTGCTGGACAAGTCATTGGGTATCCGATCATTGATCATCACCGGTGCGGGTGACAAAGCGTTTGCTGCAGGTACTGACATAGCTGCATTTCGAGATTTTCGCAGCGAAGAAGATGCATTAGGTTACGAACGCACCATGGATCGAGTGTTGGGTTTGCTTGAATCCTTGCCGATCCCGACCGTTGCGGCGATTCGCGGTGCTTGTACGGGTGGAGGCGCGGCAATCGCGGCCTGTTGTGATTTACGCATCGCCAGTGAGGACATCCGCTTTGGTTTTCCGATTGCCCGTACCCTGGGTAATTGCCTTTCGGTAGGTAACTTGTCACGCCTGGTAGAAATCCTGGGTGCATCACGTACTCGGGAAATCCTGGTGACGTCGCGACTGATAAAAATGAATGAGGCATTGATGATTGGTCTTGTCAATGAATTGGTGGCTGATCCTCTGGACAGAGCCCATGCACTCTGTGATGTGATGCATGGGAATGCGCCGTTGACCATCGCAGCTTCAAAGGAAGGTCTACGTCGATTGCGTGAACATGCTGCAGCGGTTGAAGGGGATGATCTGATTATCCAGTGTTACACCAGTGACGATTTTCGTGAGGGAGTGGATGCGTTTCTCGCCAAGCGCAAGCCTCAATGGCAGGGTCACTGATCGATTCACTTGAAATGACAACGACGACTGACAACAAAAACGAATCATCGGACGATGGATTAAAACAGGGTCCGTTGACTGGTTTACGTGTCATTGAGCTTGCACACATCATGGCAGGTCCAGTGTGTGGATTGATGCTGGCTGATATGGGCGCCGATGTCGTCAAGGTCGAAAAAATAGGTAGCGGTGATGACAGTCGACGATTTCTGCCGCCTGCTATCGAAGGAGAATCAGCGGCGTTCATGATGATGAATCGTAACAAGCGAGGCATCGCGCTTGATCTGAAGCATGAGCAGGGCAAGGCAGTCTTGTTGGAATTGTTGAAAGAGGCCGATGTCGTTATTGAAAACTATCGCCACGATACGATGGCGCGTCTCGGGCTTGACTATGAAACCTTGAGTGAATTGAACCCCGGTCTGATCTATTGCGAGATCTCCGGTTTTGGACGTACTGGGCCGTATCGCGAGCGCGGTGGTTTCGACTTGATTGCCCAGGGCATGTCAGGGCTCATGTCAGTAACCGGTGAAGGACCAGACCGGGCGCCTGTAAAAATCGGCCCACCGGTAACCGACATTACTGCCGGCATTCTGGGGGCGATGGGTGTTAGCGCTGCCTATGCCGCAAAACTGAAAACCGGCAAGGGGCAACGCGTGGATACCTCTTTGTTTGAAGCTGGCATCACCCATACCTTCTGGCAATCTGCGATTGCGTTTGCGACGGGTGTTGCACCAGAGCCGATGGGTTCTGCACATCCACTGAATGCGCCTTATCAATCGCTAGCAACCAAAGATGGTTGGATCAACGTGGGGGCTGCCAATCAGACCAATTGGTTGCGCATGCTGGATGTGATCGATGCCACTGAGCTTGGCGATGATCCGCGCTTTTCGAATAACCAGAACCGTATGGCGCATCGCGCGGAACTGATCGACGCGCTTGAGTCGGTATTTGTTGGCCGGAACACTGATGAATGGGCAACACGGCTTAACGATGCAGGTATTCCGGCCGGACCCTTGCTTGACATAAATGCAATGCATCAGGATCCACAGGCACTGGCCCGAGACATGATCGTGGATGTCGAGCATCCGCAGGCCGGATCGGTCAAAACGCTTGGCTCACCGGTCAAGTTTCATGGCAGCCCCGGCGGTGTCAGATGTGCAGCTCCTATGCTGGGTCAGCATAGCCGGGAGGTCTTGCGCGAAGCCGGATATAGTGACGGCGCTATTCAGGATCTGATCGATAGAGGCATTCTGGGTGTCTTGACACCCACTTGATAATGCCTGTTAATCGGGTTCTATATCGCACTCTATTGTCATACAGACAAATGTTCGTGACACGCCAAGGCCATCGGCGATGTCATTCAAGACATCCCGTTCCGCGGTTTTGACATCACCATCCCCCATCGCGATGACGCATAGGTCGCGTACGACCTGCATGGCTTGTATATCGGTGCAGTTTTCTTTGACTCTTGTAATTCGCTGCGGTAGTTCAGAGGCTATACGCTCGGGATTCAACTTGTCGTTGTATTCACCTTTTTCGAAAAATTTCTCGAACGCGGCGATTTCCTTGTCCGACACACCGCCGGATGCATTGGCAACCACAATAGAACCTGCAAACAACAGATGTCGCATGGCGATTGCTGAATCCGTACGGGCATCGAGGTAACTGGGTTCCATCAGACTCATCAGACGTTGTACACCAACATCCATCTCGTCCACCGTAGAGCCTTCATCTTTCATCAGATTGGATGCGAAGAACAGTCGCAAGGCTTTGACGCGCAATGGGCTGAAAGGGTGTGTTGAAAACCAATCGCCCTCGGGTGCGCTTTGACCGGGCTCAGTATCTTCAGCTTGCATGTCATCGACTTGCCTGAGAAATTCGTCAAGATCAAACGTAACGGTATCGCTCGTCAAGCCGGATGCGAGCTTGAACAAGGCGCTCGCGACGCTTTCGAAATCCTGGGCACACCATGCGCCAGCGCGGTCGGCGGATATTTCGGCGTTGCGTGACCAGGCAAACAGACGCAAAGCAAGCTGAGGGTCAGGGCGCGTGGGGCCTTTGACAAGATAGCCAATGGGTATTGCATGGTGATCGTAAACATAGTGGCCGAACTCATGTCCGATGACAAACTGCAGTTCTTTAGGAGTAAATCCCTCAAGCAGGCTGGATGAGAACATCACGAACAGACGGCCATCTTCGGGTTTGAAACACATGGCATTGAACTGGGGGCTGGCGAACACGTACAGTTCTATGGGGATTTCCATGGACAGTCGTTCGATGCATTCATCAACGAGTGTGTAAATATCGGGTGCCATCTTGCGGCTCAGACGAACCGATGTTGACAGCAGGCGCCGTCGTAAACCACTCGGCCCTTCTGCCTCATGTTTTTCCAGCGCCTCAACAACACGTTGGACATCTCGTTCAGCGAGTAGCGCGTCACTTTCCTGTTGATCACTGCGATAGCGGAGTTTGTTGGCATTCATTGGCTGTGTTTCAGTTGCGTGCAGGCTTATTATTGCATGAAGGTTGAGGGTCTGACATATCTCGCTATGAAGTCGCTACTGACTATGCACCTATGTATTTATATGGGTTAAATATGTATGGGCCACCTGCGTGAGCTGTGACGTGTGAGAGTCAGATCATATGCCGTTGATGATCAGTCGTATGGATATCAGAAACAAGGCTATCTGGACAGCAAGAAAAAACCATTTTTCCGACAATCGCTGAATGAGTTGCCGACCAACGACGGTTCCAATGGCGGCGATCGGTAGCAAGTAGGCAGAAACCTTGAGTGTGGACATAGAGTAAGGCTGCAGATTCGAATAAGGGATGATCTTTGCGAGATTTACCACAGTGAACACGATGGTCGTGGTTCCTGCAAAAACCATTTTGGGTAACTTTTGTGGAAGCATATAAATCTGGAACGGTGGTGCGCCAGCATGTGATACGAAACTGGTAAAGCCGGATAAGCTTCCCCAGAAAAGTCCTTTGCCAGTCGATGCCACTGTTGCCGCCGTATTTGCGCGCTTGAATAGCCAAGTGTAGAGGCAGAAACTGACACCCATCACGCCGATCAACAGCGAGACCATCGCATCGGAAATATACGCAGCCGTCGCCCAACCGATCAATACACCCAAAACGCCCGCCGGTATCAGAATTCTGATGTTGCTTACGCTGTACTCGCGACGATAGAGCCAGACACCGACCATGTCCGAGAGTATGTAGATTGGCAGCAGCAAAGCCGCTGCAGTGAGCGGTGACATGCTCAGCGACAGTAGTGGAACACTCAGCATCGCTATGGCGGGCAAGCCACCTTTAGATAATCCGATAAACAAGGACGCCAGACACAGCAGAATCAACAGTGTTGGATGGTCAATCAAGGTTTCGATCGTGGGCACCAATCACCTGTTTGTGTTGTGTTTATTTATGGGTCTCTCCCAGCGCGGTTACGTGCCCTTGCCTGACACAGCGGCGGTGAGGTCTTGCAGACTTTATAGCGCTTGCAAGCCAACTATTACCGCATCCGAGAGCTTGAGCACAGGCATTTTGCCTGAATACGGTTTGCCGAGCATCTCGTTCACGGTAAAATGGACCGGACGGGCCAGCAAGTGGTCTGATTTCCACGTTCGATACACGCAGGAACCGATACCCGAATGTCAAATAAACCAAAAATAATCTACACCGCAACCGACGAGGCGCCTTTTCTGGCAACCGCGTCGTTGATCCCCATTGTTCGGACATTTCTCGAATCGGCAAATATCGAGGTTGAGCTCAAAGATATTTCTCTGGCTGCTCGAGTATTGGGCGAGTTTGGTGATCTCCTTGAAGCAGATCAGCAGATTCCCGATAACCTGGCCGAGTTGGGCCGCCTGACCCAGGACCCAAATGCCAACATTATCAAATTGCCAAATATCAGCGCCTCGGTTCAGCAGCTGAAAACCTGTATCCAGGAACTGCAAGGCAAAGGCTACAAGGTACCTGACTACCCAGAGGATCCACAGAATGACGATGAGAAGGCCTTGCAGCTTCGCTTTGGCAAGGTGCTCGGGAGTGCAGTCAACCCTGTTTTGCGTGAAGGCAATTCAGATCGTCGAGCCCCTCAAGCGGTAAAGAATTTTGCGAAGAAGAACCCACATAGCATGGGCGAGTGGAAGCAATGGTCGACGACACATGTGTCGCATATGGATAGTGGCGATTTTTACAATGGCGAACAGTCGATGACCCTGGACAAGCCGCGCACGGTACGTATGGAATTAGTGTTGGACAGTGGCAAGACCGAAATCCTCAAACCGGAAATACCGTTACAAGATAGTGAAGTCATCGATCTCATGTATATGAGCAAGCAGGCGCTGTGCGATTTTTACGAGCAGGAGATGGAAGATTGCCGAAAATCAGGAATCCTGTTTTCCTTGCATCTCAAGGCAACCATGATGAAGGTGTCTCACCCTATCGTGTTTGGTCATGCCGTGCGAACCTTTTACAGGGATGTCTTCGACAAGCACGGTGATCTCTTTGAAGAGCTTGGAATCAATGTCAACAATGGTATGGCCGGGCTTTATGAAAAAATCGCCACGCTGCCAGATGCGCGTCGTAAGGAGATAGAAGCAGATCTGCAAAAAAATCAGGAACGTCGTCCTGGTCTTGCCATGGTTGATTCTTCAAAGGGCATTACGAATTTTCACTCGCCAAGTGACGTCATCGTCGACGCCTCCATGCCAGCGATGATTCGCGCGGGTGGTCAGATGTGGGGAAGTGACGGTGAATTGCATGACTGCAAGGCGGTAATACCTGAATCCACATTTGCCCGTATTTATCAGGAAGTGATCAATTTCTGTAAATGGCACGGTAACTTTGACCCTACCACCATGGGTACCGTACCGAATGTTGGCTTGATGGCTCAGAAAGCGGAAGAGTACGGTTCACATGACAAGACATTTGAAGCCTCTGCGGCGGGTACCGTTCAAGTTACTGATGTCGATTCCGGCGAGATCTTGATGGCGCAGCACGTCGAAGAAGGTGATATTTTCCGCATGTGTCAGGTCAAGGATGCACCTATCCGTGATTGGGTCAAGCTTGCCGTGAGGCGGGCTCGAGAATCGAGTACTCCGGTCGTATTCTGGCTTGACCCCTATCGTCCGCATGAAAACGAACTGATTGCCAAGGTCGAGACCTACCTCAAGGATCACGATACCGAAGGTTTGGACATCCATATCATGTCGCAAGTCAGGGCCATGCGCTTTTCACTGGAGCGGATCGCTCGCGGGCTGGATACGATTTCAGCAACAGGAAACATCCTGCGGGACTATCTGACAGATTTGTTTCCGATTCTGGAGCTCGGCACCAGCGCCAAGATGCTTTCTGTTGTGCCGTTGATGGCCGGTGGTGGTCTGTTTGAAACAGGTGCCGGTGGCTCTGCGCCAAAACATGTGCAACAACTGGTCGAAGAGAATCACCTTCGTTGGGATTCGCTCGGTGAGTTTCTCGCCCTGGCCGAGTCGCTTCAGGATGTGGCCAGCAAGAATGACAATGGACAGGCGAAAATTCTTGCAACCTGTCTGGACACGGCCACCGAGCGGTTGCTGGAGGAAAATAAATCCCCGTCACGCAAGGTGGGTGAACTGGACAATCGTGGTAGCCATTTCTACCTGAGTTTGTTCTGGGCCGAAGCGCTATCCAGGCAGGCTGAGGATGCCGGTTTGGCGGCCAGGTTCAAACCGCTCTACGAGCAACTTGATAAACAGCAGAAGGCTATCGTCGAAGAACTGAGTGCGGTTCAGGGCAAGGCGGTTGATCTCGGCGGATACTTTGCGCCGGAGCCGGAAAAGTGTACTGCCGTGATGCGTCCAAGTGAGACATTCAATCGCATAATGGATGGGGTAGCTTAGGTCAGTCGCTGACAGGTGCGCCAGCTAAATACTGGCGTACGTTAAAAACACGCTATATGTCTTCAAGCACGATGTCCGCCATCAGGCTCTCTGATACACCCTGTATGGCGGCATCGAGCGAATCCATAGCCAGACCTTCTGGTACCGAGAGGCTGGCTTTGGCGCGGAACATTTTTTCCCCGGACATTGACCCGTCATATTGTTGGGATTCGAATTCAGCAACGCTGATTCCGACCTCAACCAACGCCTGAGTGATATCACGAACAATTCCGGCGTGATCAAGGCCAGTCAGCTCAAGCTGCACCTGTCGGCGGTTTGGCTGATTGACTGTCGTTGTGCCTTCTGCAATGGCTATATGTAGTGCCGATTTGTCCAGCGCCTGCAGCTCAGCTCGCAACGCGTCAGCCTTGTTGGACGGCACGCTGACATGAACAATACCGGCAAATTGCCCGGCGAGGATCGCCATATGACTATCGAGCCAATTGGCTTCGTGACTGGCGATTACCTGACTAAGCTCACTGACGATACCAGTGCGATCGGGTCCGATGACCGTTATAGCGATGTCTTTGAGCATCAGTAGTGTTCCGACAGGGTGGTCAATACAGTATAACGAGGACCATGTGAAGTGGGTGTCGAATTGACGGGTCGATTCCAGACATGGTGAGGTATTACGATACTATTCGAGATAGCCTGAACCTTTGTATTGCCTTATGAGTATCGACAATAGCGATCATGAAGTACTGAAAACTGCTGCCGATTGGCTTGAACAAGGGCAGGGTGTCGAACTCGTGACCGTTGCGCGCACCTGGGGTTCATCTCCGCGACCACCAGGATCGCTTGCAGCCATTCGCGAAGATGGTGTGCTTGTTGGATCTGTTTCGGGTGGTTGTGTGGAAAAACAATTGTCCGAATCCTTTCGAGACGCGGACAAGTCACGTGCTTTTACGCATCGGATCGATGATGAGGATGCGCGACGGTATGGTCTGGCCTGTGGCGGCGAGCTCGAGCTGGTGTTCGAGACATTACAGGACGCCAGTGTATTACGAGAAATTCTAGCGAAGCTTGAGCGGCGCGAACGGGTCAAGCGTCAGGTTCATGTCGGTGGTCAGGCAGCATCGCTACTCCCCGCGGATCGTGATGATACGTTTTCCTGGGATGGTCAAACGCTTGAACAAGTGTATGGGCCTGCCTGGCGGGTATTGATAATCGGTGCTGGACAACTTTCTCGATACACTGCGGAGTTCGCACTGGCACTGGATTTTGAAGTGATCGTCTGCGAACCACGGCCGCAGTTTCGTCAAGCCTGGCAAATTGCGGGGGCCGAATTGATCGAACTACTCCCGGATGATGCAGTTCTCAAACATGCAGTGGATCCGCAGAGTGCGGTGCTTGCCTTGACGCATGATCCCAACCTTGACGATCTCGCCTTGTTGGAAGCATTGCCGTCGCAGGCATTTTATGTTGGCGCTTTGGGCTCGAAGCGAAACTATGAGAGACGTTGTGAGCGACTTATTGATCTTGATGTTCCTGCGCACAGCGTTGCGCGATTGCGTGGCCCGATTGGCTTGTCGATTGGCAGTCGGACCTCCGCTGAGATTGCTATCTCGATTGTTGCAGAACTCATTCAGGTGAAGCGGACGTTGTAACACCTTGGGGTCTTCTTTCATCAGCCAGCAGCACGCTAGTGAAATCCGGATAATTAATGTGTACGTGTCCCACAATAGACTTGTGGGACACTGCTGTTAATTCATGGCTTTGTGTTACAGAGTACCTCGATCGCTCTCCAATTTGCCTGTTCCGCTGCCGTTGTGACGTGCCGTCCAGTCATCTTTACATCACCATTGGTGGTTCAAGTGATACGTGTTCATGGTGATACGCGCTCATGGTGGTATGCGCTCATAGTGATATATGGCATTTAGGGTTCCGAGGGCAAGCACTGCTTCGCGGGCAAATTAGACGTGCTTTCTTTTCTATTCCCCGTTCCAACCAGGCAATGTTAAGAATACGAGACACGCGGCTGAACTCCTGTCGAATGGCGGGCGGAATGTCAACTGAACCGCCGTTATCAATGCACGCTTGTTTCAATTCATTTGCCATTTCTTGCGCACTAATACCTTGTGCTGCTAAAGCTGGATTTAAATCAACGCCTGCACACAGCACGTGTTCCTTACTGACCATATCTTGCACCTTAATTGACTCGCAGCAATAAATTCGCGATTCATCCCCGACATCTAGTACTGAAATTTGCGCTGAAGTCCCGGTATCACTGGCGCTGATCATGCGAAACACTGCCCAATGCTGACAGGGGTCCTGAACCAGGCGCATATTGCCCCAGGGTAGGGGAATACCATTGCCTCGATAAACCGCTGTCAGGCGGCCAGGTGGGTAGGCATCAAAATAATGCCAATGCGAATAGGAAGAAACTGCCGTCATGCGCCGCATCGCAACGGATGCAGACACATCAGCAATATCCGCAACATTCACTTCGTGTGCGTGACGTTCTAGCAAGCGGCGGAAGGCAACCTTTGGACATAACAACGCACTAGCGAAAAAACTGCACTCAAAATCTCGCCACGCGTGAACGATATCTTGTGCATTGATGGCACTGGACGCTTCGGCACTAGCAATGTTTCCACGACCGGTTGCCGTCGCTCGACTACCGGCATACATAGGGCTTTTTACGCCATCACCCGAGTGCAATACATGATGCCCGATGTACACGGCGAGATCGTATTTCAGCCGTCTTGGCTGTGCTTGTAAAGATTTGTTCAGCCGAATAATGTTCGGCGCAATAAAATAAGAACGTACGATGGAATCCTGTCGAGCGCCGATGCGATTGATTTCAGCGACGCTCAATTCATCGAACCACTCGATTGTCAGGCTCATATCACGACAAATCTCGGTCAAGGCCTCAACCGTTAACGGCAGTTGTTTCTTGCCAACCGACTCGGCTGCCCGCTCCAGTTCTGGAAAATGGTTCTGGTGATGTTCTTGATGGGCTCGAATAAGCAGGTGTGCGAATTGTCTTCCCGACACGCCAGTTTGTGAAAGCATTTCGGGTATGGCGATTTGAAGAATATCGTTGGAGAACAAAAAACCCGGTTCAAGCGCCATTCCGGTGATACCGCCACGGTTCCCTCGGTCGGGCACAATCGCCTGCTGTTCGGGGACATCATCCAGGAACCACGTCACATCCTTTTGAAAAACTGCTGCAATAACGGACAGCATCATTTCACTCGGATGCCGTTTTCCGCGCTCAATCATCGATAAATATGACACGGATGGGGCCGACTCTGCATTGATTTTTACACAGCGAGCGGACAGGTCTTCCATAGTTAAGTTGTTGTTTTTTCTTAGGTTACGGATTTTTGTACCTAAGAAATGTGCGTTGCGTATTTTGCTTGGCATAACCATGTTTGTAAAATATACATTGTGAAATTTTTCTTGTGCAATTCTAGTTCATTTCTACTTAGACTTCACGCCAACGAACAAGAGGCCGCATCGCTTGCGGCCATCTATTTCGAAAAACACTTTCAAGCTTTTTCTACGAACCGAGGTAGAACGACATGGGCACTAACGACGTTATTACGCAAGAAGACTTCTCAAGCGCAGCGATTACCGATGTTTTGGATAAGCAATTTCCACTTCGCTCCGGATCCCACCGCGACGTCAGAGCTTATCTGGAGTATTTCAATAATTTGATGGCTATCAAGTTCGACGGCTCAACCACCAGCCTGGCCACGCCTTCACAGTTCCAGACGGCAGACGGATCATTAGACGGGCTTACTGCCATTTCATTAAGCAGTGGAGAGATCCACGTTCAAATCTATCTGCAGAACTGTCAATCGGGTGGGCCGGTCCAGCACCCCTGTATTGATCGGGTTCATTTGAACATGGTGTTAAGCGCTTGATTCGAAGCGGCTACTGATCAACGGTTTCTCACTACCAATTTTTACTTTCTCTTTAACTATTCCTGAAATAAGGACACATTCATGACAACTTATAAACAAGCACTGCACGACGCCAATAATGTGATATCTGCTAATGGGCACCAGTGGTCAGCGATTGACCCTGAATCAGTCGCCCGCATGCGTTTACAAAATCGATTCAAAACAGGGCTAGATATCGCTAAATACAACGCCGGCATCATGCGGGAAGATATGGCTGAATATGATAACGATCCATCCAAGTACACCCAATCCTTGGGTTGCTGGCACGGGTTTATCGGCCAACAAAAGATGATCAGTATAAAAAAGCACTTTGAATCGACCAAGGGGCGATACTTGTATTTATCGGGTTGGATGATCGCAGCCTTACGCTCAGAGTTTGGCCCCTTGCCAGATCAGTCCATTCATGAAAAGACAAGTGTCCCTGCGCTTATAGAAGAGCTATACACATTCTTGAAACAAGCCGATGCTCGCGAACTGCACCATCTATATACAGAGTTGGATGCTGCACGTGCTTCGGGCAACGAAGTGGGAGAAAAGGCTGCCATCGAAAAGATCGATAATTTTCAAACCCACGTCGTGCCAATCATCGCCGACATTGATGCCGGTTTTGGTAATGAAGAAGCGACCTATTTATTAGCAAAAAAAATGATTGAAGCTGGTGCTTGTTGCTTGCAAATAGAAAATCAGGTCTCTGATGTCAAGCAATGCGGACATCAGGACGGAAAGGTGACCGTTCCTCACGAGGATTTTATTGCAAAAATCAATGCGCTACGGTATGCGTTCCTGGAAATGGGTGTTGAAGACGGTGTTATCGTTGCCCGTACGGATTCATTGGGTGCCGGTCTCACACAGAAAATACCAGTATCCACATCTGAAGGTGATCTGGCGGATTTGTATACGAGCTTCATCGATGGTGAAGAGGTAGACAATGCATCGGGCTTGAATTCTGGTGATGTCATCATTCCACGCGATAATAAAATGTTCCGCGCTAAACGCCTGCCGAACGGGCTGTTTGCTTTCAAGCCAGGGACAGGTGAAGATCGCTGTGTACTCGATTGCATTACATCACTACAAAACGGTGCAGATTTACTGTGGATTGAAACTGAGAAGCCGCATATAGATCAAATTGGTGGCATGGTAAGTCGTATTCGTGAAGTTATTCCGAACGCTAAACTTATTTACAACAACAGCCCATCGTTCAATTGGACCTTAAACTTCCGCCAACAAGTCTTCGATGCGTGGGCTGCTGAAGGTAAAGATCTTGTCTTGTACAACCGCGAAGAATTAATGGATGCTAAATACGACGATACGGATTTGTCAGTGGAAGCCGATATGCGAATCCAATCGTTTCAAAAGGACGCTGCGCAGCAGGCTGGTATCTTCCATCACTTGATTACGCTGCCGACATACCACACAGCAGCACTATCGACTGACTCATTGGCTAAGGACTACTTTGGTGAAATGGGCATGTTGGCATACGTGCGTGATGTTCAACGCCGTGAAATTCGCAATGGTCTAGCTTGTGTGAAACACCAGGATATGGCTGGATCGAATATTGGTGATGACCACAAAGAGTACTTCTCTGGTGCACAAGCCTTGAAAGCCTCAGGTGAGGATAATACGATGAATCAGTTTGGTTAAGGTGAGCGTTTTAGTAAGTGGTTAATAAGCCGAGACAGCTAATGTCACTTTGTGGCTGGACGCGCTAATGCGCGTCCGCTGTTTTCGGTCTTAGTCAACGCTAAGGCCACTGGGCACCGCATCAGGGCGTCCAAATGGGTTCTCATGCACACCTTTCCCGGTCAGTGCGTGAAGAAATTCCACGAGATCGGCAACCGCTTCAGGATTGAGTGTCTTTGTTTCTATATCAACTTTGTTTTTATAACGAAGCATTTCTCTGAGGTCATCATGAACCAGAAGATCACTCGCGACCAGCCAGGGAACATCAGGCATCGATGCATCAGCCATCGTCCAGCGTGACAAGGCATCAAGCGGATTCAAATGATGTTCGACCATACGTGTCAGTTCTCGATAAGCACCGTTATGTCCGTACGGCCCAGTAAGTTCGACGTTACGCAGAGAGGGGGTTCTGAATCGATAACGATCAAGCAAATCGTCGGATTCATTCAGGTGCCCCATGTCTCGCGGAAGCAGGTCAAAAAGTCGTGTACGTCCAGGGCCGTAAGGTGGTAACGCGAGAGCGTGAAATTTCTGATCGGTCAATAAGGGGCCTGAGTGACAGGCGCTGCATCCAGCTTCGCCATAGAACAGGTTCATGCCTCTTGTTTGTGCGGGAGACATGGCGTTTGAATTGCCTGCCAGATAGTCGTCGAATGGTGAATCAAATGATTGCCATTCGAGCCCGATGAATGCGCCCAGGGCATTGGCGATATCGACTATGTGGATATCGCCGGCAGCATCAATATGATCAAATGTGTTCACAAAGGCGTCAACGTACTCTGCATTAGCTTGAATACGTTTGGTGATGATCGGCCAGACATGATCGATGCGATCGAAAGATGCTCGTGCGACTGAATTCTCTTCCGGGTCTCCTGCCATCTCGAAACGCGCTGTCACGGGAAAAAGGGCCTGCGCTGCGAGGAGACCTGACAAACCGTCTGGCAGTCGTTCTTCGGCGGGTGAATTAAAGCCGTTGCCGTACAATTCGGATGGGGTCAGACGACCATCATGAAACAGTACTTTGATTTCCTTGGCGCCGAGATTCCACAGTGCAGGAGCGTTTCTCGGTATGCGGCGCTTTATGCGTGACGGGCCACTACCGCCAGTTCTTTCAGGACCGAGTCCAACACCGCCTTCGCCAATCCCCAAGGAAAGTCCGTCGCTGCCGAAAAAATCGTGATGATGACAGGTTCCGCAGGAAATATTCTTGTTTCCGGATAGAATTTTGTCGTAGAAAAGGAGCTGACCAAGCTTTGCTTCGGTTTTGTTCTGGGGGAGAAAATCATCCGCGGTCAAACGCTCTGGTAGGGAGTCTGCCAAAGTCAAAGGGCTTGACAGTACACTTGTCAGAACGAAACCGAACAAGCCTGACTTGCGTTGTAACGCGTGCTGGCTGACGGCAGATGAATCAGAGGATATAAGATGAGAAAAACGTTCAGGATGCTTGGCATTGTGCTCTGTTGTTGTTACGGCGCACCACTTTTTGCTGAAATTGAACCAGCGCGTGATCTGATGGAGCAAGGGCACTTTACCAAGGCCATGCAAGCATTGTTGCCAGCGGCTCGCGCGGGTAATGCAGATGCTGAAGAGTTGATTGGTGTTATGTACGCGATGGGTCTCGGTGTCGAGCGAGATGATGTTCGCGCATTTGATTGGTATTTGCGTGCCTCTCTGAAGGGGCACCCCGGGGCGCAGTCTGGAATTGGTTGGTACTACGAGGTCGGGCGTGGAATGCCTGCGCCGGATCTTGTTCGAGCCTACACCTGGTACGTTCTGTCGGCGATCGGCGGTGACCCGGATGCTGCGATCAGCCAGGAAGAGGTCATCAAGAAAATGACTGAAGAGGAGATCACGCAGGCGCATAAATTGATTGACGACTACAAGTCGTGGATCTATCCGCTGGACTAGGCGCGTAAATATTCATGCAAAGCACTTGTTTGTAAAAATGACCGCAGGGTTGATAAGTTAACCCCACGGTCATTGTCAGAACGACGTCTGGCTATCGATTAGCCAAGATCAGTTGAGATCCTTCGCATTGCCATCGGCAAGCGATTTTTCGGTCACGGCGACAGCCTCGTTCAGCGCATCAAAAATTTCTGGTCCGCCATCGACGTTTTCCTTGAACCATGCATACACAGGCTCAGCAGCTGCTTTGAATGCCGCCTTTTCTTCAGGTGTTGGCACGTACAGATCTCCGCCACCTGCAACAAATTCTTCATAAGCGGCAATTGACTTACGCTTGGGTGATGCAAAGGTTGCTTGCTGCAAGGCGGCAAAGCCGTCGACTACCACTTGGCGAAGGCCTTCGTCCATTGACTTGAACCTGTCATTGTTCATCCACCACAGGGCGCCCATGTAGGCGTGGCCATCCAGGGTGACATATTGCAGACCAGCGTCCGGAAACTTCATACCCATGATATCGGTGATGCCATTCTTTGAGCCTTCAACAACACCTGTTTGGAATGATGTGAACAACTCAGGCCAGGGAATCGGTGTCGGTGATGCACCAAGCGCTTTGACAAGCTCTTGCGGGAGATCAGCGACAACGGTGCGAATTTTCAGACCATCCATGTCTTCTGGTTTTTGAACACGACGCTTGGTATTGGCGAAGTTTCTCCAACCACCGGTATTGCCGATCGTCATCAGACGAATCTGATCGTTGGAGCTGGCCAGTGCCATGTCACGCATCTTGCGAGTGAAGTCACCCGTAAGTACACCTTCAGCGACTCGGTCATTGGCCATCAGGTAAGGAAGGTCAAGCACCTGAACGTAAGGGAAGATACCTGCGGCACCACCGGATGTTGAAATGTAGATGTCGATCGAACCATCCGCAATACCTTGCAGGCACTCGGCACCTTTGGAACATAACTGAGTACCAATGAACAATTCAACAGCGATCTTGCCATTGGATGCGCTTTCTACATGGTTTTTGAACACAACAAGACCGTCATAGTCTTCATCGTTTTCATTCGAGTTGGCCGTGGCTCGCAACGTGATATCTGCAGCCGTTGCAGTAAACGCTGTCAACGATAACAGCGCTGCCGATAACAACATCGATCTTTTCATTTTTATCATTTATTTCCTCCAGGAATAGTCGAATCTTGTATCAATAGATTCAGGGTTTGACAAAACCAGTCAGTGTCGGAATTGTCATTGAGATAGCAGGGAAGTAGGTGATCAAAAAGATCACAAGCACTTCCACCGCCAGAAACGGCAATATAGTTTTAGCTATGGTTTGGACACGTTCACCCGATACTGACGATGCAACAAATAGTACCAGCCCCATTGGCGGCGTTGCCAGCCCGACTGTCAAATTTACTGACATGATGATCGCAAAATGGACGGGATGGACGCCCAGATCCATGAATATTGGGCCGAGGATGGGGCCGAGAATGATGATCGCTGGCCCGGCATCGAGAAACATGCCGACGATGAAAAGCAGAATATTGATCAGAAACAAGAGAATCAGCGGGTTATCGCTGAGGCTGAGAATATAGGCGGCAAGCGTTTCCGGCGTGTGGCTCAGGCTGACGACCGTTTTGAATGCCATAGCGGCGCCAACCAGCAGTAGCACAACGCTGGAGGTAAGGGCCGCTTTCCTGAGAATGGCGGGTAGTTCAGTAATGCGGAGTGTGCGTAGCACAAACAAGCCGATCACAAGGGCGTACAGGACAGCAACCGCAGCCGCTTCAGTTGGAGTAAAGACGCCAAACAGAATGCCACCGAGAATGATTACCGGCGTCATCAATGGGAAGAAGGCGCGTGTAAAGGCTTTGGCTTTCTGGCGCCAGGTGGTGCGTACCGAGGCGACCGGGAAGTTATGCTTGTTGGCCAGAAAGCCGACCATCATCATCAAGCCGACACCTACCAGCACGCCGGGAACAATGCCGGCAAGAAACAAGGCCGCAACGCTCTCGCCCATGACATAGGCGTAGATGATCATGATGCCTGAGGGCGGAATGATCGGGCCGATGACTGAACTTGCCGCAGTAATCGCCGCAGCAAAGCGTCGGGTGTAGCCTTGCTTTTCCATTGCGGGTATCAACATTGACCCCAACGCAGACGTGTCGGCCACGGCTGAACCAGACAAACCTGCAAACAGCATCGATGAAAGAATATTCACATGTGCCAGACCACCACGTAAATGTCCCATCATGGCTTGCGCGAATTCGACCAGACGTTCAGTGATGCCGCCCCTGTTCATCAATTCACCCGCAAGCATGAAGAAAGGCACGGCCATGAGTGGAAAACTGTCCATGCCGTTGTAAACGTTGCGATACAACAGGGCGAGATCACGCTCCTGTCCGTTTAGCACCAGCATGATCCCGGGTGCGGCGAGCATGCCGAAAAATACGGGTAAACCGATAAATAGAAAAACCAGAAATAGCGGTAGGAACCAGACAAGCATCAGTCAGCCACTCTTTGTAAACGGTCGTCGTCTGAAATAGTGAACGGAGATGCTTGATCCTTGTCAGTCGGGGCTCCGCTTATCAAGGTGTACAGGGACTTGAGAATTAATTCGATATTGACACTGGTCAGTAGAATCAAGCCAATCCACAACGATGAATACATGTAGACCAGTTTCAGCTTGACCGTCTCCATGCCGACCAGACTCAGTGGGACTTTCAATGATGCCGAGGAGAATAACCATCCGCTATTGACATGCTTGAGGCCGAGTTTTACACCCATAAGCAGCACCATTAGCGATATCAGAAATAGCACCAGGGATAAAATTGCGGCGCTACGTCTGCCGAGCATATCCGGCAGCATGTCAATCGCTACCATGCCACCCTGACGGTAAGCGACCGGTGCCATCAAGCCGGTCATCCACAACATGAAAAAACGCGCGAGCTCATCTGGCCATGGCAAAGCGTTGCCTATTACATAGCGAAAATATACCTGAACCAGTATTGATATGACCATCGCGGCGATCGCCACGATGGCAATAGCGCTCGAGAGTTTGAGCACTGTATTGTTCAGCATACGTATTGCGCTGATAGCGTGCTTCAACAGTTTCATAAGCTACTCATATTCCGATAACCATTGCTTACAAGGACTGAACTGTTCATGCAGCGCTGACGAAACGGCCAAATTCACCACCAACAAACATCAGGGGTTCACCGTTGCTGTGAGCCGCGCGCACGACACGACCAACCACAATAGCGTGATCGCCACCGTCATGCGAGCTTAGTTTTTCACATTCAAAGCGGGCGACAGTACCTTCAATCAACGGAATGCCGTTGGCTCCGGTGTGCCAGTCACATTGATCAAAGCACTGTGCGTTTCGTGCAAAAAGAGACGCTAGAGAGGCCTGGTTTTGGTCGAGTACGTGAATAGCGTAGTGTTGAGTGGATTCGAAATAGGGGTAGCGAGCTGAAGCCTTGGCGACAGACCACAAGACCAAGGCCGGATCAAGGGACACTGATGCGAAAGAATTGACTGTGATGCCAATCGGCTGATCGTCAGCCAGAGCGGTGACTATCGTGACCCCGGTTCCAAACCGCCCCAGAGCATTGCGTAGCTCTCGAGCGTTTTCTGGTGTCGGTTCGAACACTGACATGGGCATAGTCTTAATGGATTGGAATTTAAGTGACAAGATTGAACAAATAGCTTGATCGCATCAAGGTACTTCCTGACCGTTAGCCAGGATATACAGCTCGAACCAGGTTTCTCGATTCATCGTGACGTCCAAAGCCGATGACAAGGTAGCGATACGTTGCAATGAGTTGGTACCAAGCACGGGCATGATGCCAGCTGGATGTTTCAGAAGCCAGGCGACAGCCACCGCTGCGCGGTCGACATTTTGCTCGGCAGCGATTTCGTCGACGCGTTTGATCAGTGCTGCCGCGTTAGTATCTGCTGCTGTGTCGAACAAGCGTCCACCGGCCAATGGTGACCAGGCCATAGGCGGAATCTTGTGCTGCTGCAAGAAACTTAGATCACCGTTGGTAAATGCATCGCTTGCAGCAAGGCTCAACTCGATCTGGTTGGTTTGTAACGTTGCTCTCATATTTGCTTGCAACAACGACCAGTCATGGGGACGAAAATTGGACACACCCGCTGCGCGCACCTTGCCGCTATCGATCAGGTCATCCAGGGTTCGCCCTGTTTCTTCCGCATCCATCAGGGGATCAGGGCGATGTATCAGCAGCAGATCGACTCGATCGGTATGCATAGTGTCGAGCGAGTTGTGAACACTGCTTTCAATATGTTCACGACTGGTGTCGTAGTGCTTGACTCTTCGATCAGGATATTTTGCCGAGATCAGCTTGATATCACATTTGGTGATGATTTCCATCTGGTCGCGAAGTGCCGGCGACATTTTAAGTGTCTCCCCCAACAGTGCTTCACACGCATAGCCGCCATAGATATCTGCCTGGTCGAAGCTCGTTATACCTTGTGACAGGCAGCTTTCGATCTTCGCTTGCACATGTGCAGCTGATGTGTCCTTGTCATCGGCAAGGCGCCACATGCCGTAGACCAGTCGGCTTAGCTCAATAGCCTGCAGCTTGACCCGTTCCATCAAACACGTTCTCCAGCGGCCAGTGGCACAAGAGGAGCTTCGCTTGGGACACGCCCATATACTTCAGGCAAGGAGCAGGTTTTCAGGTTTGGCAGCACGCGTGTACCAAATGAATGGCATTCGTCGAGATGCGGATAGCCGGAAAATATAAACGAGCGTATTCCCATCTTTTGATACGCCTCGATTTCACTCATGACTTGATCGGTCGAACCAACCAGTGCGGCACCACAACCGGAGCGGGCGCGTCCGACGCCTGTCCATAGATGCGGCTCGATATAACCCTCATCTGTTGCTGCATCGCGATTCTTGGCCTGCAGTGCAACACCGAGTGAGCTTGCATCAAGCGCGCGCTCGCGGATTGCCTTGCCTTGATCATCATCGAGTTTCGATACAAGCTCAGCGGCATATTCGCGCGCTTCCTGTTCGGTGTCACGCACAATCATGTGTACGCGTAAACCGTAGTCGAGTATCCGGTCGTATTTTTGCGCACAGGCGTGTACCGCTTTCATTCGCGCCGCCAGTTCTTCTTTTTTCTCTGGCCACATCAGATACACGTCGCAATGCTCGCCACAGAGTTCCAGTGCCGGTGGTGAGTAGCCGCCGAAGTACAGTAACGGGCCGCCGTTTTGTTGGTAGGGTTTCGCAGGCTGTGTTGTCAGGCCCTTGAACTGGTATATCTCACCATCGAAATTGATTTCATCCTGCGTCCAGGCTTGTTTGAGTATCTGTACCACTTCACGGGATCGCTGGTAGCGGTAGGCACTGTCATCTTTTTCGCCTGGAAAGTCTGACGAGATGATGTTGATCGTTAGTCGACCTTTCAGCATGTGGTCCAGGGTTGCGATCGTACGGGCCAGCATGATCGGCTGCATCTCACCGCAACGCACGGCGCCGAGCATATTGATGTTTTCGGTAATCGGTGCGCAGGCGGCAACAAAGCTCAAGGTATCTTGACCGACTTGAAAGGATGACGGACACAATATATTGCGATAGCCGAGCTTGTCGGCGGCCTGCATGATGGCGGAGGTATTTTCCCAGCTGGAGCGATATTCACCATCCGGGACACCCAGATAGCGATAGTCGTCGGAACACAGTGGGGCAAACCAGGAGACCTCTAAGGCATCGAGATCGGCAGAATGGACAGGAACGACTGACACGTGGCGTATTTTCCAATTGGAATCAGATTTTGTTGTATCATTGGTGTATCAATGTGTCAATAGTGTATCAATTTGATGCCATCTGCTGATCCATCAGTTACAGCGCCAGACGCGGCAGAATCCGCCGATTCGACCTCGGCAGAAAGACAATCATCATCGACTCGTCAGCGCGGTCATACCGTGCTGGTTCAGCGTGGTCGCCTGCCACTGCATTTACAGATCAGCGAGATGCTCGCGCGAGAAATCAAGGCCGGCATTCTGCTTGACGGTGAACGTCTGGAACCGGAGCGCGTCCTCGCGCAACGACTAGGAATCGCTGTTGGCACCTTACGCAAAGCGCTCGCCGATCTTGGCGAAAAGGGCATGCTTGAGCGGGTGCAAGGCTCGGGCAATTACGTCAAAAATGTCGATACCAATAACACCATCTATGGCTTTTTCAGACTGGAACGTTTGACCGGTGGTGGCTTGCCAAGTGCGGTTCCCTTATCGGTAGACAAGGTAGAAGCAGAAGAAGGTGTCAGGTTCGGGCAAGGTGATAGCTACTACCGAATTCGACGGGTGCGGCGCTTGTCTGATTTGGATGCGGCACTGGAAGAGATTTGGCTTGATGCGAGTTATGTCAATCGGGAAATCAGCGATTGCGACTTAAACGAATCCCTGTATCAGTTTTACAAGGAGGAACTTGGGTTCTGGATAGCCAGAGTAGAGGACTCCATCTCAGTAAGTGCTCCGCCTGATTGGCGTCCGGCTGATTTTGCAAGCGCTGCGGGTCCTGTATGGGGTTATGTCGAACGCTGCGGCTGGGATCAGCATGGCGTACAAGCTGAATACTCACGTACCTGGTTTGATACACGCTCCACTCGTTACGTTTCACGCATCAAATAAGTGGGCGAACGTGTAAGTCGGCGAACTTGCTCGTGTAAAAAATTGTTCCTGAATGAAAGCCTGCTTGGCGCTACGTGGACAAAGCGCGCCTTGTATGATGAATTACCGTAAGGCATTTGCCAACTTCAGTTGACTCATGATTATATCCTGACCAAAAGATCTAGAGTCAGGCTTCGACCGCTTTTGTATCGACAATCTTGCAAGCAAATTAATTTGATCTACCTTTGGTGATTGCCAAAGGTTCTTTCCTTATGCCCTTATTATCCCGCCCCATCAGAACGTTTACGGGTTGAGGCCGATGATTCCGGTAGTAGATTGTAATTGGCACCCTGACGTGGCGATCAGTAGTAGTGCCGTTGTGCACCTGCTGAAATGTGTATACATACAGCCAAAAATGCAGGCGTCCCTGGCTGCAGATGACCTTGAAAAGGTGCGAGAGTTAGCTGTAACGCCAGGGTTGGGAGGGTTGCCACAGGGGATCGTCGCCTGGTGTGATTTGTCACCCCAGTCTATCTACCGCCTGACAAATACCTCTTATGTCACAGGTTTGAACGTCAGCGTCGATTCGATAGAGGCGCTGAGTCGATGCCTGGAAGCCGTGAAATCAAGGAATCAAACAGTTGACCTTGATTGGTCCGGTTCGCAGCCAGAAAAAGCTGCTCAAGCATTATCAAAGTATCCGGAAGTTCCTGTTGTTCTGGATTACAGCCAGTTTGGGTTCAAGGGCCAGGCCCAGTTGGAAGGCGGATACCAAGAAACACTCAAACATTTTCACTCACTGGATAATGTCAGTGTGAAAATCACGGGTATTGACCCAGTTTTCAATCCAGGTTCTGAATCCGCTATTGGTTATTTTATCAAGGATATTGTCAGTTTCTGGGGTAGCGATCGAGTCATGCTGGCCAGCCATTCTGCAGTCAACAGTGCAGACACTTCATTCGATCAATTGTGGATGCGGTATGGGCAGGAAACTTTGCATTTGCCGACGCGTGAACGTGAATCAGTGTTGCGCTCCAATGCAATCCGAATATATGGATTATGAATATCGCCAAGCGGTCGTTGGCTGAAAGTCTGAAAAGACCGTAGTGGTTCGATAACTACATTTTTCTGACGCGAACGCTGTCAATCGCGTGGTCGCGACCTTTGTGAAGAATCAATTTTGCTCGATTTCGTGTGGGTAGAATATTCTCGGAGAGGTTCACGTAGTTGATTGACGACCAGATTTCGTTAGCGGTTCTGATCGCATTTGGTTCGTCCAGCGATGCATAGTGTCCGAAGTAGGCTCCCGGTTGTTTGAATACGGTGGAGCGCAGGGTCAGAAAACGGTCGACATACCATTGCCTGATAGATTTGGCTTCAGCATCTATATAAAGAGAGAAATCGAAATAGTCGGATACAAACACGTTTGATTCGCCGAGCTTTGCTCCGCGGGTCTGCAATACATTAAGCCCCTCTACGATCAATATATCTGGTTGATCAACTTCGATAAACTTGTCGGGGACGATGTCATAGTGCAAGTGAGAATAGACGGGAGCTTTGAGGTGACGTTTACCGCTTTTTATATCGGCCAGAAATTCCATCAAGCCAGCTCGGTCGAAACTTTCCGGGAACCCCTTTCGATGCATCAGATTGCGTTCTTGCAATTCGGCCGTCGTCAATAGAAATCCATCAGTTGAGATCAAATCGACAACTGGGTGTTCATGCCAACGCGCAAGCAGAGATTGCAGAATTCGAGCGACCGTGCTTTTTCCAACCGCGACTGAACCTGCGATCCCAATGATAAACGGCACCTTGCCTGACTCGATTTCCATAAATTTACGGATACCGATATTGAGTTTCTGGACTGACGCGATATGTAGACTCAACAGACGCGATAGTGGCAGGTAGACCTGTTCAACCTCGTCAAGTGATACACGTTCATTGATACCGCGTAGCTCGATTAGCTCCGCTTCGCTTAGAGGTTGTGGTGTGTTGCGCCTGAGGGCCGCCCATTCTTCAATTGTGAAGTGGCGGTAGGGCGACGCTCCGGTTGAGTTTGTATCCATCAGAAGACGCTCGTCTTTAGTTTCCGGTGATGTGTGCAGAATCCGTTCGATCACCAAAGATAGCGATAGGTGAGTGACATAACTTTAGCTTGATCGTGCTTGCCTCATGATCTTCTTCGGCTCATAGAGTATCAGATCGACCAAGGTGCCTGCACCTCTACAGGCTGTCTCGCTACCACGGCTGTTATCTTGACCGGGGCCGCTCGGCTGGTTGTTGGCTGTTTTTCCACCCATCATCTCTGACCATTTATGTTTGTGGGCGACCACGAGCCGTAAATTAATCAATGGCAGAGCATCGGTACGACGCGACGTTCGATTTTGTCGACAAACGACAATGTCGTGAGTTGAGCGATAGTGTCGCTACTTTCACTGCTTACGGCAATTGCAGATACATTGGGATATCGGTATATTTCAACTCCGATCACATCGTCTTGAGCGAAGGCAAAGCGGTCAAGTGCGTCAAAGTCAGAGTGATACACAAGAAAGGTTGCTGGACCTGCTTCGCCGGTCATCGTGCGATATTTCTGTTCGCTGGCGGTATAGTACAGCTCATTGATACGTTCCCGGTTATGCCAAATAAACTGGGCAGCGATACCGGCTCCAAAGCATAAAAAAAACAGCAACAGATAGGCGAACCACGGTGTCGGCGATGGCGGGTTCAGTGCCGTTGAGTGGCTTGTGGAGGATTGATCAGGCATTATTGGTGAATCGGATTTCGTACCCTTTCATATTGACGCTGGTCTTGAACACCATTTATCAAACCTGTGCCAATATAGCGTATTGCGTGATCTCTCCATAGCGAAATCGTTTGCTGTCATTGGCGTTATCAATAATTATACGATTGGAGTATTGTGAGCAGCCTTCCCAGTTCATCAGTCGGTATTGCTTTGGTCGGTGTTGGCATGGTCGGCACCACCTATGTGGATGCATTGGCCAATTTATCCCAGGTCGTGCACGTCACTGGCGTCATGGGCTCAAAACCCTCCTCAGGCCAATCGTTTGTCGGCACTTATGGTAAAACCCTAAGCACTCACTCCGGACGTGTGCCACAAATATACGCTTCGTTAGATGAACTGCTGGCTGACGAGTCTATCGACTTCGTTATTGTGGCAACACCACCGCATGCACGAAAGGAACTCGTCTCTCGAATTGCGTCTGCGGGATTGCCTGTTCTGATGGAAAAGCCGGTAGAGCGGACACTTGCTGCTGCGGTCGATTTGTGCGAACTCTGCGAGATATGTGAGGTGCCGCTTGGCATCATGCTTCAACATCGTGTGCGCCCATCCGCGGCGGCATTGATAAAATTTATAAGCGAAGGCGAAGCGGGTGAGTTGAAAGCTGTCGAAATTTCAGTACCGTGGTGGCGTGAACAGTCCTATTACGATCAGCCCGGTCGTGGCAGTTATGTACGTGATGGAGGTGGTGTGGTTATTAGTCAGGCAATTCACACACTGGATCTTGCCTTGCAGTTTACCGGGCCTGCCAAATCAGTCATGGCGATGTGTAGCACCACTGGTTTTCATCAGATGGAGGCAGAGGATTTTGTCAGTGCCGGAATAGAGTTTGATAACGGTGCGGTTGGCTCATTCTTTGGGTCGACAGCCAGTTTTCCCGGCCGCACCGAACATATCATCCTGCATTATCAAAACTTGACGGCGAGCCTGACGAGTAATCTTCTGGAGCTTCAGTGGCAGGATGGCCGAACCGATACCATCGGTGAGCAGGCGGCATCTGGAGCGGGCGCTGATCCCATGGCCTTTACCTCAGACTGGCATGGCGCGGTTATCGAGGACTTTGCCTCAATCGTGCAAAATGGTGGCTTGCCATTGATCACAGGACGTTCTGCATTGCCTGTTCACGCTGTCATCGATGCGCTGGAGCGCTCTGGGCGATCTGGAGAACGATGCGCTGTCGTCAGGGTCGATCCACCGGAAAACGCTTGAACATGAATCGGGTCTGGCGCGTCGCGATAATCGGAGCCGGGATTGGTGGTGAACATTTGAGCGCCTATTTGGCATTGCCGGACCGATTCAAGGTCCACACCCTATGCGATCTTGATCGTTTGCGAGCAAATGAACTACTGCAACGTGCGCCTGATGCACAGTACGCGGATTCGCTTGATGCCGTTCTGACCGATCCAGCGATAGACATTGTTGATATTTGTCTACCACCGCACCTGCACTACAGCAGCTGTGAGCGTGCTCTGCGAGCAGGCAAGCATGTCATCTGCGAAAAGCCGCTGGCCAGTAGTGTTCGAGAAGCTGATCAACTGATTGCGTTATCAGCTGAAACTGGCCGTACGGTGTTTCCGGTATTTCAGTATCGATATGGGCTGGCGGGAATACAGATAAACAAGCTCATCGATTGTGGCTTGGCGGGTAAGCCGTACGCGGGTTCGTTGGAGACGCACTGGAACCGTGGAGAGGATTACTACGCGATACCTTGGCGCGGTACATGGAAAGGTGAGCAAGGTGGTGCGATTCTCGGCCATGCCATTCATATTCACGACTGGTTGAGCTTTGTGTTTGGCCCGGTAAGTTCTGTGTATGCTGAATTAACCACACGTGTCAACGATATTGAAACTGAAGATTGTGCGGCTCTGGCTATTCGAATGCAAAGTGATGCACTGGTGACCAGTTCAATAACCCTGGGTGCAGCGAACGACACCAGTCGAATGCGATTTTGTTTTCAAGGGTTGACAGCCGAAAGCGGAACAGCGCCTTATAAACCCGCAGAGGATGCCTGGACGTTCACTGCAAGAGAACCAACTTTGCAATCAGCGATCGATATGGCGCTCGAAGATGTCACGATGCTACCGTCTGGCTATGAGGGTCTTTTCGATGCAATAGCCGAATCTCTTGATGGCAGACCCGGTCTTGAAGTCACGCTTGCCGATGGTCGTCGATCACTGGAGTTTGTTAGTGCGGTATATGCATCATCGAGACAAGGGAGGTCAGTAAGTTTGCCCCTGGGAAAATCGGATGATGGCTATGATGGGTGGTTGCCTGAATCAGTGCTTGCCTAGCTGACATTGGCATTCGGTACCTGGCGGCACGGCTAGCTGGCAATCATCACATAGGCCTGCGCCGGTTGGCGTCAGCGTGGTGTCTATCTCCACACGATCATCAAATACGAAACAATGACCTTCCCAATGACCGCCTTTTTGCGATTCGAGGTAGTTGAGAACGCCACCGTCGAGTTGGTATACCTCTCGAAAGCCGTTATCGATCATCCAGGGGGCTGCCTTTGCGCAGCGAATGCCACCTGTGCAAAAGGTTACTAGCGGCTTGTCTGGATCAAGCTTCCCCGAGGCAACTGCTTTATGTATCGCGTCTTTGAAATGACGGAAGTTTTTTATATCGAGATGGGTCGCGTTCGGAATACCCCCAGAGACGATCTCGTAGTCGTTACGTGCGTCAAGCAAGGTGAAGTCGTGTTTGTTGTCGAGCCATTCATCAAGTAGTTCTGGCGCCATGGCAGGCGCCTGTGTTCTTTGCAGTTGAAGGGGAGCTTCCTGTTGACCATCAAAAGCGATGATTTCATTTCTAACCCTGATTCGCAGTCTCTTGAAAGGAATTGTGCTCGACCAACTTTCCTTCAACCAGATACCTCGGAAGCTATTTATCGATTCAAGAAATGCTTTCGCTTCATATATCCTTGTGGGTGTGCCTGCGATGCCGACGTTGATTCCTTCGGTGGCAAGCATGATGTTTCCCATCACGCCAATGTCGAGAAATTTATGTTTTATTTGAGCTTGCAGTGCAGATAGATTTGTCAGTGCAACAAAGCGATAGCCTGAAATATTCAGAATTTTCTGATTTTTCATAAGGTGTTATCCGTTTGAAATCTCGGATAGCTTTGATTCGCTTCATCAGCATGGTGCATGCCAGATATCGAAATAAAAATAAAAGTTAATGATTCTTGTACTTGCATTGTACGTCCGATAATTGGTACAACATACCTGTCGCGACATTATTCAGGTCGCGCAGGAGGGTGAGAATAACGTGATAACTACCAGTCGGTCAGGCAAAGTGTAGATCCACAACTCGCGCTTTGTTAAATGAACGCCAGGTGCGTTGTGGCACAGGGTAATCATCGATCGAGACAACCAATATGCTTCGCATTCAGATCAGGCGCAAACTTTTCAAAGAAATGCGCTGACAACTTGAACGAAGTGCAGTAGACCTGCGGCTCAATCTGAGTCGCAGGTTTTTATACGACTTTGGTTGGCGTCTTACCGCTTGATGCCACGTGTCGGATCATGTGTCCCTCAGTGGTGCCTGGTTCTGCACTTTCGACCGTTTATTCCACTCCCGAAACTGACATTATACGAAGAACAGCCCCCCAGACCCCCCCCCCCAGAACAGACACCTGAAGTCAGTCAAGCTCAGGAGGTGCCGAGAATTAGTCCGAAAATCGGCAAAAAATGTTGGTATCGAATCCCACGTTGCTTCAGGATATCCTGCTTTGAGAAATTCACTGATTTTAGGGGGATACCTTCGTGTTTTTAAGTTGTGGAGATGCTCTGTTCGACCTCTTTTCCGGGAAAGGATCTGAAACTGGAAATTCGTCGTCAAGCCATGTGACCCTCTCGGGTGATGCGGGGGGCTCCCCGATGAATGTGGCTGTTGGATTGTCCCGGCTCGGCCACCATTCCCGATTTTTCACCAAGTTGTCGAATGATCTGTTCGGGCAGCGTTTGAAGCTGTTTCTCGATGCCAACAAGGTCGATACGTCTTTGGCCGTCCCCACAACACTGAACACGACACTTGCGATAGTTGAAACCCAAGATGACGGTTCGGCTGACTATGCGTTTTACACGGATAATACGGCTGACGTCATGATCGGATCCAGCGACATCCCATCAAGTCTGGATGATGAAATCAGGCTACTGCATTTCGGTTCTTATTCAACCGCTGTAGAGCCGGTCGCCAGCAGCCTGATGAATTTCGCTGAAAGACAGACAACAAATCGAATTATCAGCTACGATCCGAATCTTCGACCCAGCATCGAACCTGATGTAGACCGCTGGCGCGAGGTGTTCAAAGTCTTTGCCGCCACCGCCAATTTGATAAAGGCAAGTGATGAGGACATTGCAAGCCTTTTGGGAAAGAATCGCGAAGACCAGTTTGTTGACGATTGTTTTTCGCTTGGCGCTGAGCTGGTTTTTATCACCCGTGGACCCGATGGTGCAAGTGGTTTCAAAGCTGATGGTACGGTGGTCAATGTAGATGGCCCATCGGTTACTGTGATCGATACTGTTGGCGCTGGTGATACCTTTCAGGCAACGCTGCTGCATTGGCTGGCGACCCATGGCCATCTGTCAGACGGAGCTTCATTACAAGGTGATGTCGATATCGCTGCGGCCATGGAGCTGGCTGTAAGGGCTGCTGCAATTACCTGCACCCGCAGCGGTGCGGATTTGCCACATCTTGATGATTTATAAGCACGTCCAGATAACTTAAGCACGTCCAGATATCTTCAGCATTCGATGTCAGTCTGGAAAGTGGCAGGCAACCGCATGTGATTCGTCGTTAGTCTGATGCTGGAGCATCGGTGTTTCATCTGCGCATAACGTCGTCGCTTTGGGGCAACGGCTGCGAAAGACGCAACCCGATGGTGGTGACAGTGGGCTGGGTAATTCACCATCAAGCAACCTTGGCAAGGTGCTGCTCTGCACACGTGGATCAGGTACCGGGACGGCGTTGATCAACGCTTGTGTATAAGGATGCTTTGGATTTTTGTAGATATCATTGCGATTTGCAATTTCCATTACTCGCCCAAGATAAAGCACCATGACACGTGTGGAAATATGGCGGACGACGCTGAGATCGTGGGCGATGAAAATTAACGTCAAGCCAAGGCGCTGTTGCAAGTCCATCAAGAGGTTGATGACCTGTGCCTGAATGGATACGTCCAGCGCCGAAACCGGCTCGTCGCAGATTATCAACTCCGGTTCGAGAATCAATGCTCGGGCAATGCCGATGCGTTGACATTGTCCGCCTGAAAACTCGTGTGGATAACGATTGATTTGATTGGATAGTAGTCCTACGGTTTCCATGGCCGCTTTAACGCGCTGCCTGATGGCATGCCGAGACAGATCCTTACGATGTGTCCTGAGCGGTTCTGCGATGATCTGCCCAACTTTCAAGCGCGGGTTAAGCGCTGCCAATGGATCCTGGAAGATTATCTGAAGATTTGCACGAAAGGCTCTCATGGATTTTTTGTCCAGGTCAAGCATTTCGGTCTGACCTTTCCAGGTCAACTGACCACTGGCTGGTGCCAGGCCAATAAGCGCACGTGCCAACGTTGACTTGCCGCATCCGGATTCACCAACGATACCCAGGGTTTCACCCTTGTTGATATGGAAATCAACCTTGCTCAGTGCTTGCAGCGTTTTTCTGGGTGTCCATGGCATATCACCATCTGAACGTATGGTGTATTCAACATTCAATCCGCGGGCTTTAATCAGTGGTATCGTCATAACGGCTCTGCCGGGTTGACATGGCAAGCACGGGAGCGCGAGGCGGATTCGGCGATTAGCGGGGGGAGTTGTTGTCGGCAAGGCTCGATCGAAAACGCGCATCGTTCATGAAATGGGCAGCCTGGTGGTGGTGACAGCATGTTTGGCGGTGAGCCTGGGATAGTATGCAGAGTCTCACTCGCTTGGTCGATACGTACGATGGAATTCAGCAAGCCGATGGTGTACGGATGTCTCGGTTTTTCGTACAGTTCGGTAACGGGGCCCTGTTCCATGACACCGCCGGCATACATCACCATCATTTGTTCACAGCTACCCGCAACAATGCCCAGATCATGAGTGATCAATAGCAATGCCATATTGAATTCACGTTGTAGCTCGCCAAACAGGCCCATGATCTGGGCTTGTACCGTGACGTCAAGCGCGGTGGTTGGTTCATCGGCGATAAGAAGGTCCGGTTTGCATAGCAGTGACATTGCAATCATCACTCGTTGACGCATTCCTCCCGAGAACTCGTGTGGGTAATAGCCAATTCGGTTGGTCGCATCCGGAATTTTCACAGCGTCCAGCATGCGTACGCATTCGCGTAGTGCGTCCCCTTTACTCATGCCTTTGTGGTACGTCAATATTTCGCTCATCTGATCGGCGATTTTCATATACGGGTTAAGACTAGACATGGGGTCTTGAAAAACCATACTGATACCTTCGGCGCGTATCTTATTAAGCTCTGCATCCGATGCGTTGAGAATCTCTACGCCTTTGAACTTGACGCTACCGCTGGCCTGGCCGTTTTCGTCCAGTAAGCCGAGTATGGCAAAAGCACTTTGACTCTTGCCAGAGCCACTCTCACCGACAACTGCGAGGGTATCGCCATGATTGATGCTGAGATTCAGATGGTTGACCGCTTTGATCACGCCATCACTTGTCGAGAATTCGACTGACAGGTTGGACACATCAAGTAGATTCATCCGTGTTCCTTCGGGTCAAAAGCGTCACGCAAGCCGTCGCCAACAAAATAAAACGCAAACAAAGTGATAACGAAGAAAAACAAGGGGAAGCCAAGTTGCCAAAGTGTTCCGTACTGCATTGTGCTTGCACCCTCTGAAATCAAGGCGCCCCATGATGTCAATGGCTCCTGGACTCCCAGACCCAGAAACGAAATAAAACTTTCAGTAAGAATCATCAGTGGAACCAGCAGTGTTGCGTAGACCATGACCACACCCAGTAGGTTGGGTACGATGTGACGCAAGACAATGGTAAGACCAGGGACTCCCATAGCTTGTGCAGCTTCAACGAATTCGCGCTTCTTCAGGCTCAAGGTCTGACCACGAACGATGCGAGACATTTCGAGCCAGGACAACAGACCAATTCCGATAAACAACAAGGAGATTGAACGACCGAACATAACCAGTAACAGTATCAGCACGAACATGTAGGGAATAGCCATGAAAATATCAACCAGACGCATCATTACGTTGTCAGTACGCCCGCCGGCGTAACCGGCAATTGCGCCGTACAGGGTGCCGAGTGTGACTGCTATAGCTGCTCCAATGACACCGACAGCGAGTGAAACCTGCGTGCCCTGGACAAGGCGTGCGAACAGATCCCGGCCAAGATCATCGGTACCGAAATAATGTCCGGATTCGATCGATGGCCCGCCGAGTTCAGCCACTTGCCCGATTACCATGAAGTCGATCTCGTCATTCGGGAACTTGGCAAAGAACTGACCAAACAGGGCAAATGCACCAACCAGAATCAATACAAGGAGTGCGGCCATTGCCGCTTTGTTTTTGTAGAAACGGGTTCTCGCCTCAGCCCACGGTGATCTTCCTTTAATATCAAAATCGCTATTGAGTGACTGGTCGTTCTCTATTATTTTTTTGTGGGGCAGCATAGCTTCAGTAGCGGATCTTTGGATCTACCCATGCGTACAGGATGTCAACCAGCAGACTAAACACGATGGTCAGCACACCGGTCAGGATGGTTATGCCCATCATTACGGCATAGTCTCGATTAAGTGCGGCATTGACAAAAGACAAGCCGATGCCTCCGGTCGAAAAGAACATATCGATTATGACGGAGCCTGTAATCATGGCAACGAATGCAGGCCCGAGGTATGAGATTACTGGCAACATTGCGGGTCGGAGTGCGTGCCCGAGAATGATGCGACGGCGTGGCAGCCCCTTGGATCTTGCCGTGCGTATGTGATTGGCGCCAAGCGTCTCCAGCATTGATGCGCGCGTAATACGGGCGATTGAGGCCATGAAGCTGGTGCCAAGAGCGACGACAGGCAGCACCATGTAACGTATCTCGCCAAATTCCCAGCCACCACCTGGAAGCCAACCGAGCAACAATGTAAATACCAGAACAAGTAGTGGTGCCATGACGAAATTAGGCAGCACCTGTGCACCGATCGAGATACCAACTGCCAGATAGTCAAGCCAGCTGTTGTGATGCGTTGCAGCAAGTACTCCCAGCGAAACACCGACCACTACGGCCAGCAAGAAGGCGATCGAACCATAGGTCAAGGTCACAGGAAAGCCCTGGGCGATGATCTCATTGACAGTGCGGTCCTTGTACACAAACGAAGGGCCGAAATCGAAGTGAAAGACGACGTTTTTGACATAAGTAAAAATTTGCTCAGGCAGCGATTTGTCGAGGCCATATTTGGCTTCGAGGTTGGCAAGAATTTCTGGAGGTACGGCCCGCTCTGATGTAAACGGGCCACCGGGCGCTGCATGCATCAACAGGAATGAGGCAATTATCAGTACAAACAATGTTGGCACGGCAACCGCAATGCGTTTGATGATGTAGTTCAGCACAACCTGGTTTTGCCTTGTCAGATAAACGCTACAGGCATTAATGGTCGAGCGTTATTCGACGATGTAAAGGTCACGGCCATACCAGTTTTGCATCAGATTGTCGATTGGCCAGCCACGCACATGGGGCTTTATCATCAGGTTGCCGGTGTACTGATAAATGGGTGCAAATGGCATTGCATCAGCCAGCATGCCTTCGGCGGCGGAGTAGTTGGCACTGGGATCAGCTTGTTTCTTGGATTCTGCCAACAGGGCATCGTAGTCAGCATCAGAGTAGCCACCGACGTTGTGTCCAGAGTACGAAGTCATTAAATCAAGATAGGTAGATGCTTCATTGTAATCGCCGCACCATGCATAGCGCGCCACATCATAGTCCTTGTTTTGCAGATTCGTGGTATGAACCTTCCACTCGGTATTAAATAATTCCACCTTGGCACCCAGCGTCTTTTTCCAAAATTGTGCAATGGCAATGGCAATTTTCTTGTGTCCCTCGCTGGTGTTGTACGAGATCGTCAATTCAAGAGGCTTGCCGCCGGGTCCATAGCCGGCGTCAGCGATTAGCTCCTTGGCTTTCGTATCTCGTTCGGCTTGGGTCCATGAGGCATAGTCGATTTCAGGCAGAGTAAAGCCTGCGGTTTTCTGATGAGTGAAGTTGTAAGATTGATACTGTCCACCTTGCAGTATACGATCGGTGATGATCTCTCGATTGATAGCGTAGGAGAGTGCTTTACGTACGCGCACATCCTTCAAGGCCTCCGGGCCTTTGTCACTTTGATTGAACCAGTAAATGTAAGAACATGAACGAGGGAAGGAGATGGCTTCGTTTGGCAGTTCCTTGCTTAAGCGAGGATACTGGCCTGCCGGAATTTCAGTACGATCAAGTTCACCGGCGAGGTAGCGTGTCAGTGCAAGATCATCATCGTTAATGACCAGCGAGACAATCTCGTCGATGGTCGTGTTGGCGTCATCCCAGTAGCCCGGATTGCGAGAGAGAACAACTCTCTCTCCGGGACGATACTCGGAGAGAGTATAAGCACCGTTACCTACAATATTCTCGGGTTTGGTCCACTGGTCACCGTGAGTCTCGATGACTGACTTTGGTGTCGGAAACGTTGAGCCATGTACTGTCATTGTCGCGAAATAAGGCAAGGCGTTTTCAATCGTTACTTCAAAGGTTTTGTCATCAACGGCGCGAACCCCCAGTTGATCAGGTGGTATTTCGCCTTTGACGATCTCGCTGGCGTTTACAACACCCATGAGTTCCATATACCAGGCATACTCGGAAGCTGTAGCGGGATCGACCAGTCGGCGCCAGGCGAAAACGAAATCATTGGCTGTTACGGATTCGCCATTGGACCATTTTGCATCGCGTAGCGTGAACGTGTAGGTAAGTTTGTCATCACTGACGGTGTAAGCGGCAGCGGCTCCTGGTACAAGCCCACCGACGGGGTCCTCATTCATCAAGCCTTCGAAAATATTGCGAACCATCCCGGAACCTTCGACGTCAGTGTTGATCTGAGGATCGAACGACTTGATATCATCGAGCAAGCGATACGTGAATACTTGTTTGCCGGCCAATGTTTCGCCATCGCGCGTCTCAGCATTAGCGAGCAATGGGCAGATCATCAAACCGGCCAGCACCATGTTGAGGATGGGGTTTCTGATCATGGCAATATCTCTATAATTGGATGGTTTCCGACAGTGTACCCTTACCCGATGACTTATCTCAAACGCTTGACTCCATGATTGATCAGTGGATTAAAAAATTGTCCGATGCCCTCGCTACGGACTCAACAGACGGTACCAGGCGTGGAGCGTCAGGTACTGCCAGCACCCATGCCATAGAGCGGGTATCAGCAACGTTATTGATTGAGATCGCACGTGCTGATCACGAAATCGATGCCGTCGAGCAGGTCGCGATCAGGCAAGCTCTGCAACAGTCCAGCAACACATTGAGTAAACAGGACATTGATGAAATCACTGAACTTGCGTTAAAAGATGCTGATCTGTCGGTCTCGCTGCATGAGCAGGTTCGTGTAATCAACGAAACCTGTAGTCGCTCGCAAAAAATTCAACTCGTCGAATACATGTGGCAGGTTGCCATGGCTGATGGAAATCTGGATAAATACGAAGAATATTCAATCCGTAAACTTTGCGATCTGTTGCATGTAAGACATCGCGAATACATGCAGGCCAAGCACAGGGTGATCGATAGGAATTGATTGGACTGGCGTGTTCATGGAAACTTGTTTTGTCACTACCAGAGTGTTGTGTTGCCGCTCCCCGAGTTGTTTCAGACTAGTCGATCCCGAGGCGTGTTGCCACTGAAAAACGCATCCAGGTTATCGAGTGCACGAAATCCCATGGCGTCACGAGTCTCGAATGTTGCGCTTCCGATGTGTGGCAGCATAAAAATATTATTGTGTCGGGAGAAGGCTGGATTGCCGCCTGGTTCAGTGACAAAGCAGTCGAGTCCAGCGGCGGCTAGCTTGCCGCTTTCAAGCGCATTCACAAGTGCGTCTTCATCGACAAGAGCACCGCGTGCGGTATTCACCAGAATCGCCTTGTCCGGAAGACTTGCCAGAACTTCAGCATTGATCATTCCTTTGGTGTCAGGGGTTGCCGGACAGTGCAAGGACAAGTATTCGGAGACAGGCAGCAGTGTATCCAATGACTCGTGAAATATGGCGCCGGCTTCAAGTTCTGCTGCCAAACGTGAGCGATTGTGATAGTGCACCTCCATGTCAAATCCTCGAGCACGCTGTGCCATAACCTGCCCAACCTTACCCATGCCGATAATGCCTAGCCGCTTACCGGTGACTTGATGCCCCACCATGAATGATGGGCTCCAGGTCGTCCATTGACCGCCGCGAACCATGGCGTCCCCCTCAGCGGCTCGTCTTGCCGCGCCAAGTAACAACAACATTGCAATCTCAGCGGTGGCGTCGGAAAGCACATCAGGTGTATTGGTAACCACAATGCCGCGGTTTTTCAATGCGTTCAGGTCACAATGATCCACGCCAACCGAATGATTGGCGATGATCTTCAAGCGAGAGTCCAGTTGGGATACAACGTCGGCGTTAAAGATCTCGGAATGGCAGGGAATAATTGCGTCAACCTCAGCACTCATGCGAATTAGATCATCGCCGGTGCTGAGTGTGTCATCGGGGTTAAGGATGACGTTGTAATTCTGTTGGGCGCGAGCCTCCGTGTTGGCCGATAGCTTGCGGCTTATCCAGAGTGTAGGCTTATCTGAGCTCATTGAATTGCGCCTTTATTGAATCAAGCCTGTGTTGTGCCGTTGCCGACACCGCCAAGTTTGTGGTGTTCGTTTACTTGCGTGTTTTTCGAACGCACTCATCATAAAAATCGTAGAGGGCCATCAGTAAGACGATGGCAACGATGATCGCAAATGGCAATCCGCCTTCAAAGCCGGCAAAGCCGGTCGAAATACTGTGGGACAGCCCAATGACAAAAGTTGCCATGACGATCAGGCCAATCACGCCAGTAAGAATGGTTACGAGTCGTGTGTTCATTCAGGCTTCCTCAAGTGTGTTTGTTGTCGAGGACGCTTGCGCATGCAAGGTCTCCAGCAGCCAGCGTGCCGAGCGAAACAGCCGATCATCTTCCTGATGAGCCCCAACAAGTTGTATCCCGATGGGTAGCTCATGATCACCAGCCAGCAGTGGCAGGTTCAAACAAGGTAATCCTGCCAGAGTCCAGACTGTGCAACATATGGGATCTCCGGTGCCTTCACCGAACCGAGGCGCTTCACTGGGCGCAGAGGCTGTCAGAACTGCGTCGTAGTCATTGAAAAATTGTTTGAACCAGGCTTCGAAAGATTCCTTAAAAGCCAATGCTTGTTGGTACTCGTCGTCAGTGCGTTTTTGCGCTCGTTCAAGTGCTGATCGTACCGTGTCGCTCAACTGTGATTCATGTGTTCGAACTTCGGACAGGCAGCGAAAAATCTCGTAATCGTAAATGATCGAATGGGCTGCAATGGCATCGCTAAAACTGGCAGGGGCGGTGACACGTTCAATTTGGCCGCCGAGTTCACCGATCAGTTCATCAGCACCTTGCACCAATGCGTCGCTGAACCGGTCCGCATAGGGGAGTTCCAGCCACACAAAATTGGGTTCTACTGGAACATCCTGCAAATACCCCTCGAGGGCACCGGGCTTTGGTGCGTTGTAGCTTACTGAATCTGTTGCGTCGTATCCGGCGACGACATCGGAGAGCAATGCCAAGTCTCCGAGATCACGGGCGAACATCCCGGGTTGATCAAGTGATGCGGATGTTTGCAATATACCGCGGCGGGAAACGACTCCGCGTGACGGCTTGAAGCCATAGACACCACAGTAGGAGGCAGGTCGAATCACTGAACCGTTGGTTTGAGTGCCAAAGGCAAGTGGCACATGGCCTGCGGCAACTGCAGCTGCCGAGCCGCTGGATGATCCGCCCGGACCAAACTCGGTATTGTGTGGATTGCGTGTGTGTGCCGGGTGCATAAAAGCGAATTCGGTTGTTACCGTTTTGCCCATGATCACGGCACCCGATTCTTTCAGTTTCTCTACGATGGCTGCATCCTGTTCAGCTTGCCTGCCCTTGTAAATGGCGCTGCCGTATTCAGTGGGTAGCTCTGCGGTGTCAATAATGTCCTTCAGGCCAATCGGTATGCCTTGCAGTTTTCCTACGGGTCGACCATGGCGGCGCTGTTCATCTGCTTGTTCGGCGGCCGCTATTGCTTGATCGCTATCCAGATGTTGCCATGCCCTGATAGTGGAATCCGTGCGCTCAATCTCGACAAGTGAGTTCTTGACGAGATTGACTGATCTCAGGCTACCGTCCTTGATAGCAGACACGCAGTCACGCGCTGTATTCAGTTCGGTAGTCATCGAGTTATCAAGTAATGCTCGTGTTTCAAGTCGATTTGCATGGCCTAAGGAATGTACTCGCCAAACAGTTGATCAGGTAGCCACAGAGCAATACCAGGGAATGTATACATCAGGAACATGCAGAAAATCACGATCCCGAGATAAGGCATGATGCCTTTGAAGATCTGCATGAGCTCGATCTGGTTTTTCAATACCCCTTTCAGGTAGTACGCGGACATCGCCATCGGCGGTGTCAGAAACGAAGTCTGGAGGTTTAGTGCAACCAGCATCGCAAAGAAGTAGGGGTTAACGCCGAAGGTGTCCAACATAGGTAGAAAGATCGGCACAAAGATAATGAGAATTTCCGACCACTCCAATGGCCAACCGAGAAGGAAAATGATTAACTGAACCAGTACGAGAAACTGCCAAGGCTCAAGATTCATGGCCAGCACCCAGTGCTCGATGACATCGTGGCCGCCGAGATAAGAGAAAACCGAAGCAAATGTCCATGAGCCAACAAACATCCAGCAAACCATGGCCGTTGCCTTGGCTGTCAGAAATACTGATTCCTTGAGTTTCAGCCAAGTTAGTGAGCGGTACAGAACCGCAAGCACCAAGCCTCCCAAAGCACCCATTGCTGCCGCTTCGGCAGGTGTGGCGAGACCACCCAGTATGGAACCGAGCACCAACATGATAAGGAGAGTTAACGGGACGAATGATGTGAGTAGTTGCAGGTAAATTTTGGCGCGCGATAAATTAGGATCGATTGTGGGCTTTGGTGCGATAGCCGGATTTATCCAGACGCGGATAATGACGTAGATGATGTACATACCAGCTAACAAAAGACCCGGGAACACTGCCGCCGCATAAAGACGAAGTGGCGATAATTCGGCAATCGCTGCATATACGATCAACATGATCGATGGTGGTATGAGAATGCCGAGTGTGCCACCGGCGCAAATTACGCCTGCGGCAAAGTCCTTGCGATAGTTGGCATCAGCCATCGCGGGAAATGCGAGCAGGCCCATCAAGGTAACAACGGCGCCGACGATGCCGCTGGCGGTGGAGAAGACAGCGCAGGTGATCAGCGCAGCGATGGCCATTGAGCCGGGCAGGTTTCTTGCGGCAAGCTGCAAGGAGCTGAATAGCCGATTGACGATATTGGCTCGTTCAACGACGTAACCCATAAAGAGAAACAAGGGAATGGCGACAAGTGTGTCGTTTTCCATTACCGAGTAGGTGTTCTGGTTTAGCAGATAGAAAATCTGGTTGCTGAAGACATCTGAAAGTGTCTCGATGGAGCCTTCCTGGTAATAGGCGTAGTAGCCAAATGCGACACCCATGGCGAGCAAGGTAAAGGCAATGGGAAATCCCAGTAACACCAGAACGATGAACAGGGACAACATTAGGATGGCGACTTCTGGATTCGTCACGGCCGTTTCATCTCGATTAGGTTAACTGAATGGTTGTGTGTCAAAATTACGAATAATGGATGAAGTAAAGTCAGGGGCGATTTGTACTGGTATCCACAACTGCAGGTTGTTCTGTCAGCAAATCTTCCGTCTCACGGACATCGTCAAGTCTTTCCATCCAGACTCCGGTGCGCATTGCCTTCCAGCATCTGAGTAACTCGGCAATGCCTTGCAACATGAGAAAAAATCCAGCCAGTGGAATCAAGGTTTTGAAGAAATAGATCTGGATTCTCGCCGGGCTGTTCCAGCTCACTTCCTTGTAACGCCATGAGTCAGACGCGATTTCCGCACCGTACCAGAACAAGGCCATCATGCCGGGGAAAAAGAAAATCAGATAAAGAATGAAGTCAATCGTCGCCTGCATGCGAACTGGAAAAAGACGATAGAGCACATCCCCTCGTACATGACTATCCTGTGCCAATGCATAAGGGCCTGCCATCAAGAACAGCGCGCCGTACATCTGCACCATCATGTCAAAGGCCCAAACGGTTGGTTTGTACTGAGGCATGTAACGGACAAAAACCTCGTACGAGACGGCCAGTGTCAGGATCAGGATGCACCAACCGAATGCGCGTCCCACCCAGATGCTCAAATTCTCAATCGCATAGACGATTTTTGTCACGTGTCAGGACTCCGTGCGATACCAATTAAAAAAAACGGGAGCCTCGGATGAGGCTCCCTTTGCATACAAACCAGTTGACATACCATAACGATACATCGCCAAACGAGCTAGCCGAAATAGTGCTTGTAAGCGAGTTTGTAGTCTGGCTGGTTGAGGTTCAGGTAATTCATGACCGTCTCAGCGTATGCACGTTGTGACTCGATTACCTTGGCAAAGAATTCGTCAGAGCCTGACATGCGCTCGACGACAATATCCCAGGCATCCAGTTGCGCTTGCATGACTGAATCTGGTGTACGGTAAACATTGACACCTTGCTCTTCGCGTAAGGTCACGAGATCTTTTGCATATTGTTGTGTGTTGTGCCAGTAGAAGTTTGAATTCTCAGCTTCTGAAGCGTACTTCAGGATGGCTTTGAGTTCATCAGCCAAGCCGTCGTACTTTCTCTTGTTGAAGGTGACTTCAAAAAATTCCTGCGACTGGTGGAAGCTAGCCAAGTGATAGTGTTTGGACACGTCTTGCATGCCGAAGTCACGATCCGAGGTCGGGTTGTTGAATTCGGCAGCGTCAATCAAGCCTGACTTCATGGCTGGCTGTATTTCACCACCAGGCAGCTGAACGACAGACATGCCCATTTCGAGCAATACATCAGCGGCAAGTCCAACGGTTCGATACTTCAGGCCATCCATCTGGGATGCATCCTTGATCTCTTCTTTGAACCAACCCATAGGCTGTGCTGGCATCGGGCTGTTGAAGAAACTGACAAGGTTCAGGCCAAGGTTGCCCATCAACTCATCAAAGAGTTCCTGACCACCACCATAGTGAACCCACCCCAGAACTTCCTGGCTTGACCAGCCAAAGCATGGGCCAGTACCAAACAGTGAGGCAACAGGTGATTTCGAATACCAGTAAGCAGGTACGTAGTGTGCAGCATCGAGAACACCCCGATGTACGGCATCTTGCATCTGACTGGTTTTGACAACAGAGTTGACTGGCAGCAATTCGATCTGCAGCGCGTCTCCCGCCATCGCATTTACACGGTCAACATACGACTTGGCATTTTCAAGGAAAATACCACCGCCCCAGGCCGCTTGCATTTTCATCGTCACTGGCGCAGCACGAACGATGGAGGGCGCGGTAATCGTGCCGGCCGCCGTCGCGGTTGCTGCGAGCGCCGATCCTTTCAGGAACTTCCGGCGATTCATTTCTTTCATGGTTTATCTCTCTCCGCAGTGAATGGGTCCGTAAGAATCGGAGCCATAGCCGGGACAGGATATTTCATAAGCTTGTTGCCATCAAGGACAAAATGATTTTGCGGGCTTCAACAACGGTAAATTCCGTTGCTGACGGGTGGTGCACGCGAAAAAAGGGTATGAAATGTCCACTGGTTGGCATTGGTACACGGGAGCGAAAAAGTTCCCGGGCAGAGGCAATCGGCTTTGTTAATTTCGCTGGAGGCAGAATCTGGGCTACAGTTGTCAGCCGACGACAGCTCAGCGTAGCGCGTCGATTTTCCCGGACGCCGCCGAATTTGCGTAAGCCGGTCAAACAGATAAAGCACACTGATTTTGCGGGTAGTGTGCAGAAAAGGCGATTTTGGACAATGGTCAATTTTCTTGACCCGAGTCGTCAACCAGTGGGGTTGATTGGTTCTTGGTTAATTCTTGTGCGACCTTTCGACGAGGTTATCCGAGTGGCCTGGCCATTCAGATAACCCCGTCAAGAGAGTTCTGCAGCGGACGTCTGCTGTTGTAAGGGGTAAACCCGCTGGAACCGATCAAATGCAGGCACCTTAAGCTGCGTGCTCGCTTTCGGGGCGACCGTTGCGCACAGCTTCTGGAATACTGCCACGAGTAATTCCAAGATCATGCAGTTCCTTGTTGGAATAACTGTTGAGCTCTCGAATCGCACGCGCTTCAATTTTGCGACGGCTTTCGCGGAAGGCTTCGACGCGCGAAGGTTGGTCATTGGTGATTTTCCAAGGCCAATTCTTGACGCCGCCGTTGAGAAGCTGACGGGAAATGCCAAGATCGTTGAGCGTCCAGTCACTTTGACCGCTTAGAATCCGGTGTGCCTGGACGCGACCCTGTCGATTCATGTAGCTGTCGTAACCGCGGCCGATTGCTGAGATGAGTTTAAACATGTGTTGGCTCCTTTCAAGTATGGTTGCCAGTATTGTCAGCGCAGAGTCTTTCTCTGCTGCTTTGTTTCTTGATACTCAATGTACGGCTGCGGCACCAAAGTCTCAAACGATACTTTCTTGTACCCATGACAAGTAAAACTTTAAGCTGTCATCCCGGTGTAGCAAAGCGCTGATGGCTGGTCCTCTTCCTCTCAATGCTTTGAACGCTTTTGTCGTGGCGGCCCGGCATGGCAGCTTCAGTAAGGCTGCTGATGAGCTGAACGTTACGCCGGCTGCGGTCAGCCAGCAGATACGCTCTCTGGAAGAGCTGCTGGGTGTGCAACTGTTTCATCGTTTGAATCGAGGTTTGGCGTTGACTGATGCGGGTCAGGCTGGACTCGGGCAACTCAGGGATGGCTTTCACAATATTTCACAAGCTATCGAGTCCATCAAAAATGGTGGCGCAAAGCGCGACCTGAACATCTGGATGGCGCCATCCTTTGCATCAAAATGGCTGATGCCGCGCATGCACAGATTTATTGAAAAGCATCCATCGATTGATCTGCGAATCTCTGGAAGCGTAAGCCTGATTGATTCGGCGGCAACAGCTCCATCTCTGAGTGCCGAAACGCTCAAAGAGCACAATGTCGATGTCGCAATCCGGTTTGGTAGTGGAAACTATCCGGGTTGTCAGGTTGAACGATTCATGGACGTGGAGGCCATGCCACTTTGTAGTCCTTCGTTGCTGGCAGATTCAGCCAATTTGCCACTGGCTTGCCCGGAGGACTTGCTGCAGCACACCTTGTTACACGATGAGACACCCTATGAAGGTCGGCCCAAGTGGGCAAGTTGGTTGGACGCCGCAGGTCTCGGTAGCAACGTTTCTGCGCATAACCTGTATTTCAACAGTGTGTCATTGGCATTGGCTGCGGCTGTGGAAGGGCAGGGTGTGGTGCTTACCTTAGAGCAACTAGCGCAGGATGATGTGAGCAAAGGTCTGCTTGTCCCGCTGTTTGACTTGCCCCTGAATATCGATCATGCCTACCATATGATCAGTCTTGCCAGTAGCGAGAATGATCCACGAGTAACCGCATTCAAATCCTGGTTACTTAGCGAAGTTGCATGAGCGATATTCGTAAATCAGAAAAAAAATCAAAGGGAGCGGCTCAGGGCTGCCTGATAGCCGTCGTTGGTCCCAGCGGTTCAGGCAAGGACAGCTTGCTTGCTGCGGTTCGCGAGCACTACGCCGACAGTCAGGATGTCAAAGTCGTTCAGCGGGTGATCACCCGCCCGAGTGATGCCGGGCATGAACCGCATCAATATCTGTCCGGCGAGGATTTCATGGTGGCGCGTGACAGAGGTGAATTTTCCATCTGCTGGGAGGCGCACGATCTCCATTATGGTGTTCCTGCCGAGGTTCATGATTGGATCGAGAATGGAAAGGTCGCGATTCTCAACGGCAGTCGTGGCGCGATGAACAACATTCGTCAAGTATTTCCCACAAGCCGAACGGTGTTGGTGTCTGTTGACGAGCAGACACTGGCTTCTCGCTTGGCCAGGCGAGCGCGCGAATCTTCAAGCGATATCTCGGCAAGACTGGGGCGGCGACCCGTTATGCACTTGCGAGGCGATCTGGATATCGAAATAGACAACTCGGGAGACTTGCAACTGGCGGTTAGTCGTTTGCTGGGGTTTATCGAGTCTGTTCGCTGATCTCACCAGCTCTGCGTTCTTTACGAACCTCTAACTTTTTGATCCAGACGTTGTCAATTGGATACACTTGACCCTATTCGAATCAACTAAGACGGCAACGGCGACATGAGCGAGTACACACCACCGAAGGTCTGGAAATGGGAATCTGAAAACGGCGGCGAGTTCGCCAAGATCAATCGACCAATCGCGGGCGCTACGCATGAGAAGGTGCTGCCTGTTGGTGACCATCCCTTGCAGCTGCATTCCCTGGCAACGCCAAATGGTGTCAAGGTCACGATCATGCTCGAAGAGCTTTTGGCCGCTGGATTTACGGGGGCTGAATATGACGCTTACCAGATCAAGATAACCGACGGTGATCAGTTCGGCAGTGGATTCGTGGATATCAATCCGAATTCGAAAATCCCCGCATTGATGGACCACAGCACAACCCCGCCGACTCGCGTGTTTGAGTCGGGGGCCATTCTTTTGTATCTCGCGGAGAAGTTCGGCGCCTTCCTGCCAACTGAACACGCGACTCGTACCGAATGTCTTTCTTGGTTGTTCTGGCAAATGGGCAGTGCACCTTATCTCGGTGGAGGCTGTGGTCATTTTTATGCCTATGCGCCGATCAAGATTGAATACTGTATCGATCGATTCACGATGGAAACCAAACGCCAGCTTGATGTGCTTGAGCAACGTCTTGCCAAGCAGCGTTTTTTATCAGGTGATGAATACACCATCGCCGATATGGCGGTGTACCCGTGGTACGGTGTATTGGTGCAGGGTGGATTGTATGAGGCAGCGGAGTTTATCGATGCCAAGTCATACGTCGCTGTCAATCGCTGGGCCGATGAGATACTGGCGCGACCTGCAGTTCAGCGTGGACGAAAAGTGAATCGAAGTTGGGGGCCTGATGAAGATCAGTTGCCTGAGCGTCACGATGCCAGCGACTTCGACAAACTTGGTTGATGTTAGTGCTGGGTGATTTGTATCGACCACTGATAGTCAGAGTGCAGCACCTGATCAGTAAACGATGGAGGATCAGTCAATGGAACATCGGCGATTATGGACTTTGGTGTACATACTCTGCTCCGTCCTGCTGGCATTGTTCTGGAAGCCTGATGCATGGCGCTACCTTCGCGATGATTTTGTCGGAAAGGATACGATCTTCAATCTTTCGAGAGTGGAGCAAGCTGGTCTCGTTTTACTTACGGCCTTGCTCGTCATATTTCTGCTATGGCTGAATTTATACAAATCCCGATTTCTTGATCGCTTTGTGTCGCAACTTCAGAGCAGTTCTAATTTCAGACATACCGTTGCATTTGCTGATCTATCGCTGACGATCATATTATTCGTCGCGGCCATCGCGATAGTTCCTCAGTTTTTGTACCTGTATTACATGCAAGTCTTTACCGATTTGCCTGGGCAGTGGGTCGCGTCTTTACCCACGTTGGAAAAATTTCAGAAGCTTGTGTTGATGAATCCAGTGGATTCTCTCAATACCATGGTTAGTGGTTTGACCTTTTGGTCGATGATCGCTGGAGTTCTACTTTACTGGGTCTTTCGATACACAGGTGTGTTGGATCCGGTTGGACGCACGATCGTGGGTGTCGTGGCTCTGGGTCTGGTCAGCTCTTGTTTGCTGGCGCTTTTTTAAGCAAGGCGTACATCGTCAGCAATACGAAGCCTGCCAATGCTGGCAATACAATGTAGTCTATCAGTCCAAGCATCGAAGACAGTCCAACGGCACCAAGCAACACCACCAAGACGGGCGTAAAGCAGCACAACGCGGAGAGGATGCTGCCAACGATACCCACTTTGAAAAGGCGATTATTTCTCATTGAGTGAACGCTCTTTTTAAACTCTCGAACCAATGTTATCTGCTATGAGTTCCTTATACAGCATGCGTATTCGATTCATCACGGGTCGGTCATCATCACCTATTTTCTTGCCGTCTATTTCAGCAACCGGCACCTGAGCGCCGAAAGTGCCAGTCAGAAACGCCTCGTCTGCCGAGTAGGCTTCATACAGAGAGTAATTTTTTTCAAAAACCGGAATGTTGTTCGCGCGGCACAGATCGATGACCTTTTGACGGGTAACACCATTCATGCAGTAGTCGCCAGTCGATGTCCATACCTCACCTTTTTTTACGATAAAGAAATTGCAGGCATTGGTGGTGTTGACAAAACCATGAGGGTCGAGCATCAGGCCCTCATCGGCACCCGATTGCTCCGCCTGCAGGCAGGCGATGACGCAGTTAAGTTTTGAGTGGCTATTGAATTTTGCATCCTGACTCATTGGCAATCCGCGTACTTGAGGTACTGTGGCGAGTCTGATGCCTTTGGTCTGAACATCATTGGCAGGCTTTGAATGTTCGATGATGATTACAATGGTTGGGCCAGTACGAGAGAGTGAAGGATGTTGAAAAGGTTTGGCCTTCATTCCGCGCGTAACCATCAGGCGACAGTGTGCATCGTTTGTCATGTTGTTTGCTTCGGCCGTCTGTTTCAAGGCATCGGCAATACCTTGTCGATCCATACCAATATCCAGCGACACCGCCTTGCAGCTACCGAAGAGTCGGTCCATGTGTTCGTCAAAAAATGCCCACTTGCCATTGTATAGTCGCATGCCTTCCCACATGCCGTCACCGAGCATGAAGCCCGAATCATAGACTGATACCTTGGCTTCATTGCGGGGGACGATGTCGCCATTGACGTAGATCTTTATGTGCTCGTTTCGAGCGTCATCCTCAGCATCATGTGTGGTCGTTGCTTGGTTGTCGTAGGGCATGGTCTTGGTTTTTCAGGTCGCCTACAATTAGTATGAGGCATGTTTAGTCCCACGCCAACCTGTTTTCGTGAGGATTCCGGGCGTCCGGCCTGCATCGATGGGATTGGTATCCAAAAGAGGGTCAATACAAATTTTCCCTCATGATAATTCAGATTCGAATACGTTCTTGCAAGGCAATGACTGCCGTCTGATCGCTGATTGCGCGAAGAAGGCGCAATCAGCTTTGAATGATATGACCTGTATCCTGTGTGATGACCGCGTCTCTAGGCAGCGTCCAGAAACTCGTTACTTCCGTGGTCTTCATTGGCATTGATTTCGGCGATGAGTTCTGCCAGAACCGCATCAGCCTTGCCGTTGTCGATCTGGCAAGTACCAGCGGCCGCATGTCCGCCACCACCATATTGCAGCATCAGTTCACCAACGTTGGTATAACAGCTTCGATCAAAGATGGATTTTCCGGTTGCAAACACGGTGTTCTGTTTCTGGAAGCCCCACATCTGATGAATCGAGATATTGCACTGAGGGAACAGAGCGTAGATAAAAAAGCGACTGCCGGCGAAGATGACTTCCTCATCGCGCAAATCAAGTACGACAAGATTGCCGTGCACCGTTGAGCATCGTTCGAGCTGTGCTTTGAAATCGTCACGTTGGCTTTCGTATAAATCGATTCGCTCTCGGATATCCGGCATGTCCAGAATTTCGTCGATCGAGTGATCCTTGCAAGCGTCGATCAAATCCATCATCAGGGCATAGTTCGAGATTCTGAATTCACGAAAACGGCCGAGCCCTGTGCGCGAGTCCATCAGCATGTTCAGCAATTCCCATTGTTTTGGCTCAAGGACTTCGTCAATGCTGTACTGCGCAGAGTCTGCCTTGTCGACAGCAACCATCATATCGTCCCAGCGATCCGGAAACGCTTTTTCACCACCAAAGTGACGCCACACGACGCGGGCGGCTGATGGCGAGTCTGCATCAATAACGTAATTATCGATACTGGTGTTGTTGCGTTGCATTTCCGATGCATGATGATCGAACACCAGGTACGCGCCAGGCACGTAGGGTAGGTTCGTCGTGATGTCATTAGCCGTGATTTCGACAAGACCGTCTTGCATGTCTTTCGGGTGAACGAACTTGATCTCATCGATCATGTCGAGGTGCTTGAGCAGCACTGCACATACGAGTCCGTCAAAATCGCTACGTGTGACCAGTCTGTATTTTTGCGTCATTGGTATTCCTTTAAGTATTCACTCGCATACAAGCGCACACAGGCCACACCGAGTGAGGGTGAAAGACGATTCAGAGTGACAAGTTTGCAAAATGTGTGCAATTGCCCGAAGTAGCGGGCTCGATACCCCTGAAATTGAGGGTGTGATTCACACTTGGGGTGTTACATCACCGTTTTTGGGGCAGAATATGGCGAGTTTTTGACCTTTTTTAATCATTTGGCCAGTGCAATAACTGGCCACGCAAAAACGCTTGGCACACAAGAATCAGGATAGTTCGATCGCTTGACCGTGAGGAGTTTGTTGTGCCGCGTGGTCCCAACGACGGTACAGATCGGCCAACTGTGACTCGGAACCTATCTTCTTTGCCACGAGTATGCATTCAAGCGCTGTTAGCCAATGGTTGTAATACGTGTCACCGAGATCGGCATCGCCATCGCGTTGTGCGTGCCGAATCTCCTGACTTAACATTGCCGCCCATTCAGACCAGGTAAAAACACCGCGCTCGTGAAGACTCAGAACAATGGCAAAGACTTCCGCTTGCCAGGGCTCCTTGAATACGGGTTCGTTTTGTTCTCGTGGAATCTCCGGTAGATCACGAAGTAATGCGCCTTGGGCTGATGTGGCGAGATTAACTGGTTTCATCGCGTGCTTCCTGTGTGTTCCCAGCGTCTTCACAAGCCATCAGATAGGGTTCCCAGCAATCCACGTGAACCTTGTTCGCCGCGGGTTTGTCGTTATCCCAAAGTTCTCTCGCAGTGAACGCCACGTTGTACAACCACTTCGCTTGTTCACCTTCCCCGATGGCGTGTGTATCAGGGAAAACATGACAACCGTGAATTCGTTCAACAATACCCTGGTGTCCGCGTAAATACCCGGGCAAGCGAGTGTGTGTACTGCGGTGCAAATGGCGAACCCTGACGTGATCGCCAACCTTGAATTGCGTTGGTGTATCCGTTTGGCGATCGACTGGCGAGCCTGCTGCGAGTGTCGCCTTGACATCGGCTGCGTACAAAATACGTTTTAGTTTCGCCGCCGGTTCCGTTGCAGCGCCTTGTTTGAGCTCCATCTCACTCACCAGTCCTCGGCTGATCAGCAACTGCTCAAGTGCGGAAAGCCAGATGGAGTAATAACCGGCACTCAAATAGTAAGCAGGCGGTAATGACTCACGAGCCGAACGTGACTCATCAATATTCCAGGTGCCGGTTGCCCCCATCGCCAGTGATAGTGCGAGTACGTCGCGTTCCCACGGTTCATGAAACAACACCGTGTCATCGGCATCGAGAATGGGCCCATGACAATGCTGACCGCCCATGTCGTGTACGCCATTCATAGCGTTTGTTCACTGGTTGGTATGTCACTGGGATCAAGGGCGAGACCTGTTCCGATCATGGAATCGCGAGTGACCAGTGTCGCAAGCATTTTCTCGTTGAGTTCATCTGTTCCGAGTGGGCGTTCAGGTAGCACGAGATAGCGTACCTCGGCGGTTGAATCCCATACCGATATGGTTTTGGTCGTAGGTAAGGTGACACCAAACTCTGCCAGTACAGACTCCGGTTCCGATACTACACGGGAACGGTAGGGTGCAGACTTGTACCACGAGGGAGGCAAACCCAGTACCGGCCACGGATAACACGAGCATAGGGTACAGACCACCATATTGTGAATCTCTGTTGTGTTTTCCACGACAACCATGTGCTCGCCTTGACGTCCGGAGAATCCGAGGGAGTCGATCGCGGCGGTCGCATCACTTAGCAACCATTTTTTGAAATCGGGATCTATCCAGGCACGGGCAATGACTGCGGCCCCGTTGCGAGGTCCAACCTTGTTCTCATAGGTGTCAATCAGCTCGTTGAGAGCCGCCGGATCGATGTAACCTTTTTCTGTCAGCAGTGTTTGCAAGGACCGTACGCGCAAGGCGGTATCGTCCAGATGAGAATGATCGTGCGGGTGATCGTGTGGGTGATCATGGGTCTGAGGGTCTGGCCTTTGAGTGTCATCATTGTCAGAGCCGTGCATACTTGCTTCCTAATGTGTGACGGGCATGCTGTGTGAATAGTCATTCTGACGTATTTTCGTTATTGAGTACATGACTTCAGGGGCCGGGCGATAATGGCGTTAAATTGCGTAACAAGATTTGCTGTGCTGCTCGGCTGCGTTTTGAGCCTGATCGCCTGTAGCGATCCTGAGTTGAGTCCATTGCCAGAGGATGCCACTGTGCTGGCATTTGGAGACAGTTTGACGGCTGGTCTCGGAGCATCGCCAACGCACGCCTATCCAGCTGTGCTGGAGTCATTGAGTGGGCGCCGGGTTATCAATGCAGGTGTGTCGGGAGAATTGACTGAAGAAGGTTTGCAACGCCTCCCTGATGTACTGGCCGAACACAATCCTGATGTGATGATCTTGCTGGAGGGAGGCAATGACATTTTACGCAATCGATCGCATGCCGAGGCCAAGGCAAATTTATCGACAATGATCAAACTGGCGAAAGATCGGGGGGCGGATGTGGTTTTGGTGGGTGTGCCGAAAAAGTCACTGCTTGCCAGCACCGCTGAATTTTATGCTGAACTCGCCGAAGAACACCAGATTCCGTTAGAGAATAAGATCATTGGTTCGCTTTTGAAGAAACCTGCCATGAAATCAGACTCGGTTCATTTTAATGCCGAGGGATACCGCGCACTGGCTGAGGCAATTCACCAAGTGCTTATAGATTCTGGCGCGCTTTGAGGCGGGCCATGCCGAAAGCCATAGCGTCGCGGAAACAGACAAGCGAGATTGACGTAAGGTCTGTCTGTCAGGCAAATGTTTTCGCAGCAGCCTCCCCAAGTGCTTTGATCATCTGTCTGTAAGGAACCGGCCCATAGCTGATCCGAGCGACCCCTAGTTCGCACAATTTGTCGTTGGGTGGTACATGTGGCAGGGCAATGATGTTTACCGGTAGATTGATTTTTTCACACAGCGTCGCAATCAACTTTTCGTCAGCTAATCCTGGTGCGAAAAAACCATCGGCACCTGCCTGTTCATATGCGTGGGCACGCTCGATCGCATCATCGAGCATCGCCTCGCTATGCGTGTCCGGCTTGGCCTTGAGAAAGATATCGGTTCTCGCATTGAGAAAGGGCGATGCTGAATCAAGGTCAGCTGCATTTCTGGCTGCCTTGATTCGTCTGGACTGCGTATTGATGTCGTGCAAGCCGTCCCCACCGACGATCTGATCTTCGAAGTTGAATCCGACGATTCCGGTTGCAATCGCTCGGCTCACGGTTTTCGCCACTGCATCAGTCTCGACGCCGTAGCCACCTTCCAAGTCCATAGTGACGGGAAGATCAACGGCTGTAATGATGCGACGAATGTTATCCAGCGCCAGATCCAACGGCATTTGCTCACCATCAGAAAACCCTTGCGCCATGGCTACCGGCGCGCTTCCTGTCGCAAGGGCTTTTGCACCCGAGGAAGCTACGGCTTTCGCACTACCCGCATCCCAAATATTATACAAAATGATGGGATCGCCGGATATGTGCCAAGCACGGAACCGTGAGGTGTTTTCTTGATGTGTTGGCATGATCGATAGCACTTTAATGAGCTAATACTGACTGATAAAGAATCAGGAGAAAAGTTCATAAACGTATCAGTTGACGGCGTGCAGGCAAAGTAATTTCGTCTCGTACACGGCGGCATGCCGAATCCCACACTCGATCAAGGATCAGGCCGGTTTGACCGCGTCAGGGTGTGCAGCAATGAAAGCGGCGTGGGACTCGCAGGCAGACTGTATTGCAACGATGCGCGAGCAATCCTGATAATCGGCTTCCCAACGAATTGCATTATAGAGTTGTGGAATCAGACAGATATCGGCAAGCCCGGGTTCGTTGCCGGTGGCATACGGAGATTGTTCAAATGCTTGTAGCTGTTGTTCGAAGGCCAGCAAGCCGGGTCTGATGAAGTGCTTCATCCAGGCTTCTCTTGCGCCACCTGCGTTGTCAACAAGTGTTGCAACATGGCTGACGACATTGAGATTGCATACCGGGTGTACATCGACAGCCAGTGTATGAGCGAGGGCACGGACAATCGCCGCTTGCGCCGGGTCGTCTGGTACCCAGTGTTGTTTGCGTGTCGTGTCGAGATACTCAAGGATCGCAAGAGATTGCGTGAACTGACGGCCATCGATTTCGAGAACCGGTACCAGGCCCTGTGAATGGCGGGCAAGGTGCTCGCGAGATTTGTGCTCACCATCGAGCAGGTTTATGGAAACGCTGTCGTAAGCAATACCAGCAAGATTCAAGGCAATTCTGATGCGATAGCTCGCGGATGAGCGCCAGTAGTCATATAGCGTTGCTGTGCTCATGTCGCTGCTCTTGGGGTGTTTTTCATATTGGCTGCGACTTTGTGCATTGACTCGGCGCCGACTTCGTTTGCCAGTTTTATCAACTTGCCCAGTGTTTCAAGTTCGCCGATTTCATTTGCAAACAGCAAGACCAGGCGTGCGTTCAGTGCGTGGCTGTCTTTTTCTTCAAGGCCATCATGAGCATCCATCAGTAAACTGTAGAAGGCATCGGCATTGTCACCCAGATTGTTATCGAGCATATTCACTGACTCCCCGTGTGTGACGTCGCGGTAGGCGCAGACATGAGTTCCTCGCCACAGGCACGCTTCAGAGCAGTCCGGACCTCATCAGTGTTGATAGCGGTACGAAAAGACGCGGTGATATGACCATCAGGTCTTATCAGATACGCACAGTCTTGTCCGTAACGCTCGCTAACAAGTCCGTTACTATCCTTGAATTGTTGATAGTTTGTGTCGTTTTGATCGATACCGATACGACGCAAGTTGTCGATTGCCGGCAAGTCTATGTTTCCAATACCCAGCAGAATGAACTGACCCTGAAGTTCGCGTACAAGATAACTGTCTCCAGCTGCAGAAGAAACGGGCGCATCAATCAGTGCCGAGCCTACTGCTAGCCGGGCTGTGCCCGGTGTCTGCAATGCATGATCGGCGAGTGAGCAGGGAACCGACAGGCGACCAGAGTTGATCAACTTCTGTGCAAATGTCGCGTGTCTCGCCAGTGACAGTATTTCGTCTCGAAAGAGGTGTTCCACGGATGATTTAGGGGTCATGAAATTCGTCGCACGCGAAGAATTCAAAATGTTCTCCCTTGCCCCGTGTCCTCTTTCGTCGTTGTAGGTCGAGAGCAGCTCAGTCGGTGCTTCACGATTGATGACCATCGCGAGTTTCCAGCACAGGTTGTCCACATCCTGGATGCCGCCATTACCGCCTCGTGCGCCAAAGGGTGAGACGACGTGCGCACTGTCGCCGACAAATATCATTCGTCCATGGATGAAATCGCTGAGGCTTGCACAGCGAAACTTGTAGACGCTGAGCCAATCGAATGTGAATGGTGTGTCGCCGACCATGGCTTTTATTCTGGGTATGACTTTTTCTTCGGTCGCCTCTGCCGCAGGATCGGTGTCGGGGCCGAGCTGCAAGTCGATGCGATAGATGTTGTCAGGTTGCTTGTGTAGCAGTGCTGACTGTCCGGCATGGAATTCAGGCTCGAACCAGAACCAGCGCTCTGGCTCATCCGTTTCAAACGGGCTGACAGGCATTTCGACGTCAGCGATCAGGAAATGCTCGTCGAACTCTTGCCCTGAAAAAGGCAACTGCATACGTTTGCGGGTTGGTGAACCTGCGCCATCACAGGCCAGTACATATTGGGCACGGAGTGAGTAATTGCCGTCGGCAGCTTCTACTGTCAAGGTAATCGACTCACCGGATTCTTCATGGGAGATGACTTTGTTGCTAAAGCGCAGATCAATCAACTCTGGAAAGTCGTGGCAACGTTCAACGAGGTACTGCTCTACATAGTACTGTTGCAAATTGATGAAGGCGGGATACTTGTGCCCCGATTCCGGCAACAGGTTGAAGTTGTATACTTCCTCAGCGCCATGAAACAAGCGTCCAACCTTCCAGGTAACCCCTTTTTCCCGCATGCGTTCACCTACGCCGAGCCGGTCAAAGATTTCAAGTGTTCGCTTGGCCCAGCAAATAGCCCGTGAACCGATGGAAACAACATTGTTGTCATCCAGCACAACCGATCTGATACCGCGCGTCGCAAGATCAACGGCCGCCGTAAGGCCAACCGGCCCTGCACCGATAATCACGACCGGGTAGACATCCATCAATGTGCCGTCACCACCAAGTTCCGGGGGTGTTTTTACTGCAAAAGTTTCGTAGTTATAACGGCTCATGGTCTGGGTGATAGTGGTTGCATGGATTCAAGCGGATTGCAGTTAACAATCTAGCTTTGCAACTGCTCCCACATGAGTTTGTCGCGCTCTGCGGTCCAGATACGTGGTGTATCCACATCGCGAGCCTCATCATAGGCGCGGGCGACATTGAACGGCAGGCAGTGCTCATAAATGGCGTAGTCCGAGAACTTCGGATCGCATTCGGCGCGACAGGCATCCCAGGCATCCTTGAGCGTGCCACCACTGACTGCAACGCGCGCCACAGGCAGATACGTAGAGCGTATGAAATCAGCGGTCAGGTCAATCGCCTCATTGACCATAGTCTTTCCAACCAAGGCATCACCGCGCCCAGGTGCAATCGCATCAACATCCCAGCGACGAATGGCTTCAAGAGTACCAGGCCAGTCATGGAAGTGTCCGTCACCGCAATAGCAGGCTGACTTGTACTCGACAATATCGCCCGTAAACATGACGTTTGCATCGGGTACATAGGCAACGATGTCACCTGCGGTATGTGCACGACCGAGAAACATTAGATCGACCCGGCGACGTCCAAGGTAGATTGTCATGCGATCATTAAAAGTCGTGGTCGGCCAAGTCAGACCCGGTATGCTTTCGTGTCCTTGAAACAAGCGCGGGAAACGTTCGAATTCGCTGTCCCAATCCTCCTGGCCACGCTCAACAACCATGCTGCGCGCTTTTTCGCTCATGATGACCTGCTCAGCGTCATAGGCTGAAGCACCCAGCACTCGTACCGCGTGATAGTGGCTCAACACGACATGTGAAATAGGCTTGTCGGTCACGGTACGAATTTTCTCAACGACTTTGCTCGCCAGGCGTGGTGTCGCTTGTGCATCGATGATCATGACGCTATCTTCACCGATGATGACGCCTGTGTTTGGATCGCCTTCTGCGGTGAACGCCCATAGATCATTGCCGAGATCGGTAAAGGATATTTTTTTCTCGGCGAGATCGCCCTGGGATGCAAAGGCCTTAGCCATGATATTTCTCCACTACTTGTTCGATGGAGCCAAAGAGGCTGTCGCCTTCGGCATCGAGCATGTCAATTTTTACCGTATCGCCAAACGCCATGAAGGAAGTGGCTGGCTTGCCGGTGTTGATTGTTTCTATCATTCGGACCTCGGCGATACATGAGTAACCGACACCGCCGTCGTCGATCGATTTGCCCGGTCCGCCGTCGAGTTTGTTGGAAACGGTGCCCGAGCCGATAATTGCGCCGGCGCCGAGCGCTCGGGTTTTGGCCGCATGAGCGATCAGCGTCCCGAAGTCGAATGTCATATCGATGCCTGCGTTGGCACGGCCGAATGGTTTGCCGTTATAGTCGATGCGCAACGGTAAATGCAGCTTACCTCCGTCCCAGGCATCGCCAAGTTCTTCGGTGGTAACGGCTACCGGAGAAAAGGCCGATGAGGGTTTGGATTGAAAAAAGCCGAAGCCCTTGCCGAGCTCGGCGGGAATCAGAGCACGCAACGATACATCATTGACCAACATGAAAAGCCTTATGGCTTTTGCCGCGACAGCAGCGCTTGCGCCCATCGGAACATCGTCAACAATGACGGCGATTTCACCTTCCATATCGATGCCATAGGCCTCGTCGGCCATGACAATCGGATCACGTGGTGCCAGGAAGGTGTCCGAACCGCCTTGATACATCAGAGGATCTGTCCAAAAACTATCCGGCATTTCAGCATTGCGTGCTTTTCTGACCAACTCAACATGATTCACATAAGCTGAGCCATCGGCCCATTGATAAGCACGTGGTAGTGGCGAGTGGGCGCTGGATTGATCGAAAGCGGAGCCTGCTTCACGACCAGATTCAAGTTCATCGCTGAGTTGTTGCAAGGACTTGGACGAAGTTGACCAGCTATCCAATGCCGCTTGCAAGCTGGGAGCTATATCGTTGGCGCTGACGCAACGGCTAAGATCGCGTGTGACGACAACCAGGCTACCGTCACGTGTGCCGTTCTTGAGAGTCGCAAGTTTCACGGGTGTTTTGTCACTCCTGTTGTTGTCTTGTTGATTTCTGTGCTAACCATAAAAGCCAGCAGTTCATAAACGGTAAGGGTACAGGGGAAAGCGCTATATCTGATCAAAAATCAAGTCCATGAGCCGGTCGGTGTTCCATCGAATTTCTTCTCAATGCAATCCCAACAATCCTGATAGGATGATTGCATCGGTGCTTCGGTGGCAGCGAATTCGGTCAAGTGCTGAGGGAAACGCGTTTCGAACATGAAGGACATGGTGTTGTCGAGTTTTTTCGCTGTAAGCTCGACAGTTGATGCGCCTTCAAAAGCATCAGCGTCGGGGCCATGTGGCAGCATCATGTTGTGCAAACTCATGCCACCGGGTACAAAGCCTTCCGGTTTGGCATCGTAGATGCCGTAGATGTTGCCCATCAATTCCGACATGATGTTCTTGTGGTACCACGGTGGGCGGAACGTGTTTTCCGCCACCATCCAGCGCTCGCGAAATAACACGAAGTCGATATTGGCCGTGCCTTCGACACCTGATGGCGCGGTCAATACGGTAAATATAGAGGGGTCTGGGTGGTCGAACAATATCGCACCTACTGGACTGAACGTGCTGAGATCATACTTGCACGGCGCATAGTTGCCATGCCAGGCGACAACATCAAGCGGTGAATGAGCAATGTCGCTCGTGTGGAATTGTCCACACCATTTGACGATGACGCGAGATTGCACCTCGTGGTCTTCGAAGTGGGCCACGGGGGTTTTGAAGTCGCGTGGATTGGCAAGGCAGTTAGCGCCAATCGGGCCTCGATTCGGCAGGTCGAACTTCTGGCCATAATTTTCACAGACGAACCCGCGTGCCGGACCTTCAATGAGCTCGACGCGATACACAAGCCCACGAGGTAGCACGGCGATTTCTTTCGGTTCGATGTCTATAACACCGAGTTCCGTGCAAAAGCGCAGACGACCTTCTTGTGGCACGACCAGCAATTCGCTATCAGCCGAATAGAAATATTCGTCCCGCATGGATTCATTCACCAGATAGACATGAGCCGCCATGCCCACTTGCGTATTGACATCACCTGCTGTTGATACGGTTCGCATGCCGGTGATGAAATTCAGCTTCTGGTGGGAATGTGGAATAGGATCCCAACGATATTGACCGAGACTGATAACGTCATCGTTAATATGCGGTGCGGTTTTCCAGTACGGCATATCGATTTTCTGAAATCGACCCGTGTGTTTGACCGACGGGCGAATGCGGTAGCACCAGCTTCGTTCATTCTGCCCGCGCGGTGCGGTGAACGGGGTGCCCGACAATTGCTCGGCGTACAGACCGTAGTTACATTTTTGTGGGCTGTTCATTCCCTGCGGCAGGGCGCCAGGTAGCGCTTCAGTTTCGAAATCATTGCCGAAACCGGGCATATAGGCGCTTTTGATATTCGCTGCGCTCGTCTGTTCACGGGTATCCGCTGACGATATTGATTGTGTTTCCTTGTTCATCCGCAGACTCCGGTAGCGGGTGCTAAAGTTTAATAGTTGCTTTTGTAACTAACAAGCCCTGAGGTCTCGCATGTCCCGAAATTTTGATGTCAGTCAGTTCTTGCCGTATCTCTTGAACCAGGCGGCCGAGCAAACCAGTGTGGGGTTTCAGGAGAAATACCGGGAGCGCTACGGCATGTTACGCACGGAATGGCGCGTCCTGTTTCACCTGGGCAAATATGGGGATATGACAGCAACCCAGATTGCCCGTCTGGCCATGATGCACAAAACCAAGATCAGTCGGGCGGTCAGTGCGCTTGAGGACAAGCGTTTTTTGCGTCGCAATATCAAGCGTGAAGATCGGCGTCAGGAAGTCCTGTGCCTGACTATTGCCGGTAGCAAGGCTTATCAACAATTGGCACAGTCCGCCTCAGACTATGAAGATATTCTGACAGCCAACTTATCCGAAGCGGAAATCAATACACTAAAACGCGTACTCAAGAGTCTGGCGCTGTCGAGCGACGTTCCCAGATAGGATCGAGTTGTTTCCAATGTGTACGCAGGTAGGTTTTGTTGACCGTTGGGTCCATCGCCTGCACCCATGCAGCCTCGCCGTAGCTTTCCCATTGCGCTTCACTGATAATGACGGCATCGAACCCACACTGGAAAGCGAGGCTGAGCTGATCGGGATTGAGTGTTCCGGTCGCAACGAGTTTTCCCTTGAAACCATTGCCTTCACGTAGCTCGGCGCCTAGAGAAAACCCGCGTCCATCGGCACTGGATGGGAAGGTCACGACTATTTCAGCGGCGCTCCGCACGCTGGCGTCAAGATCACGAGAGTTGGTCTCGCCTGCCAGATCCACCGCATTACTGAATAGATCGTCAGCGATAAGGCCGTGCGTACCGTTGGCTTCAAGCAGTCTGTTTGGCATCGTCTTCTCCGTATATGACATCCTTGAATGGATCCTTGCCGATACGCGCATACGTATCACTGAAAGTCTCTTTCAGTTCACGCTTGTCAAGATACAGATCGATAACACGCTCAACCGCTGGAGCTATGTTATCCGCAGACAAGCCGGGGCCCATGCGATCACCAACACGTGCATGTTCATCACTGCGGCCACCAAGCGTTATCTGGTAGTTTTCGACACCTCCTCGGTCAAGACCCAGAATACCGATGTTTGCGACATGATGGTGTGCACAGGCATTGATGCAACCAGAGATGTTGATCGAAATCCCGCTCGGTGTTCTGTCCGCTTCTTTTTCTTCCAGATGCGTGGCGATGTCTTGTGCGATCGGAATGGACCGTGCTGTTGCAAGCGCGCAATAGTCTAGTCCCGGGCACGCGATGATGTCGCTAGGCAAGTCGATATTACTACTGGCAAGCGAAGCCTCGTTCAGCGCATTCCATAATTCTGGTAATCGGCTCTCACGCACATGGGGCAGCACAAGATTCTGACGATGAGTTACGCGAATTTCATCGTGTGAAAAATCTTCGGCGATCTTTGCCAGCGTGCGCATTTCGTCCGATGATGCATCACCCGGTATATCACCAATACGTTTTAGTGAGACCATGACAATGGCGTGCCCGGCAACACGATGTGCCTTGACGTTTTGCTGCAACCACCGTTGGTATTCGGCTTCATCGGCGCGATCAACCGAGCTTGATCTTTCATTGCTGTCGGTGGATGCGTAGTCAGGAACCAGAAAACGACTTCTCACTCGATCAAGTTCTTCGGCGACGGGCGCGAAACGGGTTCGATCAATTCTGGCAAGTTCGTCATCGACTTCTTGCTGGAGCTTCTCGCGTCCGGTTTCAGCCAGCAGAATCTTGATGCGCGCCTTGTATTTGTTGTCACGGCGGCCATGGCGGTTGTACACACGCATGATGGCCTCAAGGTAGGGCAACAATTCATCGATACTGACATTTTCCTTGAATAACTGTGCGATCTTGGGTGTTCGGCCCTGGCCGCCGCCAACCCAGACATCGACCAATGTCGCGCCCAGGCGATCTTTTTTCAGACGCAGACCAATATCATGAACCTTGATTGCTGCTCGGTCGGTGGCACTGCCTGTGATCGCAAATTTGAATTTGCGTGGCAGATAACGAAACTCTGGATGTAATGTCGACCACTGACGCAGCAGCTCTGATAGCGGCCTAGGATCGACCTCTTCATCAGCTGCAACACCGGCAAACGGATCGGTTGTAATATTGCGTATGCAGTTGCCGCTGGTCTGAATCGCATGCATTTGCACATCGGCCAGTTCATCGAGTATATCGGGTGTTTCAACCAGTTGAGGCCAGTTGAACTGAATATTCTGGCGCGTCGTGAAATGACCATAACCTTTGTCGTAGCGATCCGCGATATGGGCGAGCCTGTTCATTTGTCTCGCTGACAGCACACCATACGGAATGGCAATTCGTAACATGTACGCGTGCAGCTGCAAATACAATCCGTTCATCAAGCGAAGTGGTTTGAATTCCTCTTCACTGAGCAAACCTCGTAGCCTGCGTTCTACCTGTTGACGAAACTCAGCGCTACGTTGCGCGACGAGCTCTTGGTCAAATTTGTCGTATTGATACATGCTTGTTAACCCTGGTTTGCGTACACACCGTTGGCGAGGTAATTCACACTGGGGCCGCTGGTACGCAGTTGCTCGCGAATATGCGTCGGGTCGCCCGATTCGGTGGTATCCACCAAGTAGGGGTCCATGACCTCATTGGCTTTGGACGAGTTTTCACCGAGCACTTTGGCTTGTTCTGCTTCACTGTCGTTGCTCATGATCCAGGCATCGCTAATCGTCGCGCTCCAGCTGCCGTCGCGCCGTAGGTAAACCGTCAGGCCGGTGCGTAAATCATTGGCCAGCATGATGGCGCCTTGATCAACGTTTTTGACGTCATGTGTCGACATGTTGAAATACCTCGTTTGGCAAGATGGCTTAGGCAGCCGCTTCGTTTTTGTAAGGATCATCGACACCGAGTCGCTGATGCATCAAGGTGCTGGTTGTGGTGTATTGCAAAGAGGCTTTCTTGCCGGGATTCAACTGTTCCTTGATCGCAAATGCAGCAAGCGCTGCTTCGTGAAAACCACTCAGAATCAGTTTCTTCTTGCCTGGGTACCAGTTGATGTCGCCGATCGCATACAAGCCATCCTGATCGGTCTGGAATTTTTCCGTATCAACGATAAACTGGTTTTTCTTTCGACTGGCCGGCCAGTCACCCATCGGGCCGAGTTTTGGTGACAAGCCGAAGAACACCAATAAATGGTCCAGCTCGACGCGTCGTTTGACTCCATCAAGTGAGGTCACTTCAAGACCTTGAAGTGCTTTGTTGTTGTCCTGATCGGATTCGAGCAATCCGGTTACATTACCGGACAGGAATTGCATTTCGAGTTGATCGCAATGCGCTTGCATGCGTGCAACCGATGCTGGTGCTGCCTTGAATTGCTCGGACCGGTGGATCAGTAACACACTGTTTGCAACTGGCTGCAGATCAAGCGCCCAATCGAGGGCGGAGTCGCCGCCACCGAGAATCACGATATCCTTGCCGTGGTGCAGAGTTGGGTCCTTCACCGAGTAGAACACTGATGAACCAAGGTGGTTTTCGACACCGGGTACTTTTAATTTAACCGGTTCGAATGCGCCAACACCACCGGCGATGATGACGGACTTGGTCAGGAATTCGGAGCCTTTGCTGGTCTTCAGATACCAGCGATCACCAGACTGATCACGTTCGAGGATTTGAACTTGCTCGCCGAAATGGAAAACCGGATCGAAGGGGCGCGCTTGCTCCATCAGGTTATCGACGAGCTGCTGTGCGCCGATCACCGGTAACGCCGGGATGTCATAGATTGGCTTGTCCGGATAGAGCTCGGCACATTGACCACCCGGTTTGTCGAGCGCCTCGATGACATGCGCCTGAATGCCGAGCAGACCGAGCTCGAATATCTGAAACAGGCCAACTGGTCCGGCGCCGACAATCACCACATCGGTTTGAATAGTCATGATTTACGAATTCTTGATTTGTTGATGTATTGACGGCTATATTTGGATATAATTCACGAAAATGCAATATTCAGTGAATTAAATTGTATGATAATTTGTTTAAAAATAAAAAAATAGAATTATATTCAGGCATATGGCTAAAAATAAAGACAATGAGGTGTCAGGGGCGCCAGACGCCGTCGACAGGGAGTTACTGGCTCAACTGCAGCTGGATGCGACCTGGTCGATGGATCGGCTGGCAAAACTGGCGGGGGTCTCGAAAACCGCTGCCTGGAATCGTGTGCAAAAGCTGCAACAGGAAGGGGTTATTCAAAAGCAGGTTGCGATCCTTGATGCGGACAAAGTTGGATTGCCAGAAACATTCTTTATGGCGATCAAGACCAACCAACATCAGCAAGACTGGTTGACACGATTTGTTGACGTTGTTCGGCAACACCCTGAAATAGTCGAAGTGCATCGTCTTGCCGGTGATGTCGATTATTTGGTGAAGGTGCAGGTTGCCTCAACCAATGACTTCGATGAGCTGTACAAGAAAGTGGTTAGTGAGATCAATCTTTATAGTGTTACTTCGAGCTTGTCGATGGAAGTCGTCAAGCAAACAACTGCGTTACCGATCTGAACAACGAGATCCATTCATGCCGAACTCAATTGATAACAGTAGTCGATTCCCGTTGCCAATAACTTTACAGGCAGGGTTGAATCTGATCTCTCGCCTGGTTATGCGTGTTGCGGATCACGTGAGCCGCGTTGTCAGTTTTCGCAAGATCGGTCATTCATTCATATCGCCAGAAAACATCGGGCAAATGCATTCCCGTCGAGGTGAGGTTTTTCTGGTAGGTGCAGGTCCTGGTGATCCTGAGTTGCTGACCTTACGTGCGGCTCGAGTCCTGTCCGAGGCTGATGTCATTGTTTACGACCGACTTGTAAGTCAGGAGATCATGCGTCTATGCCCGAAACAGGCGGAGTACATCTACGTTGGCAAGAAGCGGGCGCAACATGTGATGCAGCAGGTAGATATCAATCAAACCCTGGTTGATCAAGCCAGAGCGGGTAAGCGAGTTGTGCGATTAAAAGGGGGGGATCCTTTTATTTTTGGGCGTGGCGGTGAAGAACTTGAAACCTTGGCTGGCAATGACATTCCTTTTCAGGTGGTGCCTGGTGTCACTGCAGCGTCGGGGTGCTCCAGTTATGCGGGCATTCCGTTGACTCATCGTGATCATGCGCAGTCGTGCGTGTTTGTGACCGGGCACGTCAAGGATGGCTCCATGGATCTGCCTTGGGTACAACTGGCGCAGGCCAAACAGACGATTGCGTGTTACATGGGTCTGAAAGGGTTACCGATTATTTCCGAGAAGCTGATAGAGCATGGTTTGGACCCTGCAACACCTGCAGCGTTGATTGAAAACGGCACAACAAAAGATCAACGAGTTATCAAGACGACAGTGGCGGAACTTGCTACGGCCAAACAGAAGGTCAGGGCTGGCGTACCGATGATGCTGATTGTTGGTGGCGTGGTTGCCTTGCGCAGTGAGCTTGCCTGGTTCGAACTGGGTGAATCGCAAGAGGTGGGTTAGCTCACTCACTCACTCACTCATTTGTTTGGTTGTTTGTTCATTCATTTGTTCATTCGTTCATTGCCTGGCGCCAATCGACAGCCTTGCCGTATTTGTGTTCCTTCACTAAGCACAGTGACATTGGCATCGGTAATACGCTTCAGTAATGAGCCAACCCGTGCTGTGTCGAATTGCAATGGCTTCACACTGCTGATGGTGTCCGAGTATTGCTGGTCTTTCCATGCGCCGACGCTGAATCGAAATACATAGTTGTCCTCTATGCCCATGCGCAGATCCGTAACAATGAGCTCATCCTCAACTCGTGAGAGCGCAATCGCACCTTGGGTAAACCAGTCCATTCGTTGTACGGCCCAACTGTTTTTTGCTTCGGTACAACTGGCGCGGCCGTTGTCGAACTGCATGAGTTTCAGGGGTTGTTGGCGGTCATCCAGGAGTGATGTAAAGGCTTCGTAGTAGTGGTTTTCATCGAGCACGACCGTTCGCCAAAGCAAGGTCATGGGAAACGGCGCGACTATAATGCGGTGTATGTCGATTGACGCGTCCTGTAGTTTTTGCTTTACCTGTTTTTCGGTCCAGTGTTGTGCGGACACAGTCCAGGCAAGATAAAAAGTGCTCATTGCCAAACCCGTGAAAACGGGGCGACAAGCTTTGGCGAATGGTCGCCTCCATGCGATGATACAAGCGACAATGAGCGGCATGGTAAACAGTGGATCGATAATAAAGATAGATCCGATGGCGACAGGTTTTAGTGGAAGAGGCCAGAAGATCTGCGTGCCGTAAATGGTAAATGCGTCCAGCAGAGGATGAGTAATCAGAATCAGCCAGATTGCCAACCACCATTGTTTGTCAGTGGCAGCTGATAAGCCTGTAACGCGACGCAGCAGCCAGGCCAAAGGCCAACTGAGCAGCGTCAGAACAAGTAAAGAGTGGCTCCAGCTGCGGTGATAGGTAAAGCTTTCTACCGCATCAGTATAGGGAACGAGCACATCAAGGTCTGGCAAGGTGCCCGCCGCTGCGCCGATCAGTAAGGCGCGTTTACCTACACTCGGGCCAAGCACCGCGTAGCCGACGGTTGCACCCAGCGCCATTTGAGATAAGGAATCCATGAGCTCCGCTACGTAGTGAGCCGAGGGTGGATCACCTTAAGTCATTTAACTGCAGGGGCATTGTTCGAATGAGCTTTGCAGCATCACTCCATCGGGCCACCGGCATCTTTCCATTCTCCGATACCACCAATATTTGTCACGGAGGTGTAACCCATGTCCTTGAGTGTCTTGCCAGCCAGCGCGGCTTGACCACCAGCGCCACACACCAGCATTAAATCCGTATCGCGAGTGAGCGCAGCATTGTGGAATGGTGTTTCAGGGTCGGCCGCAAATTCCATAAACCCCCGTGGAATACGCAGTGCGTCCTTGATGGTTCCACTCTCGTCAATCGCAGCGGAATCGCGGACATCAATAAATACCGTTTTGCCGTCACCATGTCGTGCGATGGCATCGGCACCGGGAATGCGCGGCACTGAAGCGTTGGCATCGTCAAGATAATCTTTGGCACTTTTCATGTCTGACTCCAGCATTTTTTTCGTGGGTGTTCATTAAGTATAAACATACTTCATACAGCGGTGCTAAGGAGTTCAGCCGTGAACCAATCATGCCAGCGGTCATAAGCTCATTTCAGTGGCGGTGTTGAGGTCCTGACGCTTTGGGTTCGCCATTGCATCTGCTTTGACAAACGTCTCGCGGCGACGACCTGACGCCGTCCCAACGTCCATTTCAGGTACATATGCCAGCGGTGACGAAGACGTTCGGGAATTACCCATTTCCAGATTGCCGCAAAGAATTTTGAAACCCCGAGTTTGCTCATCAGCGACATGAACTGTTTACGAATCCAGTTCAATACCGGCTGCGGGATGATCAACAGGGCAAAAACGGCAAGCGAGCTGCCGGCGGTGGCCAACAGCACCACGATGGCAATAACAGTTCTGACCCATAGTGGGCTCTGCCAATAGCGGGTGAAAATCGTTTTCAGCCAATACGCGATTCCAATCTTGATGTTCAACAAGGCACGGCGCCAGGGTTTGTGAGACTTGACAAAAAGATGAGTGGAAAATTGCATCAGCAAACGACGCAACTGAATCACCGCGCCGTTTTTCAGCAATATCACCCCGAGCTTGGGAGTAAGCGACTTTAAAAATGCTTTGCCCCAGGTCAGCAGACCGAGAAACAGGGGCAGAATGATCTGATGGGTGTATGTGCTTATAAAAAGTACAACTGACAGAAAAAGGATGGCGAGCAGGCTCAGTCGCAGACGACTGATCGGTGGGGTAGGCGAGCTCAGAATTTCGTCAACGACGTGGCATCAGTTGCTTAGCCGACGTCATCGACCTCATCGGTTACGATCTGCCCGGTTGCCCGGCGCCAGATGATTGCGCCAGAAAGTCCAATGCCCAGAAATGTGCTGTAAAGGATCAAGGCAAGCCACTCGAGCGAGGCTAGATTGCCAGTCGATACCCAGCCCTCTTGTAACGACAAATAGGCCAGTGCCGCGAAAAACACGGCAACGATAATCGTACCCAGTTTGCCGAGCGCCTTCCATGCGGCAATCAGCAGAGCAATGTTGATCAACACCACGACTATTGCGATCAGCAGGACCCAGGCATCGGTCGGGTTTTCGTGATTCTTGACCCAGTGAAAGATCGAATTGCCACTCGGGTTGTAAGTGGCGAATACGACGATGGCTGCGACCACCATTCGCGTGATCAAAACACCTGGGGAAGAGCCTTTTAGCGCTTTCAACATGTTCAGATTCCGCGAGGTTAAAAAGATTTATCGAGAGGCAAAAGCCGATTGTCTCATATTCAACTTGAGCTTAGCTCCGTTACTCATTGAATTTAATGTAAATAAAAATATACTAGCAAGCAAAATGAAAATTAATCGGCAATATATTTCATGTGAACCGATACAATATTTGACGCTAGAGCCAAAATATTAACGCGTCAGGATTTATAGTAGGAGGAAATTAATATTCAGCAACCAAGAAAAACATCAACATGACCAAGCACACTTCGATTTTTGCGATGTGTTCACTCATCGCCACTGGCGTTGCTTACTCTGATTCATCAAAACCATACCCACTCGTTGTCGATCGCACTGTCATTACGTCTGATGCACGAGATGTTGAGTCGACTGTTGAAGAAACCGTTTACGTTGTCAGAAATGAAAGCAACGTTTTTGACATGATGCGTCAGCGACACTCGGCTGAGCGTGTCGAACAGGCTGCTGACGAAACTGTACAAGCTGAGGCTCATGCGCCCGAGGCTGTCGAGCCTGAAGCTATCGTGACAGAGGTCCTTGCGCCTGAAGCTATCGATGCTGAAACGATTGCGCCTGAGGTTATTGTCGCTGCCGAAATCGTCGAGTTGCCAACGGTGTCTGAGGCTGCGGGCCCAATTGTCGCGGCGCCTGAGTTGATTGAAATTGCCGCCTCGGCGGATAGCCCGCTGCAACGTCCGGACCACCATTCTGGTGGTGCATCCGGATCTGACACGGTAGAGCCTGTGCCACTTGAGGCGCGCGACGACAGCTCCCGCATCATTACCCTGTACGCTAGTGAGGATGCCGCAAATGTTAACTATGAACGTGATTCATCTCTGATCAATGTCAGCAATGGACGTATTGGTGTCGGTTTTCTTTTCACTGAAGAGCGCGACAACATATTCACCGCTGACGTGATGCTGGATGTGCAGACTGGTCTGCCAGCGAGCACGGATCTTACGGCTGGCGTTCGAACTTACGCGGCATTGCTCGGTGAAGAAGATCAGGATGTTGGCGCCATTGCCTTGGGTGTAGAGGGTTTTCATCAGCTGCAAACCAGGTACTTGCCCTTGGAGCTCAGCGCTGCATTCTTTTACGCCCCGGATGTCTTTACGTTTGGCGATTCGAACCGTGTAATCGATTGGTACGTCAGAGCCGGCTTGCAATTGCGAAACAACCTGCATGCCTTCGTGGGTCTGCGGTTCCTGCAGTTTGACACGCAACCTAGCGATCGTGAAGTTGACGATAAACTGCACGTTGGCCTACGTTGGAATTTCTCTCGCTAAGCGGACTTGGCAGATATTCCTGTCGCTTGTGGTAGCGTAGTACCAACGGCCGTATTGGGTCGATGACGGTACTCGCGGTTGATGATCGATAGCACGCTCAGCGACAAGCTCAGTTCCATTCGTTCCGGACAATACACGCCGAGCGATTTCATTATTGCTGACGCCAAGGATGGCGATATGGCATTTGGGGTAACAGCCCCGGGTCCGAACAGCCACGGCGGATTCCGACCGCGGCAGCATTATCTGGATGCGATGGTCAGCATGGCCCAGTCCGGGTTGATAGATGTATTGCTGATGTCGGCATCATCATGTGAAATCTTCCATCGCGAAGGCTTGCTGGATGATGCCAAAGTCGTCCCCGCCGTGCGCATGAATGACACCAGTGATATCTGGATGGCGCGAGGGTCTTCATATCGACAGACGCCATCGCAAGCATTTTCAACGGTGGACATTGAGGCGGTTCATCACCTTTGCAGTCTCGGCCTGTACTCGATGACATTCTCAAATGATGTTGATGCGGACCGTAGTAGTTTGCTCTCCTATGGTGATTTCCGACGGGCTGTTCGGCCTTACGGTTTCAAGCACTTTCTTGAAGTGTTTAACCCCGCCTTTGATATCCGGATCGCTGAAGCGGATCTTGGTCACTACATCAATGACATGATCATCAAATCTGTTGCGGGTCTGACCAGTGCGGATGCCCCTGAGTTTCTCAAGATCCAATTCAATGGTGCGCGTGCCATGGAGGAACTCTGCCAATATGATCCTGCTCGATTGGTGGCTGGTATTCTAGGTGGCGCAAGTGGCACGACACGAGATACGTTTGAACTCCTTGCGCAGGCCGAGGCTGCGGGTGCGAGAGTTGCTCTTTTCGGTCGTAAAATTAATTTGTCTGAAGCGCCGTTGAAGCTGGTAGCGCTCATGCGCGAAGTGATCGAAAAACCGCTTGCACCCGAACAAGCAGTCAAGGACTACCATCATTATCTGCAAGCGCACAATATAACGGCGCTAAGATCATTGGAAGATGACCTCAAGATCAGCGATCCGGTTTTAAAGCGCTGACGCGATGAGACGCGGCTTTATTACAGCCGGCTGTTGGACGATTGATCGCATCAAGTTGATCGATGTCTGGCCTGATGAGGATGCCTTGAGCCATATCACAACCGTTGAACGGCTTGGCGGTGGTTGCGCCCACAGTTTCGGCATCGATATGAAAAAGCTCGACCCCAACATGCCGGTTGAAGCCATCGGTTTGCTGGGACAAGATGCCGATGGAGACTTTTTGCGCAAGCGTGCCTCCGATGTTGGTATTGATGTTACCCAGCTTCAACAAACACCTGATGCGTCGACACCCTTTACAGACGTCATGACGGTGGAGACGACCGGAAGACGAACTTTCTTTTATCATCCCGGTAGTAATGATCTACTGAACCCCGCGCATTTCAAGATTGCTGAAACCCGGGGGGCGGTGTTGCACCTTGGGCTGTTGGGGCTGCACAAAAGCATGGATGCAAGCTGGGATGCTGAACAGAGCGGATGGGTGAGGGTGCTCAAGGAAGCACAGGCGCTGGGAATCAGAACCAATGTGGAGCTGGTTTCCATTGCTGCTGAACGCATTCGGGAAATCGCCTGGCCATGCCTTCCTTACCTTGATTCCTTGATCGTCAATGATTATGAAATCGGTGGTTTGACGGGTTGTGTCACTCTCGTCGATGGCAAGACTGATGTGGATGCTTGTGTAGATGCCGCTAAAGTAGCGATGCAGGCAGGGTCAATGTCGATCGTCGTCGTGCATTACCCGGAAGGTGCGTTCGCTCTCGAACGTGCTGGCAATCTTGTTCAAATGCCGAGTTTTTCTCTTCATCAAAGCGCGATAAAAGGTGCGGTTGGCGCCGGCGATGCATTTGCGGCAGGTTTCCTCTATGCGTTGAACGAACGGCAAAGTGTTGAAGACGCTTTACGCCTTGCCCATGCAACCGCTGCGATCAGCTTGACGGTAGCCGATGCCGTGGGAGCGATACGCACCGCTGAAGAAAATCTGGCCTTTGTGAAGGATCTGCAAATGTGTCTGTAAAAGTGTCTGTAAAAGGATCACTGCGGCTTTTATTTGGTCACCTTTTTCCTTGTTGTATCGAGATTTGTCACTTGCATTGCTTTGAAGTGAGCAGTGGCTTCACTAGTTCTTCAACATTGCGGATGGCTGTCATTGTCATTGCACAGTGGGAAATGATCGGAGTGGTGTGCTGGGCTTCAGCAGTATCGGGGGTGAAAATACATTTGAAACGTTCGATTTATAGTCTCTTGAAATAAAAAATAGCTATATAAAATATCAGTAATAAACTGAATTCAAAATTCCATGGATGATCTCTTTGTGGCACACTGTTCAAAGCAAAACAAGGAGAGTTGGCAATGGGTGTGATAGACATGTTACGACACAATGAAGTGTCGTTTGATTTGGCCTCGACATCTGCCATGTTGTGGTGCTATGCCGGTGACGATAACGAAATTGCCTCTAAGGCCGTCACTGATAATTGGATTGGTGAAGAGGCACGCACTTACAGTGCTGCCGAAGACACGCCAAGTGATGCTGAAAAACAAGGCCATAAACAAGGCCATAAACAAGGCCAGTTATTACGTCTGGCCATGTCGTTGATCGAGGGCACGCAAGTAGCTGCAACTGATCGACAGGCCAGCATTAAACGTTTGCACGAACGCGTCGCTGCTGCGGCGGGTCAGGTGCCTACGCCAAGTGATGCTGCCGCAGTTCGTCAACGGCTGAAAGCATTGGCTCGCTCTGCTGATCGGAACCTGGCAGAACAGTTACAACTATTGAATCTGGTCGAGCAGGAAAAACTCTACGAACAGGATGGCTGCCGAAACATGTTGATATGGATGGATATCCATCTCGGGCTCGGTCGAGCCGCCGCAGCCGAACGACTGCGAGTCGGCAAGTGTCTGTTTGATCTTCCCGTCCTCGCTGCGCTCTTTGCACTCGGTAAGATCTCATTTTCGCAGCTACGCATCATTACCCGCTACGCAAGCCTGGAGACCGACACCGAGTTCGCATTGGCCGCGCTGGAACTCTCGGTGTCTGAAACCAAGGACTACTGCCAACGATTTCGTCACCACAGCGATCTTGATCATGATGAAGCTCTTGCCGCTGCCGCCGGACAAGACGCTGCAGAAGCCCATGCAGCCTTGCGTGCATACGAGCGCCGGTGCTTATCGATCACTGACATCGATGCTCACAGCAGTCGTATCACACTGGATTTGCCGAAGGAACTCGCCGCTGAATTCATGAGCTCGTTAGCGCAAGTGGAGGACTGGATTTTTGAGGGCGGAGAGGGCGTTGAGAGCGTTGAGGGTGTTGCGGGTGTTGCGGGTGTTGCGGGTGCGGGTATCGGTGCCGACGATGAGAATCACGTCGAAATCACGGAACCAACTTATCGTCAGCGCCGTGCCGATGCAGCGATACTTATGAGTCGGCGTTCGTTAGCCCACGCCGGTGAAGCCGTCTCGATGGCTGATCGTTACCGTGTGCATGCGAGTGTTGATGTCCGTCATCTGGCCGATGGACCCATTCACTCTGAAGCTTATGAGGCGATCGAACGGCCACAGCTCAACGGCCACGGTCCTATTTCACGCGCGACGGCGCAACGCATCGCTGCTGCGGCAGGTTTCAATCTGTTGGCACTCGATGATGACAAGCAGGTGATTGCCTTTGCCAAGAAGGCAGCTCCCTACAGCAAACGCGAACGTCAGGTGTTGCAGGGGCGTGATCGTTGCTGTGTCATGCCAGGTTGTGGGGCGACTCGTCATCTTGTCGGCCACCATATTGTCCATCGGGAGAATAACGGGCAGTCCACCATAGACAATGGTGCGACTGTCTGCGCCAGTTGCCACAGGCTGTTGCATGAAGGCGGGTTCCGACTTGAGCTGATCGGGCCGAATGGGGCTGAGCTTGTTCCTTGCCCGTCATCATCATCTGCATCTGCATCTGCATCTGCATCCCCGGAACTGATTGCGATGGGGGACGAAGCCTTGCGAAAGCGGGTCAAGGCGAAGTTGGCGCGGTTGCGACGTTTTCGACTCTACGATGCCAACGGTATTGAGTATGGCAGTATTGCGGAGGCTCGAGCGGAGGCGGGATTGTCTACACGAGTAGACAATTCATCAGGGCAAACCACCATTGTCAGATAAAACTACAGAACGCCGGGTATGAGTGCGTGAGTACGTTGTTGATATTCTGGATAGCCTGAGTACACCATCGACAGCAACTGTTCTTCGCGTTTGAGTTTGATCCAGAGCACGGCGCACAACACGCACAGGTACAGGAGTTTGATCCAGCCGCCGTGAGAAATCAGGGCGCCAACGCTTGCGATAATGATGGCGGCGTACATCGGGTGGCGTATCATGCGATAAGGGCCACGTTCGACAAGCTCGCCACCGGACACGGGTTCTGGCATGACGCTGAAATTTGATCGACGCATGCTGACGAAGGCCCACAGTGCCAGAACCAAACCGGCCAACAGAAACATAAAGCCCGTCATACTGGCAACATTGTGTGGCCACAGTGCACTTGCGGGTGTGATCATCAACCAGATCAACATGATCTGAGAGACAACCAGGCTCATTGACATCGGATGCATGACTGATGGCTCATCAAAGACGTAAGTTTTCCAATTATGGCAGACTCGGCTGACTGTTCCTCATTCGCATCGCATGAGCAATCTTCCTTATCGACTTGGTTTGCCAGCTTGGGCTTTTCCTGGCTGGCAAGGCAGCTACTTTGAATCGCAACCGTCACCACTGGCAAGCTACGCTGAGGTGTTCAATTGTGTTGAAGGGAATACAACCTTCTACGGTACGCCGGATGTGGCAACGGTTGATGGGTGGCTGCAGGCACTTGAAGGCAAGGATTTTCGGTTTTCTTTCAAACTGCCGCAAAGCGTGACTCATGAGCGACGCTTCAACATCGCTGATCTTGATCGGTTTCTCGCTGCTATTGAGCCACTTAAGCCTTGTCTCGGCCCTTTTCTCGTGCAGTTTCCCGCATGGGCGGGTGCGCAGCATATTGACCGATTTGCACCGGTGTTCGAGATTTTGGCGAGTGTCGGGGAGTGTGTTATCGAGGTGCGGCATCCCATTTTTTTTCAGGACCCGACATTACTTGAACCTGTTCTGAATCAATATCGGTTTGGCCGCGTGATGTTGGACTCGCGCGCCTTGTATCAAGGCGATTTGTCACATCCGGATATTCAGAAAGCGGTCCATGAGAAACCGGATGTGGCTGTGTTGGATACTATCTACAACGATCTGGCTTTTGTCCGATTGATATTGCACCCGGATGGTGTGAGTAATCCACGCTGGATGAATGAGTGGGTCGATCGGACCGTAACCATGATGAGACAGGGATACGATGTCTATATGTTCATTCACTGTCCCAACAATCAACACTGCCCACCGTTTGCCTTGAGTTTTCATCGCGCATTGCAAACGGCATGGCGGAACGCAATGAATGTAACGAACGCAACGAATACAACGAATACAACGAACGCAACGAATGCGGGAAACACCAAAAACGCGACTGCGACACCTGAGCTGCCAGACTTGCCCGCTTGGCCGGTGCCGCAGCAAGGTTCATTGCTTTAACTGCCTTTAACTGCCTTTAACTGCCTTTAACTGCCGTTAGCGGACCTTATAACTGCGTTGCCTCTAGTTTTTTGTGTCGTCTAAGTGCTAAAAACCCCGACGCCAGTAGCAACAGTACGGGTCCTGACGAACCGAGAAAGCCGTCGTCGTCATCGTCATCTGAAATAATAGTACCTGTATTGCTTACACTGCCATCAGCGGCGATTTCCAACACACCGGGCTCAGCCTTGAACAGCAGTTCAGGTGCTGCGTCGTCAGAAGTGCGTTCACGTAAAAAAGCGGCGGGCTGTGTGCTGACACCTGCAGGTGCTGCATTGAACGGTATTGGTTGATTAGCCGCGACAACGACTTCACCTTCGCGGTCGGTGCCTTCACCGAGAGTCAGTGTCCACTCAGTACCATTTTCTCCGCAGGTTGATTCGAGCAATGCATTGCGCTCTATCGGCTGATCGGGCATGGCGTTGTTGTAGCTGAAGCTGGGATCTCTTGTCATCTCCTCAGCAGACAGTGTTGTGAACAAGCGGGTCATGTAAGCGCCTTGTGGTAGCAGGGCGGTTGCATTACGAAGGGGTTCAATTTCTCGGGTGACGATAAAGTCTCGCAGGGCGATGCGTGCGGCTTGAAGTTGCTCTGGTGTATACAGAAACTGTAACGCTGCTGTATCAAAATAGACTGATAAGTCAGAGCTATCCTCGACTGGCAGCTCTCGTTGTAACACTGCTAGTCTGCCGCTGAAGTTGTTGCCAAAAACAGTGAATGAACTTGTTCTAATAAATTCGGCATCGCTAAGAGTGTCGAGATCAGCTAGTGCCGAGTCAACTGCTTCTGTTGTTGATAGTTGGGATGCAATCTCATCGCTTATTTCACCTGCATAGTCGGTTGCAAACCCTTGGCCTTCAGCGGTTTCATTCATCGCATCAGTGATCAGTGTCTGGTAACTGGCGTACGCATTAGTGCTGCCCGTATACCAATTGAGTCGAGTGTAATTAGGCGTTACGTGTTCATAATTTTCAGGTATCGCGCGTGCGTCGGCGACGATCCAGGCAAGCACCCCCATATCCGGCATTGCTGCAACTGCGGTCAGTCTTATCGGGATAACCGGCTTGTCGCTGGTGTACTTCATCAGCAGCGGTTGAATGGCGCCGGTATCTTCGCCATTGAGTAGTTTGACAGCGACAAACTTCATACCGTCCGTGATGTACGGTGCGAGCAATTCAGCGCCGCGGTCTGTCAGTTCATAACCATTGTCTTGCAACCAGATGGCGAGATCGTCGGGGTTGTCACTACTGACAATATCGATATCAAAAGGCCCGACAGTTAACTCTTGTTCAATAATGACGCCGTCGTTGTCGTCTTCATCAATTCCTGGAGCGCTGCCACCGTCGGTTGTACCGCTAAAAACAGGTCCGAACGGTTCGCATTGCTCGCCACGACGTTCAAGAAAGAATTGGGGGCGGGTGGCAAATTCGAGTTGAGAAAATGTGAGATCTGAACCGAGCGAAATCTCCGGCGTGCTGGGCACCGGGACGACCCAACTGAATTCTTCTGCGTTGCCTGAGTACAGGATGCGCACCATGGCGGTGATGTCGTTGCCTTCCTGGCGGAATACGATTTGCTCGCCGGCCTGATTGATCGGAGTGGTCTGGCAAAAGAACCCGCCACAGGCCTGCACTGGCATGGATGCGGTGGTTAGCGTTGTGGCTAGCAGTACCGTCGCGGTGGCGACAAATGCTCGAATCATGGCTATCTCCTTAGCTATAATTTGGGACCATATTCCCATTCGACTATTGGTGCAAGCTTTATTTTGCGCAATAGTGAGGATATACGCCAAATACCCGGTGGGCCAGCGGTCGATTTTAGTCTTTAGGCTAGTCGTTGCCAGAATGTGACTCAGGTGACCGGGCTTAGGGGTCCTGCTTCTGCGCCACGGATAAGGAATTCGGCTTCTGCACCAACGATATGTGTGGAAATGGAATCGTCCAGTGTTGGGTCGTGCAGACATCAACACAAGCACTTTGAACCGCGCGCTGAATCCGCAAATAGGATTTTGCTGCCTTGCTGTCCATGGTGACAAAGATCCAGTAGTCAAGCGATGAGGAACCGGCGGCTTTCAGCTCGACCTGGATGTCCTTGACGAAGTCGGCAAGATCGCTGTGCGCAAGGGCTTCGCGAACTGAATTTCTGAGAATTTTCGGGACATCGCTGGTACTGATTTTTTGGTGTCCGTAGTCGATACCGAATGTGTTGACGACGCCAAACGTGCCACTGCGTGTCAGATTGATCATGTTTGTGTTGTAGAACTCGACTGTCGGGATCGATCTGACCTGACCACCACGTTCACGCAGTTCAACCGTATCCGGATTTTGGTCAATGATTTCAAACAAATCATCATCGTTTAACAAGATGATATCGCCACGCGATGTCGGAAACCAGCTGTCTTTGTCTGCCGGCCGAGAGCTGACACCATGAAACTCGGCAAGCGGTATACGAAGAACGCCATGCAATTCAGGATTTCTGAGCACGGTATACATATTGATCGATTCTACCCGCCATGGAAGTCCACGGTATAAAACACGCTCTGCTTCGCGCATCGCCCCGATATTCAATAACAGGCGTGCTTCGGATACATAACGTGGCAACAGCTGGCGTATGCCGAGCGCAAGTCCAACCATCAAAAGAATCAACAGACCAAGCAGCAACACATCACCTCTTTCGTAGAAAACCACGAACACGGCGATCAGAATGAGGACGAAAGTCAACGCGTGCACACTGTATTCGGCAAGACGATAGCGCGTCCGGCTTTCTGCCTGGTTTTTGTTGACCAGAGCCGCACGATAGCCTTTCAACAGAAACCGTACAGCAAAAAAGACACCGAGTGCCGCCGCTATGGCGATCGCAATGGTCAGTCCGCGGCCTTTAACGAATGTCAGCAGAGCATCGGCAATAGTTTCAAAGATCGGTTTGTCGCCTTGCAAGTCGTTGATCTGAAAGTTGGCGATATCGATTGCATTCGCTGCATCATCACGTCGACTGGTCCAGGTGCGCAGCAATGAGTCAAGTGAGTTATCGAGATCGCCATCGGTATTGAATTCAGCTGTCGGTTGCAAATTTTGCAAGGCTTCTTCGGCGATCGCGAGTTCCTCTTGGCGCAACGCGACTTCATCGTTGAGTGCCTTGAGCTTGCGAGGTTTGTCGGTGAGTTCTTTTAAACTGTCGATAACCGGTCGGGCGATCAAGGTGATGTCTTCGCGCCAGTCGCTCTCTTCAGGTGCCTGTTCTTGCACAAACAGGCTGATATCAACGCCGCCGGTAGCCACTGATTCCAGGGTCCGGCGCAGCTGCTTGATATCATCACTGACATTATCCGCCTGTACGCGCAGATCGATCTTGTCCTGTTCGTTGGCCGCTTCAATTTCTTCGCCGAGACGGCTCCGCTCGGCTAATTTGTTGGTCAGGACATTCTGAATAAGCTGCAGACGTTCTTGCGTATCACTGAGCTCAGCCTGTGCTTGTTCGGAGGCGGCGGGCTGCGGCGAGTCTGCTGCCGTTTTCTTGTCGGTGTTGGTATTACTTTGTTCATCGATAGCCGGGTTTGCAGCCTGTATTGCAGGCGCAATATTGCTTTGGGCGAACGTCACGGACGCGCCAGTGATCAGCAATGAGGCGGCCAGAAGCCGGATGACAGAGATCGGTTTCACTCTGTCGGAATAGCGACATCCGTGCCGTTAAAGCAAAATCTCCCGGTTGTCAGCTGTTTATCTGGCTAATTCCGGACGAAAATCGGGAATGCCGTGTTGATTCCACCGCGACCGGTTGTATAACCCTGAATCTGGAACCCGAGCCCGGATGGACCTTCAAATGGCTGCGCATTGGGATTTGAGCTATTCGAGTAGGCGTTGACGATCGCGTTCAGGACCTCGTCACGTGAGAGTGAATCGGGGAAAAAGCTTGAGAATTTCTCTTTCCATTGGTCACCGTCTCGCACAGCGATCTGGGCGGTATAGACACCGTGGCGGTTGGGTTTGTCCCTGACGGACAGGACTTTGGCGCCAGATGGGTCCTGACCACCCGGTCGTGAGTGGAAACCGGTGGGTTTGCCCTTGCGGTTGATTTCACCTTCGAAAATGTGCCACAAGTTGATATTTGGGTCGGTTGTTGTGGACCATTGTGAATATCCGGGGGCATTGTGAGATCCTGAGGCGGTGGTTCTGTTACTGTCACGGTCAGACGAAGCGCTGATGCTGCTCCCAGAGCCGCCGTTCGCCAAGGACTGGAGGATGTCCTTGATCTTCCCTTCGCCACCAACGCCCAGTGCAATCAAAATGGCGGCGATAATAGGGATGTAGCGCTTGTATTTTTTCATGGTTACAGGTCCTGGTGCGTTCCGGTAATATTACCAAGTCCGCGAGAGGATCGTATTTGATGTGCTTTACCGATCAGAATACCGTGGCGGTAAAGCGATAGGAGTCTTAGGCTGAGTGTCAAAGCGGAATGTGCCATTCAGGTTATTTATTATTCTGATCTTCGCTGTTGCGGAGCTCGCGGCTGCCACGCGTGTATCGTTTGCACAGACTCTTACGTTGGGTCAGGCAGCAGGCGCTGGTGTGGGTGCGCAATCTTATGAAGGTTCGTGGCAACTCGCCCAATCGGACATCGATGTAGAGCCACCATTGATCGAGCACGAGCCTGTGCGGGAAAGTGATGCGGACATTCGGCAAACCTTTGTCGCGACCGTCGTGGATGATCAGGAACTCGATCTGGTCCAACTTTTCTATCGATTCAAAGGCGAATCACGTTATACCCGAACGCTGATGGATCGGGTGTCGTTCTCATCGACCTGGATAGCCCAGATCGCAACCGATCCTGCAACTCCCATGGATATGGAGTATTACATTCAGGCGAAAGACAAGAGCGGCAATCGAACCGTGCATGGCTACGCCTTCAGCCCGTTGGTGCGCAAGATCATTCCAGGTGATGTTCTTGAAACGCCTGCTACAGAATCTCAGGTGACAACGAAACCTGCAATTTCGAATTCTCGAAAAGTGCTCTATGTGGTTGGCGGTGTGTTGTTGCTCGGGCTTGTCGCTGCGGCGGCATCGGGTGGCTCTGGTTCGGGTCCACCGTCCGGCGATACCTGCACAGGTGGTCTTTGTACGGTCACTATTTCAACCGCTCGGCCATTCTGACATGACAAAAGCTACACAAAATCTTTCAGTTGCCAGCCGGTGTTGCTCTGTGGCTTTACTCGCTTGCCTATTACCCATTTCGGGTTGTCAGCCAGGTAGTACAGAGCTTGAATTTGGTGACGGTAGCATGGTGGTGGCACCGCCGGGATTCTTGCAGACGCGTGCGGTGGATGAAAACAATCTTGAAGCGCGGGTCTCTGTTACAGGTATCGATGAACCGTTCATATTGACTTCCAATGGTGAAACCTGGAGCGGTTCGGTTGATGTACCGCAGAATAGCAATGTCACCTTGACCATCGAATGGGTAGAGTCGATTGATACTCGTGAATTGATGCTGGCGTCCTATAGTGAGTCGTTCGTGAATATCAGTGAGGACGAGAGTCTTGTTATTGCAGAGTCCGACTACGAAGTATCGAGCTTTGATGATGACGTTGATGGCTTCAATAACCTGGCTGAAAGAATTGGCAATTCCAATCCTTTTGATCCCAATAGTCCGGGTCAGGACGCACCGCTTGTTGAGATCAATGTGATAACACCTGCCAATGCGTCGCTGATCGAAATTGACGGGAGCTATGATCCTGAGTGGAATACCTTGGCAACATTCAGAGATCTCAGTGGCGAGCTACTGAAAATTGACAACTTGATGATTGACCTTGGTGCAACCCAGCTCGATGGACAGCCTGATTATGTCTGGGGTGGCATGCATGACGATGAGTTCCTGTACCTTGTCATTCTCACTGATGGGCCTGCCACGCACACACCGTTTGGAGATTCTTTCGAAGTCTACAACGACGATACGATTGATATCTTCATTGATGCGGACAACAGCAAGGGCAGTTCCTATGATTCCAATGACTATCACATGCTGATACCACTGTTGGCCTCGACTGACGATGGTCGGCCGAATGCGTCCGGTGAGACCGGCGAGATTCTCGAAGCCGGCGTGAATTCAGCGCCGTTACCGACAAACGCCGGGTCGATCGAGTTTGCCACTTGTGTCTGTCCGACTGATCGCCATATCTGGGAAGTTCGATTACGAATGGAAGATTTTCAGATTGATCCTACGCAAGCCTTTGGTTTTGAAATCCAATACAACGATGACATTGATGGTGGGCTACGCGACGCCAAGTGGGGCTGGTTTCATGAGTCCCGGCAGAACATCAATATTGACAGAACCTTTGAATTTCCAAGTTATATGGGCACTGTTCAATTACAACCTTCGCCGTTCTGAATCGCTTAGGTGACAACCCATGATGCACGCGGCTTAAGTCGTGGTTTATTACTCGCCTATGGCAGTCTTGCTTTTCCGCTGGCGGCGGCATTTATCGCCTTGCAAGTTATTGTTCCAACCTACTATGCGGAAAACACAAGCTTAAGTCTTACTGCAGTAGGTGGCATTCTGTTGTTGGCGCGTTTGTGCGATACCGTGACTGACCCACTGGTGGGTTATTGGTCGGATCAAACAACTACACGTTTTGGTCGGCGCAAGATTTTCATGGTATTGTCAGCGCCACTCATTGCGGTTTCTGTCTGGTTTTTATTTAACCCGCATGACGCTGCCGGTGCCGGTTATCTGTTGTTATGGACAGTGGCGATCTATGTCGCTGGTACGCTGTCGATCGTGCCGACAAGTGCATGGGCGGCCGAACTGTCTCAGGATTACAACCAACGCAGCCGCATAACAGGTATTCGCGTTGGCTTCGGTCTTGCCGGTACCCTCGCGGCATTGATTGTTCCAGCAATCCTCGCGGACAGTGAATCGGCTGCATTGGGTGAAACACTCACTGTTATTACTGGTCTGGTGATAGTCACTTTGATCATTGCAACCGCATGGGCTGCGATTCGTGTGCCGGACAACGCTGAAATCAGTTTGCCGCATGAATCCATCAAATCGGCCTGGGCCTTGATGCGATCGGCTAATCCTTTTCGACAACTACTTGTCAGCTTTTTATTGAATGCCGTGGGTAACGCCATTCCGGCGACCTTGTTTCTGTTGTTTGTCACTCATGTATTGAAGGTGCCTGACAAAGCAGGTGTGTTTCTGTTTATCTACTTTGTTTCAGCGGCTGTTGCGGTGCCATTTTGGGTTTCCGTGTCGCGACGCTTTGGTAAACATCGAACCTGGTCTATGGCCATTGTCATCGCCTGTTTGTTCTTTCTGTGGACACCGTTTCTTGATGCTGATACCGTCTTCTGGTTTTATGTGATTGTTGCTGCCACCGGGTTTGCGACTGGTGCCGACCTGGCGCTTCCGGCCGCGATCAATGCCGATGTGATCGAATGGGATGACCTTGAGTCAGGCTTTCGGCGCCCGGGCTTGTTCTTTGCCCTATGGGGCACTGCGACGAAGCTCTCTTATGCACTTGCGATTGGTATCGCGTTCCCCTTGCTTGAACTCGCGGGTTTTGATGCCAGGAGCTCCAATGATGCCGGAGCGACGCTTTGGCTGGCTTTCCTGTATGGCGGGCCATGCATTCTGTTCAAGTTGGCCGCGCTCTGGACCATGCGCGCTTATCCGATCACCGAGGCGGTTCATCGGGAAATTCGCGAACAGCTGGCACTGCGCTCATCCAAATAGTGCAAGCAAGCTAGTGCAAGGTGCGCGGTTCGTTATCGTCAACGTCAACTTGGACCGGTTCAGGTCGATGTTCGATGACCGTTTCATCAGGTGGGCCTGCGAACAAATCGAGGATGTCATCTGACGTCAGTTCGGTCAGTGGTTGCTTGCCGGCTCGGTTGATGGTTTGGTCGGCGAGCGATTGCTTGTTCTGTTGCATCGCCATGATCTTCTGCTCAACCGTGTCACTGGCAACCAGTTTGTAGATAAACACAGGTTTTGTCTGTCCGATACGGTGCGCACGGTCGCTGGCTTGATTTTCTACGGCTGGATTCCACCACGGGTCATAGTGAATAACCGTATCCGCAGCGGTCAGGTTCAGGCCGGTTCCGCCTGCTTTCAAGCTGATCAGGAAGAGGGGTACGTCGCCATGCTGGAACGAATCAATAACTTCATCGCGCTTGCGCGTGCGCCCCGTCAGTTTTACATAGCGGATATTGCGTTTGCGAAGCTCTATTTCGATAAGGCCCAGCATTTCGGTGAATTGCGAAAACAGCAGGATCTTCTTACCCTCATCAATCAGTTCATCCAGCATTTCAAGCAGCATATCGGTTTTCGCAGAAGCGGTGACCCCTTGCGCACTGTCGAGTTTGACCAATGACGGATGGCAACAGGTTTGCCGTAGCTTGAGCAGTGCATCGAGCATTTCGATATGGCTGCGTGCGAGCCCCCGTTCGGCGAGCAGGGCGCGGACGCGGTGTTCCATACTGACGCGAATACTCTCGTAAAGACGTGCCTGTTCCGGATCCAGTGTCACTTCCTTGATGATCTCTGTTTTCGGTGGCAATTCGGTGGCGACTTCTTCCTTGCGTCGACGCATCAAGAACGGCGAGATACGCGCTGTCAGCTGATCCTGTCGAGTCACATGCCCGTGATTTTCGATAGGGGTACGGTAATAGCGATTGAAGTGCTTGCGCGAAGCGAGAAAGCCCGGCATCAGGAAATCGAACTGTGACCAGAGTTCGCCCAAGTGGTTTTCAAGTGGCGTACCCGTCAGACAGATACGCCGCTCTATCGGCAGGGTCTTGACCGCCTGCGTTACTTTGGCGGTCGGATTCTTGATGGCCTGAGCCTCATCCAGAACCACGCAACCGAAGTTCTGTGCCGAGAGTAGTTCGAGATCACGCGTTACCAAAGCATAGCTGGTGATAACAATATCGGCCATGGAGAATTCAAGATCACGGCTCTTGCGTTGAGTACCATGCCATATCAGCGTGCTGAGGCCCGGCGTGAATTTTGCCGCCTCACGTTGCCAATTTCCCAGGACACTGGTTGGTGCGATGATCAAGGTCGGATCACTGAGTCGCCCCATATCGCGTTCTGCTTGCAAGTGGGCGAGGGTTTGCAGAGTTTTACCTAGTCCCATATCGTCAGCAAGAATGCCATTGAATCCATATTCAGCCAGAAAGCCTAACCAGGAAACGCCATCACGTTGATAAGGTCGTAAAGACGCCTGAACGCTGGTAGGTATCAGAACCGGTGTGATGCCTTCAAAGTTCTTCAGACGCTCGCCTATGTCAAACATCCGTTCTGCATTGTGCCAAGCGACATGAATGCCTTGTTGCTGCCACTTTTTGTCTAGTTCTTCGAGGGTGTTGGCGCGTTGCTTTGGCAGACGTAGCTGGTCACTGCTGCCTGGCTCGTCATAAAGTTCGAGAAGAGTTTCGGCGACTGGCGTGATGAGTTCAGGTGCGACCTCCAGCCATTGCCCGTCGTCTGCCTGCAGCAGGATGGAGGAATCACGCGAATCACCTTGCAACCAGTCAATCACCAATGGGAGTAAATCAAAGGTTTGATTGCCGTGAGAAAGCTTGAGCGACATATCGAACCAGTTGGATGTGGTTTCACTGACCGTCGCTTCGATATGGGTCACTGACTGAAAGGAGAGGTCGAAGGGTTCACGAATTTGTAGCGTCCAGCCCGCTTCGGACAATACATCCTTCTGGTCCAGCAGGTGTCGCCACGCATGCGCGATGGTTTGAACATCCTTGGCTTTGGGTTGACGGTCAGCGCGGGAATAGAATTCCTTGTCGTTGTTAATCGCTGCTTCGTACTCGGGAAAACGCTTGCCAAAGTCCACGGCATAGCGACTCTCGGCGATAAGATCTCTTTTGAGCACGAGTGACTTGCCGTCGTTGGTTTTACCTTCGAGCGTGTCTTCTGCTTCCATGCCATCAAATGGCAGTAGATATTCGGCGTAACGAAACCGGATGGAGGCATAGAAGTCGCGAATGTCGGCGCTGTCGTCTTTTGACTGCAGCAGCAGCACCGGTTGTGGTGCTTCGCTGATGCGAACAAAATTGGGCTCTTCCGGCAGTGGCAGTCGCGTATCCGGCAGGCGTGAGGCGAGATAGTTGCTGACTGCCTGTGCGTGGGCCTGCGGTAGCGGTGGCGCTTCGACGAACTGGCTTAGCAATCCAATCGGTGGCACGTGATCGAGCTGCGCGGCGGTTTGTGTCGCGGTATCGATATACCAGGGAGGATCGCTTGGAACCAAGGCCCAGTTCTCGACATCATCGATAGTCGACGTCAATACATAGTCGTGTTTGTCGTTCAGCGTCCAGTCGAAGGACATCGAGCGATTCTGGCCTCGAGTCAAGGGCTGGTCGCGGTCGGCACCCCAAAAGCAACGTCGGGTTTCCAGAAGCTTGTTCATCAGCAGGTGGCCAATGTCGCCTTCGATCGTCAGCACGCGGTAGCTGAAGTCACTTTGCTTGCCCGTCGCCAGTTCGAGAATGGCGCGATCGCTTTGTAGCACCCAGTCCGGATGGTAGTAATGGCTGTTATAACGATAGGGAGTTTCCTTGCCATACCCGCCGCGTTTGAGCAGTCGGCTCTGCAAGACCTGTAGCGTGACACCTGACTGAAACTGGGTTAACGAGGTGTGATCAAGCTGATAGAACAGTAGCGGTTCGCCGGGTTCGTGGTGTTCGTGACTGGGCACCGCCTGCCGCCCATGGTCGACCACTCGCTGCAGCCATCGATTGACTGCACGCAGTGCTTGATCATCCGCTGACGGTGTTGCGGTTTGCTGGTCTATCCAGCTCAGGAGGGCCGCCGCGACATGTTTACAATTGTAATGTACCGGGCAGGAACACTCGCCGTCGAAGCGATGAGCCGCCAGGGTAATACGTTGATGGTATGGCTCAGATTGCTTTCCCTGCACGGTGGCGTACAGCACTTGTGCATCCGCCATCCAGTCCAGCTCGATGACAGCATTACTCGCCTTGTAGACTTGCCCACGAGATGTTGCCACCGAACCACAGAGTTCGATGACGTCGTCGAAATTGATAACACGCGGTTGATTGTTCACCGACGGATTGTACCCCGTGAAAATCCTGTCGGCGCAAAGCTGCCGGAATCTTTTCTCTCTAGCAGTATTTCTGCCGGATCCTGATGTGTTCGCTCACGCAGAGTGGCGGCGCTGAAAAATCATGCGTGTGGCGCAGGATTTGACCGAAATGTCAGGTGCAAATGTGATCTGGTTCCGTTACAGCACAAAGTGGTGAATTGGTAACCTTGTATCGCTTAGCTCCTCGGAAATGGTGCCGTTATGTGCATCAGATACTTCGAGAGTTATTCAATCATGATTAAAACCGTTATTCGCGCAAGTCTGGTTCTGGCACTGGTTGTCGGCCTGAGTGCTTGCGGCAGTAAAGCACCCCGTCCTGTTTCTGAGCTCGCATTGACCGATGCAGCGTTACAAAACGCTGAAGTTGCTGGTGCCGGTGAGCATGCACCTATCGAGCTGCGCGAGGCTTACGAGAAGAAGGAGCAAGCGGACATTGCCGTGAAGCGTGAGCAATTCAAGAAAGCCTCTTACCTGACCAACGAAGCGGCTGTTGATGCAGATCTGGCTCGTGCCAAGGCAGAGGCCGAGAAATCGCGCCTGGCTCTGGAAGAAGCAAGGAAGAATATCGAGTTGATGCGTACCGAATCCGTACGCACCAGCGGGCAATAAATCTATCGCATCGAATTGGGGAACATTGTAAACATGAACAAATTAAAACTAACGCCGATGCTGACAGTGGGTATTGTTGCCGCCTCGCTGACAGCCTGCGGTGGAGCACCGAAGAAAGTGGAATCTCTGGAAGAAGCGCGTGCGGCTTACAGTCGTGCAAGCCAGGATGAAGTCGTTGCCCGTCATGCCCCTGAGGAGCTTGATCAGGCACATGAAGCATTGAAGCTTGCGGAAAGCCGTTGGAAAAAGGAAGACGATGTCTGGCGCATTGATCACTACGCGTATCTGACCAGTCAGCGTGTGCGTATTGCCGAGCTGATTGCCGAAAGCAACGAGTCAAATCGTGCTTTGGAAAAAATGGAACTCGAGCGCCGTGACGTTACGTTGAATATCCGCGAAGCTCAGCTGGCGAAAGCTGCCGAAGAAGCGCAAGCGCGTGAAGCCAAGTTGCAGCAAGCCGCTGCGGAGGCTGAAGAGCTCAAGCGTCAGATGGCAGAGCTACAAGCGAAAAACACCGAGCGTGGCATCGTCCTGACACTGGGTGATGTCTTGTTTGATATCAACGAGTCCAGCCTCAAGGCAGGTGCTATGCGTAATATCGATAACGTCGCCGCATTCATGGACAAGTACCCTGAGCGCCAGGCTGTTATTGAAGGTCATACTGACAATATCGGTGATCCGGATTACAACATGGGTCTGTCGCGTGATCGTGCATTCGCGGTTCGTTCTGCCTTGGTTGCTCGCGGTATCAATCCGTCCCGCATCTCGACACAAGGTTTTGGTATGACTTTGCCGGTTGCCAGCAATAATACGGCAGTTGGACGTCAGGAGAACCGCCGTGTTGAGATCATCTTTCCAGATGTCGCGACCCAGGTTAGTGCAGCTGAATAGCTTTCTGTCATGGGGCGAGTAAGCCCGACAGGATGTACAGAAAAAGAGCGGCCTTGGCCGCTCTTTTTTATGGCCGTATATTTATTGCCGCACATAGAGTGTTGCTCGCCCATCCTTGCTGATAGTGATCATCCGTTGCTCGTCGAGCTCCAGCACATTGGTGACATTGCCAAATTCCTGGCCTGAGGCGTTCAGCACCTCGTTGTACTGTCGTGCATAGGGGCTGTCGCCAACTGCTTTAAATTCTATGTCTGTGTGTTTGAGCCATTCGCCGTCGGCTGTCCAGTTGCCCGTCAGATCCAGTTGCAAGGCAGGGGCGCCGATCTTCTCGTTTGGGGGCGTCTGAATGGATCCGCGCAATAAACCGTCAGATCGATATTCAATAATGGTTGTTGAAGTCGGCGCGTCGCTCGGCGCGTTTAATGGTGTTGATTGCCATTTTCCGATGACCAGGTCGCTCGGGATAATCCCGATGTTATCCCTTGCTTCGTAGGGTTGCGGTTGGGTAGCGCTGCAAGACCACAGGGAGGTGGCGAGTACAAGGCCTGCAAGCAATCGCCTGGTTGGGCATTCCAGTAGCGTCATGAGTGTAAATGGAAAGTTGTCTTTCATTGTCTTAGCCACCCAGTGCGGGTGTGGTTCCTAGAAATTGATTGATAGCAGCGGCAACTGGCTCGGGAGTGTCCATGTGCAAATGGTGATGCCCTGTCAATGATACCGTCGTATGATGACGGATTTGTGCAAGTCGCTCAGCGGTTTCGGCTCGGGTCGCAAGATACCCCTGGTTTGCGACAACGCTCAGTGTCGGGCAGCCAAGTGCTGACAGAATTGCGTGGACTTGCTCCTCGGTCTGGTATTGATACGAGGCCATCCGTAGTGCCGGGTCGAACCGCCAGCGCAGTCCGTCTGCGTCCTCGATAACTTGTCTGTCAATAATAAGTTTAGCGGATGCGGTGTGCATCTTCGCCACCTTCAGGCGTGCCGCAACAGCTTCGTCCTTGTTGACGAAGGTTCGTGATGCATATTTGTCAGGTGTCAGTCTGTCTTGTAGCGCTCGTCCAAGTCGTTCGGGCAAGGCATCGGCGGTTTCGCTGAGTGGTCCCGATGCTTCGATAAGCGTCAGTGAGCTGATGCGTTCCGGTGTTGCCACCGCGACCAAGGGGGCAATGCCGCCGCCCATGGAGTGACCCATCAGGTGACATTCATCCCAGCCGAGGGCTTGCATGATCTTGACAACATGCACCATGACTTCGGCTTGTTGATAACCCTTGGTTGATGGATCGCTGTAACCATGTCCGGGTAGATCCACGGCGATCAGATCAAAGGCAGGCAGGTATGGCATCATTGGAACAAAGCTGTTGGCGTTGTCCAGCCAGCCGTGCAGGCAAAGCAATCTCGGTTGTGACTGCGCCTCAGGCGAGAACTGTCGGATACCCGCCACCGTCATGCCATCGACATCCAGCGTGATTGATTGGAGTGTTGGCCTCATTCAGTTGTGTCGAGTTGATATTCAAAAACGATTGTTTCAGGATCGTCAGCGTTTCCATGCGCCTTGAATTTCATGTCCTTCATCAGGCCCTGCATCGCGCTATTGCTGCGCAGCACATTGCCATAGAGTGAAGATAGACCCTGATAGCGAGCATGTTCAATCAGAATGCTCATCAGCTGTTTGGCGAGTCCCTGTTCCTGCCAGTTGTCGCTGACTGACACGGCGAACTCCCCCGTGGTCTTGTCCGAGCTCATAATGTAGCGACTGACGCCGACGATGCCCTCCGCAAGATTTTCTGCTTCGGCGACAAATGCCATTTGTCGATCGTAGTCCAGCTTGGTAAATTGCGCGGTCATCTGTGGCGTCAACTCATTGATCGCATGCATAAAGCGATAGAACCGGGATTTGGCAGACATATTTCTGACCAATGCCTGAATTGACTGGGCGTCTTCCGGTCGAATAGGGCGAAGTTTTATCTTCGTTTTGTTCTTGAGTGTGACCGTGCGGATCCACTGTGCGGGATAGGGGTGGATTGCCAGGTGTGAATAACGTTTTCTCGATGCCGGTTTCTCAAGGACGACCTGAACATCCATCGCGACAATTCGGTCTTCACTGATTCTTACCGGGTTCATATCCAGAGTAAATACTTCGGGCAATTCGGCGCTTAACTCTGATAGCTGGCGCAACAGCGTTGCCACCCGCTTCATGTTCAGTGCTTCGCTATGGCGAAACTCGCCAAAGTAACTACGCAGCACCGGCGTTGATAAAAGCTCATCAATGAGAAAATCATTTAATGGTGGCAATTGCATGGTTCGGCGTAGCAGTAGTGGTGTCAGATCACCGCCAATGCCGACATTAAGCACGGGTCCGAAAGTCGCATCACGTAAAATGCCAATGGCGAGGTCGCGATTGTTCTCCGGCTGATGCATCTCTTCGACGAGTACGCCACGAAATTGGGCCTCTGGCCGTTTACTTGTGAGGCCGTGTTCGATCAGGTTCCAGGCATTGCGTACGCCTTGAGTGTCCATGATGGATAATTGTGTGCGTACCACTGAGGCCTTGTATGAAATATTGGGAGATACCAACTTCATGGCAACCGGAAAGCCGATGTTTTGCGCAGCTTCAATCGCTTTGTCGATCGTCGTCGCCCGTCGGGAATTCAGTGTTTCGATACCAAATAGCGACAACAGTTTCTTGGTCAGCTGCGGGCCAAGCACCCGCACACCCTTTGCCATCGCACGAACGATAAGCTCGCGAGCCTGTGAGACCTTCGCCTCAATCTTGCCAAAGCCCGGGTCAGGCAGTTGCAGGAGTTGTTGTTGACTGATGTGGTAACGGTGCAGAAAGTCGAAACTATCGGCGGCGGCTTCCGGCGTGCGGAAGTGTGCGATACCCGCATTGCTCAAATGCTCGCGTGCTTCCACAACACTGGCATCACCCATAAAGCACGCGAGTATCGGCTTGCGGGTGGGTAAACATTCAATCAATGCTTTGGCGACCAGTGTTGCGTCACTGCGCGAATCTGGTACAAACAACACTAAAATCGCATCGACTTCATCTGAACTTCGCAGAGCCTCAATAACCTCTCGATAGTGCTTGAGTAGACGCGCGGGGCTGCGCAGCACAAAGGGATTGTGGCCTTGCAGATAGTCGCGGCTACCTTTTTCCATGCTGCTTTTAATGGTTTTCAGGGCATCCCCGCGAAACTGCGGTGTCGAGAAGCCTTTAAGTTCGATGCGCTCGAATGCAAGCATGGCCGGAGCGGCGCCGTTGCTGACAATGGCAACCCGATCACCTTGGGTGCGCATGCCGGATGCAAGCATTTTGGCTGCCGAGAATAGATTGCTGAAGGTTCTGACACGAACCACTCCGGCTCGGCTCAAGGCTGCTTGAAAGACATGGTCGGATGAGTGCACATGCCCGGTACGCGTCAGTGCATCACAATATCGGGCGCCGGCCTGAGTCGACTTCATCAACACGACCGGTTTGATACGAGCTGTGGCGCTCAAGGCGCTTAACAGGGCGCGGGTACTGTTGACCGTATCGAGATAGACGATGACAGCTCGTGTCTGATAATCCTCGGCGAGTAAATCCAGTAGATCTGCGAGCGTGATATCGGTATCGCTACCGGTGGATAGTAAAGCCGAGAAGCCGACGCCGCTCGTCTCCGCCCAGTCGAGCATGGCGCCGCCCAAAGAGGCTGACTGGCTGACGATCGCCAGGGAGCCTTTGTTAATTCTGTTGACGTTGTAGCTTGCATTGATGCCAAGATGTGGTCGAATCAACCCGGCGCAGTAGGGGCCAAGAATACGTAGACCCAGCCGTTGCGCATAGTGATGCATGGAAGCCGGGTCGTCGGCGCCCGACATGACGATCGCCACCTTGATGCCGCGACGGGCACATTGAATCAAGGCGCGTTTGAGCAGTCGTGCCGGGGTCAGAATCAGCGCAAGGTCTGGTGTCTCTGGTAGTACTTTCAAGCTTGGGTAGCACGGTTCGCCGAGAATGCTCTGGTAGCGAGGATTGACGAAATAGAGCTTGCCCTGATAATTGCCGGCCAGCAGGTTTCGCACAACGCCAAGTCCCGCGGACGTCTCGCGTGCACTCGCACCGATCACGGCAATGGAACCAGGATTGAGGAGTCGTGACAGATGCAGGGTCGACATGATTTCGATGGTAACATCCAGTCCCATGTCTACTGTATTGATAAGTCATCGTGCCTGTGTGCGTCATGAGATCAGTCCGGGCCATCCCGAATGCCCGCAACGTATTGATGCCATCAACGATCAACTAAAAAAGCAGGATGTGTATGACCACCTGCATCATGAAGACGCAAGAACTGCCGAATGGTCACACTTGTTGTTGGCGCATAGCGAGGCCTATATCGATTTCATTCACAAGAAGGCGCCGAGCGAAGGTTGGGTTGAGCTGGATGCCGACACGGCCATGAATCCACACACCCTTGAAGCCAGTTTGTGTGCGGCCGGTGCCGGTGTTCAAGCGGTTGATCTTGTCATGAACAAGACCGCCGACAATGCATTTTGTCTGGTAAGACCACCTGGTCATCATGCCGAGCGAATTCAGGCGATGGGTTTTTGTTTTTTTGGCAATATTGCCATTGCTGCTCGTCATGCCATCAAGCAATATGGACTAGAGCGCGTGGCCATTGTGGATTTTGACGTGCACCATGGCAATGGCACTGAAGACATCGTTGATGGTGATGAGAAAATCCTGTTCTGCTCATCCTTCCAGCATCCACTGTACCCCGGTGGCTATCGCGACAATGTAAAGCACCAGCGTGTCAATGTGCCCCTCGCTGCCGGTACTGCCAGTGCTGACTTTCGCGCAGCCATCACTGATCACTGGTTACCGGCACTCGATGCATTTGCACCCGAGATGGTTTTTGTCAGTGCAGGATTTGATGCCCATCTGGAGGACCCATTGGCAGGTCTTGCGCTGCAGGATGCCGACTACGCCTGGGTAACGAGCAAACTGATGGATCTGGCCGACAAGCACGCTGGCGGTCGATTGGTGTCAATACTCGAAGGCGGCTATGCGCTGCCTGCATTGGCACGAAGCGCGACCGAACATGTCCGTGGCTTGATGCGGCTGTAGCGTCGTGTCTGTTCCTTGTTGAAACGCTAGTTATAGGCTGGAATGCTAGCTGTAGCGCTCCATCATTACTGATCGAAATCTTTCAATTTCGCTTTCTGGCAAGCGGTTAACGCCAGCGGCTGCCTTGCGGCCGCCACCGGTGTCGAATTGTCGGCAGACATCATCGGCACCTTCACGATTGTTTAACGGTGCGCGCAAACTGACCTGATAAACGCCCCCTTCGAGTTCGCTCAACAAGGCGTGTGCCCGGTCAGGATTGGCGCGAGCCAGCTCATTGGCATAGACACCACTGATACGTCGGGCAAACGGGTCGTTGGGCAGTATATACAAGGCGAAGACATCGTTAGTTGTTTCAGCGCTGATAGCTTCCACACGTTCACGATCATGCCGGTAGCCTTCATCGAGCGTCTTGTACGCGTCATCTTTCTCGATAAAGTCAAACGGGCTGGTATAAGGTTTGACTCTTAAATACAGATTGGCGGGAGGGAAGAACAGATCTTCAATCGATGCGCCATAGCCGTTGTAGTTGAGCAAGATACCAAGCGTTTTCAGCTGTGCGATTTCGGTGTTGGTGAGCTTCAGCGGTGCCGCTGCATCCCTTGCTGCTACATCCAGATTATCGCCGAAGGCGGCGGTTACGGCCCACGGCAGATGCTGACCATCAAGATGCTTGTTGACAATGAGCCCGGTGCAAGTTTCAGAGGCAGTGTCGATATGGGTTTGTAGTGCGGCGTGTTCGGGTATTTCCCCGGGGAAGTGATGGTCGAAGTACTCACACTGTGCACCATCGGACAGCACCTTGAGAAGATCCGCGTGATTTTTCTCCAGTGAGATATCAAGGATCGTCACCGTATCACCCGCTTCAGCCCGCACGTGTTTGACCAGCGCGATGTCACGTTTGACGCCTGTGATCAAGACGCTTTCTTGAGGCTTGGCCAGGCGTAACTGATGCAGCGAACAAATGCCATCCGCGTCGCCGTTGAAAACATCGAACTGTGTCATTGCGTTGCCTTTATACAATCCCGGACTAGTGCCGGACCGTGATAGATCAAACCGGAGTAAAGCTGCACGAGTGATGCCCCGAGTTTCAGCTTTCGTTGTGCGTCGCCGCCTGAACTGACGCCGCCAACGCCAATGATGGGCAGCTTTCCCTGTACTCGGTTAACTGTGTGTGAAAGTGTGCTGTCTGCCAGCGATGCAAGTGGCGCGCCACTGAGGCCACCGGCTTCTCTTGCGTAGATATGTTGGCTGACAGTTGTTCGTGACTGCGTTGTGTTGCCGGTGATGATGGCTTCGATTTCGTTCTCAAGACAGGCATCGCAGAATTCAGACAGTTCATCGGTGGTCATATCCGGTGCAATCTTGACGGCAATCGGCACGGTTTTTCCGTGTTCGGTGGTGAGTTTTGACTGGGCGTTTTTTAAAGCCGATAATAGTCGCGTCAGGTGTTCACCATGCTGTAGATCGCGAAGGCCTTTGGTGTTGGGCGATGATATGTTCACCGTGACGTAGTCGGCGTGCGGATACACGCGCTCCAGACAATACAAATAGTCGTGTTCGGCTGCGCTCAGATCAGTGGTCGCGTTTTTGCCAATATTGATGCCGAGCTTGCCTTGATACTGGCGCCTCGATACCTGTTCCACGAGGTGATCAACGCCTTTGTTATTGAAACCCATGCGATTGATCAGGGCTGTGTGTTGTGGCAGTCGGAAGAGGCGCGGTCGGGGGTTGCCCTCCTGCGGTCGGGGCGTGACGGTGCCGACTTCGATATGACCGAAGCCGAAGGCACCGAGTGCATCAATGTAGTCCGCGTTCTTGTCGAGACCGGCAGCCAGACCGATGTGATTGCTGAAATCGAGTCCGAGGCAAGTAACGGGTGTTGATTCGGTGTGATAGCGCCGCGTCGCCCAGTTACTGATGGTACTTCGCGATAGCGCAGCCAAGGCCAGATCGTGGGCACGCTCCGGATCCATCTCGAACAGGATCGCCCTGCCCAGGGCGAACAGTGGATCCTTGGGTGGTTTTTTGAATTCAGAGTTTGCGAATTCTGGCATGGCGACTTCTTGAGATTTCTTCCAAAGATAAGCTGAGTACGCTCTGGATACCGCGCACGGATTGGGTATGCTACACGTTCATGACGATGATGCCGCGATGAAACTTTACCCGGACAAGCTTGACGCTCATTTATCCCGAGGTGCTGCGCCTGTTTATCTGCTGTACGGCGATGAACCGCTGCAGAGTATGGAGATAGGGGATCGCCTCCGAGCCTTCGCCCGCGAGGCGGGCTTTGACGAGCGGGAAGTCATCTTTGCCAACGATGAGGCGGATTGGGCGCAGTTTCGTGAGTCGGCTGATAGCCTTTCGCTGTTTGCCGAAAAGCGCCTGATCGAATTACGCCTGATGAGTGGCAAGCCCGGGCGCGTCGGTAGTGACGTGCTCAAGCACTATTGCGCCAATCCACCCGACGATGTGTTCCTGCTGATCACCAGTGCCAAACTTGATCGCGGCGCCAGCAAAAGCGCCTGGTTCAAGGCTATCGACAAGGTGGGCGTGACCATGGCCCTGTATCCGGTGCCGAGCCATCAGCTGCCCAAGTGGCTGGCTGAGAGACTGGCGCGTCGTGGTTTGCAGGCATCGCCGGATGCGCTGTCGATGATCGCCGAGCGAGTCGAAGGCAATATGCTGGCGGCCGAGCAGGAAGTCCAACGGCTCGCACTGTTGCATCCCTCGGGCACCGTGTCGGCCGATCAGGTGCTGGCGGCGGTCGCCGATAGTGCGCGTTACTCAATCGGGGATTTGTCACTGGCGGCCCTTGAAGGCCAACCGCAGAGAGCGCTTCGGGTGCTTGCCGGTCTGCGCGAAGAAGCGGTGGCCGAGGTGTTGATTCTGTGGTCATTGTCACAAGAGATTCGCGCGGCCACGCGCGTTGCGGAAGCCACTGCGGAAGGTGTTGCCATCGATCGTGCCTTGAAAGCGGCGGGGGTCTGGCAGAATCGTGCGGCGCCTTTGAAGAAGGCCGTTGCCCGACACGACCCGGCTGCGTGGCTGCATATGTTGTCCGCATGCACCACGCTGGACCGACAGATCAAAGGTCAGGCGCCCGGTGATGTCTGGGACAGTTTTTCCTCACTGGTTGCGCGACTGGCCTGCACCGGCGATACCCTGATCAGTACCCATTCGAGCATTCCTGTATGAGCATGATGATTGTTGACTTGTTGAACACCGAGCCCACTGGACAGAGTGTGACCTTTAACGGCTGGGCGCGCAGCCGACGTGATTCAAAGGCGGGCTTGTCGTTTCTGAATGTCTATGATGGCTCGTGCTTTGATGCCATGCAGGTGATTGTTGATCAAGCCTTGTCCAATTATACGAGCGAGGTGTTGACGATATCGGCAGGTTTTGCCGTCGAAATAACGGGAACACTTGTTCCCTCCGAAGGCAAGGGGCAACGTGTTGAAGTACAAGCGACAGCAGTCACGATTGTTGGTGATGTCGATGACCCTGAACAATACCCGATCGCAAAGAAACGCCATACGTTCGAATACCTGCGTCAGGTTGCGCATTTGCGCCCGCGGACCAATGCGTTTGGTGCAATTAGTCGGGTGCGCAGCACCCTGTCTTCATCGATACATCGCTACTTTCATGAACGGCATTTTCATTGGGTGAATACTCCATTGATCACGACCAGTGATTGTGAAGGGGCGGGTGAATTGTTTCGTGTCAGCACGCTCGATAGTGTCAATCCACCGCGCAACGATCAAGGCACGGCTGACTTTGACAAGGATTTCTTTGGTGAAGAAGCTTTCCTGACAGTGTCGGGTCAGTTGAATGCAGAGAGTTATGCATTAGCGCTTTCCAAGGTCTATACATTCGGGCCGACCTTTCGTGCAGAGAATTCCAATACCAGTCGACATCTTGCCGAGTTCTGGATGGTCGAGCCGGAAGTGGCGTTTGCGAATCTCGATGACAATGCCGATCTTGCGGAAGATTTTTTGAAGTACTTGTTTCGCGCGGTGCTTGATGAACGCGGCGACGACATGGCATTTTTCGCTCAGCGTATTGACAAGGGTGCCATCACACGTCTTGAATCGCTTGCGGAGGCAAGCTTTGAGCGCATGGACTACACAGACGCCATTAAACTGCTCGAAGGCTGTGGCAAGTCTTTCGAGTTTCCAGTCAAATGGGGCGTCGATCTCCAATCCGAACACGAACGTTGGCTTGCCGAAGAACATGTCGGGCGCCCTGTTGTGCTAATGAATTATCCAAAAGAGATCAAGGCGTTTTACATGCGTCTCAATGACGATGAAAAAACGGTTGCTGCGATGGATGTGCTGGCGCCCGGTATCGGCGAGATCATTGGTGGTAGTCAACGTGAAGAACGTCTGGATGTGCTGGATGTACGTCTCGCTGACCAAGGGTTGACCGAAGCGCTTGAGTGGTACCGCGATCTGCGTCGCTATGGGACGGCACCGCACGCCGGTTTCGGCATGGGGTTCGAACGAGTGCTGAATTATGTTACTGGTATGGAAAATGTGCGTGACGCGATCCCGTTTCCACGGGTGCCGCGCAGTGCGCCCTTTTAGTTAGGTTACCTCGCTGGATTTCTTGCCAGTTGTTCCATGACGATTGCTTGATCCGTATAACCGGCTTGTTTATTCTGTATTCGTGTTTGACTCTGAGTGGTGGCTGTGACTGATGACCAACTGTAAGCGTAACGTGCCCGAAGCTGTCCGGCAGATTGCTTGCCGATCGCGTCAGGCGGTTGGGAAATCTCGCGGTTTTACTCTGGTTGAGGTAGCCATCGTGCTGGTCATCATCGGTTTGATTCTGGGCGGTGTGTTTAAAGGGCAGGCACTCATTGATAGTGCACGGGTACGTTCATTGACATCAGAGGTATCCGGCATACGCACAGCCTGGTACTCGTTTCAGGAACGTTACCGTTCGGTCCCCGGCGACTTTCCAAATGCCAGCACGCAGATCGATAGCGCTGCCTTGCCGGGTAACGGTAATGGACGTGTCGATGGTAGCCAGGAACGGGCGGGAGTCTGGCAACAACTGGCGCTGGCGGGTTTTATCAATGGGAGTTTTGATGGTGCGCAAACCGCCATTGGTACGGCGACTGATGTCGAGTGCGGCCCCGGTACGTGCCCGAAAAACCCCTACAATGGTTATTACAAGATCAGTTACAGCGCGCAAGCGGCTGATACTCAAGACCCTGCACATGAAATTTACACGGGAAACCAGATCCCGGTGGCCATTTTGTCACAGCTCGATATCAAGCTTGATGATGGTCGTGCGGATAGCGGGCGCTTTCGCGTCCATCGGGCCTATGAGAGTGCGTGCACACGCGATGGCAATTGGGATGTGACTTCAGGGCACGCCAATTGTGCAGGCGTTCTGCGCGATTGAAATTATGCTCATGCGTCTAAATCTTGGATAAACAAACCCAGGGTCACTCTGATTCGTCAGGCGATCCACTTGGTTCGGTTTTTTGCAAAGCGCCGAACAGTGACGGTTTCAGCGCTTGCGCGGTAAGAAGTGCAACAACGCCGCCTGCGACCAAATTCACCAGTGGATCAATGTCGAACGCGTAGTTCTCGCTCATTGATGCGATATTGACCATCCCGTACGCGATAAGGCAGAGATACCAGGCGTGGTCCATTAAAGTTGTCGCTTGCTCGAGGTCCAGTGCAATCGGAACGGTTGTTCTGACGCGCTTTTCAACGCGCTCGACTGCTGCTTGGCAATCCTTGATTCCGTCTGCGGGCACGTAGCGTACGCAGGGTCGAAAGTGGGTCGTGCATTCGATCGTGGTGTCGGTGCTGATCAGAGAATCGTGATAATCAAAGAACTTGTTACGCTCGGTAAAATTGTCCTTGATAGAAGTGGGGGTTCTCGCGTAGACCACCCGCACGGTACTGCGGATTTCATCAAGCTCGGAGGTGGCGACCGGAAAATCGTTGTCAGATGGCATTTCAAAGGCGCCGTGCAGATGTGTCGAGAACTGAATGCTGCGATTTTCCATGTTATCGAAACTGTCCTTGATCCGATATCGCTCGGTCGTGACCAGCACATTGTTTTCCATATCATCAGTCTGAATTTGAAACGGCTCGACAATTTCAAGAGACAGCTCGTAATTCGATGCGGCGTTGTCAAGAAAATCTTCCCGCAGTGACTTGTTGTTGCTTGATGCGATGTGGAAACGCATGCCATTGGCACGTTCGTGATAATAGGTGCGGGTTATGTCTATCGTGCAGGCTTCCAGCGTATCGTGTTGCAGGTCGATGACGCGCAGGTCTTCATACTTCAGCGCTGCTTTGATATCAGCGATCGGCACCAGCGGTGACCCGTCAGATGTTAGCGGTAAGGCAAGGCCGAAGCCCAGCGGTGCCAATGAGTCCAGCTTGCCGCCTTGTTTTTGCATCGTCAGATCAACGAAGTATGCTTTTCCTTCGAAGTCAAAACCGACGATCATGTGATCGAACCAGAACGGTGAAGGATTAACATCACGGACCGATTCCTTCAGACTGCAATTTACCAAAACCAGGTTGCCTTCAATACCAAATTTTTTTAACAGGCTGACAAACAGCGCACTTTTATCTTTGCAATCACCGGTACGGCGTTTGAGTGTTTCGGCAGGGAATTTTGGCGTATGGGTATAGATACCGTTTGATTCCGCGCGATAACGCACCTTGTCCTGAACAAAGCGTATAACGTTGATCAGTGAATCAGCGGTAGGTGATTGCCAATTGATGCCCGCGAGCTCTTCCGGGAATTCATCCGGCGACGCATCTGGCAAGGTCGTCGCAACGATTCCTTCGCGAGCATAGTAGTCGTGCAGATAACGTGAAATTTGCTGCCATGATTGTTCGGTACTGGCAATCAGGCAAGGTGGCCAAAACCAATGGGGGACGTTGTTTGAATTGCGTTCAGGGACAAGATTCTGGTAACGACGCTCATCAACATTGCCCGGTGCAATACTCGTGTTCTCATTGATATTGCCAGCGGTATCCAGATGCTGAATCGTTATCGGAGTTTTACTATCGTTTACGGTGCGACATTCATAGGTGTCAATACTGACACCCCACGTCAACCACGCGCGCGACAGATGAAATTTCCCGTTGAGCGGATGAGCCCCTGACTGTTCAATATCGGTGACGGCGATATCGATAATGTCATTGACTCGAAGGTCGTCAATGATAAGTTCGATCGTAAACACGTCGCTGATCACCTGTTTTTCGAGACCGGGATCTCGTTGTAGTGCACGAATACGATCGGTATTCAGGCAGTCAATGATCTGCGTGCCGCGGATGATATTGCAATGATGAAAATGGACTTGCCCGGTATCCGGTGAGACGTGATAGAGAAACTGGGATGCATCCGAAATCTGAGATTCGTCGTTGACGCGAAAAACCCGTTGACTGAACCGTTCGATGCCATCATCGGTGACCCGATCCTGGTACGACAGATAGACGTAATGTAAGGGATCCTCGTCCTGGCTGTTGGCAGCTGGCGGCGTTGCTTGTCCATTGGCGACCAATGCCTTGGCGGGGCAGCCTTGATTGATCCAGACGGGGATAGGCTCAAGGCGATAGAGCTCGTCTGCTGCCGAATCCGTTGTCTGCCTTGCGCGCATTGAAAAGCCTCCCAACTCTTCTCTCGCATCGGCGGTTTGTCAGATTTGTGGATATCCGTACTTCACAGAATATCGGGATGCAGGCCCGCAATGGGAGACTTTCGGACAGGGTTCAGATATTTCGCCACAGTAAGTGGGCGAAGCGCTGCACAGGATTGAGCTCGGCCAGGGCTGCTCGTATGCTAGCTAATCTGCAGTTCCTTGATCTTTCTTGTCAGGGTATTGCGCCCCCAACCGATCAAGCGAGCCGCTTCCTGCCGGCGATCCTGGGTCTTGTTCAGCGCGCATTGAATCAGAATTCGCTCTATGGTTGGCGTTGCCTTGCCGAGCAAGTCAGTTTCACCATCCTGCAGCGCACGAGTTGCCCATTGGCGCAAGCCAGTCTCCCAGTCATTGCTATCGCTTGTGACGACGCTGTTGGTTTCCGTCGGCATGTCATCAATGGACAGTTCCTGACTGCTTGCCATTACGGTCAGCCAGTGCGCCGTGTTTTGTAGTTGTCTGACATTGCCTGGCCAGTCAAGTGAAGTAATGTAGGATTCAAATTTGGGTGACATGGTTTTGGTTTCTTCGCCAAGCTCTCGAGCTGCTGCTTTTAAAAAATGGCGCATCAACTGCGGGATGTCTTCACGTCGCGCACGTAGCGGTGGTGCTTCGATTCGAATGACGTTCAAGCGATGAAACAGGTCCTCACGAAACTGTTTTTCGATAACCAGTGTCTCAAGGTCCTGATGGGTGGCGGCAACAATACGCACATCAACCTGTATGGGTGTGTGGCCGCCGACTCGATAAAACTGACCATCAGCCAGTACGCGCAGTAACCGTGTTTGTAAGGTTGCGGGCATGTCGCCGATTTCATCAAGAAACAATGTGCCGCCGTCGGATTGTTCGAATCGGCCAATGCGTGTGCTTTGAGCACCAGTGAATGATCCCTTTTCATGCCCAAACAATTCCGACTCCATCAGGTCATGGGGAATGGCCGCCATGTTCAGTGCAACGAATGGCTTCTCCGCGCGTGGGCTGTGTTTATGGAGAGCGCGGGCGATCAACTCCTTGCCGGTTCCGGATTCGCCATTGATAAGCACCGTTATTTTTGATCGAGACAAGCGGCCAATCGCTTTGAACACATCCTGCATTGCCGGTGCATCACCCAGAAGCTCTGCGTGATCTTCATCTTTCAAAAGTGCTTTTTTAAAACCGGCATCAGCATTGGTTGTTTGATCGTTCTGCGCATTGCAGGCGCGCTTGACCTGATCAATAACGTTGTCGACATCGAAGGGTTTTGGAATGTATTCAAACGCCCCGTGTTCGAATGCCGCAACGGTACTGTCGAGATCGGAAAATGCTGTCATGATCAATACGGGCGTGTTTGTATAAACGTCCTTCAACTGTTTTAGCAAGGAGAATCCGTCGGAGCCCGGCATGCGGATATCGCTGATAATGGCATCTGGCGGAATGGCGTTGTTGCGTACCAATTCAAGCGCTTCGTCAGCAGATTCGAAGGTGGTGACATGCATGCCAGCCTGCTTCAAGGTCTTTTCAAGCACCCAGCGAATGGATTGGTCGTCGTCGATGACCCAAATGTCTTCGTCGTTCATGCGATCTCCAGCGGAATCAAAATTGTGAAAGTGGTATCACCCGGTTCACTTTGGCATTCGATCAAGCCGCCAATCTGATTCATCATGGATTGGGCGATCGATAAGCCAAGTCCGGTTCCCTGTGCAGAGCCTGTCACCATGGGATAGAAAATCTGATCGAGTAAATCATCCGGAATACCAGGACCGTTGTCCTTGATCTGTATGGCTACGACCAGTGGGTGTCGAGTACCCGCGATGGTGTAGTTATGTGCAACCCGTGAACGAAAATAGATGGTTCCGGCGTTGCCTACTGCTTGTAAGGCATTACCGACAATGTTCAGCAGAACCTGAACCAGACGATCCCGATCTGTCCAGCATTCGGGAATGCTGGGATCGTAATCGAACTTCAGTTGCACGCCAGAAGGAGCGCCTGCCAGCGCGATCTTGCGAACATGTTCGAGGATTTCATGCAGATTGCTTGCTTCTTTTCTAGGTCGTGTCGTTGGACCGAGCATGCGATCGATAAGGGTTTGCAAGCGATCAGCTTCACGAATGATGATCGTGGTGTATTCGTGCAGGGATTCATCGGGCAACTCTCGCTCAAGAAGCTGAGCGGCCCCACGCAGTCCGCCCAGTGGGTTCTTGATTTCATGCGCCAGACCGCGTATCAAAGATTGCGCGTGTTCCTGTTGGGTCAGCATTGCTTCGTCGCGTGCAATCCTCATCGGGCGGTCGACAGCGTTGATTTCGAGAATTAATCCGCGACCGAGTTTTCGCGTGTGCACCGGAGACAGGTGGCAGTCAACCAGTATGGCTTCCTGCCCATGCGGTTCGATGGAGACTTGCCGATCGGTATATGGCTGCCCTGTTGCAATAGCTTCACGGATGCGAGCAAACAGGGTGTCGGAGATATTCACGGCGCGGGTCAGGCGCATCTGCAGGGCTTTTCTCGAACTGAAACCGAGAAGCTGCTCGGCAGCACTATTAAGAAATCGGATGCGCAAACTATCGTCGACGCACAGCACGGCGGTCGCCAATGAGTCGATGAGTGGCCAGTCTTCGATGGTGTGGGGTTGAGCGTTCATGGATACCAGTGCTAGTGCAAGTTGTGCACCCTGCAAAATGAACGGCTTCAGTCCGTCGCTTAGGTTGGAAAATCCATAAAAAACAATAGCTTGGGATTTTTCAGGAAATTTTCCCCCACCTGTGTTTGCACTAACATGGTGCGATCACGGGTAGTTTGCACTATTTAAGTGCGTAGTGTTGTGCTCAATTTCCCTTTGCGACTACTCGCTTTCTGATATGTACGTTTTGCGTTTTGGATGCGACCTGCGTTCGTCCATTTTTGTCGACCAGTTTGACCAGCAGACTATGGGTGCCACGCTCTGGAACACTGACTGCCAGCAGAGATTTTGTGCCGCTCACCGCCAGTTTGCCATCCACATAGACTTCAGCCGTCAGCCCCGACTCCTCAATGGACACAGGCTCGGTTTGAAAGCCGACAAATAGCGGCTCAGGAATATCGATCAAGGTTGCATCCGGCTGCGGAGATACGATGGATACCGTGTCGATAACAATCTCCTGGGCATCCGTATCCGTTTTGGCAGATGCGTTAGCAGCATCGCTGGTGCCCGCTTCTGATTCCCCACTGTTCGCCGTTTTGTCAGTAGGGCCGGGGTCTGCGATGTTGATTGGCTGTGTTTTGATCACGACGGCATCGGGGTTGTTGCCCGGTTGGTCCGTGAATACCACATTGCCTTCGCTGTCGACGCTCTTGAAGATGGTACCGGCAGGTGGTTTTTCAGGCGGCGGTGCGACTGTATCAGCCATGGCCGAGGTTGCGGGACCCGCCAGCAGCAGGGTGGTGATCAGCACGGGGTGTGCCTTGAAGATTTTCATGTTCATGCCGCGATGGAGCAGGATCCGCACCAGTTTTATGGGTGTCCACAATGGTCTTGCCGGTAATTCATGAAAATTCGGCTATTTAATGCATGTTATTTGGTACAACGCCATGTCGTAGCTACTTGGTTTCGGTTGGTAATGGGCAAAAAAAAGCCCGCAGGTTGCGGGCTTTTTTCATGACAAGGTGTGTAACCGGAAACTAGCAGCTGTAGTACATATCAAACTCTACCGGATGCGTTGACATACGCAGACGTGTCACTTCTTCCATCTTCAGATCGATGTAGCCATTGATCTGATCATCAGTGAAAACACCTCCGGCGGTCAGGAAGCTACGGTCCGCATCAAGTGCTTCGAGTGCTTGATCCAGTGATGAACATACCTGAGGAATGTTTGCTGCTTCTTCAGGAGGCAGGTCATAGAGATCCTTGTCAGACGCATCGCCTGGGTGGATCTTGTTCTGGATGCCGTCAAGGCCCGCCATCATCAGTGATGCAAATGTCAGGTAAGGGTTGCCTGTTGGATCCGGGAAACGCACTTCAATGCGGCGCGCCTTCGGGTTGGAAACGTAGGGGATTCGAACAGAGGCGGAACGATTGCGAGCAGAGTATGCCAGCATGACCGGCGCTTCAAAGCCAGGTACCAGACGCTTGTAGCTGTTGGTTGATGCGTTGGCAAACGCATTGATCGCTTTCGCGTGTTTGATGACACCACCGATATAGTGCAAGGCGGTTTCAGAAAGCCCGCCGTACAGATCACCAGCAAACGTGTTGTCACCACCTTTGAAAAGCGATTGGTGAACGTGCATACCACTTCCGTTGTCGCCGACAATCGGCTTGGGCATGAATGTCGCGGTGCGACCAAACTGGTGAGCGACGTTGTGAACGACGTATTTAAGGATCTGCACGCCATCAGCACGCTTGACCAGAGTGTCGAATTTAGTGCCGATTTCACACTGTCCGGCAGTACCCACTTCATGGTGATGAACTTCAGGAATAACGCCCATCTGTTCCAGGACCAGGCACATGGTGGCGCGCAGGTCGTTCAATGAATCAACAGGTGGAACCGGGAAGTAGCCGCCTTTGACACGAGGACGGTGACCGATGTTGCCACCTTCCATTTTCTTGTTCGAGTTCCACTCGGCTTCGTCAGAATCGATCGAATAGCTCATGCCTTTCATTTGAGTCGACCAACGAACATCATCAAACACAAAGAATTCTGGTTCAGGGCCGAAGTAGGCCGTGTCAGCGATACCGGTTGATGCGAGGTAAGCTTCCGCGCGTTTGGCGACCGAACGTGGGTCACGCTCATAGCCTTCCATGGTGTCTGGCTCAATGATGTCGCAACGCAGGTTTATCGTGCTCTCTTCAGTGAACGGATCGAGTACGGCGGTTGACGGGTCCGGCATCAACAACATGTCTGATGCATTGATCCCTTTCCAACCCGAGATGGAAGAGCCATCGAATGGCTGGCCATCTTCGAAGACATCTTCTTCAAATTGCGAAACCGGGACAGACGTGTGCTGCTCTTTGCCCCGCGGGTCGGTGAAACGAAAATCGACGAACTTAACGTCGTTATCCTTGATGGTCTTAAGAACGTCACTGGCGGACATGTTTTTTCCTCGTAATCTCTGAATGAATAAACAGCTGGTGTACTTTGCACCTGCCTTCAAGGAGGTAGTGCACGGCATGTACCAAGCGTCAGGTTTGCAATATAGCTATAGAAATCAATTAGTTACGGTCTTGCTGAAATGCAAATACGCACCAAAATGGTGCGTATCAATTTAAAACGCACTATTTTAGTGCATGCGGCAAGCTGCTTGAACACATGCTGCACGCGGCATCTTCGCGCGGGCAGTGTAGCGTATCCCGCGAGGGGCCGAGGATTCAGTACACTGGCGGACTTTTTCCGAGGGTTAAGAATCACCATGGTCGATGCGGCTGCAAAGCTCGATGTGAGGCCCGATGTAAAGACGTTCCAGGGCATGATTGCCGTGCTGCAGGACTACTGGTCCCGGCAGGGCTGCCTGGTGCAACAGTCTTATGACATGGAAATGGGCGCTGGAACGTTCCATAGCTCCACGTTCCTCAGGGCCATTGGCCCCGAGCCGTGGCACGCCTGTCATACCCAGTCGTCGCGACGTCCGACTGATGGCCGCTATGGTGAAAACCCGAATCGCCTGCAGCACTACTATCAGTTCCAGGTGGCAATGAAGCCATCGCCTGAAAACATGCAAGACATCTATCTCGGCTCACTCGAGGCACTTGGCTTCAATACGCTCGAGCATGACATCCGCTTTGTTGAAGATAACTGGGAATCACCTACATTGGGTGCCTGGGGTCTGGGCTGGGAAGTCTGGCTCAATGGCATGGAGGTGACGCAGTACACCTACTTTCAGCAGTGCGGTGGTCTTGTCTGTAATCCGGTGCTCGGTGAGCTTGCGTATGGTATTGAGCGCCTCGCCATGTATATACAGCAAGTAGAAAGTGTTTATGACCTCGTCTGGGGGCACAGCGCCGCCGGTCCGGTGACTTACGGCGATGTCTTCCATCAGAACGAGGTTGAGCAATCGGCCTATAACTTTGAACATGCCGATGTTGATGCCCTGTTCCTGCAGTTTGATCAATGCGAGAAGGATTGCGCACGATTGTGTGAACAGGCATTGCCGATGCCCGCCTATGAACAAGTGCTGCGTGCCTCGCATTCGTTCAATCTGCTTGATGCCAGACATGCGATTTCGGTAACAGAACGACAACGCTACATTCTCCGAGTGCGAGCGTTGTCGCGACTGGTTGCCGAAGCCTGGCAAGCCAAACGTGAAGCCTTGGGTTTTCCATTGTTGAAAGGTGAGGTGGCCCGTGGCTGATTTACTGATCGAATTGGGTTGTGAAGAATTGCCAGCGGGCTCGATGATGTCGCTTGTCAATCATCTGGGCAAAGGCGTGCACAAGGTTTTGAGCGATGCAGGACTGGCGAACGCATCCCCTGAAGTCTTTGCAACACCGAGGCGTCTGGCCGTACGCTTGTCTGACGTTGGCGAACGGCAAGCGGACAAGGAAGTCGAGAGACGTGGGCCATCACTTGCAGCTGCCTACAAGGATGGCGAGCCAACCAAAGCCTTGCAGGGCTTTATGCGATCAGCGGGTGTCAGCAACGATGACTTGCAAACCATCAGCACGCCTAAAGGTGACTGGTTGACGGTCAAGCAAACCCAACAGGGTGAAACGCTTGAAAATATCCTGCAGTCGGCCTTGCCTGACATCATCAAGACGATGCCGATGCCCAAGCGCATGCGTTGGGGGGATCAGGCGCATGAATTCATACGCCCGGTTGTCTGGCTGCTTGCTCTTCATGGAAATGACACCTTGAATCTCGACGTGCTGGGATTGAGCGCAGGCAATACCAGCCTTGGACATCGCTTTCATGCACCCGAGCCCATCGCCGTTGGTCAGGCGGCTGACTATGAAGGTTTGCTTGAACAAGCCCATGTGGTGGCTGATGCGGCAAAGCGACGTGAAAAAATCATTGCCGGTGTCAAGGGTGAAGCCCTCAAGCTAGGTGGTGAGCCGGTCATGGATGAAGAGCTTGTCGACGAAGTCAATGCGCTGGTTGAGTGGCCCGTGGCGATGGCGGGAACCTTTGATGCCGAGTTTCTTGAGATACCGAAAGAAGCGCTGATTCAAACCATGCAGGAAAACCAACGATACTTTGCGCTGCTTGATGGCAAGGGTGAGTTGATGCCAGCATTCATTACAGTCGCAAACCTTGATTCGGTATCGCCGCAAACGGTAATCGACGGCAATGAGCGAGTCATCAGACCACGCTTTGCCGACACGATGTTTTTCTGGAATCAGGACAAGTTACGCACGCTGGACTCACATCGCAGTGATCTTGATCGACTGTTGTTTCAGGAAAAGCTCGGTAGTGTTGCTGATAAGTGTGCACGCATGCAGGGCGTTTCATCATGGCTTGCGGGTGTGTTGGATGCTGACGAGGGTGATGCGACACTTGCGGCCAGTTTGTGCAAATGCGATTTGAATACCGAGATTGTCAAGGAACTTGCCAAGATGCAGGGCATTGCGGGTCGTTACTATGCGCAGCGCGATGGCCATAACAATGATGTCAGCATTGCGATGGAGGAGCATTATTTTCCCAAGCAATCTGGTGGCGCATTGCCGGGTAATACGACGGCGTCTATCGTGTCGATTGCCGATAAGATCGATACACTTGTTGGAATCTTTGGCATTGGAATGAAGCCGACAGGTGCCAAAGATCCGTTTGCCTTGCGACGGGCATCGCTTGGTATTCTAAGAATCTTGATTGAACAACAGCAGGATATCGATTTGTCGGCGCTTATCGACAAGTCCATTGCGACCTATGGCGATGTGCTCAGTGGTGTCAAGGCTGATGAGCTTCGCGCCGAGGTGCTTGCTTATATGCTCGAGCGTTTGCGCGGCTACTTGACCGCCGACAGAGGTTTTTCAGTTGAGGCTGTCGACGCTGTTCTGGCAAAAAGACTTTCACATCCGCTTGACATGCAAATGCGCCTTGATGCTATCGAGTCCTTTCGTACGACCGAAGAGTCCACTGCACTGGCTGCTGCCAGCAAGCGTATTGGTAATTTGCTCAAGAAGGTCGAGACGACGGTGCCGGCAAGCGTTGATCAAACCTTACTGGGTGATACAGCAGAGCAAGCGCTTTTTGCAGTGCTCGATAAACAGTCCAGTGTTGTTAACAAGCATCTTGCGGCACGTGACTACGCATCGGCCATGAAAGCGACGGCCAGTCTCCGTGAATCGGTAGACAGTTTCTTCGATGACGTGATGGTTATGGACGATGATGCGGCGGTTCGGGACAACCGACTTGCCTTGATAAAACAGGTGAACGAACTGTGCTGCGCGACGGCCGATATTTCGCGCCTGCAAGGGCAGGATAAAACGTGAAGCTGATTGTTCTTGATCGTGATGGTGTCATCAATGAGGATCGAGGTGAACCGGTCACGACGGTTGATGATTGGGTGCCGATATCCGGAAGTCTTGAGGCGATTGCACGCTTGCATCAAGCCGGTTGGCATGTGGCAGTCGCAACCAATCAGAGCGGCATAGCGCGCGAACTGATGGATCTTGATGCCCTGCAAGCCATTCATCAGAAAATGCACGATATGGTGAACCAGGCAGGCGGGCGAATTGATGTTGTGGCTTTCTGCCCGCACAGCGATTCCAATGAATGTACTTGCCGAAAACCTGCGCCCGGCATGCTGTATAGCATCAGTGAGCGGCTGGACATTGATCTCAGCACGGTTGTACTGGTTGGTGATTCATTGCGTGACATGCAAGCAGCGATGGCAGCTGCTGCGCAGCCGATCATGGTGCGAACTGGCAAGGGACAAACCACGCTTGATAACAACAAGGGGCTTGAACATATTCCGGCCTACGACGACTTGTTGAGTTATGTCGATACCTTGCTCGCCCCCGTAGACGAAGAAACCACCTGATATGTATCGACTTTGGTTGACCGCAAGAAGCCTGGTTTACTGGGTGTGGCAGATTATTGCGACCGTATTGATGGGGGCGCCGGTGTTGTTGGCGGGCCTGTTTTCGTATAAATGGGGTTACGCACTGGCGATTGTCTGGAACCGCCTGAACATATACGGCTTGCGTTATATCTGCGGTGTCAGGTGGCGGCTTGAAGGGCAGGAACATATTCCGGAGAAGCCCTGCATTGTTTTATGCAAGCACCAGTCAACCTGGGAAACCTATTTCCTTCCCATTACGTTTTATCCCGCCGTGTATGTTGCCAAACGTTCTCTGCAATGGATACCGATTTTTGGCTGGGCGCTAATCGTACTGCGATTTATCATGATTGATCGCAAGGCTGGTCGCTCTGCGATTCAGCAGATGACAGAACAAGCAAGTGATCGTTTGTCGCGAGGTCGTTGGGTGCTGATTTTTCCGGAAGGCACGAGACGGCCCGTTGGTGCGGAACCGAGCTATCGTATCGGCGGTGCCATTGTCGCGGAAAAAACCGGTTATGACGTGTTGCCTGTGGCAATGAATGCCGGTGAATTCTGGCCACGAATGGGGTTTATAAAATGGCCGGGTGAAATCACCGTCACGATTGGACCGGTAATCACCAGCGCTGGCAAGGATGCCGCAACGATCATGGCCGAGACGCAACAATGGATTGAAGGTCGGATGGCTGAGATTACCGTCAAGGATCGATTTCCCTACAAGGGATAAGCTAAGGAGGTGAGGTGATCGACGGAGTCAGTCGCCAGTTCTTGATAGAGATCAGGCTCAAACAGGAAAAGGCACCAGACTTTTCTGCGTATCCTTTTTCTCTGCCGGCCATCAAGGACTTTGAATCACTGCGTTTGCATCCGAACGTTACCTTTCTTGTTGGTGAGAACGGTTCAGGAAAATCAACCTTACTCGAAGCGATCGCGATCGCCTGGGGTTTCAATCCCGAAGGAGGGACCAGGAACTTCGGATTTTCAACGCGTGAATCTCATTCTGAATTACACGAATACCTGCGTTTGTCTCGGGGTGTGGCCAGAGCACGTGATGGATTTTTCTTACGAGCAGAAAGTTTCTTCAACGTCGCCAGCGAGATCGACGCACTTGATGAAGAGCCCGCTTATTCACCACCGATCAAGGATTCTTATGGTGGGAAATCGTTACATCAGCAATCCCATGGAGAATCATTCATGGCCTTGATGATGAACCGTTTTTCGAATGATTCTCTTTTCGTACTTGACGAACCGGAAGCTGCCTTGTCGCCGTCTCGGCAGTTGTCGATGCTGGTCCGTATAAAGGAACTTGTCGAGAGAAACTGCCAGTTCATCATTGCGACTCATTCACCGATATTGATGGCCTATCCTGATGCTGACATTCAACTCATCACTGAAAACGGTATTAAGAAAACCGTTTACGAGGATACAGAGCACTTTCAAATAACTCGTCAGTTTTTGAACAACCCTGATGGGATGCTGACGCAACTACTCGACGAAGGTAACCCTTAGTTCTCTAGGAATCGTGTTAGCGTCTACAGCTCCACAAACCCCTCAATCAGAATATGCGATTCGCCACCAATACGAATCAATCCATCGGTTTTATGCTTGCTGATATACACGCGACCATGTCGGTCAATGCTGGTGCCTTGTGCAATAAGCAAGTCATTTTCAAGTCGGTTTTGACTGTCCAGCCAGTGTGCCAAGGCCGAGTTCAGTGAACCCGTGATCGGGTCCTCACTCATGCCGCTGGAGGGTGCGAGCATGCGGACTTCATAGTCACAATCATGGGCATCGTCTTGCTTCCCGATCAAACCGATGGCTTTGAATGCCGGCCAACGTAGCTGTGACGAATCAACGCCAAGAACATCGGCAGCAGATGCCAGTTCGATCACTTGCCAAACCGGACCATTGTTCAGCAAGCTTGTACCAACGACCTTGTCTGCCGGTAGCGCAAGGCGTTCAATGATGGCGTTTGCATTGGCGTCAGGTAAACGTTCGATGATCGTTGGTGGTGCCACAAACGCTGGGCGAGCACCCGTCAAATCAATATCAACGAGGCCAATCAGACATTCTTGCCTGACGATCCCGGCTGTTGCTGGTGCACCACCACTGTGTAACCACGCAGCGCAACTTCCCAAGGTGGGATGACCGGCAAATGGCATTTCACGTGTCGGTGTAAAGATGCGCACCTTGTAGTCGGCGTCGGGATGCTCTGGTGAGAATAAAAAAGTGGTTTCGGCCAGATTGGTCCAGCGCGCAAAGCTTGCCATGTCCGCATCAGTCATGCCTTCCGCGTCAACGACCACCGCCAGGGCATTACCTTTGGTGGGTGTTGATGCGAATACATCACACTGGATGAATCGACGTTTTGTTGTCATGAGGGGGCTCGTCAGTGTTCGGCCACGAGTGAATCGACGTCGATGTTCAATGGGAGTCGAAACAGTTCTATTGCGTTGGCGGTCGTTGCGCGGGCGATTTCATCGGCGTTTTCATCGCGAAGCCCGCTGATCGCTTTCCACACGTCAACGAGGTAGGCCGGTTCGTTACGCTGGCCGCTATGGTTTTGGTCGGTCTGATCAGGTGCGTCCGTTTCCAGCAGTATGGCATCGAGAGGCAACGTGCGAATCATCTCGCGCAGACGCTTGGCACGTGAATAGGTAACTGCTCCGCCAAAGCTCAGCTTGTAGCCAAGATCGATCAAACGACTGGCCTGCTGTGCCGAGCCATTGAAGCTATGCACCAGGCCACGATAATGGCCCGAAGAACGAATCATGCGGATGACATCTTCGACGGCGCGTCGCGCATGGATCACGATGGGTAGATCGAATTCGCGGGCCAGTGCCAGTTGGGCGCTGAACAGGTGTTGCTGTTGGGCCCGATCAGCATCGACAATCTGGTAATCAAGCCCGCACTCACCGACAGCAACCGGGCGCTCTCGTCCGAGCCACAATGGCAGCTCCTCAATATGTGCGTCCAAATGCTCGTCGCAGAAACAGGGGTGCAGCCCGTAGCAGGCGTACAGGTCGCTCTCTGCCTCGCAAACCGCCTTGACGCGAGGCCACAGGCGCTGGCTGATGGCCGGGACCACCTGGGCCACCACATTGGCCTTCCGGGCGGCATGCAGCACCGCGGGTCTGTCAGCTTTCAGTCGTTCATCGTCGGTATGAACGTGGCTATCTATTAGTGCTGGCGTCGACTGAGTAAGCATTGTCTGCAACTGGCCTGATACACATCGCGAAACGTGTAACAATCTACCATCGTGGCGGAACTGTCCAGTCAGTTTCCAGCGTGGTAATGAAGGATTTGGAGAGCAGCAATGCGTTGGAGAAAAGGGCGCCGTAGTACAAACGTAGAAGACACTCGTGGCATGAGTGGTGGCAGGCCAAGAATGTCTGGTGGCGGCGGTATGAAAATCGGTGGTGGCGCAGGGATCATTCTGTTGCTGCTGGGTCTGTTTTTTGGCACTGACCTCACCGGCATGCTCAGTGGCGGCGGCGGTCAGGTCGCGCAGCGGCCTCAACTGTCCCCGGGTGGTACCGGTCAGGTGCGCGCTGATGACGAAGCGAAAGCCTTTGTCTCGACCATGCTCGCGTACAACGAAGATGTCTGGGCGAAGTTGTTCCAACAAAACGGCAAGCAGTATCAGGCACCCAAGCTTCGCATCTTCGATGGCGGGGTCAATTCGGCGTGTGGGTACACTTCTTCCGCGGCGGGTCCGTTTTATTGTCCGGGTGACTACAAGGTTTACATCGATCTGAATTTCTTCCGTGAATTACAGAAAATGGGCGCCGGCGGTGATTTCGCCCAAGCCTATGTTCTCGCCCACGAAGTCGGTCATCACGTACAGAATCTGTTGGGTGTGTCGATGGCGGTACAAAAGCGCCAGCGTTCGGTCAGCAAGACGGATGCTAACCGTTTGTCAGTTCTTACTGAATTGCAAGCCGACTGCTACGCCGGCGTCTGGGCCCACCATGCGCACAAGGACAGCCAGTTGCTGGAACCCGGTGATCTCGAAGAAGGCATGAACGCGGCTGCCAAGATCGGTGATGATGCTCTGATGAGCCGGGCCGGTGCGCGTATTCGCCCCGAGGCTTTTACACATGGTTCATCGCAGCAGCGTCAGGAATGGTTGTATCGCGGATTGAACACCGGTGATCCCAATAGCTGCGACACGTTCAATTGACCCATGCGAATGACACGCGACGAGTTCCTGTCGTGGCCGCGCAAGCGCGTCACGTTGCTTGGCATGTCGGGTGTTGGCAAGACACGTCTTGCCAACATGCTGCGCAATGATGACTGGTTTCATTATTCAGTCGACTACCGAATTGGCACTCGCTATCTCGATGAGCCGATTCTCGACAATATAAAAACCAAGGCCATGCAGGTGCCCTTTCTGCGTGAACTCCTGTTGTCTGATTCAATCTATATCAGCAACAACATTACGGTCGACAATCTGAAACCACTGTCGACTTTCCTCGGCATGCTCGGCAACCCGGACGAAGGCGGCCTGGCGCTTGAAGAATTCAAGTATCGCCAGGCATTGCACCTCGATGCGGAGATCAAGGCAACCAGGGATGTCAGTGCCTTTATCGACAAGGCTCGCACCATTTATGGCTATGATCATTTTCTCAATGATGCGAGTGGCAGCTTCTGTGAGATGGATGATGCAGAGGTCATCAAGTCAGTCGCTGACAATTCCCTGATCATTTATATCGAGGCGAGTCCTGATGATGAGGCAGCGTTGATCGAACGAGCTGCTGCTGATCCGAAACCATTGTATTACCGCGAGGCTTTTCTGGATGAGCATCTGGCGGCTTATATGAGTGACAAGGGTCTGCAATTTGCGACCGAAATTGCCCCGGCTGATTTTGTTCGCTGGGTATTCCCGCATCTGTTTCGAGCGCGAGTACCGCGGTATGCCGCGATAGCGAAGCAGTATGGTTACGCGATCAAGGCGCGCGACGCCTTCGAGGTGAGCAATGCTGACGAATTTCTGACCCTGATCGGCAACGCGCTCGATGCCTGACGAACGAATCTGATGCCACTGGTCGCTCACAACGAATTACCGACTTACGAACGCCTTCGTGGTGAAGGTTATCGTGTGCTTTCGCCAAGCCGGGCGCGAGAGCAGGACATTCGTGGTTTGCATATCGGTTTGTTGAATATGATGCCAGACGCGGCGCTGGCTGCCACTGAACGACAATTCTTTCGATTGATCGGTTCAAGCAATCCGATCTCGCAGTTTTATGTGCACCCCTTTACGCTCGATGAGATCCCTCGTGGTGATTCCGCGCGACGACACATTGAAACGTTCTACGAACCGCTGTCTGCCATCAAGGAGCAAGGGCTTGATGCCTTGATCATCAGTGGTGCCAATGTGACCGAGCCGCACCTTGATCGGGAGATTTTCTGGGACCCCTTGCTGGATGTCATCAATTGGGCTGACGAGCATGTCACGTCAACACTGTGTTCTTGTCTGGCAACCCACGCGGTTGTGTTGGCCCGTCACGGACTCAAGCGTCGAAATCTAGAACAGAAGTGCTGGGGTGTTTTTGATCATGAAGTGGTGCTGCGAAATCACCCACTGGTGCGTGATACGAACACGCGACTGTCAGTGCCACATTCACGTTTCAATGAAGTGACTCGCGCACAGTTCGAATCGGCAGGGCTACCCGTATTGATCGAAGGTGAGGAGCCTGGTGTGCAGCTTAGTGTGAGTCCTGACGGATTCAGAACCGTGTTCTTTCAGGGACATCCGGAATACGATTCGATCAGCCTGCTTAAGGAATACAAGCGAGAAGTGGGCTTGTACATCAACTGGAAGATTGACCACTATCCACCGTATCCTGCGAATTACTTCGACCAGTTTTCACGCGCCTTACTGGACGAGTACCGCGTCCGCGTCATCAAGGCACGGGAAGAGGGCGCACGGCCACCTGAGTTTCCAGAGCATCTGTTGCGTGAACGACTTCACAATACCTGGCATGACAGCGGTGAGGCCCTGGTCGGAAACTGGATCGGACTGGTGTATCAAATAACCCATAGTGACCGGCGAAAACCCTTTATGGAGGGTGTCGATCGCAACGATCCGCTTGGCTGGTTACGTGGCGACGTGTCACGGCTCACGTAAAGCGCGGAAAGTTGGCAGTATTCGGCGATTCCCGCCGCCAAAGCAACAGATGATGTCGAAAACTGTTGCACCGAATTGAAAACATACCTTGAACGCTCCCGAGCCCTGGCGGCTTGTCTGGTCTCGTGTGCCCCGACACTGGTCAGCATCAGCATCGCAAGCTCAGTGCTGATGACTGGTGCGCCGGCGCATGCCAACGACGCCTTGAATACCCGTGCACAGGCCTATGCGAGTCTGGCCACTCCCGATACCAGCGCCTTGCAAAGCGGGACCTATGGGAACAATGCGCTTGAGTACGTGATCGGTGCGCCTGCAGGCTGGGTAAAACCTGCCACCCCCTTTGACCCCGATCTCGAACGTACTGCCGATGACAGCTATGGGTTTCGCAGCCGGCTGCAAGACTATCAGTACAACGGTGTGGAACGCGGTCAGAGTTCCTCTTACTTCGCTACCGAATTCGAGTTGACCAACCGTTATGGTGTGGAAAACTACTCGACGATTGAAATCGGTTTTGATCCGAGCTATGAAAAGCTGACCTTGCATGAGATCAGGGTCCTGCGAGGAACGGACATCATTGACAAGCTGCCGACATCACGGCGTACCGTGTTGCAACGCGAACAGGAGCTTGATGCGCTGATCTATGATGGCACGCAGACGCTGGCGATCGTACTCGACGATGTACGGGTCGGGGACACAGTCCGTTATGCCTACAGTCTGGCCGGTGAGAATCCCATTCTCGCCGACAACCGCGAAATCATGATTCGCACCGAACGAAGCGTTGCCCTGGATCGGAAATACACACGCATCCTAAGCTCGACAAGCCGGCCATTTTATCGCCGCGTACGTGGACCTGAACTGCCACTGACTATCACGCGGGAAAACCTGGTTGAAGAGGTGGTTCTTGATCAGTACGGTATTCCTGAGACTGAATACGAGGACTATGTACCCAGTCGACATGTTGAAAGCGGCACTATTGTGTTCAGTGATATGCCTGACTGGAAGTCGGTCAACGATTGGGCCTTGCCCATGTACCAACTGCCCAAGGACACAGCACCTGAACTGGTCACGATTGCCAGTGTCATTCGCTCGGCTCATGATGACAGGGCGGCGCAGATTGGCGCGGCGCTCAAATGGGTACAGGATGAGGTGCGGTACTTTGGTGTCGAGCTTGGGACCAATTCGCATTGGCCGTCACGGCCGCAAGAAACGCTCGGCAGGCGATACGGCGACTGCAAAGACAAGACGCTGCTGTTGATTTCCTTACTGAACGAACTTGAGATCGATGCGCAAGCTGCCCTGGTGAATACCAATCGCAGTCTGGACGCGGATCATTACCCGTTACGCTTGCATGCGTTTGATCATGTCATTGTGCATGTCTCGCATGAGGGCAAGTCACACTTCATCGATCCAACCATCGGTTATCAGAAGGGGGCTTTGGGTGAATTTCACGAACCGAATTATGGGCGTGCCTTAGTGCTGTCAGCCGACACCACCGAGTTGACCACCATGAGCGCCGAACAGTCCGGCAAGCGATTGAACGTCACCAAGACGTTGACTGTGGCCCCAAATGCTGACGAGCCACATAGTCTTGCCGTCGAAACACAACGAATCGGATCCTTGGCAGAATCCATTCGCTATCGCCTTGACACTGACGGACCAAGGACACTGCGCGCAGACTACGAAAAGTACTACGAAGACTTTTTTGCAGGCATTGTGGCAGATCGCCTGCCGGCTTTTACAGAGCGTGACGGGGGACTCCTCGAGATTTCTGAAGCCTACAGTTTTGATGATATCTGGCTTAACGATGAGAATGTCGATGAGTATCTTTGGGTGTACGGAGATGAAATCATCGGGTATCTGGATAAGCCGAGTAAAATTTCAGGTCGCGTGCAACCCTATGCGCTGATGCACCCGGTGGTCGTCGATGAAACCTGGCATGTGTTCTTGCCGTCCAGCTTGCGTCTCGACGATCTTGATGCGGAAATTGACAATGAATGGATGAGTTTCAGAAAATCGCATGAACTCGATGCGAGCGGGACTCGTCTGACCGTGTCGATGCATTACGAAACCAAGGTCGATGAGGTTGCCGGAGAAGATCTCGCTGCATACCGTCGTGCGGTGTTGGACATCGAGGATGCCGCGAGCTTCTATGTTGAGAACACACCGAGTATGGCCGCGGCAAAACTCGATACCAATGCAGAGAAAAACAACAACAACAGTCAAGCGCCGGTGGCGGGTAGCACGCTGCAATCCGAAGGCTTGTTAATCGCAGGGGTTATTGCCGTTACAGCCTTTTTAACCTGGCTCTGCCTGTTGCTCGCGTTTCGGCGTCTGGACAAGGCCGGTAGTGAGGACGTTAGAACAACACATTCAGCATCAGCAGGCTGACGATCAGAAACAGCATCGTCATGATGCCACCGGCACGCATGAAGTCTGCAACCTTGTAGCCGCCGGGGCCCATCAGCAGGGCATTGACCTGATGGGTGGGTATCAAAAAGGAATTCGATGTTGAGATCGCAACCGTCAATGCAAAGACGGCGGGGTCGGCGCCAATCGCGATGGCGATGTTGACAGCCAACGGTACCAGTAGCACCGTCGCGCCGATATTTGACATCACCAATGTAAAGAATGTCGCCAGCAGTGCGATGACGACTTGCAAAACCCAGTTGGGCACATCACCGACCAGCAACAGTATTTCCTGTGCGATCCATGCGGCGGTGCCGGTTTGGTCAACCGCAATTCCAAGGGGTATTAGACTTGCCAATAAAAATACGGTTTGCCAGCTGACAGATTCGTAGGCTTCATCGATCGTCAAAACGCCGGACAGAATCATGCCGACGGCACCTGTCAGCAATGAGACCGACAAGCTGTCAGTCAACAGGAACAGGCCGAGGGCGAGACCAAAAAAGATCAATGCTTCCTTGATCTTGTTGCTTCTGACATCCTCATACTTCACATCGGTTGCCAGTACAAAATCGCGGTTGCGCGCCAGTGCACTGAGATCTTTCCAGCTGGCGTGTACGACCAAGGTGTCGCCGGCCTGTAATACCTGGTCACGAAATCCGCGCTTGATGACTTCTTCGGTGCGATAGATCTGCAGAATATTCGTACCAAAGCTGCGACGTGGTTTTATGTCACCAATCGTCTTGCCAATCAGACTGGAGCCTGGTGGAACAACGATTTCAGCGATACCACCATGCTGTGCATTCAATACGTCAGCAAAGCGATCGGGTTCGCCCTTGACTTCCCATTTGTTCTCGGCACAAAACGTTTCGATCTGCCGCTTGTCACCCATCAAGCCCAGTCGGGTATTGACCCAGATCATCTCCTCGCGGTCTGGTGGAACCTTGACGACATCGCCGCTGTACAGGGCCAGCATCAATGGGGTGTTCGGGTTGTTTTCTTCAACCTGGTGGATACTCTGACCGACTTGCGGACTGTCGTCCGTGACCCGGACTTCGAGGAGTTCACCGCTGATGCCATACACTTTCTCGAAGTATTCAGAGGCACGAGAAGTACGCGCAGTATCGGACGTGTTGACACGCGGTAACACAAAGCGTCCGGCTATCACGAAGTACACGATGCCGGTGGCCACCAGTGCAATCCCGATGGGTGTTACGGAGAACAGACTGAAGGTTTCCATCTGTTGATCCGCCGACAGTGTCTTGTTCGATGACAGCAGCAGATCGTTCAACAGGATCAAGGGGCTAGACCCGATCATCGTCGCGGTGCCGCCGAGAATGGCGCAGAAACCCATCGGCATCAGCAGACGTGACATGGGTATTTCGGTTCGTGCAGAAATTCTTGAGACGACTGGCAGAAAGAGTGCGGCGGCACCGATGTTCTGCATAAAGCTGGAGATAAACGCAACGGTACCGGAGACCAGCGGGATGACACGTGTCTCGGTCTTGCCGCCTTTTTGCAGGATGAGGGCCGCCAACTTGCCCATCAAGCCGGTTTTATCGAGGCCTGCGCCAATGATCATGACCGCAATGACCGAAATTACCGCGTTGCTCGAAAAACCGGAGAAGAGATCCTCGCGTGAGATCAGGGGCTCGATCCACGGAATCATGGTGCTGATACCGAGTAACACCATGACGCAAATGGCGGCGACATCAACACGGACAATCTCAAACGCAAACAAAACGATCGTGACCGCCAGCAACGCCAGCACGACGATCATCTCAACACTCAGGACGAGCTGATCAATCATTCTGGTGCTGCACTCATACGATTCTCTCGTGTGTAGATCAGATCGGCGACTTCATGCCCCAGGCGAGTGCCACGACGTTCAAAGCGGGTCACTGGCCGCCACTCAGGGCGGGGTGATGCTGCACCGGGGCCCGCCTGATTGACAAAATGTTCATCGGCCTCGAGACGCTCGAGCATCCAGCTCGCATAGTCTGCCCAGTCGGTTGCACAATGCAGAATGCCTCCATTAGCCAGGGTGCGCGCCACCGCGTCCTGAAAATCCTGTTGCACAATACGGCGCTTGTGATGACGCTTCTTGTGCCAGGGGTCAGGAAAAAAGAGCAACACTCTTGCCAGTACTGCATCGCCGAGCATGTGCTCCAGCACTTCGAGGGCGTCGTGTTGGATCAACCGCACATTGCTCAGTGCCGCTGACTCGATGCCGAGCAGGGCATGACCGATCCCGGGGCTGTGCACCTCGACGCCAAGGAAATTCATCGTGGGCTCGTTCCGCGCCATGTCGAGTAGCGCATCGCCATTGCCAAAACCGATTTCGAGGCAGACGGGCGCGCTGTTGCCGAACACCGCGGCAAGGTCGATCAGGGACGTCTGGTAAGGCAGGACATACGTGCTGGACAAGCGTTCGATCGCATCTGACTGGGCCTGCGTCATGCGACCGTTACGCACGACAAAACTCCGAATTGATCGGCCCGTGAGTCTGTTACTGATATCTGTCGCTTGCAAGATCTTCCTGCCGGATTACAAGGCAAGTATAGGCGTAACCAGCGGGCATGTCGCCGCTTTCGATGGGCTCATACCGTGTCTGGAGATGAAGCCAGTACGGGTGATTGATCAGCTCGCGAGGACCGATCAGGTATTGCGGGAGCAAATCGTCCCGAAGAAACTGCCTGCCGCAAAAGTCGGGCAGGCAATTCGGTCAATTAAAACCTAGCGACGGCGACCGCCTTTCTTGCCACCTTTTCGGGGTTCTTCGAACTGAACCTTGAGCGATTTGTCGCCGACAATCTTGCCATTCAGGCCAGCGATGGCCGCGCGTGCTTCATGACCTTCCATTTCGACAAATCCAAAACCCTTGCACTTGCCAGTGAACACGTCAGATGCGAGCTTGATAGAACGCACCTTGCCAAATTCAGCAAACAAGTCTGTAACGGTTTCTTCGGTCGACTCCAGTGGAAGACCACCAATGAACATCTTTTTCACTTAATCAACCTCGATATCAATAATGTGCGGCGTAAGCTCATCCTGACCAGATAGAACCCCATCGACAGGTGATTCACTATCAGGACTAACCGTGGAAAACAGCGGATGCAGCAGGAACGTGTGAGCCATGGGTTCAACTCGACAGGGCCGATGCAGGCTTGCTGCTTGTGACTTTGGCTGAGCTGAACCACGCCTTAGCTGAGCAACAGTGTACTCCTTAGCTGAGGCCATTGCTAGGCGCTTGGGGTGATCTGATCAACGCTTCTTTGCGCTCACGAGGCAATTGCTTGATTCGCCATTCCTCTCGAGATGCGCTACTTCGGTCAGCCATTTTGCAGCGGTAAACAAGTGTCACAGGGCGTCTACCACGGGTGTAGCCAGCGCCAGTGGACAAGCTGTTGTGCTCATGCAACCGACGCTCGAGATTGGTTGTGATGCCGGTGTACAGACTGTCATCACAGCAACGTAGAATATAGACATGCCATCCCTCGTATCCATCATCAACAGCGACGTCATCAGGCTTCTGCGTCGAGGCAGAGATTGTTGATGACGAAGCCCCCGCAACCCCGTCAGAACGCTGATTCTGCCCCGATTGCTGCCGATGAGCACCTGGCTTCTTTTGGTGCTTTGGCAAGGGTTTTTGGCTCCGAGGCTTATACGTTGTTGCCGCAGTTGCGGATCTGTGTTGTCGGCTTGGGCGGCGTCGGCAGCTGGGCAGCCGAGTCGCTGGTACGGACCGGTATCGGCCATCTGACGATGATAGATCATGACGATATCGCAGTGAGCAATATCAACCGACAGCTGCACGCCCGGCACGGAACAATTTCCGGGTCGAAGGTGGAAATAATGAAAGAACGCCTGCTGGATATCCACCCCACTTGTGACGTGCAGGCAGAAGACGATTTCCTGGTTGAGAATAATCTCGAAGACTATCTCGATCGAGAGTTCGATGTTGTTATCGATGCAATCGACAACATTCGCTTCAAGGCAGCGATGATCGCGTTCTGCCGACGCCGTAAAATACGCATTATTACGACCGGTGGCGCCGGCGGGAGAACCGACCCCTTGGCCGTCGATATCGCCGATCTGTCGCGAACCTGGAATGATGCTCTGGCCGCCAAAGTCCGGTCCCGGCTGCGCAGTGATTTCGGCTTTACCAGCAATCCGAAACGCCGATTTGGCGTCGAATGTGTGTATTCCCACGAGCAGCCTGTCTATCCATCCGGTGACGGTCGGGTGACGCATGCCAAGCCTGGAGTGCCGGGAGTTCGACTCGATTGTGAGCTTGGTTACGGTTCTGTGGGATATGTAACAGGTACTTTTGGACTTGTGGCCGCATCGCGGGCCGTGAGCCGCGCGTTGGCGCAGCGTTTGCGACGTAATTGATCCCGCTGGCATCGATTCCTGGATAGTAGTCCCGTTCTGATGACAAGATTGCTCATTATTGCGCTGACCGCAGCATTTCTCAGTGCTTGTGGGAGAAGCGATACGCCGCTCGACACGGGGTTGCTTGCTGACGGCAGCAACCTACCCGTGGGGGTTGTCAGTTCGCTGGCCTCTCAGTTGTTCTCTGACGAGACTGAATTGATCAACGCGCCTCCAACCATGATAAAGACTCGTACCCTGGCCAATACCGGCATTCGGATTGGCTACACCTCGGTTGGCCAACTCAGTAGTGTGGATACCGCTTACATCGAAAGACAGTGGCAGCATATGCAACGCTGTACGGGTCAACTGGCAGTCGCACCATTCATCGTGATTACCGAGCAAGCGGTGGCGCCATTGACCCACGACGATGACATTATCTTCAACATTGACGGTGTTCCAGCAGCGAGTGCATCCGCCGGGCTGGTTCCCATCATTCAGGTTCGCGAGGCTGATTTTGATGGCTCGCTTGGTAACGTCGGGTTTAACTTGCGATCCATATTGGGCCGCTACTTGTGGTTGTCGGCCAATCTTGCTGAACGCGACTATCCGTTTACCTGTGCACGGACACCGGGCTGAATTTCCCTTATTCTGAACGCGTCAACATTATGCTGAGCGTTTAGCACTTGAGTCAGTCAACAACCGATAGGCCAGCCCCGACCGCCGCCATGCTGCTCATCGGTAATGAGCTATTGAGTGGTCGTACCCAGGACAAGAATCTTGCTCACCTTGCCGTTCGACTTGCCAGCCGCGGTATTCGTTTGAGTGAAGCGCGTGTCATCGCCGATGATGAGGCTGCCATCGTCGCCGCGGTTAACGAGCTGCGCGAAAAATACACCTACCTGTTTACCACTGGTGGTATTGGCCCAACCCACGATGACATAACCGCTGATTGCATAGCCAAGGCATTTGGCGTGGCACTGCCGCATCATCCGGAGGCGACGGAAATTCTGCTCGACTATTTCAAGTCACGTGATATCGAACCGAATGATGATCGCCTGCGCATGGCGCGGGTTCCGGAAGGCGGGACACTGGTTAACAATTCGGTTTCAGCAGCCCCTGGTTTTCGCTTGCAGAATGTCTTTGTCTTCGCGGGTGTACCCAAGATCATGCAAGCGATGCTGGAAGAAGTCTTGCCTACGCTTGAGCAGGGACCCCTGGTACATAGCATCACGGTCAATTGCAATTTGGGTGAAGGTACACTCGCGGCACCGCTGCGTGCCTTGCAGGAAGCGCACGCTAATGTGGATCTGGGTAGTTATCCTGGCAAAGATTCAACCGGCTTCCGAGTTTCATTGGTGGCGCGAGGTACTGACGTAGAAGAGCTTGCCGTTGTCGAGGCCGGATTGGTCAAACTGATCGCAGAGGCGGGCGGTCGAATTATTGAATAATTACAGGCAAGCTGAAATACCACCATCAACGTACAGTGTATGGCCATTCACAAAGCTTGATGACTCAGAGCTAAGAAATATGCAGGCTCCAATCAACTCTGGCAATTGTCCCCAACGCTGAGCGGGCGTGCGCTTCTCCAGCCAGGCACTGAATTCCGCGTCAGCCACGAGTGCTGCATTCAGCGGTGTATCAAAATAACCAGGTGCGATTGCGTTGACTTGCAACCCGTGTGGCGCCCAATCAGTTGCCATGCCCTTGGTCAGATTGCCAACAGCTCCTTTTGTTGCGGTGTAGGGCGCAATGCCCGGCCTTGCCAATGCGGTTTGCACGGATGCTATGTTGATGATTTTGCCTGAGCCTTGTTTGATCATGGATTTTGCGACAGCCTGACCGACGTGAAAAACTGAGGCGATATTGGTTTGCAGCAGTTTTTCGAACATGACCGGGTCAAAGTCTTCCAACGGTGTGCGATGTTGCATCCCTGCATTGTTAACCAGGATGTTTATGGGGCCGGTTTCTTTTTCGATAGCAACTACCGCCTTTGCAACTGCATCGTGATCGGTTACATCAAACGCACTGATATGTACGGTTGCGCCACTTGCCTTCAGTGATTCGGCCGCGGACTCGAGCTTGTCTGCGTTTCGACCATTGAGCACGATGCTGGCGCCTGCGCTGGCAAGACCACCGGCCAGTGCAAAGCCGATACCTTGAGACGAGCCGGTGATCAGGGCTGTTTTGCCGCTCAGGTCAAACAGGGAAGTTGCGTTGAACACTCGAATTCCTCAAGGGGTTGCGATGCGACATAGTATCAGTTGACCAGCCGAACAAGCTTGTCAAGATTTTCGCCTATATCACCGGTGACCTTGAGCGCTGCCATATCATCAGCGCGTGTCTTGCCATGATTGACGATGACAATGGGTTGCCCGTTGCTGGCGGCAGCGCGACAGAAACGAAACCCTGAAAAAACCATCAGTGAGGATCCGGCGACCAGCAATGCGTCAGCCTGAGAAAGTTTGTGTAGGGCTGATGCGACGATATGCTTGTCGACGTTCTCGCCGAAGAACACGACATCGGGCTTCAGCACGCCATTGCATTCCTGGCAGGCTGGTACCGATACGCTGTCAAGCTGAACGAGTTCCAGATCGGCATCGCCATCGGGCGCATATGCAGCGGACAACTCTGACAGCCATGTATTGGCGGCAAGCAGTCGAATCTGAAAGTCGTTACGTGATTCGCTGGCTTTGCAGTCAAGGCAGCTGACGGTGCTCAATACGCCGTGCAGATCAATGACGTTGGTATGTCCCGCCTGTTGATGCAGCTCATCGACATTCTGTGTCACCAGCGTTGATGCAAAGCCCAGTTTCTGTAATTGCGCCAGCGCATGATGTGCAGCGGTGGCTTGGGCTGCGTGGAAGCTTGGCCAACCAACAGCACTTCTCGCCCAGTAGCGTTTTCGCGCAAGTGTGTCATTAATAAAAGTTTGTCCAGTAATTGGCTGTGGACGCTTCCACTGTCCATGCTTGTCGCGATAGTCACCAAGCCCTGCGGCGGTACTGCATCCTGCGCCAGTCAGAATGAAGAGCCGTGGATTGTGTTCGATAAAACGGTGCAGTTCGTCAATCGTTGATCCTTCGTTTTCCATGCTCATGACGGCGACGCTACTTTAGCCACCGTTGTTCTGGGTCAGCTCGTCAGGCGCTTCAAGTACCCCATCGACGTCGAAGGGAATGCGTTGCGGCCAGTTGGCAAGTTTTACAAAACCGGTAACGGTATAGCCGGTTTCCGTCTTGCCTTGTGTCAGGTCTTGCAGATACGCAACTACAAATTTGAACAAGCGACTGCTCGACAGACTGATATCCAGTAGTGCCTCACCACTGGCTGGAATAGTCACCGCTTGATCTGACAGGCCTTTGGCCAGTTCGTCACCTTCGACATTGACCGTAAACGAGAGCAGTTGTAATGGCAGGTCGAAGCGGTTCGGATTTTCCACCTTGAGTCGCAGATTCACCTCCTGATTCCGCAAGGTGAACTTGCCAAGTCTTATTTGATCGACACTGACCGTCGGTGGCAGGGGGTCATTAATTGGCAAGGTACTACAGGCACTCAGTGCCACAAATAGCAAAACAGTCAGACAGGGTAGCGTCGCAGCGAGTCTCGCGTTCATCAGGATCCGTCACCATGCAGGGCCTGCATTATAGCGATTGCCGCAGGCCCGGCGGTTTCTGTTCGCAATGTGCGCGGTCCCATTCGGCAGGCTAGTGCGCCGGCTCCGAGCATGGCATCCACTTCGTCATGATCAAATCCGCTTTCAGGTCCAATGGCGATGGACACCCGGTCCATCGCGTCGAGTGTGCCAATCGAAGCAGTTGCTGCCGGATGCAAGACGACACACAACGACGAAGCGAGGCCCGTGTCCGCATCCTCAATCCATGCGGACAATGAACGGGCAGGGTGTAATTGAGGAACACAGGCTCGGCCACTTTGTTCGGCGGCGCTGATCATTATCTTGTGCCAATGCAGCTGTTTGCGACTGACGCGTTTGGCATCGCCAGGTTTTTGCGCATGACGACTGTATACGGGTTGAATGGCTGTGGCGCCGAGCTCAACAGCTTGACGTATGGTCTGGTCCATACGTTCACCACGGGAAACGGCTTGTACCAAGGTGATCGCCAGTGGCGGCTCAGTCAGATTCAGTGATCGTGACTCAACGGCGATAACCGCATGTTTTGCTGTGCTGCCATTGCAGAGAACGGCTGAATAATTGAATCCGTCACCGTTGAACAGTTCAAGATGGTCACCGGGACTTGCGCGCAAAACGGTCAGAAGATGATGGCTGGTTGATTTGTCGAGTTTCAATTCGTGATCAACACTGATTTCGCCTGCGTGATGAAAGCGAAATTGACGAGCTTTACGCGTCATGGTTATACCTATCGACGTTTCAAGGCAAGCAGGCCAGTACGTGCCGCCTGGTCGACTTTGTCAGTCGCGCTTGCCTTGGTGCTGTTGGCAAGTTGTTGCAAGCAGTGGGTGAACTCTGCTGCCGCTTGCTCTTCATCGAGTTCAATGCCGTCCGGCAAGTAACTGCGGCTGGCAAGACGCGTGAGATAGGCATGATGGTTTGTGTCGCGGAAGCGTTCCAGCAAACGCGCTGTTGTGACTGTCGGATCTGCTTCGCAGTAGGCGATGAGTCGCTCTAGAATATCGGCGCCCGGAACACTTGAATCGAACTTGAGCTGATCGACCGATACCGCGCCAACCAGTTTGGGATACTGCAGACACAAGAGTACCGTACGGCTCATGGGTGTCAACGTATTCGATTGTGATTGTGTGGCACGTTTGTCCGGTTTCGCCGGGGCCACCGCTGAACCGCTACCCATGGACACGCCAATCAAGGCTTCCAGTCTGCGCAAGGCGAGTTGTTTGTACACACCTCGCGGGATTGTGTTGACCATCGGTTTGGCCTTGTCGGCCAGCTGCGCTTTGCCACCAATGCTGCGCATGTCAATATCACTCGACAGATGATCATAGAGGTAGTCGATGATCGGGATACGAGTTGCCAACAAGTCATTGAACGCCGCAGTGCCCCCCGCCTTGACGATCGAATCTGGGTCTTCACCATCGGGCAGAAAAAGAAAGTGAGCATCGCGCCCGTCCTGCAGGCAAGGCAGGGTTGCTGTCAGTGCACGCCAGGCGGCCGAGCGTCCAGCCTTGTCACCGTCAAAACAGAAGATGATATTGGGTACGGTTCTGAACAGTGTTTCACTGTGTTGCTGATTCGCGGCAGTGCCGAGCGTTGCAACAGCATTCGTGATGCCATGTTGCGCAAGCGCAACGACATCCATATAGCCTTCAACCACGATGACATGGCCGGCATCCTGTGCACTGCGCCGCGCTTCATAGAGGCCATAGAGTTCACTGCCTTTGTGAAAAAGCGGTGTCTCTGGTGAGTTCAGGTATTTCGGTTCTTCGTTGCCGAGCACGCGGCCACCAAAGCCGATAACGCGACCGCGTCGATCACGAATGGGAAACATGATGCGATGCCGAAAGCGTTGATAGGGGCGTTTGCCTTTGTCACCTTGAATCAGCATGCCGGTTTTAATCAAGGCGGCGTCCTCATTTGGAAAGGCTTTTTGCAGGCCATCCCAACCGTCGGGCACATAACCGATCGCAAACTCGCGCGCGATCTCGCCAGACAGACCACGTGCTTTCAGGTAGTCGATAGCTTCTGGGGATTTGCGCAGTTCTGCCTGATAGAATGCGGCAACTGACTCCATCAGGGTATACAGTGGTTTGCTGTCGTTGCGTTGCTGCGCCGCCTGTTCATCACGCGGCACGTCCATGCCGACCATGTCAGCCAGTGTCTCGATGGCATCGACAAAGTGCATATTGTCATATTCCATCAAAAAACCAATGGCATTGCCGTTCGCACTGCAGCCAAAGCAGTGATAGAACTGCTTGGTCTGGCTGACGGTAAATGAAGGGGTCTTTTCGTTATGGAAAGGGCAGCAGGCCGAGTAGTTCGCGCCACTCTTTTTTAGAGTGACGCGTAGATCGATGACATCAACGATATCGACGCGGGCAAGCAATTCATCAATAAAATGCTGGGGAATTTGCCCGGCCATTGATAATCAGGCTGCGCGCCCGAGCGTTGACAGCAGTTCGCCCAATTCTGCCGCTTTTGGTTTCACCATCCAGAAGCGTGACGCCATACTGTAGTAGTCATCCACCATCTGCTGTCCGAGTGAGCTACCGGTTTCGGTAACGTGATCCTCGATCAGCATTTGCAGATAGTTGCGATAACGTTCCATGGATTCGGCATGGAGACGATGGATATCGATGAGCTCATGGTTGTAGCGATCAACAAACACATTGTGTTGATCAAAGACAAAGGCAAGCCCGCCGGTCATACCAGCGCCAAAGTTCACACCGGTTTCGCCCAGAACCACGACACAGCCACCGGTCATGTATTCGCAACCGTGGTCGCCAATGCCTTCGACGACGGCAACCGCTCCACTGTTTCTGACGGCAAAGCGTTCGCCACCAAGACCGGCGGCATAAAAGCTGCCCCCGGTTGCACCGTAGAGACAGGTATTGCCGACTATGGTCGAATCCCGCCCAGTGTAGCGAGCATCGACAGGTGGGCGGATGACAATCTTGCCGCCGGCCATGCCTTTACCAACGTAATCGTTGGCATCGCCATCAAGATGCAGATTCAGGCCACCTGCGTTCCACACCCCGAAAGACTGACCTGCTGTGCCCGTGCAGTAAATATTGATTGGGCTGTCATTCATGCCGGCATTGCCGTGCTGTCGGGCAATTTCACCGGAGAGTCGTGCACCGATAGAACGATTGACGTTTTTGATGGTGTAGTGAAAGTCTCCACCGATCGATTTTCGAATCGCCGATTTACAGTCACTTAACATCTGTTCTGCCAACAGCCCTTTGTCATGCGGTTCATTGCGTTCAACCTGACAGAAGCGCGGCGCATCTTCGGGCACATCCCCGGTGGCAAGCAAGGGTGACAGATCAAGACGCGCTTGACGATCGGTTTGTCCGGTCACTGGTGTCAGGTATTCCGCTCGGCCAATAATCTCTTCAAGACTGTGCACACCAAGACTGGCCAGATGATGTCTGACATCTTCAGCGACAAAGCGCATGTAATTCATGACCTTTTCAACATTGCCATTGAAGTGCTTCATGCGAAGCACCTTGTGTTGGGTTGCAACACCGGTTGCACAGTTGTTGAGGTGACAGATTCGCAGGTACTTGCAACCCATTGCGATCATCGGTCCGGTGCCAAAGCCAAAACTTTCCGCGCCCATGATGGCCGCCTTGATAACATCAAGGCCGGTCTTCAGGCCGCCATCGGTCTGAACCCGAACCTTGGCACGAAGACCATTGGCGCGCAGCACCTGATGCGTTTCGGACATGCCAAGTTCCCAGGGCGAACCCGCGTACTTGACGCTGGTCAATGGCGATGCCCCTGTACCGCCGTCATAACCTGAGATGGTTATAAGGTCGGCATAGGCTTTCGCAACACCCGCGGCAATGGTCCCGACGCCTGCTTCTGCAACCAGTTTGACCGATACCAAGGCGTCCGGATTAACCTGCTTCAGATCAAAGATCAACTGGGCAAGATCCTCGATCGAGTAGATGTCGTGATGCGGTGGCGGTGATATCAGCGCAACACCCGGATTACTATGACGCAAACGCGCGATCATCTCGTTGACCTTGTGCCCAGGTAGCTGGCCACCTTCACCTGGCTTGGCACCTTGAGCGATTTTTATCTGTAGAACTTCTGCGTTCACCAGATAATGTGGCGTAACACCGAAACGCCCGGATGCGATCTGTTTGATCTTGGACATCTTGTCGGTGCCATAGCGTGCTGCATCTTCACCACCTTCGCCGGAGTTGGATCGTCCGCCGAGGCGATTCATCGCTTGGGCAAGCGTCTCGTGGGCTTCGGGTGACAGTGCGCCGAGCGACATGCCGGCGGAATCGAATCGGCGGATGATCGATTCGGCTGATTCCACCTGCTCGATGGGTATCGGGTCGCCTTTGGGTGCCAGATCGAGCAGATCGCGCAACATGGCCGGGCGTCTGTCATCAACCGTTTTTGCATAGACGGCATAATCTTCATATTCGCCGCTGCTCACTGCTGCCTGCAGTTGATTAACGACATCCGGGTTATAGGCGTGGTACTCGCCGCCGTGGATGTATTTGAGCAGTCCGCCCTGACTGGTTTCGACCTGCGGATCGAAGGCGGCTTTTGCCAAGGTCTTGGTGTCGAGTTCAAGGTCTGGAAAGTCGATACCCTCGATGCGACTGGTCGTGCCGACAAAGCAGCGATTCACCACGTTTGAATGCAGGCCGACGATTTCATAAAGCTGCGCAGCACGATAACTGGAGATCGTTGAGATGCCCATCTTCGACAGGATCTTCATCAAGCCTTTGTTGATGCCCTTGCGATAATTCTGTTCCAGTTGAGGAATATCATCGGAGTCGATCTCGCGACTGCGCACCATTGCCTGAATCGATTCATAGGCGAGATAGGGGTAGACGCAAGTCGCGCCATAACCGACCAGTACGGCGACCTGATGTGAATCCCGTGCAGTGCCGGTTTCGATAACCAGATTGGCATCCGGCCGACAACCGGCGGCGATCAGACCGTGGTGTACAGACCCGGTGATCAGCAATGCATGTACAGGTAACAAACCGGTGGCGATGTCGCGATCAGACAGCACAATAACGACTTTTTGATCTTCGGCTACTGCTGTGACAGCTTCTGTGGTGATGCGATCGATCGCCTGTTCGAGTGATTCGTTTGTCGGGTCGTATTGCAGACTGAAACGTGCATGGGCATAACCCGGTTCATCATCCATCGCCAGCAAGGTATCGAATTTTTCGCGTGACAAGACCGGGGAGCGAACCAGAAGACGATTTGCATGATGATGCGTTTCGCGAAACAGATTCTTCTCGCGACCCAGACAGGTCTCGAGCGACATGACGATGGTTTCACGCAATGGGTCGATTGGCGGGTTTGTTACTTGTGCAAACTGTTGACGGAAGTTGTCATACAGTGGGCGCACATGTTCTGACATGACAGGGAAGGGCGTATCGTCGCCCATCGAACCTATCGCTTCCTGAGCACCTTCAGCCAGGACGCGAAGAACCTGATCACGTTCTTCAAAGGTGACATTGAAGAGCTTTTCATAGATGGCCAGCTGGTCGTCATTCATCGCAGGTGCGGTTTGCGGAAGATCGCGCAGGCGTGAGCGCAGATGTCGCTTGTTCTTCTGCAACCATTTCGCATACGGCTGACGATGCTTGAGGGTGTCACTAATGTCTTGTGGTGTCAGCAGGCGGCCTGATTGGGTATCGACGGCCAGCATTTCACCGGGCTTCAGACGACCTTTGACAGTGATATCACTGGGTGCGTAGTCGTACACCCCGACTTCGGAGGCCAGGGTGATATGACGATCCTTACTGATGACGTAACGCGCAGGTCGCAGGCCATTGCGGTCGAGTACACAGCTTGCGTAACGGCCGTCAGATAATACGACACCGGCCGGTCCGTCCCAGGGTTCCATGTGCATGGAGTTGTATTCAAGAAAGGCGCGCAGATCCGAATCGAGCTCCCAGGTGTTCTGCCACGCAGGGGGCATCAACATACGCATCGCACGAAAAACATCGATACCACCGGACATCAATACTTCAAGCATATTGTCCAGCGCCATGGAATCGGAACCATCCTGGCTGATCAGCGGTACCAGCTCGCTTAATTCAGGCAGAACATCCGAACGCAGTTTACTGGCGCGTGCATTGGCCCAACTTCGATTGCCAGCAATGGTGTTGATCTCGCCATTGTGAGCAAGATAGCGAAACGGCTGTGCCAGTCGCCACTGTGGCAGCGTGTTGGTTGAGAATCGTTGATGAAAAACGGCGATCGATGATTCAAGTAGATCGTCTTCGAGATCCTTGTAGAAGCTCGCCAGATATTCCGGCATGACAAGGCCCTTGTACAAAATGACATCGCTTGACAGAGAGCAGACGTAAAATTCGTCATCCTTGCCAGTCAAGGCGATTTCAGTGCGACGTCTTGCTACAAAGAGATGACGGTTGAATTCGGCCGAATCCATTTCTTCATTGGGGCTGACAAACACTTGTTCGATGCGGGGTACGCTGCGCTGCGCTTCCTCTCCACAGGCAGAGACATCAACCGGCACCTCGCGCCAGCCATTGAACTTCAGGCCGCGCGCGCGCAATTCGTTTTCAAGTTGCGTGCGGGCTGTCTGTGCTTTGTCTTTGTCGTGGTTGAGAAAAACCAGACCGGTGGCGAATTCGCCGGATAGTGAAATGCCCGCTTCTGCGGCAGCACTGCGCAGGAACGCATCGGGCTTGCGCAACAGCAGGCCACAGCCATCGCCGGTCTTGCCATCAGCGCCGATTGCACCGCGATGTGTCATGCGGCCAAGCGCGGTGATAGCGGTTTCGACTAGCCAATGACTGGGGCGCCCATCCATCTGTGCAATCAGGCCGAAGCCACAATTGTCGTGTTCGAAGTTGGGCTGGTACAGGCCGTGGTCGGCCAGATTGTCCAAATAGCTCATAAGTGACAACAGTATTCAGTAGGTTACACCGCCTCAATGATCTGAGGCGGACCCACCATTATACCGAGTCCGGATCAGGCCCGAAATAAGGGCCTGAAACCCACTAGTTCTGCTCTTTCAGGGCCTTCTGGATGCGCCCGACGGCGCGGATCCACGGTTGATTGGTCTGGGCGGCCGGGGGCAGGCGCTCAACGGCTGCGCGGGCCGCATCGATGCTGGGGTACAGGCCGTGAACGAGGGCGTACCAGGTGGTGCCATTGCGGTCGAAGGAAAAGACCGAATTGGGCGGTTCGAGCGGATTTCGCGTCAGGAATTGCTCGACCACCGCGCGGTCAGTCGAGGCACTCATCTGAACGGTAAACAGCGAGGCATCCTGCGTCAGAATCCAATTCGGTGATTCAATAACCGAATTGGTGTTTGCCGTGTCGTCTGCCTCGGCCGCTGGCTCTGCAATTGCGTCGCTGTCACCATTGCTGGCTGACTGGTCCACCTGGTTGCTGTTGTTTGATTGCTCTGAGTTCTGCCCGGAGTTCTGCCCAGAGTCCTGTTCTGGAGGTGTTTCGGCGTCATCTGCTGTCGCGCCGGCATCGTTTTCGGGGCTGCTTTGATCGACGTTATCGGCAGCGCCGTTAGCGGATTGACTGCCGTTGTCGCTAGTGGCATCTGGCGCCGAGCTAGTGTTCGACGCTGATTCTGAATCAGTGTTGCTGGTGTTGTCAGCACTGCCGGATGACGATGCCGAATTGCCATTTGAGTTGCTATCTCCGGAGGCGTCGCTGTCGTTGCTTGCCGTATCGTTTTCGTTGCTGCCGGCTTCATTATCTGTCGAGACGGCTGTCGACGCTGTGGTTGCGCTGTCGCCGCTCGCCGTGGACTTCTCGGCTTCATTGACCAGGCTGATCTTGTTGGCATCGGCCTCTATTTTTCGCTGCTCAACAACACGGTAGCGATCGTCATCCACCTCATTGCCTGGCTTTTTGAACAACACGAGTCCGCCGATGATCAAGGCGCCGGCCACCGCCCCGAGCAGAAGCTTCCCACCTTTTCCGGCCGTTATGCCACCACCTTCGGCCAGCAACTCTGGTGGAATGGATTCCTCGTAGACACCGTGACGTTCATTGAGCAAGTCGGCGGCTGCGCCGTGTAGTCTGGTAGGCAGACCGTCGCTCTGTTCCACCATGGTGGACACTTCGCGGTCGCTGAACGGGAATTCTTCAAAATACCCAGCCTGATTCAGGCGGAAATCCAGATAGCTGGTAGCGCGATCCGAATTCAGATGATCGATTGTCAAGCTCGAGTAGGGCAGGTCCGCGCCCTCGGGCAGGAGATCGGGAATGTGATCTTCAAACACACTCGGGGCTGCGAGTGCGATACGCAGCAAGGTCTCGTCCTGACTGTTGACGTAGAGCATGCCCGAGAGCAAGCGGGTGAGCTCCGATTCGTTGACCTGATCTGCATCGTCGAGCACGATGGCGCTCAGTGTGTTGCCGGCGATCATCGATTGCAGGCAGGGAATCAGCTGGTCGAGCATTGACTTCAGATCGGCGGCTGGCTTTTGCTTGAACGCTTCCAGCATGCCGGCGAAGAGATTCATGGTGCTGAATCGCTGGCTACCCTTGACCGAGAAGCACTGGATACGCATACCGCTGTTTGCGCCGAGTTGGCTCAGCAGCGTCGATTTGCCGGCACCCGCTTCGCCGAGGATCAGGAGCAGATCGTCGCCATTGATCAAGGCTTGCTTGATATCGCTCAGTTGTTCTGCGGTCGTGTCGTCACTGAAGGTATCGCCGTCGGCCGCGGTCGCAGTAAACGGTTGCTGACGCAACTGCAGCGCAGAAAGTGTTGCATCTGACAGCAAGCCGCCATGGTCGACATCCAAGGCATCAAAAGACGACATCTACGCTCTGTGGGCAAGGGTGAAGTGCGAATATTACTATATCCGTCTGATGGATAGCGCTTAATGACGTGCGCGTTGTTCAGGCGGCAGAAAAGTGCTCAAGTGTGGCGTGAAGTGTGGCTTCCTCGAAGTCGGCCGTCACATGAGACTGTCCGATAGCGTCGAGGACAATAAAACGCAACTCGCCGGCTGACACTTTCTTGTCTCGCGACATAAACGCCAGAAAACGCTCCGGCGAAATTTCTTTCGGTGGCGCAACCGGCAGACCGGCCCGCGCCAGGAGTGCAATTCCACGTTGCTGGGTTGACTCGGTAATCAGCCCGAGACGGCTCGAGAAATCGAGTGCCATGGCAATGCCGGCGCTGACTGCTTCGCCGTGCAACCAGACACCATATCCCAATGACCCTTCGATGGCGTGCCCAAAGGTGTGGCCCAGATTCAGCAGGGCACGGATGCCATGTTCCTTCTCATCGGCTTCGACGATGCGGGCCTTGATTTCGCAGGAACGTCGCACCGCCTCGCCAATCGCATCGGTATCGCGGGCGAGCAGGGCATCGATATTGATCTCCAGCCAGGTAAAAAAGTCAGCATCGACAATAAAGCCGTACTTGATGACTTCGGCGAGTCCGGCTTTGAGTTCGCGATCGTTCAAGGTTGTCAAGGTGTCCATATCGGCGACCACAGCGATGGGCTGATGAAAGGCACCGATCATGTTTTTGCCAAGCGCATGATTGACAGCTGTCTTGCCACCGACGGACGAATCAACCTGGGCCAGCAGGGTCGTGGGCACCTGAATGAAGTCGACACCACGCTGATAGCTTGCTGCGGCGAAACCTGCCATGTCCCCGATGACACCACCACCCAAGGCGATAAGTGTTGCACCGCGATCAAACCCTTCTGAGAGCAGGGCGGCATAGATAGTATCGAGGGTTGCCAACGACTTGAACGATTCACCGTCAGGCAGGATGACACTTGACGTCGGGGTATTGCCAAGCGCTGCGAGCGTCTTGTCAAGATATAAAGGTGCGATTGTCTCGTTAGTCACCACCATGGCCTTGTGGCGAACGTACTGGTTTAACAAGCCTTGTTGTTCGAGCAGACCGCTACCGATATGAATCGGATAACTGCGTTGACCAAGATCGATGTTGAGAGTGTGCATGAATGTGGGTGTGCTAGATGTCTATGACGTCTTTGCTTTGAAGGTGCTTGATAATGCGGGTGACCACATGATACATGCGTCGTGAGTCGGTCGATATTTCGACATCGGCAACACTTTTGTACATCGGCGCCCGTTCCTCCATCAGTTTTCTGAGAATGGCTTTCGGGTCGTCCGCCTTGAGCAGGGGACGTTTTGTGTCCGAACCGACACGGCGCATCTGCTCATCGAGATCGACGGATAGCAGAATCACGTAACCGCGACTTTTCAGTCGATCACGGCTGGTTTCGCGCAGGATGGAACCACCGCCGGTGGCCAGCACCAGTTTCTGTCGTGAGGAGAGCTCATCGAGCATGCGCTCCTCGCGGTCACGAAAGCCGATTTCGCCCTCGTAGTCGAAGATGGTCGGGATATCGACGCCGCAGCGAGCTTCGATTTCGCGATCGCTGTCAAGAAAATCGTAGCCAATCTTCTTGGCCAGCGCTCGGCCGACGGTGCTTTTGCCGGAGCCCATCGGACCGATCAGGAAGATGCTGCTCATCGTTTGTTACGGTGAATCGATCGATGTCGGTTACGGCTAATGATACCGAAGCGGGGAGCGGGTGCAAATTCTCTTTATCGATTCGAGACTGGCGGGCAAAAAAAAAGCCCGCCTCGATGAGGCGGGCTGTGCTTTCATACTGTCTCGACACTACGTCGATAGATCAGTAGCTCAGAGAAACGTTCTCCTTGATGATCTTTGGTGTTACGAAGACCAGGAGTTCGGATTTGTCGTCAGTTCCATTGTTACGTTGGAACAGCTTGCCGATCAGAGGCAGGTTACCGAAGAACGGTACCATGGTGACACTCTGGATTCGAGTCTGCTCGTAGACGCCGCCGAGTACGACCGTCTCGCCATTGTCGACCAGTACCTGTGTGCTCACTTCGCGAGTATCAATACTTGGTACGCCGCTGAAGATCTGACCAACTGTGTCTTTATTCACTTGCAGGTCCATGACAATGCGATCGTCAGGTGTGATCTGTGGTGTTACCGTCAGGCCAAGTACCGCCTTTCGATAAGACACTGATGTAGCACCGCTTGAAGACGCTTCAAGGTAAGGCACTTCAACACCTTGCTCGATATAGGCTTCGTGCTGGTTGGCAGTGATAACCCGTGGGCTTGAGATCACTTCACCGTTACCTTCAGCCTGCATCGCGGAGAGTTCCAGTTCAAGCAATGTGCCGAACGGGAGTTTGGCGAGTGCGATACCGAGGGATCCAGCGTTACCGGCGGCTGCCAGATTGACGTTGAATCGGCCGGCCTCTACACCGTCACCGTTGACCAGGTCTGAAACACCCTGAGCGTTACCGGAGAGGGCAAAGCCTTCACCCGGACCACCTGGGTTATCGTTGTTGACCGTGTTGCGGTTCAAGCCCCAACGCACACCGATGTCTTTGTTGAAGTTGTCTGATGCGATAACAATGCGTGACTCGATCAGTACCTGACGAATGGGTACGTCAAGGCGATGGACCAGCGCGCGGATATCGCTCAGCTGATCAACCGTGTCGTTGATCAACAGTGTGTTGGTTCGCTCATCTACCGAAACACTACCACGCTCTGACAACATGCCACCTTCGGAGCTTTGCAGCAGAGAAGCCAGTTCAGAGGCTTTTGCATAGTTGGCTTGAAAATACTCTGTGCGTAGCGGCGCGAGTTCGGTCTTCTGTTTCATGCCTTCGAGTTCAATTCGCTCGCGGTTGGCGATTTCTTCAGCTGGCGCGATCATGATGACGTTACCTGCCTGACGTTTGCCAAGTGCTTTCGTCTGCAGAATGATGTCGAGAGCTTGATCCCAAGGAACGTTCTTCAGTCGCAATGTCAGTTTGCCCTGTACTGAGTCACTGACCACGATGTTGAGGTCGGTGAAGTCAGCGAGGAGCTGCAATACTGAGCGTACTTCGATGTCCTGGAAATTCAGTGAGAGCTTCTCACCGATATAACCAAACTTCTTCTTGCGGTTCTCTTCAATGTCTTCCTTGCTCATTGGCTTCAGTTCAACCGTGAACATATTGTCCGACTGATAAGCCAGCTGTTCGAATTCCTGTGTGGCAGGTTGGATGATCACCTTGGTGCCACGCTTGTTGGATATGGCATCGATGAACTGTACCGGCGTACCGAAATCCATGACGTCGAGTCGACGCTGCAGTTTTGCGGCTAGCTGTGTATCTGGGAAGTCGACGATAACGCGTCCACCTTCCTGACGCATGTCAGTAACAATGCTGGCAGAAGACAGATCGAAAATGATACGTCCTTCACCCATCGGGCCGCGTCGGAAGTCGAGACCGTCAATGGAGTTGACGCGTTCTGTTATCGGGCCGGTGTAGTTCTCATCGCTGTCGCCACCGTCGCTGGCAACAAGAATCGATTCAGCGGCGGCAGGTTGTGATCCGTCTGCATCACTATCCAGAGTCACGAGCAGTTGATTGCCCTTGATGGACGTCTGATAAGGCGACAGGGAAGTCAGATTGATGACAACACGTGTTCGACCGCCGGCCTCTACCGTCGTGACGTTTTGCAACAAGCCCGAAGAAATACGCAAGTTGCGCTCGTCAAGGTTATTGCTGGTGTCGGCAAGGTCCAGTGCGATACGCGCAGGATTGTCGATGGTAAACGCCTTGGGGGCAGAAGCAGGGCCAGACATAGTCAAGGCTAATTGCTGCTTGTTCCCCGGAAGGGTTACATGGCTGATATCAATCAGAGCATTGGACGCCGCCTGCAGTTGCTGGGTTGCCAGAGCGGCACCAGCGAGCAGGGCGAGACTCATTACTCGAACGATATTGCGTGTACTGATCCGGCTGAGTCGGAGCGTATTTTCGCGGGCTTGCATTTTTAAGGTATCTCCGTATTAATCTAGTCTTCGGCCATCGCGAGTTGTGCATCGCGATTAACCCAGCCACTGAGACCGTCGGGAACGAGCTCGACGATATCAATCTTGCTTTCAGAAACAGTGACGATCTTGCCGTGATTCTGACCAGCGTAATTGCCGGGCTGAACTCGGTGGATCGTGCCATCAGGATCACGTACTAATCCCCAGGTCTGCGACTGCTGTTGCAATAAGCCGACCATTTTCAGGGCATCCACCGGATAACTTTCCAATGGCTCCCTTCGACGAGCTGCCTCAGGTCTGGGACCGGAATAAGCTTCCTCTTCTACACTTGCGACAGGTGATGCGCTCAGATCGGTTTGCGGTCTGAACGGGTCACGAATATCAGAAGCGTCATACGTAAATGTCTGGTAAGGAGGGAATTCCGGTAACGGATCCACCTTGCCGTGATGCTTTTGTTTCGTTTCACTAATGAATTGCTCGAGGTCGGACATGTCCCCGCCACATGCAGTCAGCATGGACAGGCAACCGAGCAACGGTACGAGTTTCAACCGGTACATGGCTTATTCATCCTCCTCGAGATAACGATAGGTAGTTGCCATCAAATCCATTTTCAGTTTGCTGGCGATATTGTTTTCAGCGTTACCTTTATCAGTCTGTTTGATGTCAATATTGCTCAGGGTCACAATTCGTGGCAGTGCTGCGAGACCACTGATGAACTGACCAAACTGATGGTATTGACCGGTGACGCTGATGCGAATCGGATACTCCGCGTAGAACTCACGTGGAATTTCTGTTTCCGGCTTGAAGTATTTGACTTCGAGGCCGCTGGCGACACTTGTCTGAGACAAGTCAACCAGGAGGCTTTCAATGTCTGTCTTGTTGGGCAATTGACGAAGCATGACGTTAAATGTCTTCTTCATCTCTTCGAGCTGCTCAACGTAAGCGGTGCGGTTGGCGGCCTTGGCTTGTTCGTGGTCAAACTTCGCTCTAAGGTCGATTTCTTTTGCCTCAACCACTTTCAGCTCGTCAAACTGCGGACGGACCATGAAGTGAGCCATGGCTCCGAGTACTGCTGCACATCCGAGTATTATGCAAAAGCCGCGAAGGGCAACAGGCGCAGTACCGATGCGCTTGAAATCTTCGCCATCGATCTTCTGCAGCTCTGCTATCGTGTCACTAAATGCCATCGTCAAGTTCCTCCGCTTCAGTTTTTGGGCGGTCCTGGATGACACTCAACTTGAAGTTGGAGATGACATCGTCCTTTTCAGATTTGATCACGTCGAGACGCGGGTTCTTGAAATACTCGCTACGATCCATGCGGCGCATGAGTGCGGAAACTCGAGCGTTTGATTCGGCGCGTCCTTCCATGACCAGCTGCGTAGCGCCTTCCTGCTTCATGCCTGTCAGAAAAATGCCATCTGGCAAACGCTTGGCGATCTCGTCAAACGTATGGACAATCTGCGGACGCTGACCTTGAAGCTGCTGAATGATTTCCATGCGAGCGAGAAGATTGTTCTTTGTTTCTTCAAGTTCGCGAATTTCTTTCAGTTCTTCTTGAAGCTGTGCAATCTCAGTATTCAGACGTGCATTTCGCTGTGCCTGAAAGTCGACCTTGCCTTCGGCGTATTTGAAACCACCAAAGCCGATACCGGCAGCGATTGCCATACAGACACCGAGGATGATGCCAAACTCCGTATTTTTTTCGCGACGATATGTCTCGCGCCACGGTAGTAAGTTGATTTTTGTCATTACGATGCTCCTCGCATGGCGAGACCGCAGGCGATCATCATTGCCGGGCCGTCGTCCTTGAGACGTTGCGCTGGAACATCGGATCCGACGCTCATCTCACCAAAAGGATCGGCAAGCACAGTAGGTGTACCGATACGTTGCTCGATCAGTTCGTCGACCCCTTCGATACCGGTGCTGCCACCAGCGAGTACGATGTGGTCAACGTAATCATTTTTGTCTGCAGAGAAGAAAAATTGCAGGAAGCGATTCGCTTGTTGAACCATCAGGTCGCGGAATGGCGCGAGTACTTCAGGTTCGTAGTTGTCAGGAAGACCGCCGACACGTTTGACGCGACCTGCATCTTCATAAGACAGTCCGTAACGACGCATGATTTCTTCCGTCAGCTGCTTGCCACCGAAGGGCTGCTCACGGGTATAAATGAGTGACTGATCGCGCAACACACAAAGACTTGTCATGCTTGCGCCGACATCGAGGATGGCCACTGTCTGGTCCATGCCCTCATTGGGAATCTGATGTTTGATCAGCTGGAATGCCCCTTCCATTGTGTAGGGTTCGACATCAACAATCTTGACGTCCAGTCCGCCGATCTCGGCTGCAGCCGTGCGATCTTCAACGTTCTCGCTACGAGAGGCAGCAAGTAGCACATCAACCATGCCATTGGCTTCTTCCGACGGCCCCATGACGTCAAAGTCAAGGTTGACCTCTTCAAGCGCATAAGGGATGTATTGATCCGCTTCAAGCTCGATCTGTGCATCCATTTCGTGATCTTTCAGATCATCAGGCATCTGGATCACCTTGGTGATCACCATTGCGCTGGGCACGGCGACCGCGCAGGCCTTGGTTCGCGTGCCAGAACGCTTGACCGCTCGTCGGATGGCATCGCCAACCGCCTCGACGTCTTGCAGGTTCTTTTCGTTAACCGCGTTTGCCGGCAAGGGTTCAACGGTGTAACTAACCACCTTGTGACCCTTTTTCGTCGGTTTAAGCTCCAGTAGCTTTACCGACGTCGCCGTAATGTCCAGGCCAACGAGGCCCGCGTTTCTGGATGAGAATTTGAGTGCCATGTCAGGTTTAGCGCCCATACCGTGATATTCCTTTAGCGCCAGTCGAGAGTTTCTCGACCAGAAATACGGTGTGGATCACATTCCTCCGTTGGATGCTGGTAACAACGCTTATCTAAATGACCTCTCGCCCGAACACGTCCGGATGAGTTGCCGGTGGCAGAAAACTGGCGGTCCTGTTACGTCCCTGTTAGCTGGAACCCAAGGCATGCAAGTTTTCAGGTTGTTTACAAGATGGTCCGATATAATTCATTGATCCGACACGCTTAATCGGCAGATCAATGCCTCAATCGTCATCCCGTAAACACCGGCGTAGACACTCTCCAGACCACCAAGGTGGCCGGAGAAAGTCTGGCTGGCTTGGCTTTGTATTCAAATGGCTTGCCATATCGGGCATTTGCGCCGGATTATTGGTCGCAATCGGTGTGGGATACCTCTATTACAAGATTGCGCCCGAGCTACCAGACGTTGAGCAATTGCGTGAGGTCCAGCTGCAAATACCCCTGAGGATCTACACCGCCGATGGTGATCTGATCGCCGAGTACGGTGAAAAGCGCCGAGAGCCGGTGCAGATTTCGGAGGTACCGGACAGCCTCAAAAACGCGATCATCGCGGCCGAAGACAAGCGCTTTTATGATCACCCCGGTGTGGATTATCAAGGTCTGATTCGCGCGGCTGTCAGTGTCGCCAAGTCTGGTGGGCGTCGATCTCAAGGTGGCAGTACCATCACCATGCAGGTCGCCCGTAACTTCTTCCTGACGCGCGAAAAGACTTATATAAGAAAAGTCCGCGAGATTTTCCTGTCATTCAAGATTGAACGCCTGCTTGAGAAAGACGAAATTCTCGAGTTGTACGTCAACAAGATTTATCTCGGCAACCGCTCTTACGGTTTTGCGGCTGCTTCAAAGGTTTACTACGGCAAGAAAATTTCCGATCTCGAGCTTGTGGAGTCGGCGATGCTGGCCGGACTCCCGAAAGCACCGTCGCGCTATAACCCTGTCGTCAATCCCGAGCGTGCCTTGCTTCGACGAGACTATGTACTCGGGCGTATGCACGCTCTCGAGATGATCGACACGCCCACCTATGAGATGGCAAAGGCGCAACCCGTTACCGCCAGTCTGCATTACTCCCGACCGGAAGCTGAAGCCAACTATGTGGGTGAGATGGCGCGCGCGCGCATGGAGCAGTTGTTCGGTGACAACTGGGCAACCGCAGGCTACAACGTGTTCACGACTATCAAGAGTGACAATCAAAACGCCGCCAATTTGTCACTACGCGATGCCTTGTACGATTATGAGAGGCGTCATGGGTATACCGGACCTGTAGCCCAGCTCGATGCGGACGTGCTGGTCAATGCCGAGTCCTTGATGGCCGCCTTGAAGGATTTACCCAATCCGGTAGACACCTTGCCGGCGGCTGTTTTGGCTGTGGAAAACAACACGGCGACCGTTATCACTGAAGAGGGCATTGAATACAATTTGCCCTTTGAAGATGTCGAGTGGGCACGCGAACGAATCGAGATCGATAAACGCGGCGATGAACTGACGGACGTCTCGGAGGCTTTGGCGGTTGGTGATGTCATCACCCTGCAGATCCGACCAGATGGATCCGTCCGTTTTGTTCAGTTGCCGTCTGTTGAAGGGGCATTTGTCTCGATGGAACCCACGACAGGCTCAATAACGTCACTCGTTGGCGGTTATGATTTTTTTCGCAGTAAATTTAATCGAGTGACTCAGGCTCGACGCCAGCCCGGTTCGACCTTCAAACCCTTTATCTATTCGGCCGCGCTGGCTGCAGGCGACACCGCCGCGACCATATACAACGATGCACCGGTGGTTTTCCACGATGATGCGTTGGAAGGTGAGTGGCGGCCGCAAAACTACAGTGGTCGTTTCTTCGGACCGACGCGTTTACGCGAAGCCTTGGTCAAATCAAGAAATCTGGTCTCGGTTCGCGTCCTGCGTGAAATCGGGATCGAATACGCGGTTGACTATGCCAAGCGGTTTGGCTTTGCCGAAGACAATATGCCGCCAGATCTGTCCTTGGCGCTTGGCAGCGCGGTGGTGACTCCGATGGAGCTGACCAGCGCCTTTGCCATCTTTGCCAATGGCGGCTATCGCGTCCAGCCGCATTTCATTGATCGTGTCGAAGGGCCACGTGGCGAGGTCATCTACAGCACACCCAAGGTGGTGTTGTGTGATGACTGCGATCCACTCGGTGAGAATCCGCTGGCTGCCGAAATGCAGGCAGAAGTCGATGTGGACAATGCGGGTGCAAGTACCTCAGCAACAACAGACACAACCGCAAGTGGTCCAACCGAAGAACTTGCCGAAGTGCTGATCGACGCGGTTGATGCACCCCGAGTCATTGATCCGCGCAACGCCTACATCATGAACAGCATGATGCGCGAAGTGGTTCGTCGCGGAACGGCGCGTCGCGCGGGTGAGGCACTCAATCGCAAGGACCTAGCGGGAAAGACCGGAACGACAAACAACCAACTTGACGCCTGGTTTGTCGGGCATAACCCGACGGTTGTTGCGGCCGCCTGGATTGGCTCTGATGGTCTTGATCCACTCGGCAGACGCGAGGCCGGTGGTATAGCCGCGTTGCCAATGTGGACAAGCTATATGGCGGCTACGGTCAGTGGCACACCCGTCGCTGAATATATTGAGCCCGTCGGTATCGAGACGATTCGCATCGATCGCAAGACCGGTCTGCCGGGTGATACGGAAAACTCGGTGCTGGAAATGTTTTTCAAGGAAAACATGCCGGAAGGAGACAAGACGGTCACCGTGAGATCAACGCAGAGTTCCGGAAATGGTGCCAGCAAACCCGTGGTTAAAACCCGGAAAGATCGCAAGAAGGAAGTCGAACAGCTGTTCTGATCAGTTGTAATGTTGTCTGCCATGCCGATGTTGTAGACATCGTGATGCCCTGATAGACTGTATGAATATACAGTCATTGGGGTCGGACCATGCACAACACCCCTCGAGCAAGACGCGGCCGAGGTGCCATCAGCAATCGCAGTGGGCGATTCGAAACCATGCAGCGTGTCGATATCAACGATGGCTGGCATACGGATATGGCCAACGAATCCTCTTCGCGAACGGTGTGGCGAGAGGACCGTGCCAAGACCGTCATCACCCGTAACCAATCCCCCGATATCCACTTCGACCGATCGATCAATCCGTACCGGGGCTGTGAACATGGCTGTGTTTACTGTTTTGCACGGCCTTCGCATACGTTTCTCGGGCATTCGGCTGGTCTCGATTTCGAGCGCTTGCTGTATGCCAAAAAGGAAGCAGCGTCCTTGTTGCGCCAGGAGCTTTCCCGTCGCTCTTATCAGTGTGAACCGATTGCCATCGGCGTCAATACTGACGCCTACCAGCCGCTCGAGCGGAAACTTGAAATCACGCGGCAAATTCTCGAAGTACTGCTCGAATGCCGGCACCCTATCTATATGATCACCAAATCATCCTTGATCGAGCGCGATATTGATCTTTTGCAGGAATTTGCCAAGCTCAACCTCCTGACCGCTGCTGTGTCATTGACAACGCTTGATAACAAGCTCGCTCACTTGCTCGAGCCGCGAGCGGCAGCCCCACATCGCCGGCTGCGCACCATGCGGACGATGGCGGACGCCGGAATCCCGGTCAGGGTATCGATGTCACCGATCATACCGGCACTTAATGAGCCGGAAATAGAAAGCGTCATGCAGGCATCAGCGGAACATGGGGCGACCATGGCTACCTGTCTGTTACTTCGATTGCCGCATGAACTGGCAACACTGTTTACGGAATGGCTGACAGAGCATTATCCAATGCGCTGCGATCGAGTACTTAAAGCCATGCGTCTGCTGCGTGGTAACAAGGCGCACGGTAACAATTTGAATGACAGTGGTTTTGGCCAACGTTTTGTCGGCACAGGACCCCGTGCCGAGCTTATACAGCAGCGCTTTGAGCTCGCCTGTAAACGCTACGGCCTGGCTGCCAATCGTGAGCACAATCTTCTGAATACTGAGTTGTTTCGGGCGCCGCTGCCGGAACACGCTGGTGGCCAGCGTGACCTGTTTGAGTTGGCTTGAGATTCAGCTGCATTCATTATGTCGTCAATCGGTTTTGCTGAGTTGAATTACTGAGCGTCGATAATGAGTAAGGGATCGAACTGCCGTTTTCGCAAGTCTTCGGTTGATGTAATGATTTCCACGTTTACGCCGCGCGACTCTGCAGCGTCAAGCATATCCAGTACTCGTGGCCTTAATTCGGTATGTATTGTCCACATCATTTCAAATAGGCGCTTGGTCGGAGGTGGTGAGGACATACCACCTGGAGGATGCTTCTGCGTGCCGTCTTTCCAGGCCATTTGTCGCTCAGCGGCAATGGCAAAGTGCAGCCAGATGGGGAGATCGACAAATACAATGTGTGTAGAGCGATCGAATCTTGGTTTAATGGATTCAGGTGTGCCAAAGCCATCGATGATCCACTGTTGTTTTGCGATCAGGTTTTCGTGTTGCGCAATAAACGTATCACTGGGAACACTTTGCCAGTCCTCTTTCCAGAGAAAGGTATCCATTTCATGTAAAGGAATGTCAGCTTTTGATGCCAATGCACGAGACAGAATGGATTTCCCGCCGCCAGCATTGCCGATGATCGAACATCTGATGGATTCACTCATAGTGAGTCGCTTCGGTGAGTAATATCACATTGTCTCAGATTCAGTACCCGTGTTTTTTCTTGAGATCCTTTTGCGACCTGTGCGCATTCTCGCTAGACTTGGTCTGACAAGTAAATATCGTGTGAGCTTTGATGGCAACTGACATCTACATTGACAGACAGATCGCAGCACTGAGGCAGCTGCATCATGAAACCTTGCAACTGGATCGCAGCAAGATCAGCATTCATGATTTTCTGTTGCGTCAGACCAATACCCTGATTGAAGCGCATTTCGAGGGCAATGATTCTGTTGTTTTTCATTTCGCCTGCTGGAGTCCGGAAATGAGGGCTATGAGCGCGCCTGATATCATGCGCTTCCCCTTGACCATGGATGTCGCAAAGTTGAGTGTCGCACGTGAGCATGGATTTCAACGTTGGGCGGACGTTGAAGCGCTCGGCAGCACAATGTTTGACAATGATTTTGAACAGGCTGTCGACCTGGCCTTGTCAGGTGAGGCGTCATCCTTGTCCGAGATGCTGGCCACGTCCCCACAGCTTGCAGAACAGACATCTCAATTCGGGCACGCTGCGACCCTGCTGCACTACGTGGCTGCCAATGGTGTCGAGTCCCATCGGCAGATTGTTCCCTTGAACGCTGTGGAAATTGTTAACACCTTGCTTGAAGCAGGTGCAGACGTAAACGCTGAGGCGAATATGTACGGTGGCGGAAGTCGTGTCCTCGGGCTGTTGCTGAGTAGTGCGCATCCGAACAACGCTGGAATTTGTGAGGACGTCAGTCGCTTGCTGGTCGGGAAGGGCGCTCACTGACACTGGTTTCGAATGCGAATCGATCAATTCGCTCACTCATGGCAAGGAGACAATCGATGTTTCTGGTTCTACTCAAATTCTCTGACAATAAAAGTCAGGCGTCGGCATTTATGGATGGCCACAATCAGTGGCTCGAGCGCGGTTTTGCCGAAGGTGTTTTCGTCATGGCAGGTAGTCTTGCATCGGGACAAGGCGGCACGGTGCTGGTGCATGACAAATCGCGTGATGTCGTTGAGCAGCGAGTAAACGAGGATCCCTTTGTTATTGAGAATATCGTGGCTGCTGAGATCATTGAAATCGAACCGAAGCGAGTCGATGAACGACTGGGATTTCTCATGAGGTAGCACGGGATGTAATAGTGCCTAGCAGAAAGATAGTCAGCGATTGAGGGAAAAGGCTAGCTTGGTTGATACCAGTCCTAGTACGCTTCCTACTGTTGTTTGGAGCTGTAAGTGGGTGACTGCGTAAGCGTCACTCGCGTTCGGGAGTTGTTCAATTGCTAGGCTATAAAACCCTGTTGGGGTGCCTGATCTTCATTGTGCTGTGGAGTTCGGGTTGGATCGGGTCCAAGTACGGACAAGGGTACGCGGGTGCGTTTACCTTGCTCGCCTACCGTTACATGATCGTCGTTCTGGTCTTGTTGGTCTTTGTGTCGCTCAGCAAAGCCTGGCGTTCTCTTCCACGTTCGCAATTAGGCTTGCATGTGTGTGTCGGCGTGTTGTCGCATGCCATATTCCTTGGTGCTGGAAACAGTGCCTTCGCGTTGGGTGTTTCGGCGGGCTTGGTTGCGTTTATAGCGGCCTTGCAACCTTTGATGACAGCAACCTTGTCACCCACGATCGCTGGGGAAAGAATCAGTTTTCGGCAATGGTCGGGCCTGGCGCTGGGATTCGCGGCAATCATGCTGGTGGTGTCCGACCGGATTGCGCTGGGTGGTTCGGCCTTGGGTTATTCGCTGCCTTTCATCGCAATAGTGGCCATCAGCGTGGCAAGTCTAATTGATCGCCGAATATCACTGGCTAACGAGGCCGACGAGCGAGCACCGACTCCACTTTCCCTGATAGCGCTGATTCACAGTAGTAGCGCGCTTGTTGTGATGGTGGGCGGTGCGGTGGTTTTTGAAGGCTTCGAGGCTCGATGGGGTGGCGAGCTTGTATTTTCGATTCTCTGGCTTGCTTTCGTCGTGTCGTTGGGCGCTTACGGAATGATGTTTTACATGCTCCGAAGAATATCTGCCGTCAAGGTCGCAAGCCTTGGTTATCTTTCGCCACCGATAACGATGCTTATTGCGTACTTTGTCTTTGGTGAGCGTTTATCGACTATCGATTTTCTGGGTTTATTTTTTGCAGGCCTGGCTGTGTGGCTGGTCATATCGAAGCAAGGTGTGTCGCATCGGGGTAGTGATAGCGGTCAAGTTCCCGGACAACGCGCTTCCAGGCGTGCCCCCAACGGCTCAATATCGCTTGCTACACAGGGACTGTTTTCGGCGGGCTATATTCCGTCATCGTCATTGCGCGAAGTCACACTCGATATCGATCTGGGTGAGCCTTTAATGCCTTCCTTTGAGTTTCCTGGTGGGCAAGCGCTGGGAATGCCGAGAATCTCGTCGACAACTGACGAGGCGGTTACCGAACTTGAAGAGCTCAAATACTTCAGAAAGCATCAGATTCAACGATTGAATCAGCTTGTGTTTAATTTGCGCGACAGTCACGACAAGATCGAAGCGCTTCGTGGTCGAGTATCTGGCGCTGAGTCTTTTATTTACGATTCTGTGCTGGACGAGATCGAATTGAAGCGTGCGTGCGATGAGTTGCAGCATCTTGTGGATTATCGCCCAAGGAGCGGTGTTGTCGATCAGCGAGTATCCATTGACTCCGCTGAGAGCAATCGGCCAGGGTCCGAGTAAGCTTAGCGGGCGCTGCGCGTGCGCACCGCTTCAACCATGATTTTCAAGTGTTCGGGGTTCACATGCTGGTGAATGCCGTGACCAAGATTGAATACGTGTCCAGGTCCGTTACCGTAACTGTCGAGCACGCGTTGCACTTCGGTTTCGATGGTGTCGGCCGAGCCGTACAAAACGGATGGATCGAGATTGCCTTGCAAGGCAACACGGTCAGCCGTGCGTTGACGTGCATCGGCGAGATCCATGGTCCAGTCAACGCCAAGTCCGTCGCAACCGGTGTCAGCCATCAAATCCAGCCATTGGCCACCGTTCTTGGTGAAAAGCACCACAGGGACCTTGCGCCCGTCCGCTTGCCGGGTCAAGCCATCGACGATCATTTGCATGTATTGCAATGAGAACGTCTGATAGTTTGCCGGTGACAGTGCGCCACCCCAGGTGTCGAATATCATCAGTGACTGAGCACCGGCTTCGACCTGCGCATTCAAGTACAGGATGACCGATTGTGCGGTGCGTGTCAGAAGCTCGTGCAGGCTGTCCGGGTCACTGAACAGCATGCCTTTGATTTTTGCAAAGTCTTTGGTGCCTCCACCTTCGATCATATAGGTGGCCAGTGTCCATGGACTGCCAGAGAAACCGATCAATGGCACACGGCCGTCGAGTTCTTTTCTGATCAGGCTGACCGCGTCGGTGACGTAGCGCAACTTGTCGGCGGGATCGGGAACCGGTAATGCTTCAACATCAGCGCGGGTTCTGACCGGCTTGGAAAACTTGGGACCTTCACCGGCTGCGAAGTACAAACCGAGCCCCATTGCATCGGGGATGGTCAATATGTCGGAGAACAATATCGCCGCATCGAGATTGAAGCGATCAATGGGTTGCAAGGTGACTTCGCAGGCAAGTTCGGGCGTGCTGCACAAGGTCATGAAATCGCCGGCCTGTGCACGAACTTTCAAATACTCCGGCAGATAGCGACCGGCCTGGCGCATGACCCACACCGGTGTGCGCGGCGTTTCTTCACGATTGAGTGCGCGAAGGTATAGATCGTTTTTGAGTGGTGTTGCCATGTCGCCGACGATCAAGCGTTCGCAGATGGTTGCGAGAGACTGTCTTTGGCCGTCGCCTGAGTTGCCGTGTCGCCTTTCAGGTAATTGATGATGCCGCTTGCCGCGTTTCTGCCTTCGAAGACCGCGGTAACCACGAGATCGGAGCCACGCACCATATCGCCACCGGCAAAAATTTTGGCGTTGGTCGTTTGATGCATGAAGCTTGATTGCTCAGGTGCGACAACGCGTCCCCGATCGTCGGTATCGATTTTAAATTCGCCGAACCAGCTTGCCGGGTTGGGACGGAAACCGAACGCAATCAAAACGGCATCTGCAGGGATGACTTCTTCCGTACCGGGCATTTCTTCCGGCATGCGTCGTCCGCGCGCATCAGGCTTGCCGAGCTTGGTGGTAATCACCTTTACACCGGTGACGCCATTGTCGTCCCCGACAATTTCAATCGGTTGGCGATTCCACAGAAAGTTCACGCCTTCCTCTTTGGCATTTTTGACTTCCTTGCGCGAGCCCGGCATGTTCTTTTCATCACGCCGATAGGCGCAGGTGACCGAACTGGCACCTTGGCGGATCGCTGTGCGATTGCAGTCCATCGCGGTGTCACCACCGCCAAGCACAACCACGCGCTTGTTTTTCATGTCGACGAAATTGGCGTCATCCTTGTCCCAACCGTATTGATAATTGACGTTTGATATCAGGTAGGGCAACGCTTCGTGAACGCCTTGTTGATCTTCGCCCGGAAAACCACCACGCATTGAGGTGTAGGTACCCATGCCAAGGAATACCGCGTCGTAGTCGTCGAGCAATTGCTGGAAAGGAATGTCCTTGCCAATCTCTGTGTTCAAGCGGAACTCGATACCCATACCTTCCATGATTTCGCGACGGGTGAATACCACTTCCTTTTCAAGTTTGAAGGGTGGGATGCCGTAGGTCAGCAAGCCGCCAATTTCGTTGTATTTGTCAAAGACGACGGCATCGACGCCGTGTCGAACCAGGACATCCGCACACGCAAGGCCTGCTGGACCGGCACCGACAATGGCCACGCGGCGGCCTGTCTTGACGACATTCGACATGTCCGGCCGCCAGCCTTGCTTCAAGGCTTCGTCGGTGATGTATTTCTCGATGGAGCCGATGGTCACAGCACCAAAACCGTCATTCAAGGTACAAGCACCTTCACAGAGTCGATCCTGTGGGCAGACGCGTCCGCACATCTCGGGAAGCGAGTTGGTACGGTGCGACATCTCGGCCGCTTCCAGCAGATTGCCTTCGGCGATCAGTTTCAACCAGTTCGGGATGTAGTTATGTACCGGGCACTTCCATTCGCAGTAGGGGTTGCCGCAGCTCAGGCATCGACCGGCTTGTCGTGCGGCTTTCTCCGGATTGAACTGTCCGTAGATTTCCTTGAAGTGCTTGATGCGCACGGGCGCTTTAAGCTTCTTCGGATCCTTGCGCGGGGCGTCGAGAAATTGAAAGGTCAGATCGCTCATGTGTATCGCTTTATTGTTAACCCAGGCGTTCCTTGATGAGCTTGCTGACGGCGCCCATGTCGGCTCGGCCTTGTAATGCAGGTTTGACGATACCCATGACCTTGCCCATATCCTTGACCGATGCGGCTCCGGTGGCGGCAATAGCGTCACCGACAATCTTGTCGATTTCGCTTTGATCAAGTGCTTCAGGAAGGTAGGTCTGAATGATGGCCGATTCTGCTTGTTCTACGGCGACCAGATCGTCACGACCGGCTTTTTCATATTGTGCAATGGATTCGCGACGCTGCTTCATCAGCTTGTCGAGAATCGCCATGGTTTGCGCTTCATCAACGTCGATGCGCTCGTCCACTTCCTTTTGTTTGATCGCTGCACTGATTAGGCGCAAGGTACTCAGACGCGATTTATCACCGGCCTTCATGGCCGTTTTGATGTCAGCGAGTATTTGGTCTTTGGTCGTGCTCATGGCATGGGCTCATCAACTGGAATCCAATGACGATGGCCCGAGCATGTTCAAGAGCATCTGTCATCGGGCGATCGGTACCGCCCGTTTACACACAGCAGCTGACAGCTGTCAGCTGATGTCGACGCTTAGTAAAGACGAACGCGTCGTGATGTTTCTTTGGATAATTTCTTCTGGTGACGCTTGACGGCAGCAGCTGCCTTGCGTTTGCGTTCGGTCGTGGGCTTCTCGTAGAACTCGCGGCGGCGGGTTTCGGTAAGCACACCGGCCTTCTCGCAAGATCGCTTGAAGCGGCGGAGAGCCATTTCAAAAGGCTCGTTCTCTTTGACTCGTACTGATGGCATTCGGTAAATTTCTCGGGCTAGAGCGCGGAAAGCTCTCTAGTATAGCGGGATTCGTTCCACAAACTCAACCGTCACTGAGGTGTTTACCAAATGATCGTGCTTGGCATCGAGTCTTCGTGCGACGAAACCGGTCTGGCGCTGTATTGCACCGAGCGTGG